>NZ_CP131039.1:2642500-3347658 GCF_030657335.1 Croceibacterium aestuarii
CACGTCAGGCGTGCTCCAGGATGTTCGACGCCCATGCCCGCGCCTCGCTGTCGACGGCGAGCACGTCGTCGAGAGTGGCAGGAGCGGATGGAAGCGTACGGGTCAAGGTCTGCTCGACCACTGCGGCAATGCGGGTGAACGCAATCTGACCGGCGAGAAAGGCCGCCACGGCGATTTCGTTCGCCGCGTTGAGCACCGCCGGGGCCGCCCCGCCCGCCTCGGCCGCCTCGCGCGCCAGCCGGGTGGCCGGGAAACGCTCCTCGTCCGGCGGGAAGAAGCTCAGCGTGCCCAGCGCCGGCAGGTCGAGGGCCTTGCACGGCGTGTCCATCCGCCCCGGCCAGGCCAGGCACGAGGCGATCGGCACGCGCATGTCCGAGGGCCCGAGCTGCGCCAGCGTCGAACCGTCGCGGTACTCGACCAGCGAATGAACCACGCTTTGCGGATGGACGACGATGCGGATTCGCTCGAGGCCGACCGGAAACAGGTGCGCCGCCTCGATGAATTCGAGACCCTTGTTCATCATCGTCGCCGAATCGACGCTGATCTTGGCGCCCATATCCCAGTTGGGATGGGCGACGGCCTGCGCCGGGGTGACCGCGGCGAGCCGCTCGTCGCTCCAGGTGCGCAGCGGCCCGCCGCTGGCGGTCAGCGTGATCCAGCGCACGTCGGCCAGGTCCTGTCCGTGCAGGCACTGGAAAATCGCGTTGTGCTCGGAATCGGTCGGCAGCAGCGTCGCGCCGTGGCGCGCTACGGCATCCATCAACACGTCGCCGGCCGAAACGAGCGCTTCCTTGTTCGCCAGGGCGATGATCCCGCCCTGCTCCACCGCGGCCATCGTCGGCGCCAGCCCGGCGCAGCCGACGATCGCCGCCACCGTCAGCTCCGCGCCCCGCGCCGCCGCCTCGCACAGCGCGGCCCTGCCGGCCGCCGCCTCGATCCCGCTTCCGGCGAGCGCTTCGCGCAAGTCGGCCAGGCAGCTCTCGTCGGCGACCACCGCGACCTCGGCACCGAACTCGCGCGCCAGCGCCGCGAGCTCGCGCGCCTGGCAATTGGCGGTGAGCGCCACGACCCGCCACCTCTCGCGCTCGCGCCGGAGCAGATCGAGCGTGGAGGCGCCGATCGATCCGGTCGCGCCGAGGATGGTGATGGACCGGGTCATGTCACGCCGCGCTCGACAGCAAGCCGACGACCAGCGCCACCGGAATCATCCCGTCGACCCGGTCGAACACCCCGCCGTGGCCGGGAATGAGCCGCGAGGAGTCCTTCGCCCCCGCCCTGCGCTTGAGCCAGGATTCGAAGAAATCCCCCGCCTGCGCGACGACCGCGAGCACGCAGCCGACGAGGAAGGCGCTGATGATCTTGTCGTAGCCGACGGCCCACACGGCGCCGAGGTCGCCGCCTTCGCTGGTGAAGAAGAACATCGCCGCGACGAGCGAGAGCCACAAGCCGGCGAAGACCATCCCGCCAACGAGCCCGGCCCAGGTCTTCGACGGGCTGATCTTGGGGGCAATCTTGGGTCCGCCGATCGTCCGCCCGCTGAAATAGGCCCCGGTGTCGGTGAAGATCACCGCGCCGATCGCGGCAATCAGGAAATAGGAATCGAGCCGCATCAGCACCCAGGCGGCAAAGCCGAAGTAGAACAGCCCGAACGCCACCCCGGTGCCGCGCAGGCCGATGCTGGGCGTCGCCTTGATCACCAGCAGGCAGTATTCGACGAAGGCCAGCGCGGCGACGATCGCGACCAGCCCGGAAACGTAGTCCTCGCCCATCGCGATGGCGCCGACCACCAGCGCCAGCATGACGACCGCCGAGGCGATGCGCACCGGTAGGTCGGCGTTCCTCTTGGCGGCAGGAACCGCTTCAGCGTCCGCCATAGCGCCTCTCCCGTTTGGCGAATTCCTCGAGCGCCGCGGCCAGGTGCCTGGGCGTGAACTCGGGCCATAGCACGTCGGTGAACCACATTTCGGCGTACGCCGCCTGCCATAACAGGAAATTCGACAGCCGGACCTCGCCGCTCGTGCGGATCAGCAGGTCGAGCGGCGGCAGATCGGCGGTGTCGAGATGCGCGGCAATCGTCTCGGGGGTGATCTCTCCCGCCGCGGCCGCCTTGCTCGCGGCGCGGGCGATTTCCTGCTGCGAACCGTAGTTGAGCGCCACCGCCAGCGTCCGGCTGCCCTTCGCCGTTTGCTCCAGCGCATCTTCGAGCATCTTGACAATATCAGGGTCCAAGCCCTTCCAGTCGCCGATTATTTTCAGCCGTACGTCATTGGCGACGAACTCCGGCAGGTCGGATTTGATGAACCGCCGCATCAGGTTCATCAGGTCGCCGATCTCCTCCTCGGGGCGCTTCCAGTTCTCCGAACTGAAGGCGTAGAGCGTCAGGCATTCGAGCCCGGTCGAATCGAGCGAGCGGACCAGCTTGCGCACCGCCTCGACTCCGCGCTGGTGCCCCATCGCGCGCGGCAGGTGGTGGCGCTTGGCCCAGCGCCCGTTGCCGTCCATGATGATCGCGACATGGCGGGCGCGATTGTCAGAGCCCATGAATGAAATCCGTTCGTGCTGAGCTTGTCGAAGCACGTTTTGGCACCGCCTCGCAAGTTCGTCCTTCGGAAGCGCAGCTGTCGCGGAGCGACACCGGCTCAGGACGAACGGAACCGGAAAACGTCACTGGGTCAGGATTTCCTTTTCCTTCTGCGCGGCGGCCGCGTCGGCCTCGGCGACGTACTTGTCGGTCAGCTTCTGGACCTCGTCCTCGCCCCGCTTGCGATCATCCTCGGAAATTTCCTTCTTCTTCTCGTCTTCCTTGAGCGCTTCCATTCCGTCGCGGCGGACGTTGCGAATGGCGATCTTGGCGTTTTCGGCGTACTTGCCGGCGAGCTTGGCCAGGTCCTTGCGCCGCTCCTCGGTCAGGTCGGGCATCGGCAGGCGCAGCGTCTGGCCGTCGATCATCGGGTTGAGACCGAGGTTGGCGTGGGCGATACCCTTCTCCACTGCGGTGACATTGGCCTTGTCCCACACCTGCACGCTGAGCATGCGCGGTTCGGGCGCGTTGACCGTCGCCACCTGGTTGAGCGGCATCATCGCGCCGTACACCTCGACCACCACCGGATCGAGCAGGCTGACGTTGGCCCGGCCCGTGCGCAGGCCGCCGAGATCGCCCTTCAGGCTGTCGATCGCTCCGGCCATGCGGCGTTCGATATCGGCCTTGTCATACTTCGCCATCAGGCTTCCCCTTTCACTATGGTTTGCACGCCCCCGCCCGCCAGCACGCGCGCCAGGTTGCCCTTTTCGCGGATCGAAAAGACCACGATGGGAATCTGGTTGTCGCGGCACAGCGCCACGGCGGAGGCGTCCATCACCTTGAGATTGTCTGCCAGCACTTTGTCATAGCTGACTGTATTGAAACGCTTTGCATCCGGGTTTTGTTTCGGATCGCTGTCGTAGACGCCGTCGACGCTGGTGCCCTTGAGCAGCGCGTCGCACTGCATTTCGGCGGCGCGCAGCGCGGCGCCGGAATCGGTCGTGAAATAGGGCGCGCCGACGCCGGCGGCAAAGATCACGATGCGGCCCTTCTCGAGATGGCGCTCGGCCCGGCGGCGGATAACCGGCTCGCACACCTGGTCCATCTGGATCGCCGACTGGACGCGGGTGTGAACGCCGATCTTCTCGAGCGCGGATTGCATCGCGAGCGCGTTCATCACCGTCGCCAGCATGCCCATGTAGTCGGCCTGCGCCCGGTCCATCCCCTGCGCCGCCCCGGCCATGCCGCGAAAGATATTGCCGCCCCCGATGACCAGGCAGATCTGCAGGCCGGTGTCGCGCGCCGCTTTCACTTCCCTCGCCAGCTCGGTCACGAACGCCGGATCGATGCCATACTGCTGGTCGCCCATCAGGACTTCGCCCGAGAGCTTGAGCAGGACGCGTTTGACCCGGGGCATCGACATGGGCGGCAGGAACCTCTCGGCTAGCGGAAATGCGCCGCCCTTATAGAGCGAGAGCCTGCGGTGCCAAGTATCGGGCGAAACCGAATATCCCCGGCATGGCGATTTTTCGCTTTCCTACACAGGCTTCGCTCGTCAACCTCCCGCCCGCTCCTTGAAACGGTTGGATTCGCACCAGGCCGGCTGTCGGACCTGGGAATCTTCGGTTGCGCTGCACCGCAAGCGTTCTCCCTGCCGATTCCGCGAATCTGTCACCCGGCAGATTCGCGGAATTATTATTCGATCGCAGTCTCTTAGAACGCGCTCTTGTGAGTGACAGGGTGTCGCTTGTGTCAACCTGGCCGTTCAGGGCAGCGCTCCGCGTCCTGAACGACGCGCACGAAAACGGCCGCCGGACCGAAGTCCGGCGGCCGCTCGTTGACCGTAATGGCGGGTCGGCTCAGCCGGCGACGGCGGCCGCCACCTCCGCGGCGAAGTCGCTCTCTTCCTTTTCGATGCCTTCACCGAGCTGGAAGCGGACATAGTCCTTGAGCACGATCGGCGTGCCGGCGTCCTTGCCCGCCTTGGCGACGACGTCGGCGACCGGGGTCTTGTTGTCCATCACGAAGACCTGGCTGAGCAGCGCGTTCTCCTTGGCGAACTTCTTTACCGCGCCGTCGACCATCTTCTCCTGCACGTCGGCCGGCTTGCCGCTCTCGGCCGCCTTTTCGGCCGCGATCTTGCGTTCGCGGTCGATCACCTCGGCGTCGAGCCTGTCGGCGTCGAGCGCCTGCGGGAAGGCCGCGGCGATATGCATCGCAAGCTGCTTGCCCAGAGCTTCGAGCACGTCGGCCGGAGCTTCGCTTTCGAGCGCGACGAGAACGCCGATCTTGCCGAGGTTCGGCGCCTGGGCGTTGTGCATGTAGGGCACGACGACGCCCTGCGCGACTTCGACGCTCTTCATCCGGCGGACCTGCTGGTTCTCGCCGATGGTGGCGACGTTGTCGGTCAGCTTGTCGGCGACGGTTCCGCCGCCCGGGTAGGAAGCCGCCTTGAGGGCCTCGACGTCGTCGGAACCCAGCGACAGCGCCGCCTCGGTGGCGTTGCGCACGAAGTCCTGGAATTTGTCGTTCTTGGCGACGAAGTCGGTTTCCGAGTTGACCTCGACGGCCACGCCCTTGGTGCCGGCAACGGCAATGCCGACCAGGCCCTCGGCCGCGGTGCGGCTGGATTTCTTCTGGGCCGTGGCCAGGCCCTTGGCGCGCAGCGCGTCGACTGCGGCCTCGATGTCGCCGTTCGCCGCTTCGAGGGCCTTCTTGGCATCCATCATGCCCGCGCCGGTCTTCTCGCGCAGGGTCTTCACGTCAGCGGCAGTAAAAGCAGCCATGGTAGTATACCTCTTCGATTCAAATGGGGTCAGCGCCGGGCCTCGCAGATGGGGGCCCGGCGCGCGGTTCGCTAGTGCGAGCCGGGAAATGGCTTAGGCGGTCGCCTCTTCGGCAGCCGCTTCGGCGGGCGGCGTGTCCATCGCGCCGAAATCGGCACCCGAATCGACCACGCCCTCGCCGCGGCCCGTGGTGGCGGCTTCGGCAACCGCGTCGCAGTACAGGCGCACCGCGCGGCTGGCGTCGTCGTTGCCCGGGATAGGGAAGGCGATGCCGCTGGGATCGACGTTCGAATCGAGCACCGCGACGACCGGAATGCCGAGCACGTTGGCTTCCTTGATCGCCAGCTCTTCCTTGTTGGCGTCGATCACGAACATCACGTCGGGAATGCCGCCCATGTCGCGGATGCCGCCCAGCGACAGCTCGAGCTTGTCGCGCTCGCGAGTGAGCTGGAGCACTTCCTTCTTGGTCAGGCCGCTGGTGTCGCCCGAGAGCTGCTCTTCGAGCGTCTTGAGGCGCTTGATCGAGCCCGAGATGGTCTTCCAGTTGGTCAGCATGCCGCCGAGCCAGCGGTGGTTGACGAAATGCTGTCCGCTGCGGCGCGCCGCCTCGGCGATCGGGTCCTGCGCCTGGCGCTTGGTGCCGACGAACAGCACCTTCCCGCCCGACCGGACGGTCTGCTGCACGAAGTCGAGCGCGCGCGCGAACAGCGGCACGGTCTGCGACAGGTCGATAATGTGGACGCCGTTGCGCGCGCCGAAGATGTACGGCTTCATGCGCGGGTTCCAGCGGTGGGTCTGGTGGCCGAAGTGTGCGCCGGCCTCGATCAATTGCTGCATCGTGACGGTAGGAGCCGCCATAGGTAAATTCCTTTCCGGTTATGCCTCTGGAAAGCAAAGTGACCCTTGCGGAGCGTCCCGCGCGGGCACCGGTATGCATGTGCCTTCCATGTGGATTTGCCCCGACCAAAGGCCGCGACGGAGCGCGCCTTAGCGGCCATCGTCCCGAAAATCCAGCCTCAATTCGGCCCACCCGCCGAACCCGCTATCGCAAGAAAGACCTTGACGAGTGGAACATAGCAGGAACATAAAGCCGAACCGGAACAATACGGGAACCTAAATAGGTGCCCGGCATTTTTCCAGATGTTTTCCACACCCCCTCCACGGGGTTTGGCACAGGCAAGGATCAGACAATGCTCGCTATGCTTATCACCCTCGGTCTCGGCGCCGCCGCGCTCTTCGCGCTGACTTCGATCGCCGCGTCGTTCCAGAGGGGTTTGCTGGCCCTCGACAGCCTGCGCCGCGAGCTCGAGGCTTGCGGCGATACGCGTACGCTCACCATGTGGAGTGCTTCGACCGGTTTTGCGCCCCACTCGGGGCGCGATGGCGCTCAGGCGCGGGCTACGCGTCGGCCTGCACGTGCGGCGTCTCGCCTGGCTCCGTCCGCCCATCGCGTTGCCGCCTGACCCGGGCGTATCTGGCGATGCCGAGCGGCATGAAGAGCAGATAGCCGACACAGATTACCACCAGGGTCCACCACGGGTCGGTCAGCAGGGCGGCGAACAGCAACCCGCCGAAACCGACCATCGCCAGGCGCCAAGAACTCCTCGGCCGCAGCGATTTCCAGCTCAGCGTCGCGATATTCGAGATGAGCAGGAAGGCAATGACAGCCGTCCAGATGGCAACCGCCCACGGAGTGCGAAAGACTTCGTTCTCCGTTGCGATCCACAGATACATCGGCAGAAACGCCAGCCCCGCCCCGACCGGTGCCGGAACCCCGGTCAGGAAGCCGGCCATCTTGTGGGGCTGCTCTTCAACGTCGATCCGCGCGTTGAACCGCGCCAGGCGCAGCGCGGTACAGATCGCGAAAGCGAGCGCAGCGAACCAGCCGAGGCGCGGCAGGCCCTGCAAAGACCACAGGAACAGAACCAGCGCCGGCGCCATTCCGAAGCTGAGCGAATCGGCCAGGCTGTCGAGCTCCGCCCCGAACCGCGACTGCGCCTTGAGCAGGCGTGCGATCCGTCCGTCGATACCGTCGAGCAACCCGGCCAGGAGGATCGCGAACAGGGCCATCTTCCAGTCGCCGACTATCGCGAAACGGATGCCCGTCAGGCCCGAGCACAGCGCCGCGGCAGTGATCGCATTGGGCACGACGGCCCGCAGCGCCAGCCCACCGCCGAAACGGCGCGTGACCGGGACTTCGTCCTCGCTCGCCTTGGGCCCGAGCCACGCCGGACCGGGATCGATCGGGCTGTCGTCGTCTATCTCGGACGGGCTCACTGGTTGACCCCTTCGATCAGGCCTTGCTTGCCGATCTCCGCAAGGACGGTCTCGCCAGCGATCACGCGCTGGCCGAGCAGGACCTTCGAATCGGTTCCGGCGGGAAGATAGACGTCGACGCGGCTGCCGAAGCGGATCAGCCCGACCCGCTGCCCGGCGGCGACCGTGTCGCCCGGCTTGATGAAGGGCACGATGCGCCTGGCGACCAGCCCCGCTATCTGAGTGAAGGCGATCTGGATGCCGTCGTTGCGCTCGATCAGGATGTGCTGGCGCTCGTTTTCCTCGCTCGCCTTGTCGAGGTCGGCATTCATGAACTTGCCGGGGATATAGACCACCCGCCGGACAATTCCCGCCACGGGCGAGCGGTTGATGTGGACGTCGAAGACCGACATGAAGATCGAGATGCGGGTCACCGGCTCGCTGCCGAGCCCCGGCCCGCCAAATCCGTCGGTGCCTTGCATCTCGGGTGGCGGCGCCACCTCGCCGATCAAGGTCACGAGTCCGTCGGCCGGCGCGACGATCAGCTCCTGCGCTTGCGGGACGACGCGTTCGGGGTCGCGGAAGAAGGCGAACACGCCGAGCGATGCCACCAGCAGCGGCCAGCCGACGATCCCCCATCCAAACAGGAAGATGAATACCAGCGCCACCGCGACTGCGGCGACTCCGAACTTGCGTCCTTCGGGATGGATCGCGGGCCAGCCCCATTCGGCATCGCCCCGGCCCCGGTTGTCGAGAAGATCTCCGGCCATGTTCGGCATCTAGGGCGGATAGGCCGACGCGGCAAGGTTGAGCGGCGGGACTACCGGCCGGCACTGGTGGAAAGCGGAGCGCCATGGTCCTCCGCAGCCTCCGGTTCGGGCGCGGCGCTCAGACCGCAGCTGTCATTGCGGCCGACCTTCCGCCGGACATCACGGGGAATCCCCTACCGGTGCCGTAACGGCTTGGTAAGCAATTTGTTTACCACTTTTGGTTAGCACGTTCCGCATGGAACGGGGGTTTTCACTTCGCACAACGGCGACAGCAGGTGTCGCGGCGCTGCTGCTGCACGCTGTGCCGGCGCACGCCGGCGGCGTGGCTGCGGGCACGCTGATTGAGAATACCGCAACCGCCAGCTTTTCAGCCAACGGCGCATCGCGCACGGTCAATTCCAACACGGTCTCCATCACCGTTGACGAGGTAATCGACGTCGCGGTCGCCTCGCAAGACGGGGCACCAATACCGTCGGCAGGCGCGACGACGCTGCGTTTCCTCGTAACGAATTCGGGGAACGGCCCGGAAAGCTATAAGCTCACGGTCGATCCCGGCGTTGCTGGCAACGACTTCGACCTGCAGATCGACAAACTGGCGATCGATACCAACGGCAACGGTGTCTACGACGAGGGTGTAGACACGCTGCTGGCCAGCGGCGCGGCTACCCCGGCCCTGGATCCCGATGGCTCGCTCAATATCCTCGTCGTCGGAACGGTGCCTGCGGGTGCGGCCGATGGCGGCAGCAGCAAAGTCAAGCTCCTCGCCCAGGCGGCAACGGGCTCGGGCACTCCCGGCACGGTCTTTTCCGGCGCGGGCGCAGACGGCGTCGACGCCGTCGCGGGCCTTTCGGGCGCCGATGACGACGATGCGGGCGAGATCGTTGCGTCGCTGGCCAGCGTTTCGCTGACCAAGTCCGCCACAGTCGCCGACCCTTTCGGCGGGACCCAGCCGGTCCCCGGCGCGATCATCACCTACACTATTGCGGCCGCGGTAGCCGGCAGCGGCTCGGCGACCGGCCTGCGGGTTTCAGACACATTTCCCACGTCGACCACATACGTGGCGAACAGCCTAACGCTCGATGGGAGCGCGCTCACCGACGGAACCGACAGCGACGCGGGGGAAGCAAGTGTCACGGGCATCGGCGTCGACCTCGGCGACCTGGCAGCGGGCACAACGCGCACAGTTTCATTCCGAGTTACGATAGAAAACTGAGGAATAATAAGATGTTCAAACGGCTAATTCTTGTCATTTCTATCAGTTTCGCCGCTTTCCTGGCGCTGCCTGCGCACGCCGAAGAGATCCAGCTCAAAGGCGACGTCAAAGTCGTCCGAACGATAGAGGAAGGCGGGGTTTCGCGGGAAGAGCGCCTCCCACCCGACAGGGTGGTTCCGGGCGACCGGCTCGTTTTCACCACGCACTTCCACAACACCAGCGCAGAGCCTGCGAACGACTTTGTGGTCACCAACCCTTTGCCTGTCGCGGTGATGTTGGCCAAGGACGGGGACTTCGACGTCTCTGTCGATGGCGGGCAAACGTTCGGACGCCTCGCAGCGCTGACGGTGGTCGATGGGGGGGCAACGCCGCGCGCAGCAGTTCTCGGCGACGTCACGCATATTCGATGGACGATTCCCCGCATCGAACCCGGGGAACAAGGGGAAATCAGCTACTTCGCCGTGGTTCGTTAGCGAACCGCGAACTTGAACGCCGCCATCGGCTCGCGGGCGGCAGTGAATACCAGCGGGCTAGAAGATGGGACCAAATATCATGAAACGCACGAGCAAATGGCTCGCTGCGGTTAGCGGCTTTTCGCTCGCCGTAGCGTCTACGATGGCCCAGGCGGCGCCGGTCGGCACTGCTGCAGGCGTGGATATCACCAATACCGTTCAGGTGAACTACAAGGTCGGGGGCGTCGACCAGACGCAGGTTACCGCGACCGACACGTTCAAGGTCGACCGCAAGGTCAATGTCACCGTCGCGACCACGGATTCGGCCGCAGTGAGCGTATCTCCTGGCCAAACGAATGCGGTCACCACGTTTACCGTTACCAACAACTCGAACGCATCGCTCGATTTCCTGCTGACTGCCACCAACCAGTCTGGCGGGACCGCGCAGTTCAGCGGGACCGACAACTTTGACGCGAACAATGTCCGCGTTTTCGTCGAAACCAACGGGACCGCGGGTTGGCAGGCAAGCGACACGCAAGCATCTTCGCTTGCCGCGATCGCCTCGGGCGACACTGCGACGGTCTATGTCGTGTCGGACATCGTCGTAAGCGCAGGTCCACCTGCGGTTCTTCCGTCGAGCGGCGATATCGCCACGATGATCCTGACCGCAACAGCTGCTTCCGGCGTCACCCAGATCGGCTCGACGGTCGCGGGAAGCGGCGGCTCGGCCATTTCGGAAACTCCCGCTGGTACGGCCAATGGCAAGACCACGATGGAAACCGTCTTTGCCGATGCGGCTTACGCGCCGAGCGGCGACGCCGCCAAAAACGGCAAGCACGCGGCACGCAGCGACTACAAGGTGCTGGGGGCGCAGCTGTCGATCAACAAGTACAGCCGCGTAATCAGCGATCCGGTTGGCAGCACCAATCCGCGCTCCATTCCGGGCGCAGTGGTGGAATACTGCATCGTTGTGTCGAACGCCGCCGGGGCCGCCGCAGCGTCAAACGTCGCGGTCAGCGACGTCGTGCCTTCCAGCATGACCTACGTCACGAGCAGCGTGTATCTCAATGGCGCCTTCAGCGCGCCCGACACCTGCGCTGCGACGGGGGGCGCCGCGGGCACTGACGGCGCGAACTACAATGCCGGCACCACGACGGTCAGCAATACCTTTGCGTCCATCGCGGCTTCGGAGACCAAGACGCTCAGGTTCCAAGCGACGATCAAGTGATCGCCGCTTGGACAGTCTTGTTCTGTGACGCGCAAGAATGCGTACCCTAACGGTCATCTTCGAACTTGCAGCAGCGCTCCTCGGGGCGCTGCTGCTGTTCGCCGGCCCGGTACGCGCACAGAGCCAGACGATTAGTAACACCGCCCATGCCTCTTGGTTGCAGAATGGTGTCGAGAGATCGACTCTATCCAATACGGTTGACGTCACTGTCTCACCATTGGCCATCGATCTGGCGATTTATCACCCGACGCCGGGTTCGGGCGGCCTTCCCGTGCGCGCGTCCTTATGCGGCGACACGCCATTGCTGCTGTTCCCCGGGTCTTCGGCCGCCAACGTCGATGTCGCCTCTTCCCAGACTTCCAATCTGAGGATCGGCGAGATCCTCATCTTGCGGTTCACCGTGCCCGCAGCAAATCTGGATTCGGCAGCGATCGACAAGACCGCCGTAACGCTCACCGGCGCGGGCGGGGACATCGAGGTCATCACGGTGTTCGAAACCGGACCCGACACCGGGGAATTTACCGGCGCCATAAAGACATATCCCGTCCCGCCAGGACGGGTTTCGGGCGACTGCAAGCTCAGCGTCGAGAAGGACGAGCAAATCGTTGTCGCGCTGGGCGGCGGGGAAGGATTTCCGCTGACCGCCGCAGGACATGTCACCGTGCTGGCGGACCCCTACGGCATCGTGTTCGACAGTGCAGACGGAACGCCTGTTTCGGGCGCGCGGGTGACGCTGATGGACGACAAGACCGGCGCGCCTGCCGCCGTGCTCGCGGACGATGGGATCACAGCCTGGCCCTCAAGCGTCATTACCGGACAACCGATCGTCGACGCCAACGGCGCTAGCTACCCCATGGGAGCGGGCGAATACCGTTTCCCCCTGGCCGCTCCCGGCAGATATCATCTCCAGGTCGAGCCGCCCTCGCCCTATTCGGCGCCCTCCACAGTTCCGGCAGATTCGTTCAGCGCCTTTACCACGTCCGACGGAACACCGCTCGAAGTGAACGACGCGTCCTATGGCGCAAGTTTCGCGCTCGGTTCGGCCGGCGCCGTGAGGGTCGACGTTCCAGTAGACTGGCCGAACACGCCAGTCGCAATCAGCAAGAGCGCCTCGCGCACCCGGGCGCAACCAGGCAACGCGGTGTTCTACACCCTGACGCTGAGCAATCCCGATCCCATGCGCGCCAAACACTACGTGGCCGTGCTTGATACCGCTTCACAATGGTTGCGCCTGCGCCCCAACTCGGTGCGCATCGACGGACGGGCCGCCGGCGCCGCGGCGGCTGCGAGCCGTGACGGACGTCAACTTTCGATTACGCTCGACAGCCTCGCGCCCGGACAGACCGTCAAAATCACTTACGCGATGGTCGTGCGCGCCGATGCTCCTCCGGGCCAGGCGTGGAACCGCGCGACCGCGACCGACACACGCGGCGGTCAATCGCGCGCCGAATACGCCGTGAAGATCGAACGCGATGTTCTCACCGCCCGCATGACGATCGTCGGGCGGATAACCGCGGGCTCCTGCGGATTGAGCGAGGATCGCACCGGCGTACCCGGCGTGCGCGTCATGCTGGAAGACGGCAGCTTCGCCATCTCCGACAGCGATGGCCGCTATCACTTCGAAGGCGTCGTGCCGGGGACGCATGTGGTCCAGGCACAGCGCCAGACTCTGCCCACTGGTGGAAAATTCGTCGACTGCGAGCGCTCCACCCGCTCTGCCGGACGGGCGAATTCCCGCTTCGTCGTGGGTCAGGGAGGCAGCCTGGCGGTGGCAGACTTCCACGCCGATATACCGGCGCAGAGTTCCGTTCGTCCGGACACGGACGACGATCCCGCCCCGCCCGTTCCGGGAACGGCCCGGCGCGAGGGAGCACCTCAGGACGACGTAGCCAGCTATCGCGAGGCCGGGGGCGGCGATACCGATTGGATGGCGCTTGGAGATGGCCCGACCGGATTCCTCTTCCCGGGGCCCGAGCACAATCCGCGCGTTCCGGCGGTGCGCGTCGTCATCCGTCACGAAGCCGATCAGAAGGTCGAACTCTCCGTCAGCGGCAAACCGGCGGACCCTCTCGCCCTCGACGGTACGACCGTCTCCGCCGACCGCAGCTTCGCCATCTCGACTTGGCGCGCGATCCCTTTGGCTGAGGAGAAGACTGTGCTGCGTGCCGTAGTGCGCAATGCAGATGGCTCGTTGGCGGCGGACCTGACTCGCGACGTTCAGTTTGTCTCGGCGCCCTGGAAGGCCGAGATTGTCCGCGAACGCTCGCGTCTGGTGGCGGACGGCAAGAGCCGCCCGGTCGTCGCTGTGCGCTTCACGGATCGCAAAGGGCGCCCGGTCCGGGCCGGAGTAACCGGTACGTTCGCGATTGGCGAACCGTACGAAAGCGCGGCAATGCTCGACCAGCTTCAACTCGGGCAGCTTACCGGCAGCGGCAGCGCCACGACCAACTGGGTTATCGAGGGCGATGACGGGGTCGCGCTCGTCGCGCTCGCACCGACCATGGTCAGCGGCCCTCTCCGTCTTGCCTTCACATTTGCCGACGGCGAATTGCAGCGCGAACAAAAGCTCGACGCCTGGGTCGTGCCCGGGGACCTCGACTGGACGATCGTGGGTCTCGCCGAGGGATCGGTCGGCGCCAGAAACGTGGCCGACAACATGGAGCGAACCGGCGCCTTCGACAGCGATCTCGGCGACGACGCGCGTTTGGCACTCTACGCCAAGGGCCGCGTTCTTGGGCGGTTCCTGCTCACCCTGGCCTACGACAGCGCCAAGCAGAAGGACGACCAGCGCCTTCTCGGTACGATCGATCCAAATGCCTACTACACGGTCTTCGCGGACCGATCCGACCGAAGGTTCGACGCCGCCAGCCGCGAGAAGCTGTACGTCCGGATCGAAACGGCATCGTTCTACGCACTCTACGGCGACTTCGTGACCGGCTTCGACCAGACGATCCTCGGCCGCTATCAACGCACGCTCACGGGTGCGAAAGCAGAGGGCCTGTTCGGTGGCCTGCACGCGCAAGGTTTCGCCGCGAGTGTCACCAGCCGATATCGCCGCGATGAAATCCAAGGCAATGGTCTGACGGGTCCATATCGCCTGGGCGATCGCAATATTCTCGCCAATTCCGAGACCGTGGCGATCGAAACACGCGATCGAATGCGCTCCGAAATCGTGGTGACTCGCCATGAACTGGTCCGCTTCGTGGATTACGATATCGATCCGCTCGCGGGCACGATCACGTTCAAAGAACCGGTGCTGAGCCGCGATTTCGAGCTGAACCCGCAATTCATCGTCATCGACTACGAAGTCGCTGATGGCGGCGGCTCCGCTGCGTGGAATGCCGGCGCGCGCGCCGACTATACGCTTGGGAGTGGGGGTCTACGGATTGGTGCGACCGCCATAACAGATAAGGGCGACGCGGCTCGCTCCGATCTGGCGGCAATCGATATTCGCGCGCCAATCGGAAATCACAGCGAGGTTCGCGCCGAACTCGGCGTGAGCCAAACAGAGGGCGTCGGCGCGAGCGCGTGGCTTGTCGAAGCGGAGCACCGCACGGGTTCGCTGGACGTCCTGGCTTATGCGCGCTCGCTGGATCAGGATTATGGTACGGGCCAGCAGACTGGCGCCGAACTCGGTCGCCGCAAATTCGGTATCGATGCACGCTACGAGCTCGACCAACGGCTCGCTGTAATCGCCAGTGCATGGTACGATGACAGCCTCGCCGACGCTTCCAGCCGCCGCGCGGTGCAAGTGTCCGCGGCCTATCGCACTGGCGATACCGAGGCGCGAATTGGCATCTCGCACCTTGCTGACCGCTTGTCCGACGGAGATCACGCCAGTTCGACGGTGCTCGAAGGCGGCGTGTCGCAGCGGCTCTTCGACAACAGGCTCGAGCTGAGCGCGACGACCAATGTCGCGCTCGCCAAGACGGAGTCGATCGACTTGCCGGCGCGTCATCGTCTCAGGGCAAGTTATGCCGTCACCGACTGGTTGCGTGCGATTGGGACATACGAAATCGCCGACGGCGCAGCGATACGAGCCAGAACGCTTAACGCCGGATTCGAACTCTCGCCGTGGCAAGGCTCCCGCGTGGTCACGACGTTCGGAAGGCAGGATATCGGCGAATTGGGAAAACGCAGCTTCGCCGCCTTCGGACTGGCGCAAGGTTTCGTCGTTTCCCCGACGCTTTCGATCGACGCGACCCTGGACGGCAACCGGACACTCAGCCGCCCCGACAGGCTTGATGTCGTTAATCCGCAGCACCCCGTCGCGAGCGGTGGGCAGATTGCACAAGATGGCTCGCTGTTCGAGGATTTCACTGCAATTACTCTCGGCGGCGCCTGGCGCAAGGATGCATGGGCTGCAACGATGCGCGGAGAATATCGCGACGGAGAATTTGCGAACCGTCATGGATTGACTGCCGGCGCGATCCGCCAGCTGGCCGAGGGAGTGGTGATCGGCGGGGGCGCGACCTGGACGCGCGCAACTGGCGAGGACCTTTCGTCGAGCGAGATCCTCGATGGATCGCTGGCGATCGCTTATCGGCCCGCCGAATCCGATTTCGCGTTCTTGGGCAAGCTCGAGTTCCGCAGCGACCGGGTTGCCGGCGCACATGCCGGGGAAACCGGTCCGGCCGGACGGACAGCTCTGACTGTGGATGGGAACGCCAAATCTCAGCGGATCGTCGCCAGCCTCTCGACGAACTGGTCGCCGCGCGGCATGTCAGACGGGAAACTGGTGCGGCGCACAGAAATCGGTGTGTTCGTTGGGGGACGCTACAACCTTGATCGGCTTGACGATTTCGACTTGTCCGGGTCGACGCTGCTCGGCGGTCTCGACGCGCGCATCGGCATCGGCGAGCGCTTTGAAGTCGGAGGCTCTGCCACCGTGCGCGCGAACGTAAGTGACGGCACCACCAGCTTCGCGATCGGACCGCAGATAGGCTTCTCTCCGGCCGACAACACGCTCGTCAGCGTCGGCTATAATCTTGCCGGCTTCCGGGACCACGACTTCTCCGACGCGCGCAGCACGAACAAGGGCTTCTTCGCCTCTGTCAAACTCAAGCTTGATGCGGACTCCTTCTCTTTCCTCGGGCTGGGGCGGCGATGATGGGTGGGCAGAGCCTGGCCGCTTTCCAGCGGCTCCTCCTATTCCTTGCCGGTTTGTGCCTGCTTGCGACTCCCGCGGGGGCGCAGTCCGTCACGACCTACACCCAGGCCACTGCCGGCACGATCAACAGGAACACGGACTGCGCGAGGCCGCTGGTCCGGACATTTTCCGTCGGCTCCAGTTTCACGGTCGGCGATGTCGACATCGGGGTCCTGATCACGCACACCTGGCGCGGCGACCTCCAGCTCACGCTCCAGTCGCCCGACGGCACAAGCGTGCAACTCACCAACGGCGACACCGCGTCGACGAGCGGCAACAACCTGAACGTGCTGTTCGACGATAGCGCGGCGCAGTTGGTCAACACCGACAGTCCGACGGGCAACCATTCATCGAGCGCGCCGCCTTTTCAGAATACCTTCCGTCCGCGCAATCCACTTTCGGCCTTTGCCGGCAAGGCCTCGGCGGGAACCTGGCGGCTGGAGATATGCGATCTCTACCCGGCTGCGGACGACGGAACATTTCAATATGCGGAGCTGCGCCTGACCTCGGCGCCGTCGAGCTACGCCGACTTGTCGCTGACGAAGAGCGTGCTCGGCTCGGCACCGAGCAGCGGAGGGTCGGTGACATGGCGTCTGAGCGTTTCGAACTCCTCGACGTCGCCGTCGGCCGCCTCCGGCGTCACAGTTAAGGACTACCTTCCCGCCGGGTTCACCTTCGTCTCGGCGTCGGGCAGTGGCTCGTTCAACGCTTCGACCGGTGTGTGGACAGTCGGCGCTGTTTCGGCAGGACAAACGCGGACGATCGACGTGACCGGCACGATCAACGCCACCGCCGGGGCGATGATCGTCAACGAAGCCGAGATTGCGAGCAGCAGCGTCGTCGACATCGATTCCGCCGTTAACAACGGCGTCACGGGCGAGGACGATTATGCCACCGTCTCGTTCACTGTCGCCGGCACCCGGTCTGCCGGCACGGCGCCGGCCTTGAGCTGTCCGAATGGCAGCACCCTGTTTGATTGGGATCCGCTGAGCTGGTCGGCGGGAAGCACAGCCAACACCTATTCGCTCGGCGGCTATGGCTCGATCGGCTTCACCCTCAGCAATCCGGGCGCGTGGCTGAGCGACAACTCGCTCGGGGGCACGTCGCCCAATTTGCAGACGGCGATGCACGGTGGCTACGTCGGGCAGAAATCGCTCATACAGCTCGTGAATCTTCCGAGCCAATCGGCGCGTGTGACGACCACAATCACTCTCCCGGCTGCGATGCAGGGAGCACAATTCCGGCTGTTCGACGTCGACTATGCGGCCAACCAGTTTGCCGATACCGTCACGGTGGAAGGTCGTTATCAAGGCGCGACGGTCATCCCCACGCTGACCAACTCCATCGCCAACTATGTGATAGCCAACAGCGCCTATGGCGATGGAGGGGCCAACACCGGCACGTCGGACGGCAACGTGGTCGTGACGTTCGGTCAGCCGATCGACACGATAATAATCCACTACGGCAACCATACAGCCGCGCCAATCGATCCCGGCCAGCAGGCGATCGCCATCGGCGACATCACCTTCTGCGACCCCACCACGGTGCTTTCCGTCACCAAAGTCAGCGCGGTGCTTTCCGATCCGGTAAACGGGACGACCAACCCCAAAGCGTTGCCGGGCGCCGTGGTGGAATACTGCCTGACGATCAGCAATCCCGGCGCTGTCGCGGCGACCAATGTCGTGGCTACCGACACGGTCCCCGCCACAATGACCTATACAGCGGGATCGATGACCAGCGGCGCCTCGTGCGCGGCGAGTTCGACTGCAGAGGACGACAACGCGTCCGGGTCGGACGAATCCGATCCCTACGGCGCGTCGTTCGCGGGCAGCGTGATTTCGGCGGCGGCCAATACCCTTTCGCCAAATCAATCGTTTGCGCTGAAATTCCGGGTTTCGGTCAACTAGCAGTCGCGCAAAGCAGCGGCCGGATTCCGGCCGCCCCGGATCTAGTCGTAGTTCAAGCGAATATCGAAAGTCCCGGTGTATACGCCCGGAGTCTGGTTCGCTGCGACGTGCAAAGTCCCGCCAGCGTGGATCGTGTAAGAGCCATCCAGGTTCAATATCCAGAAACGGTGGCTTCCGCCGGCGACGCCGAAGTCCAGCATACCCGGCCCGCTACCGAATGTGAAATTGTCCAGCCGCATCGTGGCGCCGCCGGGTCCCGAAAGATTTATTTGATTTCCAGTAGGCCCGGTAACCCGGAGCCCGAAAAGAAATGTCACCTTGCCTTCGAACGTTGCCGCGCGACAGGTCCCGGTGTGGATCACGCCGCCGGTCGTGTTGCATTGCGCGTTTGCGCCGGGCGACATCACGACGGTGCCGGAATTTCCCCGCGGCGCTATGTTCCCGAAGTCCATGTCATGGACGTCGGTCATTATCACGGGAGTATTGATGGCGGCCGCCATTCGGGCCGTCGCCCTCTCCTGGCACGAAGCAACTCGCGGCTGAAGCGATGCAGCCGCCACGAGAACCAACGTCAGCGCGTGCCACGCGGAAGCTTTTGGTCGCGCTTCGTTCGTCATGCGGTCTTTCTGGCTTCACCCAAGCTCGTTGCTGTAGACACAATCAAATGATTTGAGGTCTATATAGACCTCAGAGGTAAAGCCTTTGTTTCCTGCCTTGCCAGTGGGAAATATCGAGGGTGTCGAAAGAGAAGACCAAGGAGAGCGCCGACCTCAGGCGCCATGATCTTCCGAAGCGCGTGCTCCGCCATCTGCGGTGCGTCGCCTGCAATTGGCAACGCAAAATGTCAGGCGTGGTGGTTTGCCAACAGGAACGGCAGGACGACCCAAAAGCCTTCGCGGGTGCATTTCATCCTGCCAAGCGAATGGCCGTCCTCCAGCAGCTCGATCTCCCTTCCCGGCAGTTCTCGCTGCGCCATGTTCATTGCCGTAAAGGGTTCCAGAGCGTGCAGCTCAATCACTCGAGCTTCGCCCGCCGCATCGGGTTCGGCGACAAGAGTGTAGGTATGATCCAATTCGTTAACCATGCGACTCTCCTCCGAAGAATTGACCTTACGGACCTGGGGAAGTGGATGCGCCAACATACGTCAACTTGGGCAGATTTGGTGAAAGGAATAAGCGAGGAGGCTTGTGGTAAAGGAGACAATCCGAAAGGCGCCGACCATCAAGAGGCGTGACATGGCAGGTTAAATTTCACCCGACCGGGACACTTTGCATTTCCGGCTCGTCGGCAGTCGTCCGATCGAGACGGTCACAGCTACGATTTCACTGGTGGAACCGCGCGCCCACTATTTTTTCTCGACTTGGTCAATAAACGCGACTCAGCGATATCGGACCGTGCGCCAGGATCGCGCCCGCCTCCTGAGCCCGATCCGCGCCGTCCGCGAAAATTATCCGGGTGTCGCCCCACCATTCTGGAGGCATCCTCGGTTCGGAGCAGCCGAAAAGTTCCGCACCGCTGCGCAGAGCCACAGCGACCCTGAGCAGCTTGCCGCCGTTGTGGCGGCTGAACGCGAAGACGTGCCCCTGGCGTCCCCCTTCGACACGGGCGACCGCAAAGGCGCCGCCGCTGAAAAGTTCAGGGCTTTCGCTGCGCATCTTCAACGCCGCGTGGATGAGCCGCATCTTGGGCGACTCCGAACAATCCGTCGCCAGCAGGCGCCGCCGCAGATCGTAGTCTACGGGTCTGCGGTTGTCCGGATCGACCAGGCTGAGATCGGTCAATTCGCACCCCTGGTACAGATCGGGGACCCCGGGGACCGTGTATTTCAGGGCGGTCTGGGCGAGCGTGTTGGAGAGGGCGGCGGCTCGGTTCTGGCGCACGAAATCCGCCACGTCGCTCACGAACGAAGCGGAGCGCGCCGGATCGAGCAGCCGCTCGACGAAATCGCGGCAGGCAGCCTCATAGGCCTCGTCGGGCTCGGCCCAGGACGAGCGCAGCTTTGCCTCGCGCAGCGCCTTTTCCTGCCAGCGGGCAACGCGCCGGGCAAAGGCGCGCAGCCCCTCGTCGTCGCCGGGCTCCAGCGTTTCGGGCCAGGCTCCGAAGAGCGTCTGGTAGAGCATGTAGCGGTCGGCCGGATCGACGTCGCTGCCTTCGCCGATCGAGCGTTCCCACTGTTCGACGCGCTGCCGCCAGCGCCCGGGAACGTCGCTCAGCACGGCAAGCCGCGCGCGCACGTCCTCTCCGCGCTTGTGATCGTGGGTTGCCGTCGCCAGCATCGCGCTGGGAAAACGCTCTGTGCGTTCTGCACAGTCTCGGGCAAAGTCCTCGATTCCGATCGCCAGGCGCGCCGGATCGAAACCGACATCGTTGCGCGAGAGCAGCCGTCCGTACCGGTAGAACGCGGTATCCTCGACCGCCTTGGCCGCGATAGGCGCGGAGAGCTGCTGGAACCGTCTGACGGCATCCGCCGCGAGGTTCGCGTCTCCCGGCCCAGTGCCGGCGAGCCAGGCGAGGATCTGGTCGATCACGGCCATCTCGCCCGGCGGGGCAAGCGGCTCGGCGCGTTCGCGCGCCATATCGCGGAGCACCCGGTCGCTCTCGGGCGCGAAATCCCCGGTTCCGTAAGTTCGGTAGGCCGGAAAAGACCACAGCAGCACGCGCAGCGCGCGGCGCAGCATCCCCTCGGTCAGCGGCCGCGTGGCCTCGTCGGATGCCGCGAGATCGCAGAAGGCCCGGACGCAGGCGGAGAGCTGCGCCTCGAATTCCCACGAGAGCATGTCCTGCCGCGCCTGCAGCTCCTCGGCGCCAAAGTCGACCGTGCGCCCGCTCATCTGAACCCACAGCTCGCCTAGCGCCTCCTCGCCCGCCGGGTTGTGGAGCAGTCCGGAAACCTGCTCCATAAAATCGTATCCCGTGGTGCCGTCTATGTCCCACCCGCCAGGCAGGCGCTCGCCGGGAGCGAGAATTTTCTCGACAATGATATACGCCGCTGGCCCGAGCCGCTCGCGCAGGCGGCGACAATACTGCGCCGGATCGGCGAGCCCATCGATGTGATCCACCCGCACCCCGTCGATCAGGCCTTCGTCGTGCAGGCGGAAAACCAGTTGGTGCGTGGCTTCGAACACGCGCGGATCGTGGACCCGCAGCGAGGCGAGCTCGCTGATTGTGAAGAACCGCCGCCAGTGCAGTTCGTCGTTGCCGCGCCGCCACCAGCACAGGCGGTAGTGCTGCCGCTCGAGCAGTTCGGCCAGGTCGCTGTCGAGCGGCGCGCTGCGGTCATCGGGCCGTAGCGGGAAGCGGTGCTCGCCATAGGCCCACAGTTCGGTCCCGCCCTCCCCCGTTCGCAGCTCCAGCGCCCCATGCTCGAGCGCGTCGGCGAGCGGCTCGCCGAGGAAGGGCAGGAGCAGCTTGTCGCCCCAATCGATGTCAAAGAAGTCGGCAAACTTGCTCTCCCGCCCCCGCGCGAGAACGTCGTTCCACCAGGCGTTGTCGCCGCCCGCGATGCCCATGTGATTGGGGACGATGTCGATGATCAGCCCCATCTCGTACTCCCGCAGCCGAGCGACGAGCGAACGCAGCGCGCTCTCGCCGCCCAGTTCGGGGTCGACTTCGGTCGGGTCGACAACGTCGTAGCCGTGCTGCGAACCTCTGCGCGAGGTCGTGACCGGTGAGGCATAGATGTGGCTAATGCCCAACTCGGCGAAATACGGCACGAGCTCCTCGGCACGGGCGAAGGGGAAGTCGCGGTGGAACTGCAGCCGGTAGGTTGCGCGCGGCCTCATCGCCGGCGCCTCTCGTTGATGCCCTCGATCCGCCGCGCGACTTCCTCCTCCTCGAGCAGCTCAGAGGTTTCGTCGGGCATGCGGCGGCGCCAATTCGGGTGCTCGTCGGTCGTGCCCGGGAGATTGGGCTGCTCGCGCAGCCCGAGCACGTCCTCGAGTGGATAGAGCGCGAGCAGCGACGGCGTCGAAGCCACGTGCTCGGTCGCGGCATCAACGGCGCGCGCCGGCTGGTCGGCGGGCGGCGGTTCGCCTTCGGCCGAGCCGGATTGGCACAGCGCAGCCCACAACTGGCAGCGCTCTTCGGCGCGGCGCGTGCGATCCTGCTCTTCGCTCCCGTCGGGATCGCCCCGACCGAGCCGCCACGCCCAGTCGAGGTCGCGCTCCGACCACCACCCGGCAACGGTGAATAGATCGTGGGTCCCGGTCATCGCTACCGCGCGACGCTGCCAGCGCTCGGGCGGGATGTAGCGCCCGCCGTCCTCGCGTTCGAACCACAGCACGCGCATTCCTAGCACTTCGCGCTCCTCCAGCTTTTCCCGCAGCCCGTCGGGAATGGTGCCGAGATCCTCGCCGATGACGACCGCCCGCGCCCGGCGCGATTCGATGGCGAGCACGCGCAGCATGTCGTCGAGCGGATAGCGCAAGTACGCTCCGTCGGCCGCGCTGCCGCCGTGCGGAATCACCCACAGCCGGTTGAGTCCCAGCGCGTGATCGATGCGGATGCCGCCGCACAAATCGATGTTGGCGCGCAAAGTGGCGATAAGCGGCTCGAAGCCATTGCTGCGCAGCGCGGCGGGCGAGAAGGCCGTCAGCCCCCAGTCCTGTCCGTGCGGACCGAGCGGATCGGGCGGAGCGCCGACCGAGAGCCCCTGAAGCAGCTCGTCGCCCTTGCTCCAGCCGTGGCTCCCGCCTGCATCGAGGCCGACCGCCAGATCGGAGATCAGTCCGACCTTCATGCCGGCGTCGGTGGCGGCGCGCTGCGCGGCGGCGAGGCTTTCCTCGGCGAGCCACTGGGCGAAGACGTAGAATTCGACCTCGTCGCTGTGCTCGGCGGCGAAGCGCTTGACCGCCACGCCTCTGGCGTCGTGGAAGTCCTCCGGCCAACCCTGCCAGCCCCCGGCGCCGGTGTGGAAGAAGTGCGCATGCAGCGCATCGAAGGTCGCGTGGAGTTCGAGCGTCTCGCCGCCTTCGGCGCGGTAGGCGGCGATGCGGTCCGCGAGCGCTGCCCGAGTGATCTCGAACGTCTGGCGCAAGGTCGCGAGGCGGCGCGGGATCGCATGCTTCCAGTCGATCAACTCGCCGCCCCGCGCTTCGCCGAGCGGCTGCCCGACCAGCGCGGGATCGCCGAAGAGGATGTTGAGGAAGGCCCGGCTCGACGGGCCGTAGGGGCTGAAGCGCGACGGATCGGCGGGAAACAGGGCATGCGCCGGGCTGATCGCGAGCGCGTCGGCCCCGCGTGCGGCAAACGCGCTTGCCGCCCCGGCGACACTGCCGAAGTCGCCAAACGCGCGGCCGCCGCCGTCGCGCAGCGATGGCACCTGAACTGCGGCGCCCCAGGCCCGGCGATCGCCGATCGCCTCGGCGATGCCGAAACAGCTTGCCGGTGCTATGGCGAGGCCCATCGTGCGCGCACCGATGTGGAGACGGTGATAGCCAATCTCGTCGATCGGCTGCAGCCTCAACCCTTCGTCCGTACGCTCGACCCGCACCGCACGTTCGGAGCCGTCCTCGAGTTCGAGCTCGGCGCGTCCAGGCTTGCCCGCTCCGCCGGGGAGGTCCACCGGCCGGCCGCTGTCGCCGGTAACGAAGTCGGCGCGCCGGCTCTCGCTGCGACAGCGCTCGAGACTCTCGGCGATGTCACGCTCGTGCTCGGCCGGGTAGCCGAGCGCGCGCAGGACGTTGCGCAATGCGTCATCGCCGGTCCGCTGGTACCGCCCCGCTGCATCGCGCCATTCGATCTGAAGCCCCGCCTCCGCGGCAAGCTCGTGCAGCGCGCTCATGACTCGATCCCGCACACGAAGCTGCCGGGCTCACCGCTTGCACCGAGCGTGAAGAGCGGGCCGGGCACGTCGCCAAATTGCGCGCGTTCACGGCCGAGATTGATCGCCAGGGTGAGCGTCGCTCCGTCGCCCATTCGCCAGCGAGCGCTCACCGCGCCTTCGGCAAGCACCTCTGCCCCGAGGCTCTTCGCCCCGGCGAGGCGCGGCACGATGTGCCGGTGCCGCAGCTGTAGCAGTTCGGCGTAAAGCCCCCGCCACTCTTCGGCATCGGGGCCCGGGACCGGGATCGAGGCCGCGAAGGTCAGGGCATCGTTTGGGTCGGGGATTCGCTCGCGGTCCTCGGCCTTGGCGAAGGCGCGGAAATCGGCGAATTCGCGCCGCCGCCCCTCGCGCACGGCATCGGCCAGCTCGTCGTGAAAATCGGTGAAGAACAGGAACGGGGAACGGCTCCCCGCTTCGTCGCCCATGAAGATCAGCGGGATCTGCGGTGCGAGCAGCAGCAGGGCGGTCACCGCTCGCAGCTTGTCGCGCTCGGCCAGCACCGTCAGCCGCTCACCCAGCGCGCGGTTGCCGATCTGGTCGTGGTTCTGCAGGAACGAGACGAACCGCACCGGCGGAAGGTGCCCGCTCGGGCTTCCGCGCGGCCTGGCGTCCGGACCCGGCGGAGACTCACCCTGGTAGACGAATCCTTCCGTAAGACAGCGAGCGAGCTTGTTCGTCGGCTCCTGCGCAAAGCCTGCGTAATATCCTTCGGTTTCGTCGGTCAGCAGCACGTGCACCGTGTTGTGGAAGTCGTCGTTCCACTGCGCGTCGAAGCGCCCCTCCGCCAGCCGGCCGGCGTCGTTGGCTTCGTTTTCGAGGATCAGGTGAACGTGGCGATCGCCGACCGTTTCGCGCAGCTCGCTCGCCATCGCGTCGAGGAAGCGGCTGTCCCCGATCGCATGGATCGCGTCGAAGCGAAGCCCGTCGAAGCGGAACTCATCGAGCCACATGCGCGCATTGTCGATGAAGAAGCGCTGCACGGGCTCGCGCGCGGAGGCGATCCCCGGGCCCCACGGCGTGTGCCGCGTCGCATCGAAGAACGGTTCGGCATAGGCGTGGAGGAAATTTCCATCCGGTCCGAAGTGGTTGTAGACCACATCCAGGAAAATCATCAGGTCCAGCTCGTGCGCCCGGTCGACCAGCGCTTTCAGATCGGCGGGCGTGCCATACGCCTCGTGCACCGCATAGGGCAGGACGCCGTCGTAGCCCCATCCGCGCTCGCCCGCGAAGGCTGCAACGGGCATCAGCTCGACCGCGGTGATGCCGAGATCCGCCATGGCAGGCAAGCGTTCTGCGACGCCCGCGAAGCCGCCGAGAAGGCCGGCGTGGACCTCCTGGATCACCGCCTCGTGCCACGGCCGTCCGCGCCAGCCGGTGCACTTCCAGTCATAGCCGTCCGGATCGGGAAGCACACTCCACCCATGCGGGCCGCCGCGCTGCGCACGCGAAGCGGGATCGGGCACGGCCAGCGTTGGATCGAGGCGAAAACGGTAGCTCGCCCCTGCAGCGGCCTCGGTGGTAACCGACAGCCAGCCCTCGCCCGCCGGCTCCATCGGTATGGAACGGCCGTCCTCGAACTCGAGCGTGATCGCCTCGCGATCGGGCGCCCACACGTTGAAGCGCCAGCCCCCCTCCTCGACGCGTTGTGGACCCCATTGCATCAGACCGGCACTTCCCACCAGATCAGCGCCGCCGCGCCGGCGAGCAGCCAGTAGCTGTCGCCGATGTCGTGCTCCTCCAGGTGGGGATGCGCACTGTCGATCAGCAGGCGCCGGCGGGCCGAAGGCGGCGGAAGGTTGAACACGAGATTGTCCGGCGACCCGTTCATCAGCAGGGCGATGATCCTTAGCCGCCCGTCCTCCATCTTGCGCGCCAGCCGCATGACCAGAGCGCGGCCGTGAACATTGTCCCAGTCCTCTTGCGCCAAGGGCATGCCGCGCTCGTCCCACCAGTCGATATCGGGGAGGTTCGCGGCGACCTCCTGCCCGTAGAGATAGCGGCGCGAGTGCAACAGGCTGTAGCGTTTGCGCAAAGCGATCAGCCGCTGCACGAAGCCGATCATGGCCTCCCCCTCGGGCGAGCGCGCCTGCTTCCAGTCGAACCAGCTGATCGCGTTGTCCTGACAATAGGCGTTGTTGTTGCCGCCCTGGGTACGGGCGAACTCGTCGCCGCCGAGCAGCATCGGCGTGCCGTGGGAGGCGAGCAGGGTCACCAGCATCGAACGCTGGATGCGCATGCGCATTTCGCGGATTTCGGGGTTGTGGGTCGGCCCCTCCTCGCCCCAGTTACGCGAGAAGTTCTCGCCGTGTCCGTCGTTGTTGTCCTCGAGGTTGGCCTCGTTGTGGCGATGCTCGTAGCTGACCGTGTCCGCGAGCGTGAAGCCGTCGTGGCTGGTGACGAAGTTGACGCTGGCCCAGGGGCGGCGGGCGCGGCGATCGAAGATGTCGCCCGAGCCGGCCAGCCGTGCGGCGAGCTCGCCGCGCATGTCTTCGTCGCCGCGCCAATAGCGGCGCACCGCGTCGCGATAGCGATCGTTCCATTCGGCGAAGCCGGGCGGATGATGGCCGAGCTGGTATCCGCCCGGGCCGATGTCCCAAGGCTCCGAAATCAGCTTCACCCGCTGCAGCACCGGGTCCTGGCGCAGAACGTCGAAGAAGGCTGCGCCCGGGTTGAAGTCGGGATAGGTGCGGCCGAGCACGGTCCCCAGGTCGAAGCGGAAGCCGTCGATGCCGAACGAGGTCACCCAGTAGCGCAGTGAATCCGCGACCATCTGGATCACCCGGGCCTTCGACATGTTGAGCGTGTTGCCGGTCCCGGTGAAGTTGACCGCATAGCGCCGATCGTCCGGCGACAGGCGATAATAACTGGCGTTGTCGAGCCCGCGCCACGACAGCGTCGGCCCCCGCTCGGACCCTTCCGCCGTGTGGTTGTAAACCACGTCGAGAATCACCTCTATCCCCGCGGCATGGAGCCTGCGCACCGCGAGGCGCAGCTCGTCGAGGTCGGGACGGGCGAAATATCGCCGCTCGGGCGCGAAGAACGACAGCGTGTTGTAGCCCCAGTAGTTCCTCAGCCCCTTTTCGAGCAGGAAGCGGTCTTGCGCATAGGCGTGGATAGGGAGCAACTCGATCGCGGTGACGCCCAGCCGCTTGAGGTGATCGACCACCGGGCCGCTGGCGAGCGCCGCGAAAGTGCCGCGTTCCTGCGGCGCCACTTCCTCGAACAGCTTGGTCAGGCCGCGCACATGCGCTTCGTAGATCACCGTGTCCGCCCACGGCGTGTTCGGCCGGCGGTCGTGCGACCAGTCGAACGAACCGTGGGTCACTACGCCCTTGGGCATCGCCGGGGCACTGTCGCGGCGATCGAACGAAAGGTCTGCCTTGCGCGAGCGGACACGGTATCCGAACAGGCTGTCCGTCCACTTGAGCTCGCCCACGAGCTGCTTGGCGTAGGGATCGAGCAGCAGTTTGTGATGATTGAACCGGTGCCCGTTCTCCGGCTCGTACGGGCCGTAGGCGCGGTAGCCGTAAACGAGCCCCGGCAGCGCATCCGGCAAATAGCCGTGCCAGACTTCGTCGGTCCACTCGGGCAGATCGAAGCGAGCGATTTCCTTCCTGCCATTGGGATCGAACAAACAAAGCTCGATCCGCTCGGCGTTGGCCGAGTAGACGGCGAAGTTCACCCCCATTCCATCGAACGTGCTGCCGAGCGGATAGGGCGAACCGGCCTCGAGCCGCTCCGGAAAGCTCATCGGGTCAGCTTTCGCCGTGCTTCAGGATGACGACGCCGAGCGGCGGCAGCGACAGCGCGGCCGAACACGGCTGGCCGTGGAGCTGCGGCCCATCGGCGCTCACGCCGCCGTCGTTTCCGAAATTGCTGCCGCCGTACATCTCGGCATCCGAATTCAGCAACTCGCGCCAAGTTCCGGATTGTGGCAGGCCAACGCGATAATTTCGCTGCGGTTCGGGCGTCATGTTGGCGATAACCGCGATATCCGCCCCGCCCCTGCCGCGGCGATGGAAGGCGTATACGCTGTTCGCGGCATCGTCCGCGGCAAGCCAGCGGAATCCGTCGGGATCGGTGTCGAGCGCATGAAGCGCCGGTTCCTCGCGGTAGACCCGGTTGAGGTCGCGCACGAGCAGCTGAACGCCCGCATGCTCCTGGGCATCGAGAAGGTCCCACGGAAGCGACTCGTCGTGGTTCCATTCGCGCTCCATGCCCAGTTCGCAGCCCATGAATAACAGCTTCTTGCCCGGGTGTGTCCACATGAACGCCAGGTAGGCGCGCAGGTTGGCGAACTTGCGCCAGCGGTCGCCCGGCATTTTTCCCCACAGCGAGCCCTTGCCGTGGACCACCTCGTCGTGGCTGATCGGCAGGACGTATTTCTCGGAGTAGGCGTAGACCATCGGAAAGCTGAGATCGTTGTGGTGCCACTGGCGGTGGACCGGATCGCGCTCGATGTATTCGAGCGTGTCGTGCATCCAGCCCATGTTCCACTTGTAGTTGAAACCCAGGCCGCCTTGCGGAACCGGCGAAGTCACGCCGGGCCAGGCGGTCGATTCCTCGGCGACCGTGATGGCTCCCGGGCAACGCTCCGAGACGATCGTGTTCAGGTGCTTGAGAAAGGCGACCGATTCGAGATTCTCGCGTCCGCCGTGGACGTTGGGCACCCACTCGCCGGCATTCCGGCTGTAGTCGCGGTAAAGCATCGAGGCGACAGCATCGACGCGCAGACCGTCGACGTGGAAGGTTTCGAGCCACCACATCGCCGAGGCGAGCAGGAATCCCGAGACCTCGTTGCGCCCGAGGTTGTAGATGAGCGTGTTCCAATCCTGGTGGAACCCCTCGCGAGGGTCCGAGTGCTCGTAGAGATGGGTGCCGTCGAACTGCGCCAGACCGTGCGGATCGGTCGGGAAGTGCGCCGGCACCCAGTCGAGGATCACGCCGAGCCCCGCGCGGTGGCAGGCGTCGACGAACGCGGCGAAGTCCTGCGGACCGCCGAAACGGGCCGAAGGCGCGAACTGCGACAGCGGCTGGTAGCCCCACGATCCGCCGAACGGATGCTCCATGATCGGCAGCAGCTCGATGTGGGTGAAGCCCATGTCCGCTGCATAGGGAATCAATCGCTCGATCAGGCCCGCCCAGTCGAACGCGCGATCGCCCTCGCCCTCGGGCTTCATCCACGAAGCGGCATGGACTTCGTAGATGGAGATCGGCGCCTCGGGCGCGTGGCGGCTCGCACGTTCGGACATCCAGTCGCTGTCGGACCAGGAATAGTCGGGCGCCGCGGCCACCACCGACGCCGTGGCCGGCGGGCGTTCGGTCTGCCGGGCAAGCGGATCGGCCTTCTGCATGATCCCGCCGTCGGCGCCCGCGATCTCGAACTTGTAACGCGCGCCGGGACCGAGCCGCGGGACGAACAGTTCCCACACCCCGGCCCAATGGCGCAGCCGCATCGGGTGGCGTCGTCCGTCCCAAGCGTTGAAGTCGCCGACCACCGAAACCCGGCGAGCGTTCGGCGCCCAGACCGAGAAGAGCACGCCCCGGGTGCCGTCCACCTCGCGCGGTTGCGCGCCGAAAACGCGGCCCATCTCGAAGTGCCGGCCCTCGGCGAACAGGTGCAGGTCGAAGTCCGAAAGCATGGTCCCAAAGGCGTAAGGATCCTCCGTCTCCTGCACCGTTCCTCCGGGCCAGCGGATTCGCAGCAGGTAAGGTCCGGCAAACTTCACCGCCCCGGCGAACAAGCCCGGCCCCGCTTCCCCGAGCCGCGCAGCCCTGCCGCCGTCCGGGGGCACGCATTCGACCATCTCGGCGCCCGGCTGGAAGGTGCGCACCACGCGATCGCGGTCGCCCTGGTGGGGGCCAAGCAGCGCGAACGGATCGTCCAGACGGCCCTCGATCAGCGCGAACGCCGACCTTGCGAGTACGTCTTCTTGCGCGGTCATTGGGGTTCTCCGAGAAGCTTTCTGGCTACATGAGCAAGTCCGGCGGCGGGGACTTCGATCCAGTCCGGCCGGTTGGCGGCTTCGTAACCGACCTCGTAGGCAGCCTTTTCGAGCAAGAGCAAGTCCAGCAGCGGGCCCGGAGGCTCTTCGATCACGGCGGTGTATCCCTCGAGGAAGGCGCCCGCAGCCGCCTCGCGGAACTCGCGGGCGAGGCGCTGGGCGCGGTCCTCCCAGCTCTCGGTTCCCGCAGGATGCGTGCTTCGGGCCACCGCGGCGGCGTAATCGAAGCTGCGCAGCACGCCTGCGACGTCGCGGAGCGGCAAGTCCTTGGCCCTGCGCTCATGCAAGGCGCGTGCGGGCTCACCCTCGAAGTCGATGATCGTTACATCGTCGCCGGTGACCAGGATCTGCCCGAGGTGCAGGTCGCCGTGGATTCGGGTCTTTTGAAGACCTTGTGCGCCGGCTGCGACCTCGGCAACGCGAGCGGTCAGATCGTCGCGCCTCTTGCGCAGAAACCCCGCGTCGGCCTGCGCGGCTTCGCCGAGTTCCGCATGGCCGAGACGATCGATCGCGGAATCGAGCTGGCCGGCTATCCGCTGGGCCAGCGCTTTGGCATCTTCGCTGTCGAAGCGCGTCGGCGAAAAGGCCGAGTTGTCGGTTTCGCGCGTGAGGACGGTGTGCATTTCTGCGAGCCGGCGACCGAGGTTGCGTGCGAAATTCGTATAGCTCGCGAAGCTCCACTCGCTTTCGGTCGCCATCCTCTCGAGCATCGCGAGCGTCCACTGCCAGCCGTCGCCCTGGTTGTAGGCGAACGCTTGCGCCATCATCAGCAGCATGTCTTCACCGCCTTCGCGGCGATAGGCGGTGCCCAGAATCGGCGGCACGTTGGCGAAGCCGTGCTCGGTGAGATAGGCGACCATCTCCGCATCGGGGTGGACACCCGGCGCCACTTTGCGCAGCAGCTTGAGAACCGCCTTGCGCCCCACGATCATCGTGCTGTTGGACTGTTCGGCGGATGACCACTCGGCCTCCGCCTCGGGCTCGAGATCGAAGTGGCGAGTCTTCTCGAACCGCAGCTCGCCTTCGCCCGATGGCACGCTGCGCCCCTCGCTCATTGCCGTAATGACCGAGCGAGCGAACGAGGCGAGCGCGAACCCGTCCGTCAACAAGCCGACGTAGCGCTCGCGGCGCACGCGGGCGATCGCGAGGTTGGAAGCATAGGGGCCGTTGGCCTCACCTTCCCAGGCAATTCCGAGCGGCAGGGTGTAGACCGCGCTGCCGCCCGAGGTCGTCACAGCCAGTTCGCTCAGCAGCAGATCGTCGGCCGCGGGCATCTCGGTCAACCGCATCAGCTCGACGCGTTCGATTGTTTCATCCTTGGCGCCGAACCAGCGGCGCTGGGCGATGTAGTCCGGCAGCACGTCGCGCTCGAGAATCGCGCGGTTGCCCGGCGAGCCGAGATCGGTGAGCCGCGGCCGCAGGACGAAAGTGTATCGTTCGACATCCGCGCCGGGTGCGCCCGATGCCCAGTCGGGCGCGTCCACGTCGTGCCGCAGCTCAAACCAGTAGAATCCGTAAGGCGGCAGCGAGAGAAGGTACGGAAGTTGCCCCACCCGCGGAAACGGCGATCCTCCGGTCAGTTCGATCGGTGTCGCGCCTTCGAAAGAGTGCAGGTCGAGCTCGACGGCCTGCGCGGTGCGGCTGAGATTGGCGACGCACAGGATCGTCTCGTCCCCGTGCCGGCGCAGGTATGCGAGTATTCGCCTGTTCGCCGGACGCAGAAACGTCTGCGTTCCGCGGCCGAATGCAGCGTGCTCGCGCCGCACCGCCAGCATGCGCTTAATCCAGTTGAGCAATGAGTGGCGGTCGCGCTCTTGCGCTTCGACGTTGACCGCTTCGTAGCCGTAGAGCGGGTCCTGGATCAGCGGCAGCGAGAGCGAAGCGGGGTCGGCGCGCGAAAAGCCGCCGTTGCGGTCGGGCGACCACTGCATCGGGGTGCGCACGCCGTCGCGATCGCCGAGAAAGATATTGTCGCCCATCCCGATTTCGTCGCCGTAGTAGAGGACCGGCGTCCCGGGCATTGTCAGCAGCAGCGCGTTCAGAAGCTCGATCCGCCGGCGGTCGCGCTCCATCAGCGGGGCGAGACGGCGGCGGATACCGAGATTGATCCGCGCTCGCCGGTCGGCCGCGTAGGTGTTCCACAGATAATCGCGCTCGGAATCGGTGACCATTTCAAGCGTCAGCTCGTCGTGGTTGCGCAGAAAAATCGCCCATTGCGCGTCTTCCGGAATATCCGGCGTCTGGCGCATGATATCGGTGATGGGGAAGCGGTCTTCCTGCGCCACCGCCATGTACATCCGCGGCATCAGCGGAAAGTGAAAGGCCATGTGGCACTCGTCAGTCCTGCCGTCTTGCTCGCCAAAGTACTGCTGCGTGTCCTCCGGCCACATGTTGGCTTCGGCCAGCAACATGCGGTCGGGATAGTGCGCGTCGAGGTCGGCGCGGATGGTCTTCAGCACCTGATGCGTTTCGGGCAGGTTCTCGTTCGACGTCCCGTCGCGCTCGATCAGGTAGGGGATCGCGTCGAGCCGCAGCCCGTCGATACCTGCATCGAGCCAGAAGTGCATGACCGACAGGACTTCCTCGATCACCTTGGGATTGTCGAAATTGAGGTCGGGTTGGTGCGAATAGAACCGGTGCCAGAAGTAGGCGCCGGCTTCCTCGTCCCAGGTCCAGTTCGACTTCTCGGTGTCGCAGAAGATGATCCGCGTGCCCGAATAGAGCGTTTCGTCGTCTGACCAGACGTACATCGCGCGCTCGGGGCTGCCCGGCGGCGCGCGGCGTGCGGCCTGGAACCAGGGGTGCTGGTCGCTGGTGTGGTTGATCACCAGCTCGGTGATCACGCGCAGGCCGCGGGCATGGGCCGCATCGATGAATGCGCGCGCTTCTTCCATCGTGCCGTAGTCGGGGCTGACATCGCGGTATTCGGCAATGTCGTAGCCGTCGTCGCGCCGCGGGCTCGGGTAGAACGGCAGCAGCCAGATCGCTGTCACGCCCAGGTCCGCGACGTAGTCGAGCTTTTCCATCAACCCCGCGAAGTCGCCGACCCCGTCGTTGTTGGCGTCGAAGAAGCTCTTGACGTGGAGCTGGTAAATGACCGCATCCTTGTACCATAGCGGATCGTCTGCAGACGACAGCGTGGCGGAAACGGTCTTGGGAGACGAGGGTCGCGGCGGCATCTCGTTCATGCCCGGACCTCCTTCGGCACGAGCCGCCAGATGCGATAGGGCTCGTCGGGTGCAAGGTGGATGTGCTGGATCTTGCCGTGCCAGTCGAAGCGATACCCTGCGGCGAGGTCCTCTACGCCGATGGCGGCATCGTCGGGCAGGCCGAATTCCCACAGCGGGACCTCGAAGTCGCAGGCGTGCGCGTGGTGAGGGTCCATGTTGACCATCACCATGATCATCTCGCGCAGCACGCCGTCGGCCGACGGCGCGGGCTTGCCGTACCAGATGACGTTCTCGTCGTGTGCAGCGTAGAAGCGCGTGTTCAAATGCGTCTGAAGCGCTTCATTGGCACGCCGCAGCCGATTGAGCAGCCTTACGTCGGCGATGATGTTGCCCGGCGCGTCCCAGTCGCGGGCGCGAAGCTGGAACTTCTCGGAATCGAGATACTCCTCCTTGCCTGGCCCCAGCGGGGCCGCATCGCACAGTTCGAAACCCGAATAGACGCCCCACAGACCCGACAGAGTCGCCGCCAGCACTGCCCGGATGCGGTGCGCCGGTCGGCCTCCCGTCTGGAGGAAGAACGGGTTGATGTCCGGGGTGTTGACGAAAAAGTGCGGGCGGTAGAATTCCTTCGGCGCCTCGGTGGTCAGTTCGGTGATATATTCGATCAGCTCGTACTTGCGGTCTCGCCACGTGAAGTACGTGTAGCTTTGGCTGAAGCCGACCTTGGCCAGCCGGTACATCATGGTCGGCCGGGTGAAAGCCTCGGAGAGAAAGATCACGTCCGGGTGACGCCCGCGCACCTCGGCGATCATCCACTCCCAGAACGGCAGCGGCTTCGTATGCGGGTTGTCGACCCGGAAGGTCTTCACCCCGTGGTCGACCCACAGCAGCACGACGTCGCGCAAAGCCTCCCATAGGCCTGGCACCGCGTCGGGCCCGTAGAAGTCGACATTGACGATGTCCTGATACTTCTTCGGCGGGTTCTCGGCGTACTTCATCGTCCCGTCGGGGCGCCAGGCGAACCATCCAGGGTGCTGCTCGAGCCAGGGATGATCGGGAGCGGCCTGGATGGCGAAGTCGAGGGCAATCTCCAGTCCGTTCTCGGAGGCCGCTTTCACCAGCCGGTCGAAGTCCTCGAACGTGCCGAGCTCGGGATGGATTGCCTCGTGTCCGCCTTCTTTCGCCCCGATGGCGTAGGGGCTCCCCGGATCGCCTGGCGCGGGTGTCAGCGTGTTGTTGGGTCCCTTGCGGTTCTTTCGCCCAATCGGGTGGATCGGAGGAAAATAGAGTGTGTCGAAGCCCATTGCGCGCACTCGCGGCAGATGGTCGATCACATCGGCAAAGTTGCCGTGCCGATCCGGATTGTCGCTCATCGAGCGCGGGAACAGCTCGTACCAACTCGAGAAGCGCGCCTCGATCCGTTCCGCATCGATAGGGTGCGCTACGGAGACGATGCGGTGAGGACGCTCGTCGGCTGCGCGCATGAGGCGCCTCAGGTCCTCGGAGAGCAACAGTCGCTCCTTCTGCGCGTCGTCCCCCTTGTCGTATGCTGCCAGCTGCTTCTTGAGCGCCTTCGCGAGATCGCCCTTGGTACGGTCTGCCGCCTGTTCGACCAGCTGCCGCCCCTCCGCGCGGTCGACTGGCTCCGCCACGCCGGCGTCCACCTTCTTGCCGAAGTCGCGCTGGAAGCCACCGAAGCGGTCGAGCCATCCTTCCACCACGAACTCATGCCGGCCCAGTCGCTCGATCCGCAGCTCGGCGCGCCAGCGATCGTTCGCCAGCTGCTCCATCGGTGCCGAGCGCCACTCGTCTGCATCGGCGGCCCGCCAGCGCAGTTCGGCAGCGAGCTTCTCGTGCCCGTCTGCGAAGATCGTCGCTTCGACGCAGATCGTGTCGCCGACCACGCGCTTGATCGGGAAGTCGCCCCCGGCGACGCTCGGCGAGACCTTTTCAAGCACCAGCCGTTGTCCGGGCTCAGCCGCATCGGCGAGCGGGCGAGCCTGCACGAGTTTGACGGGTGGCGCGCGCGTTCCACCCAGCACTCGGACCTCGCCCGGCGCAAGCGCGGCGATAGCTTCGGTTCCGCTGTCGAATGTGAATTGCGCGGCGACCGAGGGCAATCTGGCTATCTCCGGCGGCGTCGCTTCTTCCGTCGATGCGTTCGCCATAATCAGCAGCGCTTTCTGCGCTTTACGGAGATCGGCAGTGTCGGACCGGAGCACCGCGGTGACCGGCCCCGTCGAGCCGCCGATCCGGCGCATGGCTCCGCCAAAGCCGCTCACCTCGTTCGCCAACCGGACCGCATCGGCAGCGGCGTCCATGAAGGGTGCGCCGCGGCGCAGTACGTCGAGCGGAACGATGAATCCGTCGCCGAGGGCCGCGGCCTCGCGCAGCAGCAGCATAGCATCGCGTCGACTGTCCGAGCGCACCTCGTTGAGCATCGGCGCCGCGGCGCGGAGAACTTCGGCCTCGTCGAACCACCACTCGCTGCGGCCATCCCATGCGGAATAGGAACTCACGAAAGCGTCGACCGCGGCGGCGAGCTCGGCGGCGCGCTGGATATTCTCGACCCCGCTGCCGATCACGACCAGGCCAGGGGCCTGATCGCGCAGTGCGGCGGTGACACGCGCAAGCAGCAGCGGTTCGATGCGGTCGACACCGGCGATCTGCAGGCCGTCCGCGCCCCGCTCGACAAGTCCGGCGAGAGCCGCACGCATCGGCTCTTCCAAAACTCTCCCGGCCGCGGCATCGTTCAGCCGCGCGCTGGCTACTCCGCTGGGCGGTGCGGGCTTGCGGGGGTCGATCGGCGCGCGTTCCGCCGCCGAGCGGTGGAGGCGAAACGCCGAAGGATGTTCGGTCACCAAGGCATGATCGGCGGGGAACCGCCGCGGATCGACTTCGACGATCACCCGCAGTCCCGCGCGGCGGGCGATCGCGAATGCCTCGTCCACTGCTACGCCGGGCTCTTCGAATAGCGATCCGTCAATTCGCCAGGTGACGGCGTCGAACCCGGCATTCTTCGCTGCTGCCAGGGTTTCAGCCGACTCGCTACCGCCTATTTCTCGTGCGGCCGAAATTGTCCCGGCCGAGATCGTGCACATGGGCGGTGGCATCGGGATAGGCGCTTTCCTCTTGGAGCGATGAGACGTTGTTCTACCAAAGCGAGAGTGCCGCAGACGTTCCGCGACCTGCCGCCGGTTGCTCAGCTCTTGCGAGCTTTGGTCGATTTGATGGCGGACTTTCGCTTCGCGTCATTCCGAGATTTTGCCCCGGCCGGTTCGTCCGGTCGGTCCTGGTTAGGGAGTTTTGTCCCGCCTTTGGGCTTGTCAGAGCTGCTCTTCGGTTTCGTTGAGGCGCGTGCAATCTGGCCCGGGACTTTTGCCGCCCGCCCGCGCTTGCCGGCAGTCGATTCGGCCTTGGCATCGGCGAACTCCGCGCGCGCCTGTTGCCAGTGTTCCTCCTGACGCCCCTCCGGGCGGCCCTCGCTTTCCCAGATTTCGTACGCCCGTTCCTGGATCCTCTTGTCCAGATCGCTCGACATCGTTCCGCTCCTTCTTTGCGTCCGTTCGCTTAACCAACGACGCCGGAGCGCAAAGGAGCCCGGAAAATTTGGCCTATTTATCCCTAAGACATGCTGCCTTTCGAATTTCGCAAAAGTCCACCCCGACAAACCCGGAGACTTTCCGATAAACCGCCGCCCTGTACTCCCACTCGACTCGTTCGAGATCGAGCGTCGCCTCCATCACGTTGGCGACAACCTCGACCTGCAGCGCAGGGGCCGGAATGCCGAGCTGGGCGAACACCCCGATGACACGCGCTAGAAGACCGGCTTCCGCCGCCCCTCGCACCGTCAGGGCGTCGCCTTCCGGGGGAGACATCACGCTGCCGCTCGGCGCTGGACCTGAGCCAGCCGAGCGCGCGCAAGCGCGTCGGCCGCCCGGTGCGGGGGCAAGCCGGTCTCCTCTGCATGATCGAGCACAGACATGAGCCGCTGCCCGCTCGCCCGCACGCGGGCTTCCACCTCGGCCAGGCTCCAGCCGAGGTACTCTGCGCAAACGTTGATGATGCCGCCGGCATTAACGACATAGTCCGGCGCCAAAAGAACGCCGCGGGCGGCGAGTTCGTCACCGTCCTCGACCGTCGCCAGCACGTTGTTGGCCGCGCCGCAGACGATGCGGGCCTTGAGGCGTGCCACACTGTTCCGGTTGAGGACGGCGCCGAGCGCACAAGGCGCGAAGACCTCACAGGGTGTTTCGAGAATTGCCTGGGAACTGACGATCTGCGCGCCATACTTGCAGGCGACCGACGCGGCCAGCTCGGACCTGATCTCGGCGACTACCAGCTTGGCTCCAGCGCGGTGCAGCAATTCGCAGAGCTCCGCACCCACATGCCCCAGCCCCTGAACGGCTACCGTCAGACCATCGAGGTCGCCTCCGAACTTGGACCGCACCGCCTTTTGCATCGAAACGAAAACCCCCAGCGCGGTCCACGGCGATGGATCGCCGCCCGGCGCGCCGTTGGCCGGCGGCAAGCCTGCAACGTGGCTGGTCTGCGAGCGTACGACCTCCATGTCGGCCACGCTCGTTCCCACGTCTTCCGCCGTGACGTACGCACCGCCCAGCTTCTCCACCTCGCGGCCGAAAGCCTCGAACGCGCGAACCCGGTCGAACTCACCGTCCGGCAATCGGATCACCGCCTTGCCGCCACCCAGCGGCAGATCTGCCATCGCGTTCTTGTATGCCATCCCCTCCGCCAGGCGCAGGGCATCCAAGGTCATGGCGGGCCGGTCGGCGTATCGCCAGACACGGCACCCTCCTGCTGCCGGACCGAGCCGGGTCGAATGCAGGACGATTACGCCTTCGAGGCCGGACTCCGGATCCGTGACGACGTGTACCGCTTCTGGCGGAAAAGGCAGATTGGCATTCAATTGCGGCATGGTGAACCTCCTTGGATCGGATGCGCTTTTGAAGCAGCCGCGGGGGTTTTTCTGGCCTGAATCGAGCGGCGCAGCCGCGAATCAAGGTGGATCCATCCCCTGAACCCGCGATCGGGGGAGAGATTGGCCGCGGCTCAGCGAATGGGCAGCGCTGTGGTCGATTTGATTTCGGACAGAGCGATCGTGGAGTTCACTTCCTGCACGCCTGGCAGTTGCGAGAGCCGGTCGAAAAAGAACCGCTCGTACGCCTCGATGTCGGAGGCAACAATTCGCAGAAGGAAATCCACCGGGCCCATCAGGACGTAGCACTCGAGAACCTCGGGAAAGCCCCGGATCGCTTGCGCGAACTCGTCGAGATTCGCCCGGCCGTGCGCGTTGAGCTTCACCTGTGCGAATATGTGGGCGTTGAGGCCCACGCGTCCGCGATCGACCAGCGCCACTCGCCGCTTGATGTAGCCATCCCGCTCCAGCCGGTCGATACGGCGCCAGCACGGTGACGCGGAAAGTCCGACTTTCTCCGCAATGACGGACGTGGAGAGCGAGCCATCCTCTTGCAAAAGCGCGAGAATCTTCTTCTCAAAAACATCAAGGGGAGCGGTCTCGCTCTCGGCCATCGTTTAATGCGCCGTCGCGGCGCCCGCTTGCGCGGCGCGCATGATCCGCAGCACGTTGCCGCCCGTCATCTTCCCCACATCGTCGCGCGAGTACCCGGACTCTAGCAGACGCTGGGTGATCACGGGCAGGCTGTTGATGTCCATCATGCCTTCGATCCCGCCCCCGCCGTCCCAGTCGGCGCCGAAGCAGACATGGTCGACACCGGCAACGTCGATCAGATGCTTCAAGGCGGTCATGTACTGCTCGAAGGTGGTGGTCCACATGGGCTCGGTCTTGTCCAGCTCGCGCCACCGGCGGATAAGCTGGGTCTGTTCTTCCGGGGAGAGGTCGGCAATGTGCTCGTACTTGTCGAAAAGCTTGGACCGCTCTTCGCCCATCTTCATCTCGCTCATGAAGATCGTCGACATGCACACGGCTCCGCCATGCTCCGCAATGGCGCGGATGTGGCTGTCGTCGATATTTCGCGGATGGTCGTGGGCCCACCGCGGTGAGCTGTGCGACAGGATGATCGGCGCCTTGGAGAGCGTCAGGATATCGTCGAGCGTCTTGTCGGAGGAGTGGCTTGCATCGATGACCATGCCGAGCCGGTTCATTTCGGCCACCCACTTCCGCCCCAGCGGACTGAGACCGTTCCACTTCGGCGTGTCGGTTGCCGAATCGGCGAACTGGTTGTTGCCGGAGTGCACCGGGCCGGCCATGCGCACGCCGCGGTCGTAGAACGCCTGCAGCAAGGACAAATCCTCGCCCAGCGGGTAGCTGTTCTCGATGCTCTTGAAGCCGATCAGCAATCCCTGCCGGGCAAGCGACTCCGCCTGGGCAGGAGTGGTCGCGGGACGGATCAGCGACGGGTGCTTCGCCAGTTCGGCGTCGATCAGGTCCGAACGCCCGCGTGCGAACGCCAGCGCGTCGCGATACCCTTGCGCCGTCAGCGGCCCCTGCTCGGTGTAGATGACGAAGAACCCTCCATCGAGATTCCCCTTCGCCATGCGGCCGAGATCGACCTGAGCGATGTCGTTGGCGATGGTGTGCTCGGCAGCGAAGTCCCAGCCCTCGCGGCCGAAGTTGATCGGCGTGTCGAGGTGCGTGTCGAGCACCAGGAGGTCGCGGTGGATCGCCGCGTAATCGCTGGCCGAAGGAGGCACGGTCGCACAACCGGCCAGCAGCGCCGCTAGCAGTGCCATGGGGGTATGCTTGGCGATCATGGTCAATTCCTCATCGGTAGCAATCGAAGGTCACGGTAATCATAGCTGAAGTCCGCCAACGGCGACGCCGCCTCCATCGCGACGCTCGCCACCTTCCCGTGCGGATCGAGCTGGAACGTCACCAGCGCATTCTCGAGCGCGGGATCGGTGAGCTGCGTCATGAAGGTATCGTACTGGTAGTGGACCAGCTTGCCCTCCATCCGCGGGTTCGTGGTGAAGTCGATCCAAAGTCCGCCGTCGCGCTCGGTAACCTTCACGTCGCCATACCAGGGATCGCGGTAGGTGCCGGAATAGCTGCTGAGGGGCAGCGAAGGCCCGACGTCGGCCGTCTCCTCATTCACCTTCGCAAGGGCGGCCTTGCCGCCTTCGAGCCGGGCATCGACGAACCTGTCCCACTTGGCGGGCCAGTCGTTGAACGGAAGGCCGAGGTAGTGGTCGAGCAATTCATAGAACAGCCCGCGTCGCAGGGCGGCTTCCTCGGAGTTGATGACGATTGCGAAGCCGACGTCCTGGTCCGGCAGCAGGGCGACGAGCGCGATCGCGCCGAAGACGCCCCCGCCGTGCCAGATCAGGCGGTGTCCGCGGTAATCCTGCACCTGCCAGCCAAGCGCGTAGGCCGTGTAATCCGGGTTCGTCGGCGCAAGGTCTCCCGGCCAGTCTTCGTTCGGCATCGGAGTGACCGGCTTCCACATCTCCGCACCCGCGGCTGCGCTGAACAGGCGCCCTCGCCCGGGGAGGGCTCCATGGGCGAGCTGGATCTTGAGCCACTGCGCAAGATCGGCGGCACTCATCGCGAGGCCGCCGGCAGGCAGGGCGTTGCGGCCGAGTTCGTTGTGCTCGTCGAGGACGACGTTCGGCCCATCCCCGCGGATCGCCCCGGTCGTGCGGGCGTGGGGATACGCCCGATTGGCGACGGCGTACCGGGAATCGTAATCGGACGTCGAATCGTTCATGCCGCCCGCACGGAGCACATCTTCCAGCACGTAGCGTTCCCAGCTCTTCCCGCTCACTTCCTCGATAAGCTGGCCCGCCACAACGTAGAGGATGTTGTCGTAAGCGTACCCGGATCGAAAGCTGGTTGCCGGCGGGATGTAGCGCAGCCGCTCCACGGTCTGCCGGCGTGTCAGATTGGACCTCGGCACATAAAGCAGGTCGCCCGCGCCGAGCCCAAGACCGCTGCGGTGGACGAGCAGGTCGCGCACGGTCATTTCCGCGGTGACCCACGGATCGTACATGCGGAACCAGGGCATGTGATCGATGACCTTGTCGTCCCAGTTGAGCTTGCCGCTGTCCACGAGCGTGGCCAATGCCGCCACGGTGAAAGCCTTCCCGGTCGAGCCGGTTGGGAAGATCGTGTGCGCGTCAACCTTCGCGGCTTCGCCCTGCTTGCGAACGCCCCAACCCCGCGCAAGGGTGGTCTTGCCGTGTTCGACGATCGCGATCGCGATGCCGGGCGCGCCCGACTCTTCGCGCAGTGTCTCGACACGCTCGACGAAGCCCTCCGGCGGAGCGGCGTCGGCGGGGAACGGCAGTGGAGTTAAAGCGGCGACGACCACCAGGGCGACGAGTTTACGCATGATCATGCTCCGGATGAGCGGTCCCCTTGACCAGGCGGTAGAGACCGATCGTCATGAGCGGGACCACGAAGCTGAGGATGAACACGAAGGCCATAATCCGATAACCGGACGCGATCAGGTCGACGAGGCCGATCTGATTGGCGACGAACATGCACACCACGAGAATTGTGAGAGTCAGAACCGGACGGAACGCCGAGCTCACTTGACCTGCGCCCTCGCGGCTTTCTCGCCAGGCCACGGCGCGCTCGTTGATCGCGTGAATGACGCCGACCCCGCTTTCCAGCAGTGCGCCGAACACCATCGTCTGGAACGCGAAGCGGAAGGCCGGGCTTTCCAGGCGCTGCAGGATGTAATCGGAAGGAAGCGTGGCGCTGAGGATATCCGGGTAGAACCCGATCATGGCGAGCAGGAAGGCGAAGGCCGGCAGCATCGCCATCGGCCCCGCTACCAGCCCGGCGACCACGGCGTTCCGGCGAGAGGTCATGTGCCGGAGCACGGGAAGGATCATCACCGCCGCGACGATGTTGTAGGTGCCGTAGGTCAGACCCGCGAGAGGCCAGGCCGCGTCTGCGCCGGCCATGCCGAGGCCGTGCTCGATCCGCTCGCCGAAGCGCGAGAGAGAAAGCACCAGAAAGATCGTGTAGATCGCATAGAGGAACGTCGAGACGTATTTGAACATTGCCTCGACCGCGCCCTCCCCCACGCCTGCGATGCCCGCGATCAAGAGCGCCAGCACCACTGTTCCCACCAAGGCAGGAACATCGAACAGGCTGGCGCCGACCTCCCCGGCGGCCGCGCCGAAGACCGCCAGCAGCAGGACCGAGAAAAGTACGAAGCACACTTCGAAAATGATCGAAGCTCTTCCCAACAACTTGCTGACAAAGCTGCGATAATCGTATGTGCGGTACATATGCGCGAGCGCGAAGGAGGTGGCCGCGACGGCCGACCAGATCACGGTCGCAAGAACCATAGCCGCCAGGGCGCCCCGGGGCCCTTGGCTGAGGAAATACTCGGCGAGCTCACGCCCCGTCGCATAGCCTCCGCCGATGATGACGCCCTTGAGTGCGAAGGAGGGCAGCAGATAGCGCTGGAAAAAGGATCCCCCGGTGCGGGCTGCCACATCGCTCACGCGAGGCAACTGTCGACCAGCCGCTCGAATCCCCTGCCGCCCCGCATCGGATCGCCCACGGGCAGCCCATGCAGGCGCTCGCCCTCCGCTTCCATGAGCCTCGCGGCTTCGGCCTCCCTCAACGCCGAAGTGTTCAGGCTCACGCCTCCGCAGCGAATGGCGGGATTGGTGAGCTTGCCCAGCCGGATGGTGAGGTCGATCACCTCCTCAATGGTGGGAAGGGCAAATCCGTCCACCCCGATGATCTGTTTGCGGGTCGGATCGTGGCAAACCACGAAGACGTCGGGCTGGCTGCCGTGAAGCAGGCCGAGCGAGACTGCGGCGAACGACGGGTTGAAGAGGGAGCCCTGGCCCTCGACGACATCCCAGTGATCCGACGCCGCGTCCGGCGAAAGCACTTCCGCCGCGCCCGATTCGAAGTCCGAGACGACTGCGTCCATCGGCATGCCTGCCCCCGAGATCATGATCCCCGTCTGCCCTGTGGCGCGGAAGTCCGCCTTGAGCCCGCGCGAGACGAGGGCGCGGTGGAGAGCCATCGCGGTGTACTTCTTGCCGAGCGCGCAATCGGTGCCGACCGTCAGGAGCCGCTTGCCCGTCCGCTTGCGCCCGGTGCCGACCGGGATGTTCTCCGGCGGCACGCGCACGTCGACCAGTCGCTTGCCGTTCCGCGCCGCCGCGTCCACCAGTTCGGGGATCGACGACAGCGGCCGGTGCAGCCCGCTCACCACCTCAAGCCCGGCGTCGAGCGCCTCCACCAGTGCGGCGACCCAGCTTTGCGGGATGACCCCGCCGGGATTGGCGACGCCAATGACAAGCGACCGGGCCCCTTTCGCCCTAGCCTGCTCGGGAGTCATCTTGGGAAGTCCTGTGGTGATCCCTCCGTCGAGCATCGACCACTCGCCCACGCAGAGATCCGGAGCCCAGTCCGCCAGGCCGAACGCCGTCTTTGCGTAGCTCGGCTGTTCGATATCTCCCAAAAAAAGCAGGTATGGCGTGGAGAGGCGGAGCCCCTCGGATACGCTCCTTAGTGGTGCGTTCATCTTCCCGCCGCCTCAGAAATCGGCGCTAAGCGAGAGGCCGGCGGTGCGGGGCCGTATCGGCGCGACAGCGACCGCCTGGGCAGGGCGTATGAGGAAGGAACCGATGCTTGTCGCCCCGCCGGCGTTCGTCAGGTTCCTCACAAAGCCGGTCACCCCGAACCGCCCGAACTTCACCCCCGCGCGCACGTCGGCCACGGCGTATCCATCGATGGAGTAGCGCTTGCCGGTCAAGGCCAGGTAGTTGTTGTCGAAGTTTCCAACCTGATCGCTGACGTAGCGGAGGTCTCCTCCGACGAACGCATCAGTGTCATTGCCAATCGACCAGTCGTAGTCAGCCGACAGGTTGGCCGACACCTTGGGCGCATACGGCAACCGGTCGCCGGCGAATCCGCCAGTCCCGACACCGAGATCCTCGTCCAGATGCGCATCGTTGTAGGCGAAGTTGACGGTAACGCTCAGGCCGGTCTCGGGGCGAAGTGTGGCAGAAAACTCCATACCCTTGCTTGTCGCACTCTGGCCGTTTCCGGCGGCGTTCACGACGCCGATCGACGTGTTGTAGGCGATCAGCGTCTGGATGTTCTTCCAATCGAGGTAATAGACCGAGGCATCGACGGTGAGGCTGCGGTCGGCGGTCTCTGCCCGCAAGCCCGCTTCGTAGCTGATCAGCGTGTCCGCCCCGAACTGGCGGGGATAATCGGCCGGTGCGCCTGGGGGCACGACGTTGGGCCCGCCCGGACGGTAGCCCTTGGCCACGCGCGAATAGACCGACACGTTATCCGACAGTTCGAAGCGCGGCGCGATAGACCAGGTGAACACGTTCTCCTTGGAGGATCCGGTCTGCACATCGGGGATGGCGCCGACCGGATAGCCGGAGAAGAACAGAAGCGAGCCGTCGAGCGACTGCAGAACGTTCTGCTCATTATGGCTGTAGCGGCCGCCGGCCGTGATGTCGAAGCGCGGCCCGAAGTGCAGGGTCGCGCTGCCGAAGGCAGCGTATTCCTTGTACTTCGAATCGAGGATCGCGGTGAGGAACGTCGGGAAAGTGACATCGCCGCCGCCAGGGCCGACCGGCAAGGTCATTGCCGGATCGAGGGCGTCGCCCGTAGCGAGCTCGAAGGGCTGGTAATTCTGGAAAAGCAGCCCGTCTTCCTTCGTGTAGTAGCCACCTACCAGCCATTCGAAGCGGTCGTTCGAAGGCGAGTCGAGCCGCACTTCCTGCGTGAACTTCTTCTGGCTCGCCAGCGCCGGAAACGTGATGCCGAGCGCGGGGACACCCGGACCGCCGTAGATCGCGTCGGCGACGCCTGGCAGCGTGGCGGTGACGTCGTACGCTTCGAACTGATCGAGCGTTCCGTAGCTCGTGACGGACGTCAGCGAGGCAAAGCCGAAGTCCCAGTTGAGGGTACCGTTGTAGAGCCGATAGTCGACGTCGTTGCTCTCCGGATAGAACTCAGTGCGCGTCCAGCGCCCCGCGGTCGAGGCACCCGTGTTCGGGTCAGTGTCCAGCGGCTCGTAGGTGAACGGGTCAGCATCGTAGGTGGCGTGCGAATCCGCCCGAATGTTCTGGGCCAGGGCCATCAGCCGAACCGAGAAATTGTCACTCGGCTGGAAGAGCAATGAAACACGGCCGCCGTAGCTTTGGTAGTCGTTGGCATTTTCGCGGTTGATGCCCACCGTGTCGATGTAACCGCCGACCTTGCGGTAGTAGCCGCTCGCGCGCACCGCCAGCGAACTGCCCAGCGGCACGTTGACCGCCAGGTTGCCGTTGTATCCCATGTTGCCCCCTTCGGTGAACTCGGCGCCGGCGCGGACCCTGCCGGAAAACTCGCCCAGCTTGGGGGCGACCGTCACGAACTTGACGAGGCCGCCGAGCGAGTTGGCCCCGTAAAGCGTGCCCTGCGGACCGCGCAGAACTTCCACCCGCTCGATGTCGAAGGTGTCGATGTCACCGGCAAGGACGGCCCCGTTGCTCTGCCCCGTGCTGGGGCCGAAAGGCGTGTCGTCGATGTACACCGCGGCGGTCGGACTGTCGCCGCCGGTATTGATACCGCGCAGAATGATCCGCGACTTGCCGGGATCAGTCTGGTCGATCGTCATCCCGGGCACGAGCGCGGCGTAATCGACGAAGCTGACTGCCTGTCGCTCCTCCAGCTTTTCACTTCCAAGCACGGAAATCGATTGCGGGACATCGGCGAGGATCTGCTCGCGCTTCTGTGCAGTCACGACGATGACCTTGGGATCGGTCGAGTCATCGGCGGCGTCCTGCGCCCATGTCGGCGCAGCGGTGATCGCGACCGTGATCGCGAGAATGCTCGAAGTAGCTGTGCCCAGTCTCATTGTTCTCGTCCCCTATGGCCCGCCCGCAGCAACGGCGACGGTGATCCGGACCTGCGAATCGCGCGCAGTCCGGCCAGAAAAAGATCTCTTGTCCGATCTCGGCGTGGATGGTGTCCGCTTTCGGATCTACGCCATTATTGTCCTGATTAGAAAACTGTCAACCTGTTTAGGACATTTTGCCCGATCCGCCCCAGATTGCGGTGTCGCAATGCACCTTTCCGTCGGAATAGGTGACACCGCCCGGGCGATCGCGGGTGAGAAAGGTCGGTCCGTCGAGGTCGACGATGTCGCACAATTGCCCGAGCAGGTAGGACGGCGCCATCGACAGGCTGGTGCCCATCATGTTGCCGACCATCACGCCCATCCCGAGCGCCTTGGCCCTCCGGGCGATCGCGATGCCTTCGGTCAGCCCGCCGCACTTGTCGAGTTTGATGTTCACGACGTCGAAGCGGCCGACCAGTCCCTCGACGTCGGCGAGACCGAGCGCACTTTCGTCGGCGGCGAAGGGGATCGGCCTGTCGAATCCGTCCAGATCCGCCTCATGGCCGATCGCCAGCGGCTGCTCGAGCAGCTCCACGCGCGCCGCCACCAGCGCCGCCAAGAGTTCCGGCAGCGCATCGATCCGATAGCCCTGGTTGGCGTCCACTCCTATCCAGGCGTCCGGTCGCGCGTCGCGCACGGCGTTGATCCGGCGGATGTCGAGGGCTGTGTCGCCCGTGAGCTTGACCTTTATCGGAGCAGCCGGATCGAGACGGAGCGCAGCGGCTGCCATCTCGTCAGGCTCGGCTGCGCCAAGTGTGAGGGTCGATCGCAGGGGCTGCGGCTCCGGCAGGCCGGCCAGCTGCCAAGCCGGCGTGTGGCTGCGCTTCGCTTCGAGGTCCCAGTAAGCGCAGTCGATCGCGTTGCGGGCGCCACCGGCGGGCATGACCTGCTGGAGATCCTGACGGCTCGCGCCGCTCTCGATGCGCGACCTGGCGTCCTCCGCCTGCCGGAGCATGTTTTCGGCGTCGTCTCCCAGGTAGTACGCGCCGGCCCCCTCGCCCCAGCCGGTATCCTCACCATCCGAAAGGCGCGCGACCAGAACCGTCGTACTCTCGAACACATGACCCGAGATGCGGAACGGTTCGCGATAGGCGAAGCGCTCGATACTCAGATCGAGCGAGAGGCGCTGCTCCATCTGCGAGGCCATCAGAAGGTCATTTCGAAGCCATACAGATTGTAGGCGATGGTCACCCAGCACAGGATCACGCCCGCGAAGACCAGCAGGACAGCGCCCAGCTTCATCGTCCAGCGCCGGCCGTCGCGGAAGCTGTTCGCGAGGTGCCAGGCCGCGGTGACGAGCAGGCCGAAGGCCGCGAGCGGCGTAAGGATGCGCAGCAAGTTGATCAGCCAATCGAGGTCTCCCCCGAGGGTCCCGCTGTCCGCAGTGAAGGTTTGCACCAACAGGAGCCAACCAAGAACAGCGAGGATGGCGAGTCCGGCGAACACTCGGCTGAGGCGGTAAGCCGTCAGCGACCTTCCGCTCAGCGCGAAGGGTGCCCCGAAGTGGCGCCGTACCAGCGCCCGCACCGGCCAGGCGACGACGGCCAGGAAGCAGAACGCCAGGGCAATGAGCAACGCCGGCAGCAACCACGCGGGATTGGCCGCTGCAGGAGCCGGGAACAGCACCATGAACGGAGAGACAACGTCCATGCTGACGCGGACGACGTTGCCGTCCTTCACCTCCGCCGCGACCCTTTCGCCGGAGAACGTGTCCCGCCACACGAACGGCTCGACTTCGACCCAGTCGCGCGGGCCAGCGCTCAGGATGCTGAGGTCGGGCAAGCTGATCCCGCCGTCGGGCAGGGCTATTATCTTCGTGGGCCCGAGCAAGCCAAACACGCTCATGAAATTGGTGAAGGAACCGCGGCTCGATACATATGTGCCGGCGACGAGCTGCGCGTGCTGGCGCGAAACGGCGGGATCGATCGGCGTGAACTTGCGCTGCTCAGGGAAGTAGCGATCGGCGAATTCGTGAATGATCGTTCCGCGCAAGCCGTATGCCGCGGCCTCCTTGCCGCGGCTATTCGTCGCGATGAACAGCCCGATTCCGCTCTCTGGAAAGAGCCATACTTCGCTGTGGAAGTAATCGGTGTCCCCGCCATGCCCGATGCTGCGGCGGCCGTTGATGACCTGCTCGTAAAAACCCAGCGCCATCCGGTTGAGCGGCCCGACGCCCTTGGCCCGGTAGTCGTGCATTTGAGTGCCGGTGGCCGGGTCAAACAGAACTCCGGAATTCTGGAGGTGGGCGATCATGAACTTGCCCATCGCCTCACCGCTGACCGAGAAGCTTCCAGCCGGTGCGGGCTGGACGATCTCGAACGGCCGGGGAGCTTCGTTCCAGTCTCGATAACCCTTCGACATGTACGGCGCGAGCTTGGCCGGCAGCGGCTGGCGGGAGGTCGCGAAATTCATCCCCACGGGGTCCAGAATATGGTTCTCGACGTAGGTGTCGTAGGGCTGGCCGGAAACGCGCTGGACAATGTAGCCGGCGAGCGCCGTGGCATAGTTTGAATAGGCCGGCGTCGTCCCCGGCGCATAAACTTGATGGGGCAGAGCCCTTTTTGCGTACTCATCGAGAGGCAGCAGCGCGGCAGGGTCGGTCGTGAAGAGATAGCGAAGTGACTCTTCGAACCCGGGAGTATGCGTCATGATGTCGCGCAAGGTGAGCGGCTTACCCTCGTAGGGGGGAATGCGGAAATCGAGATAGGCGTTCACGTCCTGATCGAGATCGAGCCGACCGGCCTCGACCTGCTGCATGACGGCCGTCCAGGTAAACAGCTTTGAGATCGAACCGATACGGAAAAGCGTCCGACGAGGATCGACCGGCTGTCGATTGGCCAGATCGGCGAAGCCGTAACCTTTCTCGGCAATAATCGCGCCATCGTCGACCACGACCACGACCGCGCCCGGTATCCTGCCCGCCTTGAGCGCGTAGGGCATCAGACCGTCCAACCAGGCCGACACGTCGGTGGACGTAAGCGCGCGGCCCGCGCCCCCCGCCGGCGTCTCTTCGGCCGAGGCCGGGCGATCGTCATCGGCCGGAGCCGGAGTTGCAGGGGTTTGCGCCGTCAGAAAGAAGAACAGCGATAGGGCCGCGAGCGCCGACCGGATCCTCGATTTGTGCGTCATAGTTGCTTCCTTCTGTTCGCGTGGCCGCCACTTGCGGTGGAAAGGCCCGGCCCCTAGGATGGCCGTAATCATCCCACTTAGGACAATGTGTCCTGATTGGAAAATTGTCAAATCGAGAGTAACCGACCGTCATGGAGATCAGCACCGACCGTCCCACACTGGCGAGCGTCATGCGCGGCATCCGCGCCCGGAAAGGCTGGACTCTCAAACAGATGAGCGAACGGTCCGGGATTCCGGTCTCGACCCTGTCGAAGGTCGAGCACGACCGGCTCACCTTGAGCTATGACAAGTTGCAGCAAGTGAGCGAGCGGCTGAAGATCCCGATGTCGGATCTCTTCGCCGAGACTCAGAGCCGCGACGAGCAGAAGGTGACCGGTCGACGGTCCATCGGCAGGATCGAAGATGCCGTGCAGGTGACGACCGACAACTACGATTATCACTACCTCTGCACCGATCTGCGACAGAAGCGGATGATTCCGATCGTCACGAGGATCAGAGCTCGCAGCGCCGCCGAATTTGGCGATCTCGTGAAGCATCACGGTGAAGAGTTCATCTATGTCATCGAGGGCTCCATCGAAGTGCACACCGAGTTCTACGATCCGGTCATCCTTTCAGAGGGGCAGAGCATCTACTTGGACTCGTCGATGGGACATGCCTACGTCGCCGCGGAGGGCTGCGATGAGGCGGTCGTGCTGGGCGTGTGCTCGAGTTCCGACGCGGGACTGCTCGACTCCTTGCTCAATATCAGCAAGCGAGGAGGCTGAAGCTCCTCAGCCCCACGGTTGGCAATTTTCGGGACAGTGCTCGCTGGTCATCGTTACAACGGCATCGGGAGCTGGATCACTGGCCTTCCTCCGCCTCGGCCCAATGCGGGTAGGTCACATATGCGGTCAATGCTCCCTCCCCATGGGAGCGGATGACGACTGAATTTCCCTTGGGCATGTAGATGATCTCGCCGGGGCCGGCGGCGAACACCTGTCCATCGGCCTCGACCGATACCCGTCCTTCGAGCACCACCATGACGTCGTCCACGACGATCTCGGTCTCCAAGACCTGATCTGGCTGGTAGCGACCGTAGCCCACCGTAATCGGACCTCCATCGCGCTGATCCACAAGGTTCGCCGCGAAAATGTCGGCGTCTTGGCCGGGGGAGCGTTCGAACCGAGCATCGGCGGGTTCGTATCGTTGCACGCGCATAGGCTTCCTTTCAGGTCTTGGAGGTGTGAAATTGCCTCGGTCTGGGCGTGGTGGATCTCGATCATGTCCGCGAATGTGGCATTTTACCTCCGTGGAGCCGATCGCGCCCATACGCTCCTGGAATCAGGCAGGGGCAGATATTCGGCCTTCCAGATCGTCTGTCACGCCGAAATACCTGTTTATCCTGAGGCCAAAAGCCCGGTGCCATCACGGCCAGACCTCTGAATGGCGGAAGTGCGAGAGCGAACCGTCTACTCGCAACCGGACTCAGGCGAACAATCAACTGCGGGCTCACCCGCCGTCAGCTCCCTTTCAACGTCGTCGCTGCTCTGGTCCAACTGGATAATGACGGCCGTATAGCCGACCCTCAACAGTTCGCCGAGCCGGTCGACCGAATTGACGACTACCGCGGGCCGTCCGGCGGTTTCCATTCCGGCCGGAGCGATCAGGCCCATGACGAGGCCGCTGGGCAAGATGATCTCGCCTTGACCTCCAATCACACCCCCTGCTGGGGCCAGAAACCGATCGTTGATGATCTGGCGCGCATCGGTATTGCCGCCCCCCACGACCGGCTGATCGTTGACGACGAAGGTGCCTCCTGAGTCGGTGCTGATTTGGCTGAAATTGCCGCTCACCTCGCCGCCCGGTGCGTTGACCGTGACGGCTCCGCCAGTCACCTGGACGTCGATCGGCGTGCTCGAGGTAAGGGCCACCGGCCCGCCCGAGTTGATCGAGCTGGTGACCGGCCCGGGCGCGGCAACGGAAACCGAGCCGCCGGCGCTGATCGTGCTCGAAACGCCTCCCGAACTCGAAACGACCGAAGCCGCTCCCGGCGTCGAGACGGACGCGCTCACCGGGCCTTGCGCCGTCACGGCAACCGCGCCGCCGGCCGTGATCGAGCCCGTGACGGCACCCTGTGTCGCGCTGACGTTCACCCCGCCGCCGGCATTGACCGTGCTCGACACACCCGTAGCCGAAGATATGCTGGCGGTCGTACCCGCATTCACCGCGGTACTGACCGCTCCGCTCGCGGCGATGCCCACCGCGCCTGTCGCGCTGATCGATCCGGTGACCGGACCGGAAGCGTTGACGCTGACCGCGCCGCCCGATTTGACTTGGCTGCTGACGGAGCCTTGGCTGGACGTAAGCTGCACGCCGCCACCCGCTGTCACGGTGCTCGACACGCCCGTCACCGAGGCGATGGTCGCGCTGTTGTTGGTCTTGACCGTAGTGCTAACGGGACCGGTCGCGGTCACGCCGACCGGGCCCGTCGCCGTGATCGAACCGGTGACCGGACCCACGGCATTGACACTGACCGTCCCACCCGAGGTGACTTGGCTATTCACCGCGCCTTGGCTCGAGCTCAGGCTCACGCCGCCGCCGGCGGTGACGTTGCTCGACACGCCTGCGACCGACGAGATGTTGGCGGTGGTCCCCGCAGTCACGGTCGTGCTGACCGCGCCGGTGGCGGTGACGCCCACCGCGCCGGTTGCGCTGATTGAACCGCTTACCGGTCCGCTGGCTGTCAGCGAAACGCTGCTCTGCGACGTGATCGCGCGCGACATCTCGCTGGAATAGGCTAGTACGACCGCGCCACCCGCCGTGATCGAACCCGCGCCGGAGCCGCCGGCGGTCAGGCTGACAGCGCCGCCAGCCACGATGGGCCCGCTTTCGCTTCCGGTGACCTGCGCCTTGACGTTCCCCAATGTGTCAAGCGTCTGCGAACTGAACACCTGGCTACCGCCTAGGACTGAAATGAAATCGCCCGCGAGCTTGACCGTTGCGGCGGAGAAATCGCCGCCGGTCACGCTCAGATCCCCGAGACGCACTTCGTTGCTACCAACGTTGCCCAGCACAATGTCGCCATCGCTCTGGGCACCGGTGCCGGTAACAAATGCGGCGCTTTGCAGCGCATTCTCCGTGCCGATCAAATGCGGCGCGATCAGGATCGCCCCATGCACCGCCGTGGTGTCGAACGTCGTCTGGGCCTGGGTCAGCCTTACCGTGGCATTTTCTCCCTTGGCGAAGCTCAAGCCGTTTGCGCGATAGGTGGCGCCGTTCAGGACCGTCTGCCGGGACGTAATGCTAACCGAGGCGAGACGCGTGTTTTCGCCCAGGGCGCCCAAGGCCGCCGCGTCCGCCACGAGCGCGAAGTCCGCGGTGCCGTCAATGGCGCCAAATGTCGCCGCGCCGCTTGAGGTGACTCTGGTCCCGCCGACGAGGGTGGTCGGACCCGCGACCGTGAAGCCGGTCGCTTGGTACGTACCTGCCAGTGCGGTCGCTCCATTGAAGCTCTGTACGCCACTCGTGGTTACACCGCTGGTGGCGATGCTGTTGCCGGTCGCTGCGAGGCTGGCGATGTTCGTCGCGCCGAGAGTCAGCGCGTTGCCGCTGAGCGTCAGGACGTATGCACCGCCGATAGTGCCGAGGGTGACGTTGCCGGTGGCTGCGAGGGTCGTCGCACCGCTCAGCGTGGTTGCGCCGGTGACGGCGAAGGTCGAAGCGCTATAAGCACCGTTGAGCGTGAGCGCGCCGGCGTAGTTCTGCGCGCCGCTTGTTGTCACGCCGCTGGTGGCGATGCTGTTGCCGGTGGCTGCGAGGCTGGCGATGTTGATCGCGCCGAGTGTCAGGCCTGTGCCGCTCAGGGTCAGTGCTTGAGCGCCCGTCACTGCACCCAGCGAGATGTTACCGGCAGTCGCGATGGCCGTCGCCCCGCCGAGCGTCGTCGCGCCGTCCGCATTGAAAGCGGATGCGCTGTAGTCGCCGTTGAGCGTGACCGGACCGGTATAGCTTTGCGCTCCCGTCGTAGTCACGCCAGCCGTTGCGATATTGCTGCCAGTCGCGGCCAGGCTGGCAATGTTGGTTGCGCCGAGAGCGACCTCGCCGCCGCCCAAGGTCAGCGAGTGCCCGCCGCCAATGCTACCGAGGGCGATGTTTCCGCCGGCTGCGACGGTCGTCGCACCGCCAAGCGTCGTCGTCCCGGCGACGGTGAAGGCAGAGGCGCGGTAGGCGCCGTTGAGGGTGGTGGCGCCCGTGTAGCTCTGCGCCCCGGTCGTATTCACACCCCCGGTCGCGATGCCTGTGCCGGTCGCTGCCAGACTGGCGATGTCCGTCGCGCCCAGCATCAGGCCGGTGCCGCTCAGGGTCAGTGATTGAGCGCCGGTCACTGCATTCAGCGAGATGTTGCCGCTCGCCGCGACGGTTGCCGCCCCGCCCAAGGTGGTGGCGCCGGTGACGGCGAAGGTCGAAGCTCTGTAGGCACCGTTGAGCGTGAGTGCGCCGGTGTAGCTTTGCGCTCCCGTCGTGGTCACGCCGGCCGTAGCGATATCGCTGCCGGTCGCGGCCAGGCTTGCGATATTCGTCGCGCCCAGGGTCAGCACTTTGCCGTTCAGGGTGAGGGCCTTGGCCCCGCCGATGCTGCCCAGAGCGATGTTGCCGCTCGCCGCGACGGTTGCCGCCCCGTCCAGGGTGGTGGCGCCGGCGACGGTGAAGGCCGAGGCGCTGTAAGCACCGTTGAGCGTGAGCGCGCCGGTGTAGCTCTGCGCGCCGGTCGTCGTCACGCCGCTGGTGGCAATGCTGCTGCCGGTCACGGCCAGACTGGCGATGTCCGTCGCGCCCAGGGTCAGCCCCTTGCCGGTGAGGGTCAGTGATTGAGCGCCGGTCACTGCACCCAGCGAGATGTTGCCGCCAGTCGCGACGGCCGTCGCCCCGCCGAGCGTCGTCGTCCCGACGACGGTGAAGGCAGAGGCGCTGTAGACGCCGTTGAGCGTGAGCACGCCGGTGTAGCTCTGCGCGCCGCTCGTGGTCACACCGCTGGTGGCAATGCTGCTGCCGGTCGCGGCCAGGCTGGCGATGTTCGTCGCGCCGAGAGTCAGCGCGTTGCCGCTGAGAGTCAGGGCGTGTGCACCGCCGATACTGCCGAAGGTGACGTTGCCGGTGGCTGCGACGGTCGTCGCACCGCCAAGCGTCGTCGTCCCGGCGACGGTGAAGGCAGAGGCGCTGTAGGCGCCGTTGAGTGTGACCGGACCGGTATAGTTTTGCGCTCCCGTCGTGGTCACGCCAGCCGTTGCAATATTGCTGCCGGTCGCGGTCAGGCTGGTAATGTTGGTTGCGCCGAGAGCGATCCCGCCGCCGCCCAAGGTCAGCGAGTGCCCGCCGCCAATGCTGCCGAACGCGATGTTGCCGCTGGCCGCGACGGTCGTCGCACCGCCGAGCGTGGTCGCGCCGTTCACCTTGAGCGCGGATGCACTGTAGCTGCCGTTGAGCTTGACGGGACCGGCGTAGTTCTGCGCGCCACTCGTGGTCACGCCGCTGGTGGCGATGCTGTTGCCGGTCGCTGCCAGGCTGGCGATGTTCGTCGCGCCGAGAGTTAGGGCATTGCCGTTAAGGTTCAGCGACTGCGCGCCACCGATGCTGCCGAGGGCGATGTTTCCGGTGGCTGCGATGGACGTCGCCCCGCCGAGCGTGGTCGCGCCGTTCACCTTGAACGTGGATGCACTGTAGCCACCGTTGAGCGTGACGGGACCGTCGTAGTTCTGCGCGCCGGTCGTCGTCACGCCGCCGGTCGCGATGCTGTTGCCGTTCGCAGCCAGACTGGCGACGTTGGCGGCGCCAACCGTCAGCCCCTTGCCGGTGAGGGTCAGTGATTGAGCGCCGGTCACTGCACCCAGCGAGATGTTGCCGGCAGTCGCGACGGCCGTCGCCCCGCCGAGCGTGGTCGCGCCGTTCGCATTGAACGCGGATGCGCTGTAGTCGCCATTGAGGGTGACCGGACCGGTATAGCTTTGCGCTCCCGTCGTGGTCACGCCGGCCGTAGCGATATCGCTGCCGGTCGCGGCAAGGCTTCCGATGTTCGTCGCGCCGAGAGTCAGCGCGTTGCCGCTGAGAGTCAGGGCGTGTGCACCGCCGATACTGCCGAAGGTGAGGTTGCCGCCGGCTGCGATGGTCGTCCCACCGCCGAGCGTGGTCGCGCCGTTCGCCTTGAACGCGGATGCACTGTAGGCGCCGTCCAGCGTGAGCGCGCCGGCGTAATTCTGCGCGCCGGTCGTCGTCACGCCACTGGTGGCGATGTGGGCGCCCGTCGCGGCCAAGCTGGCGATGTTGGTCGCACCTAGCGTCAGGCCGGTGCCGCCGAGGGTCAGTGATTGAGCGCCGGTCACTGCACCCAGCGAGATGTTTCCGTTGTTCGCGGCGATGCTCGTGGCGCCCGCCAGCGTCAGAGGACCCGCAGCGGTGAAGTTGCCGGTCGCCAGCGTGAGATTGCCTATCAGGCTGTTGCCTGCCGTGGTTGCGTCGAGCGCCAGTCCATCGAGCACGACGGTGCCGAAGTTCAGCGAGCGCGTGCCTGCGAGCGTCGCGGTTTCGGGATAAGTGCCCGAGGCGACGTTGATCGTGTCGCCGTTTGCCGAACTGTCGAAGGCCGCCTGCAACGAAAGCGCGCGCTGGCCGCCACCCATGAGCGTGCCATGACCGACATAGAAGTTGCGGTCGTTGGCCGAGCCTGTCCAGCCCTGCACCACGCTCGCTCCCGGCACCCCGAGGCCGACAGCGTAATCGTAGGCCGCCTGCGCCGCTTTCTGGAAGTAGGTGAATTGCGCACCGTCCGGTCGATGCGCGGGGTTCCGCACGGTGTAGCCGTAGCCCGGCAACGAAATCGTCCCGGGAGCCGTGAGCGTGGAGGAGGCTCGGAGGTGGACGCCGTTGGCTTCGCCGAAGGTGTTGCTGGCTTCGATGACGACGTCGTTGAGCTGCTGGTTGCTGCCTCCATTGGCGATGTCGTTCGTCTGGTAAAGCGCGAGACCCCCTCCGGCATTGCCTGAGGTGGTGCTGTTGCGCACGACGACATTGGCGCTGTCGGTGATCGCGATGCCGGTTCCGGCGATCGCGCCGGTCACGTTCACGCCGTCGATCGTCGCGCCGACGACGGCACTGAGGTCTAGGCCGGTCCTGCGCGTGCCTACGACGGCGACGTTGTTGATCGCAAAGCCCGTGTTGCGCTCATTGACCCCGCCGCCGGATTCGACCTTGATGCCGTATGCGGTGTCGGTCGCTGCCGCAGATCCGTTGAGCGAGAAGCCGCTCAGCGCGACATTGTCCGCATGAACGCGGATGCCGTAACTGTCTTGCCCTCTGGCATCGAGGATCGTCACCCCCTCGCCCTGGCCCACCACATCGATGTCTTTGGTTAGAAACAGCGTTCCGGTGAGCGTGTGCGTGCCGGCCGAGAGGTTCAGCGTGTCGCCGTTGCTGCCGAGCGCCACGGCGCGCAGCGCGGCGTCGGTGCCCGAGTCGGTGGTGACGTAGAGCTGCCCGGCGGAGACGCGCGCGAGGCCGGCGCCGCCGAGGTCGATGCCGTGGGTGATCAGGTCCTCGACCGAGAAGGCCTGCGCAAGACTGAGGTTGCTGGCCAGCGTGCCGTTGAACGAAACCCCGGTCAGGTCGAGCCCATCCGGGCTGCGCCAGACGATGTGGCGAAGTGTGTCGGGGCCGGCGACGAAGTTGTTGCCCGCTCCGAAGCTGATTGTCCCGGCGCCGGAAAGGTTGCCGGGCAGGTAGATCGCATAGGCATTGTTGGTGAAGGTGTTGCCGGTGAAGTTGGTCACGCCGGGCAAACCGCGACCCGGCTCGACCGCGAATACCTGATTGTTGCCGGTGAAGGTGTTGCCGGTGACGTTGAGCACGGCCGTGCCGCGGGTCATCAGCACGGCGCCGTAGGCCGACTCGCTGGCGGGGTTGAACCCGCTGGTCCCAACGCCGCTGACATTATTTCCGGCGAAGTCGACCTGGTTGGCGTTGAACGCCTTGAAGATCGCGCCGAACGAATTGGTCGCGTTGCCGATGTTGCGAACAGTATTACCGGAGAACGCGATATTCGGGAGCGTGATGGCGCCGCTCTGCTGGCGGAAGGCGATGTGCCCGATCGTGTTGTCGATCAGGTTGTTCGAGAACACCCCGCTGGTGATCTGCGCGCCGTCGTTGCCGCCCGCGCCGCTGCGCGTGTCGAACGCCGCCCAGCCGCGGATGTTGAGGAACTCAGAGCCGGTGATCGAGATCGCGCCGCCGATCTGTCCCCCGATCAAGCCGTGACGGTTGGTGACGTTCTGCCCGTCGATACGTACGCCGGAGAGTGTGAGCCCGTTGATCGCACCGCTGTTGCCGATCACGCTCGTGCCGTTCGCGGACCCGCTGACGGCGAAATTGCGCAATACGACGTTGTCGAGCGCACCGCTCAGCAGCATGCCCCCTGTGATCGACGTGGCGTTCATGCCCGCGCCCGAAAGGCTCAGTGACTTGTCGATCGCAACGGCTTCACCGTAAGTCCCCGCACCGACGTTGACGGTGCCGCCAGTCCGCACGTCGCGAATAGCCGAGTTGATCGAGAGGCCGTCGACCACAGTGAAAACGTTGCTGAGTCCGGTGCCGGTGTAGCCTTCGATGGAGCTGGCGCTGGCCGTGCCGACCGCCTTGGCGAAGCCGGCCGCATCGGTCAGCGACGTGCGATAGAAGATGAACTGCCCGTCCAGATTGTCCGGACGGTGGTCGGTGTTCCGCACCGCATAATTAAAGCCGGTCAGATTGAGCTGCCCGAAGTCCTGGGTGGTCGATTCGAGCTGGCTGAACACCCCGATCGATTCCTCGAACGTATTCTGCGAGGCGTCGATGTTGATGTTGGTCGTCTCGCCGTTGTAGGCGTTCGGTTTGTTAGCCTGGTAGAGCGCCACGCTGCCCCAGGCGTTGCCCAGCGTATGGACCCCGGTCAGGGTGATGTTCGAGCTGTCGGTGATCTGGACCCCGGCGCCGGCCGTCTCGGCATTGTTGGCGACCCGGCGCCCGTCGGCCGTGAAATTGCTGATCGTGGCCCCGACCACGCCGTTGAGATCGAGCTCCGCGCGCATCGAGCCCCGCACGGTCACGTTGTCGATGGCGAAGTTGTACAGCCGCTGGTTGGGCGAATAGGCGCCGCCGGAGGAATTCGGCTGGACCTTGATGCCGTAGTTGCTCGCCCCGCTGTCCGCACCGTAGAGCGTGAAGTTACTCAGGCTGACGTTGTCCGCCTGCACTTGCATCGTACCGAGCCCCGCGCCCACACCGCGACCATCAAAGATGACGCCCGATTGCGATTGACCCACCAGATTCAAGCTTCGGGTAATCGACACCGGCGTGCTGCCGATGTTGTACGTGCCGTCGAGCATGCGCACCGTGTCGCCGGCGAGCGCCCGATCGATCGACGCCTGGACACCGCGGGTAATGCGAATGTCGTCGTAGGACTCGCCGCCATCGCTGACGAGCACTCCGCGCGCCTCGTCCGTTTCTCCCTGGTACGCCAGCACTGCGCCGCCGACGAACGTATTGCCGTTGCCACGGAAGATGCCGTCCCAGTCGAGCGCAGAGGTCAATATCCCTGTGGTGCGCACGGGGATGTCGACCCCGGTAAAGACATTTCCCCCCACCGACACCGCACCGCTGGTGAGCTGCTGCCAGGCAATCGAGGGCATCCGCCCTTGGATCTGGAAGCCCCGCCTGCCTGCGAGCCCATCTCCAAAGAGCTGGTTCCCGGTGAATTGGCGATTCGATGCATCCGTGGCGCGTCCTACGCCGCCACCGACCACGACCATCGCACTGACGGTAGTTCCGCCGTGCAAGATGTTGTCCGCCAGTGTGAAGCTCTCGACCCGCGGCGTCCCCGGCTCCTCGAAATCGCTGATGTAGAAATTGGCGGCTGTCGCGTTGGCGCGGTTGTCGATGACCGAATTGCGCAAGGTGAAGTTGTTGCCGACGACTTCGAGTGTCTTGTTGGTTCCGCCGGCGGCAGGGCGAAAGCCGAGCCCTTCGATCGTGACGTTCGATCCCGAGACGAAGTGCTGCGCCCCGAATCCCGCCTGGTACATCGCCGTTATATAGGCCGCGACATCCTCGGCGCGCGAAATGGGCTGCCAGCTGCTGTCGACGCCTTGGATCGTGAGGTTGTCTTTCGGCACGTGAAGCCCGAATTGCTGGCTTCCACTCCCTCCAAAGGTACCGACGCCAGTCACCCCTTCGGTGTACTCCCCCGGTAAGACGAACACGGTGCCGCCCGTCACGACGGCATTCACGCCGGCTTGCACGCTAGCCAGCGGGCTTAGCCGGCTTCCCTGTGTTACGCTGCCACCGGTGGGGGATACGTAAGCACCCGTGCGGTTCGCCGCGGAATAGGCGATGTTCTGCACCGACATGCCGTTGTTGGCATCGCGCAGCCCGAGCAGGCGCTGCTGCTCGGCGAGGCTGGCAGCGCCGAGCACGCCCACGGGCAAACCGCCCACGAGGCTGGTGCTCGGATTGATCGTCACCCCGTTCGGCTGGAGGATACCGTTGAGGTGGACGTTGATGCCCCACTCGTTGCCAATGGAGCCTTCGAAATTGCCGCCCAGCGCGACATTCGAGCCGTCGGTGTACTGAACCGAGATCGCGCTCTTGGTGTTGTCGATGCGGTTGCCGGTGACGACGGCGTTCAGGTTCCTCCCGTCGACGATCACGCCGGTGCGGATGTCGTGGACGTTGTTGCCCGTCACCGTCGCGTTGTCGGCGCCGTTGTGGACGAACACCCCGCGCGAGTTGGTGCCGCCCCAATTAAAGCTCGTGTAAGCCGAGGTCGCCGGGCCGAAGACCTCGAGGTTCCGGACGGTGACGTTGTCGCCCCACACGTCGATGGCGTTCTCGATCCCGCTGACCCAGCCGACTCGCGCCGCGCCCTGGCCGTCGAGCATGACGTTGCTCGCGGTGAGCGAGACGCCGGGCCGATAGAGTCCCGAGCCGAGGTTTATCGTCGTTGCGTCGACCTGGCCGCCGATGACGCCGAGCGCATCGTTGATCCAGTTTTGGCCGGTCGCGAGGGTATCGGCGACCGCGCCGCCCGCATTGACATTGAGCGTCAGGTTGCCGTCGATGTCGAGATCGCCGGTGCCGTAAATGCGGCTGCCGCTCAGCACCAGGTCGCCCCGTCCGGAGATGTCCGAGGTGAGCTGAACGTCGCTGCCCGTCGCATCGAGCACGATCGTGTTGCCGTCCAGCCGCGCCGAGCCGACCGGCAGGACGCCCGTGCGGATCGTCTGGTCGAGCAGCGCGCTGGCCTGCCGTGCGGAGAGCTGGATCTGTCCCCCGCCGGCGAACACGCTGCCGAGGTTCTGGACCAGTGGGCTGGCAGCGCCGACATCGATCTGCAGCAGCCCGTCATTGGCCAGATCGAGCGTGAAGGCCGTCCCCGCGCCGAGCTGAACCCGGCCCGCGGTGGCGGTGATCGTGCCGCTGTTGCGCACGCTTGGCGCCACGAGGGCGCCAAGCCCCGCATTCGCCACAGAGATGCTGGCGCCCGCTGAAACGACAATTTCGCCGCCGTTCGCGCCGGTAATGCCGAGCAGGTTGCCGCCCGCCATGAATGCGGTGTCATCGATCTTACCGGTGGAAGCGATCAGGCCGCCGACGTTGACGTCCGCGGTCCCCGCGAACAGCACGCCGTTGGAATTGAGCACGGCGACGATACCGTTGGCCGTCAGCTTGCCGGCGATAAGCGAAGGTGCGGTGCCGCCGATCACGCGGTTGAGCGCAATCGCGGAAGCGCTCGGCTGCGTGAAAGCGACTTCGGCATTCTGGCCGATGTCGAAGCTGTTCCACTCGATCACCGCGCGGCTCGAAGCCTGGATGACGTCGAGCTTGGCCGCAGACGAGGGAGAGCCGATCGTTGCCGAGCCCGCCACCACATTGCCGCCGGTCGGCAGGGTATCGACGGTCTGGGCCATGGCCGGATTGGCAGTTATCAGCGCGAGGAATCCTCCCGACACCAACAGCGCGGTTCGGTATTTCCGCATTGCGCGGTGGTCTCTCGATGCGGACGCGGCACAGGCATTGCTCATTTCAATCTCCACCGACATCTCCCGCCAGCGACGGGCTCACCGCGGTCAATAGGCAGCGCTGAAAGACACAAACGCCCGCCCGTCCCGGTCACCATTTGCGGCAACGTCGCGATCGAAAGGCTTGGCGTATTCGATCGACGCAGCGACGCCGCCCGCGAAGCTTAGGCGGACTCCCGCGCCGAGCGATTCAAGGCTCGCGCGGAGCGCCTCGCCCGGCAATGCATCGTTCTGCTGCACCTGGCCGCCTTCGTAATAGACGAAAGGCTCGACGGCCCCGGACCGGAACGCAGGATGAGTGTAAAACAGCTCGACCTTGCCGGCGAAGCCCTCGTCCCCGGTGATCTCGGAGGGGTCGAACGCACGTCCGAACTGCGTGCCGCCCAGGCCGAACTCCTCGGAGGCGAGCAGGCTGTCGTGGCTCGCCTGTGCCGCTCCACCGAGCAGGAGGTGCAGCCCGCCATACAGGCGCTGCACCCATTCGGTTTCGACATTGACGCGGGTAAACTGGCCCGACGCGGTGGCGCGCGACTTGGCCGGATCGGCGGCCTCTGTCGCGCCGAGTACATCGAGTCCGCGCGTGATCGAAAGCCGCAACGTGAGATGTGCGCCCCACGGCGTCGCCTGGTTGGCGATCGCCTCCGCACTTAGCGTCCGGGTCTTGTCGCGGAAGATCGGATCGAGGGCGAGATTGAATGATTGGCTGTCGCGCACGGTAAACGTCAGGCGTCCCAACAGGTTAGCATCGCGGCTGCGTATCAGCGGGTATTGTAGGGTTGCGCCTCCGGTCAGGCTCTTGCCTTCGAGTCCCAAAGCGCGAAGTTCGCCGCCCGGCCGCGTGCGGACGTAACTGACGAAGGTCCCGGCGCGCAGACCCGATCCGCCGATCGGCTGGTCGTAGGTCGTTGAAAGGAAACCCAGTTCGCCTCCGTGATCGGGCGCGGCGACGCCGGTAATCGCCAGCCTCTCGCCGCCCCCGAGAAGATCGTTGAGCACCATGCCGCCGTAAATCTGCAGTGGGCCGAGCCACCGCGACCCTCGATTGTCGAACGCAACAAAGCCTTCGAGCGGTCGCCTATTGACCACCAGGCTGAGGTCGGCGGCGCCCGCGATGTCCGGGGACGGCGCCAATACGGCCCGCACCTCCACTCCCTCCAAGTCGCGCGCGAGCAACAAGGCTCGGGCGAGGTCGTCGCCCGTCGTCGGCCGTCCGCCGCGAACCGGCGCGAGATAGGCATCGAGGAAGGGACGATAGCCGCCCGCCTTTCCTTCGATCGTGGTCCGGTCGATGAAGCCCTCGACGATCTGGATCGTGAGCACGCCGCCTTCGATGCGCTGCGGCCCGACGATGGCGCGCGAAAGCACGAAGCCGCGGCGGCGGTATTCGGCCGTTACTTCCTCCGCCAGGCGGAACACTTCCGACAACGGCATTTCGCGCCCTAGGTATGGAGCGGCCAGCGCCTCGAGCGCTTCAGGCGGGACAGCGCTCGCGCCTTCGAAACGGACGGCGGTGAGCGTGACGGAGAGGCCGCTGTCCGGCACCGCAGCCTGGAACTGCACCTCTGGCAGATCGATCGCCCCGACCGGTGGAACATCCGGACGAGCGCGCAGCCGCTCGTCCACCCGTCCGGGATCGGTAGTCTGCTGCGCAAAGGCTATCGATGAATGGATCGCGGCCGCCATTAACCACAGCCAAGATCGTCCAGACTTCATGCCACGTCCCCCGGGCCTGGCGGACCCGACACAAAGCTTAAGGGGAATTAAGCATCCAGTATGCGCGGAGGACTACTTAACGTGATCGCGGGCGATGCCCCGAGCTTCGGACCCTCCGCCAGGCAGCAGACATTGGAGGAGTGCTGGCGGAGCGGAATACCCCTATGCTCGCAGGCGCGACACGGCGGTGCCCTCCCGACATGAGGAGAAGTGTTCCGAATCCGGATCAGGGCTCTCCGATATCGCCTTCAAGTGGATGCTGGGCGACGCTCGGGCACCTCCGGCCGCTTCGTATCGAGGTTTCCAAGTTCAACATCATTCCTTCCGCGGTAGCGATATCGCCATCGCGTGAGTAATCGAGGTGCCTGTGGAGGTGGCGTGCACCAAGATGAACTTCTGAAGTGACTTCATTCGCCCGAATCTGAACACCGCTCGTTCTCGTCGTCGGAACGGCAGGTGACCGTCTCTAGACCGGTTGTCGGCCCTGCGGCGGACCTCCTGCTTCTCGACAGGCCGTTACTCACTGCCCTACGAGTGAAGTTTGTAGAAATGTCGCCGTGGCTCCTGCCGGCAAATACTCTGCGAACCGGCTTTGGCGGTCCACAACTTTTCGGGTCAGTCTGAATGAGCAAGCGATCACAACTGCAGTCCCGAGGGCCGGCCAAACCTGATCAAGTCCAGCGCTCCACCTCCGGGGAGCCGGTCGCCCGATCACCAGCCGGAACGTTCCTCGGGGTTGCCAATGGGGTCGCCCGATGGCTGGGAATCCCATACGCCAGACCGCCGATCGGAGAGCTGCGCTGGCGGCCGCCTGTGGCCCTCGAGGAAACCGAGGCAAAAGTCCTCGCCGACCGTTTTGGGCCGTCCTGCGTGCAGACCGAGCTGCACTCGCAAGCCTGTCCGATCTATCGCGAACACTTCGCTTTGCAGGACGAGAACTGCCTTACCCTCAACATATGGGCTCCAGCGGACGCAACCGATGCGGCGGTGCTGGTCTGGATACACGGCGGGGCGCTGCATTACGGCGGAAGCGCTTCGCCCATGCTCGACGGCAAGCGGCTTGCCGCGGAGGGCCTCGTCGTCGTCACGATCAACTATCGCCTCGGAGTTTTCGGGTTTCTTGCCCACGAGGAACTCAGCGCGGAGTCGCCCGACGGCGTTTCCGGCAACTATGGCCTGCTCGATCAAGTGGCGGCACTGAAATGGGTGAAGCGCAACATCGCAGGGTTCGGTGGTAATCCCGACAACGTCACCGTGGCTGGCCAATCTGCCGGGGCGCTCTCGATCATGTGCCTGATGGGTGCGCCGGATGCGCGGCCCCTGTTCCACAAGGCGATCCTGCAGAGCCCCTACATGATTTCGCTGCCGTCCTTGAGCTGCGAGCGGCACGGGCACCCTTCGGCAGAATCGGCCGGCGGCCAGTTCGCCCGCCGTATAGGCGCGAGCAGCGCTGCGGAGTTGAGAAGCTTGCCGGCGCATGAGCTTGTCCGGCAAGCCGCCGGAGCAGGTTTTCTCCCCTTGGCCGACGGTTGACGGAAATGTGATTCCTCGCCAGCTCGTCGAAACATTCGCACGGGGCCAGCAGACGAACATACCCGTCATCGCGGGTTTCAACGGCGGGGAGATAAGGTCGTTGCGCCGCCTGCTACCCCCACCGCCTGGTTCGGCGCAGGACTACGTAGATCGCATTCGCGCTGCCTATGGCGAGTTGTCCGAGGGCTTCTTGCGTGAATATCCCGCGTCAGACCTCGATGAAAGCATGCTCGCCGCCACGCGCGACGCGATGTACGGATGGAGCGCGCAGACGGTTGCCACGGCGCAGGGCCGGCTTGGCGCGGCGTCCTTTCTCTACCTGTTCGATCACGGCTATCCGGCGGCCGAGGCAGCTGGGCTGAAGTCGTTTCACGGCGCAGAATTGCCATTCCTGTTCGGCACGATGCGCACAACGCCCCCCGAATGGCCGGCCATTCCCGATACGCAGGAGCAGCAGCTGCTGTCGGAAGCAATGATCGAGTACTGGAGCACGTTTGCGAAGACAGGCCGCCCCGAATCCGAAGCGGGACCTCAATGGCCAAATTACATGACCAGCCAGCAACACATGCTGTTCGATTGCAAGTCCAAGATCGGAGGCAGCGTGCTCGACGAGCGCTTTGCCATACACGGCGAAACTGTCAACAGAAGGCGCCGGGAGGGTGATACTCCGTGGCATTGGAACGTCGGTTTTGCGTCTCCCCTGCGAGGCGAGGACCGCTGAGGGCGAGCCTTCGGCTCGCTTCCCGCGGTATGGGACACGGAAGGTTTGCAACGCATCTTGCGTTCCGTTATTCGCTATCTTGAGAGTTAACTAATAAGAGGTTGATCATGAGTGAGGGAATCTTGGCCGGGCGTGTGGCGATCGTGACGGGAGGTGGAAACGGGCTTGGCCGAAGCCATGCTCTCGAACATGGACGCCAAGGTGCCTGTGTCGTGGTGAACGACCTGGACGAGGATTCTGCCTGCTCGGTGGCTGCCGAGATCGAGCGTGCAGGCGGCCAGGCGATGCCCTTTGCCTGCTCGGTGACGGACGAAGCGGCGGTCGAAGCCATGACGGCAGCGATCCTCGACCGTTGGGGACGCATCGACATCCTCGTCAACAATGCCGGAATCCTGAGGGATAAGAGCTTTGCCAAGATGGACCTGGCTGACTTTCGCCTCGTCGTTGATGTCCACCTGATGGGTGCGGTGATCTGCACCAAGGCGGTGTGGGAGACGATGCGGGTGCAGAGATATGGCCGCATTGTCATGACGACGTCGTCATCCGGACTGTACGGGAACTTCGGACAGGCCAATTACGGCGCGGCAAAAATGGCGCTCGTCGGCCTGATGCAGACGCTCGCCATCGAGGGCGAGAAGTATGGCATTCGCGTAAACTGCCTCGCTCCGACGGCGGCGACGCAGATGACCGGGGGTATTCTCTCGGAAGGAGCACTCGCCGCGCTCGATCCCGCCCTGGTAAGCCCCGGGCTCGTCCACCTTGTCAGCGACAATGCACCGACCCGGGCGATCCTGTGCGCAGGCGCAGGGCACTTCGCGGCGGCGCACATAACCCTCACGGAGGGGCGCACGCTGGGACGCGGGCCCCATACCGCCGCCGAAGTGGCACGGCAATGGGACGGGATCAGCGCGCGTGAGGGCGAGATCGTGCCGGATCGCGGCTTCATCCAGGGGGAGCGGGAGATCGTCGCGGCCGGTGGCGACTCCGACATCTTCGCTGGGGCTGATTGACGAAACCGTTCCGGAAAGCACCTTCTCGAATTACCTTCACTCACACGAGAACGAGTATTGAAACCTCCGTGCGCATCTGTCATCAGGATCACAAGCGCCGGAGCGCGCTGATGTCCAAGGAGAGGGAAAATGAGAGGCGCAGGTATTCTTTTCGGTGTGTCGACAGCAGCCCTGGCCTGGTCGGCCCCGGCCATGGCGCAGGACGCGACCGACGATCAGACGGCTAACGCGGCCGAGGCCGAAATCGTCGTCACGGCCACGCGCCGCGCCGAGAACCTGATGCAGACCGCGATTTCCGGCTCGGTCCTGACTGGCGACGACCTGGCCAACAGGGGCGTCGTCAACGTCGATGCCCTGCAGTTCGCGACCCCTAGCATCGTGGTCAACAACTTCGGCCAGGGCAACGACTTCAACGTCCGCGGTATCGGCAAGGCCGAGCACAACACGCAGACGACGACCGGCGTCATCACCTACCGTGACGGCGTGCCGACGTTCCCAGGCTACTTCCAGGGGGAGCCCTATTACGACGTCGCCAACATCCAGGTCCTGCGCGGCCCGCAGGGGACTATCGTCGGGCAGAACGCTACCGGCGGCGCCGTCTTCGTGAACAGCAACGAACCCGTGATCGGCGGCGGCGTGCACGGGTATATCCAGGCGAGCATTGGCAACTATGACGAGTTGGGCGGCCAGTTCGCCGTCAACGTGCCGGTAAGCGACACCTTCGCCGCCCGCTTCGCCTTCTACGGCCAGCGCCGCGACGGCTTCTACAACATCACCGGACCGGGCGGCAGCAAATCGAAGGAAAACAACGACCTGGGGATTGCGGCCGGCCGCATCAGCTTCAAGTGGGAGCCTTCGGCCAATTTCACCCTGCTGTCGATGACCGACCTCGATTACCTCGACTTCGGCGCCTACCCGGCCAATCCATACTACCAATCGTTTGAGACACTGCCGAACGGCGCGCCCAACCCGACCTACACCGACCTGTTCGACATCAGCGCCAACGCGCCGATGAGCGCCCGCGACAAGTTCTTCCGCTCTATCCTCAAGGCCGAATACACGACCGACGGCGGCTACAGGTTCCGCTCGATCTCCTCTATCCAGCGGGGCAATACGCAGTACGAGGCCGATCTCGACGGCACGTCATCAGACTTTAATAACCCGATCACCGGCGCCCCGGTGGCGAGCCAGTACTTCTACGACACCGTCAACGAGCACCAGTACACTCAGGAATTCAATATCATCTCGCCCGACGACCGGCGTTTCACCTGGCTTCTCGGCGCGTTCGGCGTGTGGAACAACTACTATTTCCCCGCCCCCTTCTCGAACTTCGTGATCGATGTCGCCTATCCGTTCAACCTCGTCGCCGCGCAGTACAACCTCAAGGGCTACAACAAGACCCGCTCGCTCGCCGCGTTCGGCCAGGTCGGGTTCCAGATCACCCCGGCGCTCAAGCTCGAGGTCGGCGGGCGCTACACCGCGAGCCGTTCGACGAACCTCGTCGACGTCCGCCAGTACGGAACCCCGCTGCTGTCGGACCAGACGGTCAAGTCGGACAACTTCTCCTACAAGGCGTCGCTCGGCTGGGAGGCTTCGCCCACCCAGTACGTCTACGGCTTTGTCGCCACCGGCTTCCGACCGGGCGGGCTGAACCTCCCGGTCGGCCTGGGCGACCCGCCGCCGTTTAAGTCCGAGAAAGTCACCTCTTACGAAGCCGGGTGGAAGGGTGAATTTGCCGACGGGCACCTGCGCACGACTCTGACCGGGTTCTACAACCGGTACGAGAAATTCCAGGTGATCATCGGCTATCCCACCTTCCCGACCTTCGGGATCGAACTCAACGTCGAGGATCCAACCACGATCTACGGTGTGGAAGCCGAACTCGAAGCGCATTTCGGCGGCCTGCGGGTCAGCGCCGGCGTCAACGCGCTGAAGAGCTCGCTCGGCGAGTTCTACGCCAGCGACCCGCGCCGCCCGGCGACCGGCGCCTGCGACCCCCTGACGGGGGGACCGGGTGCGAACTGCATCGCCCTCGAAGGCCGCGACCAGACATACGCGCCCAATTTCACGTTCAACTTCGCGGCCGAGTACGAAATTCCACTTGGCGACACGGCAAAGTTGACCCCGCGCGTCAACTTTGGCCACATAGCCGCGCAATGGGCGACCCTGTTCGAAGACCGCGCGCTCGGCGATCGGCTCGAATCCCGCAATATTCTCAACGCTCAGCTCGAATGGCGCCGCGGCGGGCTTGCCGTAACCGCTTACGCGACCAACCTGACCGATCAGCATTACCCGGGAGCGCTCAACAGCGGCCTCTACTTTGCCGGGGCTCCGCGCCAGTACGGCATCAAGGTGATGAAGGTCTTCTGAGGTTCTAAGGACAATCCCAACGGTGCAGGCCCAGGGTCCGTACCGCGGGAAAATCGGCGGCGAACGAGGGATTTCGGGATGCAGACCTATTCGCTGACGGTCGACAAGTTTCTCGACCATACCGGCAAGTGGACCCCCGATCGCGAAGTGATCTGGGCGGAAGGTGGAACGGTCAAAGCGCGGTTCGGCTATGGCGAATTGCGCGCGCGCGCCAACCGGCTCTCGTCCGCGCTGGCCGGACTGGGCGTAGAGCAGGGAGACCGGGTCGGAACCCTCGCCTGGAATACCCGTCACCACCTCGAGCTCTACTACGGCATCATGGGCATGGGCGCGGTGTGCCACACGCTCAACCCGCGGCTCACCACTGCCCAACTCGCAGCGATCGTTCGCGAAGCGGGCGACGTGGTCTTGGCCGTGGCAACCGACCTGCTAGCGCTCGCACTCGAGATCCGCGAACAATGTCCGTCCTTGCGCCACCTTATCGAATTGGACTGCGTCGAGGGCGGCGCCACCTCGCCTGAGGCCCTAGGCTACGAAGCCCTGCTGTCCGATCAGCAAGATGAAGCGTTCGCCTGGGGCGCGTTCGCCGAGGGGACGCCTGCAGGCCTATGCTACACGTCGGGAACGACTGGGCAGCCCAAGGGTGTGCTCTACACCCACCGGTCGAATTACCTGCACACGTTGTTTGCGTTGCAGGCTGATGCCGTCGGCCTGACCGCGGCGGACACGTTGCTGATGGCCGTGCCGATGTTTCACGCCAACGGCTGGGGTCTGCCGTTCGCTGCGCCCGCCGCGGGCGCAAGCCTCGTGCTGCCCGGCCGCCAGCTGGATGGCGAGAGCCTGCTGCGCATCATGCGCGACGAAGACGTGACGCTTGCCGCGGGCGTGCAGACCGTCTGGCTCGGCCTTGTCGATTACCTCGATGAAGTCGGAGGATCACTTCCGGCGCTCGAGCGGATCATCGTAGGCGGCTCGGCCTGTCCCGAAGCGCTGATCGATCGGCTCGAGGCGCGGCTCGGGGCACGGGTTCAGACAAGCTGGGGCATGACCGAGCTGTCACCCATCGGAACGATGGCCCTCGCCGGAGCACCCGCGCAAGGCGTGGGAGCCGGCCGGCCGCGCCTGGGTGTCGATCTCAAGCTAACCGATGCCGAGGGCAACACGCTCGCCGAACAGTGCGGCGTCCTGGGACATCTGAAGGTCAAGGGAGCGGCCGTAATCGACCGCTACTTCGCGACCGACGAGGACGTGCTCGATGCCGAGGGCTACTTCGACACCGGCGACCTGGCGACGATCGACGCCGAAGGCAATCTGACGATCCAGGGCCGCGCCAAGGACCTGATCAAGTCGGGCGGCGAATGGATCAACCCGGCCGAAATCGAGGCGATCGTCGGCACCCATCCCTCCGTGCGCCACGTCGCGGTGATCGCCCGGCCCGATCCCCGGTGGGGCGAACGCCCGGTGCTCGTGGTCGAGAGGGATCCCGCGGACCCCGATGCGAACCTGCTCGGGCTACTACGTGGCCAGGTTGCTGACTGGTGGATCCCGAACGAGATCGTCGAGGTTGCCGCCATGCCGCTTGCCGCTACGGGCAAGATCGACAAGGTGCGCTTGCGGGCCGATCTCGAAGCCGGCAACCTCGTCGCGCAGGCGGCCTAACCCGCTGCGGTTCAGGGATTGGGCGGCGCGCACTCGCTCGACATTGACGCAACAGGCTTGGGCGCCGCCAGCCCCACGTTCCAGTTCCACCCGACCTTTCGGTCGGCACGGCGGCGGCACATTACCAATTCGTTGAACGCGAACATCCCGGGCATGAGATGGCTCGCCGGCTCGGGCCGCTCCGCAAACAGCATGTAGCGCTGTCCGGGCGCGTAGCTCGGCCAGGAGGGAGCTCCGGCGGCAACCGGTTGTCCGCCCCGCGCAAAGCTCGCCCAATAGTCGGTCATCGCGGCGGACAGGGCGCGCTCGGCTTCGCTGTCGGGGATTTTCGGCCACAACGGCGGCGTACGTGCAAACGTGCCGAACACGTAGGGCAGTTCGCTCGCATGATGGGCATGGTATCCGGCCGCATCCGCCGCGGGATAGCCGTGGTCGAACAGGTACAGGTACGAAGGCAGCCCTTGCGCCGCTTGCTGGCGCACGACACGCTCGGCGGTCCAGCCGTAGAGGGCGTCCCGCGTGGCGGCGAGCATGCTCTCCGCCTGGTCGGCAGCAGGATACAGCGCCAAGAAGCGATCGGCGAGATCGCCGTATCGCTCGCGGATTGCCGCTTCGTACTCCGCGGCATCCTTCGCTGGCTTGGCGAGCAGCATTCGAAGCGAGCGGATCTCGCCCTGGTTGAAGCCCGCGACGACCGGCACCGGCGCCTGCTCGCCCGCGTCGAAAGTATCGACCATCTGCCTCGGCAGCACCTTGCCGTCAACCGCGGGCAACGGCGCGAAGCCGAGCTTGGCGCTGGCGTCGGTGATCGCCTGAGCGTCCATCCGCCGCATCGCCGCCAGGTCGGGCGCCCTGAGGCCGCCCTGCAGCATTTTCCCCGTCGCCTGCCACGAGGGAACGCTGAACACGCTGCGCTTCAGTTCCGGCAGCGCGATCATGTAGCTGCTCTGCAGGATCGCGCGCTGGAACAGCCCGCGCGCATAGGGGCTCGACATCAATAGCAGGCCGCTGAGGCCGCCCGCGGATTCGCCAGCAATGGTCACCTCGGAGGGATTGCCGCCGAACGCAGCGATGTTATCGCGTATCCAGTGCAGCGCGGCGATCTGGTCGAGCAGGCCGTAATTGCCCGAGATGTCCTGCGGCGATTCCCGCGTCAGATCGGGATGCGCGAGCCAGCCGAGCACACCGAGGCGGTAGTTGATCGAGACCACGACCACGCCGCGCCGGGCCAGTTCGGTTCCGTCGTACAACGGCTCGCGGCTCGACCCGGTGAGCAGCGATCCGCCGTGGATCCACACCAAGACCGGCACGCCTCTTGCCTCGTCCGGCGTCCAGACGTTGAGTGTAAGGCAGTCTTCGCTCACCGGCATCGGCGGCTCGGAGTAGATCGTGGTCAGCTTGTCGGACTGCGGCTGCACGCACGCCGGGCCGAACTCGCTTGCCTCGCGCGTTCCCGGCCACCTGTCGAGCGGGACCGGCGGGCGCCAGCGCAGGCTGCCCACCGGGGGCTTGGCGTAGGGAATACCCTTGAAGACGCGGATGCCACCTACCGCGGAGCCGCGGACCGCGCCGGCCGGTGCCTCGACCACGGGTTGCAGGTCGCTGGCAGTCGCCGCCACGCCGCCGCCCGCAAGTGCGAGTGCGAACAGGGTCGAGCGCATCGTCATTTCCGGGCCTCCCTGCCCAGCCGCCGCGCGAGCCACAGGAACAGCGCAATGGCGATCCCGTAAGCGGGTAGCAGGGAGTAGAGCGCCAGTTGGAGCGAGTTGGCCTCGCCGCGCGCGGCGAACCAGTCGCTCGCCGCGCCGACCCAGGTCGGGCCGAGGCCGAGCCCGATGAAGTTCATCACCAGCAGCAGAAGCGCGCCCGCGAGCACGCGCTGGTTGGGTGCGCTCTCCTCCTGCACGAGCGTGATCGAGCACGAGAGATAGAAGTAATTGAAGAACATCGCCACGGTGAGGAAGACCAGCGCGAGTTCCCACGACGGAGCGCAGATGAAGCCGGCGCAGAACGGCGCTGCGATGGTCAGAGAGATCGCCGGGGCGAGCGCGTACGTCCTGCGCGTCCGGGTCGCCAGCTTGTCGATCACCCGGCCCGAGGCGATCATGCCTCCGCCCATGCCGACGATAACCACCAGCGCGTACCAGATCGCGACCTCGCCCATCGTCATGCCCTTCTCGCGGATGACGAACAGCACCGCGAAGTTGCCCAGGCCATAGGTGACGAACTGCGTCGCGCCGCTGCCGAACGCTGCCAGCGACATCACCGGATTCGAGAAGAACGAACGGATCGTGGCCAAAAACGGCGCCTTGTCTGTCCGCGCCGCGGCGCCGGGATCGGTCGCCCCACGCGAGGGCTCGGGCACCACAAAGGGAAGGGCCACGGCGGCAAGGACGCCGATGGCGCCGATCGCGACGAATGCATCGCGCCAGTCGAAAAGCTCGGCGATCGTCGCGCCAAGAGCAATCCCGAGCGCCGCGCCGATCGGAGGTCCGAGATTGTAGATTCCGAAGGCCATCCCCCGCTTGCCGGGCCCGAACGTGTCGGTGATCAGCGCGTAGGACGGCGGCACCCCGCCCGCCTCGCCGAATCCGACCGTCATGCGCGCGATCACAAGTTCCGTGTAATTGCGCGAGAGCCCACAAGCGATCGTCGCCGCGCTCCAGATTGCGCAGGCGGCAGTTAGTACCGCTACCCGGTTGGTCCGGTCCGCCAGCCAGCTGACGGGAATCGCGATCAAGCAATAGAACAACGCGAAGTAGAAGCCGCCGATGAGGCCGAGTTGGCCGTCAGTAACGTGCAGCGTGTCCTGGATCGGCTTGGCGAGGATGCTGAGGAGCTGGCGATCGAGGAAGTTGATCACGTAGACAAAGGTAAGCATCCACAAGACCGCCATGGGGCGGCGAACACGCCTGTGCCCTTCGCCGGCATAGCCGGCTGTCGGGCCCTCGTGGACCGTGCTGGCATCCATCTGTCCGCTCCCGGAATTTTCGCTACTTCTTTTTTCGATAGCTTGCTTGCGTCAAGCGGGCACGGCTGTCAACCTTCACTCACATGTGTGCGAATGTAATCGGCGCGCGACTGTCGCTTGACGCAGACTAAAAGAACCCGGAAGGGTCTCGGCGATATGCCGACCACCGCCGATGCCAGGAAGAAGCGCCCCACCAAGAAGGCCGAGCAGCGCGCCGAAACGATGGAACAGATCTTCGATGCCGCCGAAGAACAATTCGCCCAGCACGGCCTTCACGGCGTCACGCTGAAGGATGTCGCCAAGCAAATCGGCGTCCACCACACCCTCCTCAACTACTATTTCGACGACAAGCGCGCGCTGTTCGACGCGGTTTTCGCGCGCCGGGCGGTGGTCACGAGCGAACGGCGCATGAAGGCGCTCGACGACTACGATGTCGCTTGCGCCGGCAAGCCCACGATCGAGGGGGCGCTCCATGCTTTCCTCGACACTGACCTCGACACCTATATCCAGGGCGGCGAAGGGTGGAAGAACTACGGGAAGCTCGGAGCCCAGGTGTCGAACACCCCCGAATGGGGTGCGGACTTGATGGACGCCCATTTCGACCCGGTGGTTCTGCGCCTGATCGGCCTGTTGAAGAAGGCCATGCCCGACTGCGCTGAGGAAGACATCTACTGGGGCTACCACTTCGTCTCGGGCGCGTTGATGCTGACACTGGCCCGAACCGGCCGGATCGACAAACTGTCGGGCGGAAAGTGCCGATCGGAAGATTTCGAGGCGGTCAAGGCACGAATGGCGAAGTTCATGGCCGCCGGTTTCCGCAAGATTTGCGATCGACGATAAGACCGCTGAGTCTCGTTCACTCTTGACCTAGTGAATGAATCCTCGCACTTCCTGGCAACTCCTCTCACCGACAGGGTCATCCAGTGGAAGACATCTTCATCGTCAGCGGCGCTCGCACGGCCGTCGGAAACTTCGGCGGCGCCCTGAAATCGAAAATGCCGGCCGAGCTCGGCGCGATCGCCGCCAATGCGGCCATTCGCCGGGCGTGCGTCGAGCCAGGGGACATTGATCACGTCGTCGTCGGCCAGGTCATGCAGACTAGCGCGCGTGACAACATGCTCGCCCGTGTCGTCGCCTTGAACACCGGCGTCCCCGACAGAACACCTGCCCTTACTCTCAACCGGCTTTGCGGATCGGGGCTCCAGGCGATCGTCTCGGCTGCGCAGATGATGCAGCTGGGCGAGGCCTCGATCACGCTCGCCGGCGGGGCGGAGAGCATGTCCAACGTGCCCTATCACGACCACTCGGTTCGCTGGGGGCGCAAGATGGGACCCAACGAGCAGGAAGATGCGCTCGTCATCGGCCTGCAGGACGCGATCTTCGATTTCCACATGGGCATCACGGCGGAGAACGTGGCCGAGCGCCACTGCATCACGCGCGAAGAGATGGATGCGCTGTCGGTGACCAGCCACCGCCGTGCCGCGCGAGCCATTGCCGAGGGCAGGTTCAAGGAGCAGATCGTTCCGGTCGAGATCGTCACGCGCAAGGGGACGATCGTATTCGATACCGACGAACACGTTCGCGCCGACATCGATGCGCAGGCTCTCGCCGCGATGCGGCCGGCGTTCAAGGAGGGCGGCGCCGTCACGGCCGCCAACGCAAGCGGCGTCAACGACGGAGCGGCAATGGTCGTCCTCGCCACGCGCTCCCAGGTAGAGCAGCGCGGTCTCGAGCCGATGGCCCGCATCGTGTCGTGGGGCATCGCGGGAGTCGAACCGGCCTTCATGGGCGAAGGGCCAATCAAGGCCGTGCCCATCGCACTCGAACGCGCCGGCCTCTCGCTATCCGACATCGACGTTATCGAGAGCAACGAGGCATTCGCAGCACAGGCCGCGGCCGTGGCCAAGGCGCTCGGGTTCGATTCCGACAAGGTCAATCCGAACGGGTCGGGCGTAGCATTGGGCCACCCGGTGGGCGCGACGGGATGCATCCTGACCGTCAAGTGCATGTACCACCTGCGCGCGACCAGAGGGCGCTACGGTCTCGTCACCATGTGCATCGGCGGGGGCCAAGGGATTGCTATGGTCATCGAGGCGCAGCCGGCGCCCTAACGGCTCCGTCCGGGCGGATGGACCGTGCTGTCATCTGTTTTCTAGCGAGAACTTCGCTTCCTTGGCCGGCGCCCATGCGCAGCAGCCGTCTTTCGCTTCCTTGCGGTAGCGGTGCAGCAGCGGCTCGGTGTATCCATTGGGCTGCCCCAGCGCTTCGAAAACAAGCGAACGAGCAGCGCGAAAGGCGATGCTGCCTGCCGAAGGAATGAGCGGACGGTAAGTCCGGTCGGCCGCATTCTGGGCATCCACCTTCCTTGCCATTCGCTTCAGCGCGGCATCGATCTCGTCCTCCGATACGACCCGGTGAAGCAGCCAGTTTGCGACATGCTGGCTGGATATCCGCAGTGTGGCGCGGTCCTCCATCAGACCGATGTCGCGAATGTCCGGAACTTTCGAGCAACCGATCCCCTGGTCGATCCAGCGCACGACGTAGCCGAGTATGCCCTGCAGGTTGTTCTCGAGTTCGTCGCAGACCTCGGCCTCGGTCCAGGCGTCCTCTTTTCCGGCGAGCGGGACCTCCAGCAGGCAACCGAGCGGGGCGATCGGCTCTGCGGCGCGCTCGGCCTGGCGGGCGGCCACGTCGGAACAGTGGTAGTGAACGGCGTGGAGCACCGCGGCGGTCGGCGAAGGCACCCATGCGGTGCTCGCACCGCTCATTGGATGACCGATCTTCTGCGCCAGCATTTCGTGCATACACTCGGGCATCGCCCACATGCCCTTGCCAATCTGGGCGCGGCCAGCGAAGCCGCAGGCGAGCCCGATCTGGACATTGCGATCCTCGTACGCGGCGATCCAGGCGGCCTGCTTGATATCCGACTTGCGGAGCATCGGCCCGGCCAGCATCGAGGTGCGTATTTCATCGCCGGTGCGATCGAGGAACCCCGTGTTGATGAAGAACACCCGGTTCCTCACGGCGTGGATGCAGGCCGCGAGATTGGCGCTGGTCCGCCGTTCCTCGTCCATCACGCCGATCTTGATCGTGTTGCGCGCCAGCCCCAAGAGGTCCTCCACCGCATCGAACAGTTCGTTTGCGAAGGCGCATTCCCCGGGCCCGTGCATCTTCGGTTTCACGACATAGATCGAACCCGTGCGCGAATTGCGCCCGGCACCCGGGCCGAGCAGGTCGTGCAGCGCGCACAGCGAGGTGATCGCTGCATCGAGCAGGCCTTCGAAGACCTCGTGCCCGTTGGCGTCCAGCACAGCCGGGGTGGTCATCAGGTGCCCAACGTTGCGCACCAGAAGCAGGCTGCGACCGGGAAGGTTGAACGGCGTTCCTGAAGCATCGAACCATTCGCGGTCGGGCTCGCAGCGGCGCACGCATTGCCGACCGTCCTTGTCGAACGTCGCAGTCAGGTCGCCGCGCAGCACGCCCAGCCAGTTGCGATACGCTTCCACTTTTTCTTCGGCATCGACCGCGGCGATCGAATCCTCGAGATCGACGATGGTTGTCAGAGCGGCTTCGAGCCGGACGTCGGCGATACCTGCCAGGTCGGCCGCGCCGATCGGGCTTGCGCGATCGATCACGATCTCGACGTGCAGCCCGTTGTGCCGCAGCAGCAGGTTCGCACCGCTGCGGCCGACAAGCTGCCTCGGGTCGCGCAAGGCCGGATCGTCGCCGCGCCAGTCGTGCCACGAGGCACCTGCGAGCGGGAAGTGGGCGTCGAGGAAGTCTCTCGACCAGGCAACAACCCGGGAGCCCCGCGCGCGATTGTAGGGTCCGGCGGGCGGCGGCACGCCGTCGAGCGCATCGGTGCCGTAGAGCGCATCGTAGAGGCTGCCCCAGCGGGCGTTGGCGGCGTTGAGCACGAAGCGGGCGTTGCGCGCCGGCACCACGAGCTGGGGCCCGGCCCCCGCGGCGATCTCCCGATCGACACCGCGCGTGCCGATGGTGAACGCGGCCGGTTCTTCGACGAGGTAGCCGATCTCGCGAAGAAAGCTTTCGGGTGCTCCGCCCGCCCCCGGATTTTGCCGATGCCAGGCATCGATCCGCGCCTGCATCGCGTCCCGCTCTCGCAACAGGCCGCGATTGCCGGGCGTGAACCGGGCGACGATTGCGGCGAACCCCTCCCAGAATTCTCCTGCCGCAATCTGTGTCCCCGAAAGCGCTTCGCTTTCCACGAAGTCCGCTAGGCAGGAGGCGACCTGCAGGCCCGCGCGCTCGCACCGGGCGTCGCTCGAAACAGTCTGCGCCCGGTGGACCTGTGCGGGGTCTGTCATCGGCCAAGGCGTCCCAGCCGGTGGTGTAGGTTCACGAACTTCGCGATTCCTTCCTCCCCGTCATGGGCACGGACGTATTCGGCCACGGCGGTGCGCAGAAGAGCGAAGTCCTGGCTGCAGAAAATCGGGCGGGCCCTTGCTGGCTCGGGCATGGCGATGTCCTTTCGTTCTTGCCGGGGCGCCTCAGGCGGCCGCGAACTGGTTCATGGTGTTGTGTTCGCCGCCGGCCTTGAGGGCCGCTTCGCCGGCGAAGTATTCCTTGTGATCGTCACCGATGTCGCTGCCGGCCATGTTCTGGTGTTTCACGCAGGCGATACCCTGGCGGATCTCCTCGCGCTGGACCTGCCTGACGTAGCCGAGCATGCCTTCCTCGCCGAAATAGCGTTTGGCCAGGTTGTCGGTGCTGAGCGCCGCGGTGTGATAGGTCGGCAGCGTGATCAGGTGGTGGAAGATCCCTGCCTCGCGCGCAGAATCAGCCTGGAAGGTGCGAATTCGCTCGTCCGCCTCGCGCGCCAGCTCACCATCGTCGTATTGCTGGCTCATCAGGTGCTCGCGCTCGTAGCCCGCCAGGTTGCGGCCCTCCGCTTCCCAGGCATCGTAGACCTGCTGGCGGAAATTGAGCGTCCAGTTGAAGCTGGGCGAGTTGTTGTAGACGAGTTTGGCGCTCGGGATTACCTCGCGGATCCGGCGGACCATGCCGCCGATCTGGCCGATATGCGGCTTCTCGGTCTCGATCCACAACAGGTCGGCACCGTTTTGCAGCGCGGTGATGCAATCGAGCACGCAGCGGTCCTCTCCGGTGCCAGGACGGAACTGGTAGAGGTTGCTCGGCAGCCGCCTTGGCGCAAGAAGAGTTCCGTCGCGGCTGATGACGACCTGGCCGTTGGCCACGTTCGCCGGATCGACCTCCTCGCAGTCGAGGAAGCGATTGTATTGATCGCCTAGGTCGCCCGGCTCTCGGCTGAAGGCGATCTGCTTGGTGAGGCCGGCGCCAAGGCTGTCCGTGCGGGCGACGATCACGCCGTCGTCCACGCCGAGCTCCATGAAGGCGTATCGCACCGCGCGTATCTTCGCGAGAAAGTCCTCGTGCGGCACGGTCACCTTCCCATCCTGGTGCCCGCACTGCTTCTCGTCGCTGACCTGGTTCTCGATCTGGATCGCGCAGGCGCCGGCCTCGATCATCTTTTTCGCTAGCAGGTACGTCGCCTCGGCATTCCCGAAGCCGGCGTCGATATCGGCGATGATCGGGACCACGTGGGTCTGGTAATCGTCGATTCTGCGCAAGAGCCGATGGGTGTTGCACACGTCACCCGCTTCCTTTGCCGCGTCGAGTTCGCGGAACAGGTCGCCCAGTTCGCGCGCATCCGCCTGCCGCAGGAAGGTGTAGAGTTCCTCGATCAGCGCCGGGACGCTGGTCTTCTCGTGCATCGACTGGTCCGGCAGCGGGCCAAATTCGCTCCGCAGCGCAGCGATCATCCAACCCGAGAGATAGAGGTAGCGCCCCTTCGTGGTGCCGAAATGCTTCTTGATGCTGATTATTTTCTGCTGGCCGATGAACCCATGCCAGCAGCCGAGCGATTGCGTGTAGGCTGCCGGATCGACATCGTATGCCGCCATGTCGGAGCGCATGATCGCCGCGGTGTGGCGAGCGATGTCCAGGCCGGTGCGAAAGCGGTTTTGCGTGCGCATGCGCGCAACCGCTTCCGCGTCGATTCCGCCCCATCGGGCGCCATTGGCGGAAATGGTGCCGGCGATACCGGCGATGTTGCCGAGGTAAGTCATTTGTTTCTCCGCAATGAACTGTGGAGTGCTCTTCGCACATGCAGCACGCTTGTAGGAGAGCCGGCGGTGTCGTATTGTCAAACTTTACAAGTCTTGTTTGTAAAGTTGTAAGGAGACCCGATGGCCGGCAAAGCGCTCTATATCGGTCCGCGTCTCAAGCGCGTGCGGCGCGACCTCCGTCTGACCCAGGCCGACATGGCAGTGGATCTTGGCATTTCTCCTTCCTATGTCGCGCTGATGGAGCGCAACCAGCGGCCGGTGACGGCGGACATGCTGGTCAAGCTGGCGGCTGCCTATCGCATCGACATCGCCGACCTCGCTGCCGGCGAGGTGGAGGAAACCGCTGCCCGCATGCAGGCGATCCTGCGCGCGCCGCTCTACGCCGGGATCGATCTGCCGAAGATCGACATTGAGGATGTGGCCGCGAGCTATCCGGGCTTTGCCGAGGCGCTTATGCGCCTGCACGCAGCGCACGAGCAACTCTGGCTCACGCTTGCCGAACAGCGCGAGAAGGGCGTCGAGGACGTGCTCGATCCAGTGGAGGAAACACGGCATTTCCTCGCCCAACGGCGCAACTACTTCCCGTCGCTCGATGACAGTGCGTCGGCCCTCGCCGCGAGGCTGAAATCTTGGGCCGACATGGCCGCGCACATCGAGCACGTCCACGAGCTCGAAGTCCGTTTCGTCCCGCCCGCCGAGATGCGCCATGCACTGCGGTTCCACGACTTCCACCGCCGGCGCGTCCTGATCAATGCCCGCTTGACTGAGGACGGCCGCCGCTTCCAGCTCGCGCTGCAGATAGCCGCGCTCGAACAGAGCGAGGCTATCGCCGAACTCGTGCGCGACCCCGGCATCGTCAGCGACAACGGCCGCACGCTGGCGGCGCAAGCGCTTCGCGGCTACTGGGCGGCGGCGCTGGTCATGCCGTACGACGCGTTCCTCACCGCGGCACGTCGCCAGCGGTTCGATATCGAGGGCCTAGCCGCCGAATTCGCCGTCAGCTTCGAGCAGGCAGCGCATCGACTAACCACTTTGCAGAAACCCGGCGCTGCGGGCGTTCCGTTCTTTTTCCTGCGGCTCGATTCCGGGGGCAATGTCTCGAAAAGGCTCGACGCATCCGGCTTCCCCTTCGCCCGTTTCGGCGGCGCCTGCCCGCTGTGGAACGTGCACGACTGCTTCGCGCGTCGCGGCGAACTGCTACTGCAGCGGATCGAACTGCCCGAGGGCGGCAACTTCGTTTCCATCGCCCGCTCGGTCGAGGTGCGCGGTTGGCAACACGGCCACCCCCGCCTCGTGCGTGCGGTCGCTCTTGTCTGCCCCGAAGACTATCTCGACGAACTCGCCTATGCTGACGACCTGCGGAAGCATGAGCGCACGCCGGTGGGAACGACTTGCCGGCTATGCCACCGTCCCGATTGCGCGGGCCGCTCGGCGCCGCCGATTGGTCGCGAGATCCTGTCCGATACCTACCTTCGCGCGTCTGAGCCCTTCGCCCTGAGCGGAGAGTGACCGGGCCGTCCCGACCGGCAATGGAAGGGAGCGGTGTGCGCGAGCACCGTAGGCGGCGTAAATCGGCGCGCGAAAGCCATGTCCATCCAGATTGCCCCATGAACGGCGCGTACCGACGTCACGCTTTCGCGCGGGACAGGCGATGGCTCCCTTCCAGCGGCAGGTGTCCTCCAGAGATACATTGATGTCCTGTGATGCGCTTACGGTGTGTCCTGACAAGTCATAGTCACGTGATCTCAACAACGCGTCGTACGGCGGCGGCACCACCGTCGATGAATACGGACAGCGGTGGGAGAGAAAGACGATGTCGAACCAGAGGATTCTGGACAGCACGGTCCGCTACCAATTCTCGCGTCGGCGGCGCAGACTGACCGGAGCTCGGATCGCCTGGCGGTTTCTTGCCTTGGCGGTAGCGCTTATACCGGCCGCGTGTGCCACGTCCCCGGCCGAGGGTCGCGGCGATGCTCCGCTGGTCGATGCCCCGGCCGGTCTACTGCGCGGCACTTTGGATGAGGGCGCGGCGGTATTCCGGGCGATCCCGTATGCGCTCCCGCCCGTCGGGGACCAGCGCTGGCGGGCGCCCTCGCCGATGCCGCGCTGGAAGGGCATACGGACCGCTCGTGACGAAGGGCTTGCATGCATGCAGCCGCCAATGGCGCCGGGCGTATATGATCGCGGCAAGGTCCGGATGGCCGAGGATTGTCTGACTCTCGACGTGACCGCGCCGGTGGGCGCGACGAACGCCCCGGTGATGGTGTGGATCCACGGCGGCACGTTGATCTGGGGCAGCGGGCACTCCGCGATGTACGATGGCGGCGCATTCGCCAAACGCGGCGTTGTGCTCGTCTCCATCAACTATCGGCTCGGGGTGTTCGGCTATCTCGCCCATCCCGAACTCAGCCGCGAGAATCCGGCCAACATCTCCGGGAATTACGGCCTGCTCGACCAGATCGCCGCCTTGCGCTGGGTCAAGGACAACATCGCTGCCTTTGGTGGGAACCCGAAAACGTCACCATCTTCGGCGAGTCTGCGGGCGCGCTGAGCACCGAGTATCTTCTTGCCTCCCCCAAGGCACGCGGGCTGTTCGACAAGGCGATCATCCAGAGCGGCTACCTGTTCACGATGCCTGAGTTGCGCAGCGCCCACTACGAGGAACAGTCGGCCGAGGGGATCGGCGCTGCGCTCGCCGCGAAAATCGGCGCGCCGCACATCGCCGACCTACGCGGGCTCGATGCGCAAACTCTGCTCGACAGGGTGACGGCTGCAGGATTCGTTCCCTACGGGACGATCGACAGAGCGATCCTGCCGCGGCAACTGGTCGATACGTTCGACAGGGGCGAACAGGCGCATGTTCCGTTGCTGGCGGGCTTCAACAGCGGTGAAATCCGCACGTTGCGGTATTTGCTGTATCCTCTGCCCAAGGATCCGGGAAGCTATGCCGCCGACATCGAGGCGCGCTACGCCGACCTCGCTGAAGCCTATCTGCGCCTTTACCCTGCGCAAGCAGATCCCGACGAAGTCCGCCTGGCTGCAACGCGCGACGCGGTGTTCGGTTGGGCGGCCGAGGGAATGGTTCGCAAGCAGACGGCTGTCGGTGAGCGCGCCTACCTCTACCGCTTCAACCACACCTATCCTGCAGAGACGGCGGCCGGGCTTGAGGGCTTTCATGCCAGCGAGGTGCCCTTCGTTTTCGGAACGTTCGCAGCCACGCCCCCCGGCTGGCCGGCAATTCCGGAGAGCACCGAGCAGCGCGAGTTTGCCGACACGCTGCTCGACTATTGGACAAGTTTCGCCCGCGATGGCCGCCCGACGGCGCAGGAGGCGCCGAACTGGGAGCCTTACAGCGAACGGCACGTCTACATGGATCTCGGTGACCGGCCCCGCCTGGCGTATGCGCTGATGCCAGGCATGTACGAGTTGCACGAAGAGGTCATGTGCCGGCGCCGGGCGAGCGGCACACAGAGCTGGAACTGGCGAACGGGGTCCATCGCGCCGCGCCTGCCCGATCCGGCCGCCACCTGTCGACCGGGCGCCGAACAGGGGCTCAACCGCCCGGACCGAGGTTCGTGACGGCGCGGGAGACCGGGTTACCGGGGCCACTCGCCGGGAAGGTTGCTATCCTGACGGGTGCGGGCAGCAGTCTCGGAAAGTCACACGCACTGTATCTGGCCGCCCAAGGTGCGCGAGTCGTCGTCAATGACGTGGCATTCTCGGCTGCCGGAGCGGCGGTCGATGCGATCGTCGAGGCGGGAGGAGAAGCCATTGCCGCGACCGGATCAGTGACGGACGAGCAGGCGGTCGCGCAGATGGTGACCGACGCGATCACGGCCTGGGGCGCGATCGACATCCTCGTCAACAACGCCGGCGTTCTACGCGACAAGAGCTTCGCGAAAATGGCGCTCGAGGATTTCCGTCATGTCCTCGACGTCCACCTGATGGGGGCGGCCATCTGCACGAAAGCAGTGTGGGAGCCCATGCGCGCCAACAGCGGCGGCAGGATCGTGTTCACGACTTCGTCATCGGGACTGTGGGGCAACTTCGGACAGTCCAATTATGGTGCCGCCAAGATGGCCCTGGTCGGTCTTATGCAGACCCTGTCCATCGAAGGCACAAAGCACGACATCCGCGTCAACTGCCTCGCGCCGACGGCAGCGACACAAATGACCGAGGGAATTTGGTCGGAGGAGGATCTGGCGGATCTTTCACCCTCGCTGGTCAGCCCCGGGCTCTTGCCCCTCGTAATCGAGGACGCGCCGACGCGCGCGATCCTGTGCGCCGGGGCAGGTCATTTCGCTCGCGCCGAGATCATGCTCACTCCCGGTGTCTTTCTCGGCTTCGAGGACGACCCGGGCGAGGCGCTGCAAAGCAAATGGACCGCGGTCGGCGCGCTGGAGGGGGCGGTTGTCCCGGAAAACGCCATGGCCCAGTCGCGGCGGGAACTGGCGAGCAAACGCGCGCGCACCGTCTGACCGCGCGCCCGCAGAAAGGACGAACCTTGGAAGACATCTACATTGTCAGCGGCGCGAGAACCGCGATCGGCCGGTTCGGCGGGGCCTTGAAGACGCTGATACCCGCGCAGCTCGGCGCGATCGTGGCGAAGGCGGCGATCAGCCGCGCCAACGTGACATCGCAGGACGTGGAACACGTCGTCATGGGGCAGGTCATGCAGACCAGCGCGCGCGACAACATGCTGAGCCGTGTGGTCGCCCTCAATGCTGGCGTGCCCGCCCGTGTGCCCGCTCTCACGCTCAACCGCCTGTGCGGCTCGGGACTTCAGGCGCTCGTGTCCGCGGCACAAATGATGCAACTGGGCGAAGCGAGCATAAGCTGGCCGGAGGTGCTGAGAGCATGTCGAACGTGCCGTACCACGATCACGGCGTTCGCTGGGGCCGCAAGATGGGCGCCAACGTGCAGGAAGACGCACTGCTCCTCGGCCCGCAGGATGCGATCGGCGATTATCACATGGGCATCACGGCCGAAAACGTGGCGAAGCGCCATGACATCGGGCGCGAGGAGATGGATACCCTGGCCGTTACGAGCCACCGCCGTGCGGCGCACGCGATTTCCGAAGGGCGCTTCGGCGAACAGATCGTCCCGGTCGAAATTCGCGGCCGCAAGGGGACGATCGTCTTCGACACCGACGAACATGTGCGAGTTGATGTCGATGCCGACGCCCTTGCCCGAATGAATCCCGCCTTCAAAGAGGATGAACGGGTTACCGCCGGCAACGCCAGCGGCGTGAACGATGGAGCTGCAATGGTACTGCTTGCCACGGCGAGCGAAGTCGCTGCCCGCAATCTGCGGCCACTCGCTCGCATAATTTCATGGGGCCATGCCGGAGTCGAGCCGGCCTATATGGGAGAGGGGCCCATCAAGGCCGTCCCCATAGCGCTGCAGCGGGCCCGGCTCACCATAGCGGATATGGACGTGATCGAAAGCAACGAGGCGTTCGCGGCACAGGCGGCGGCCGTTGCAAAGGTCCTGGGATTCGATCCGGCAAAGGTGAACCCTAATGGCTCGGGCATTGCGCTCGGTCATCCCGTCGGCGCGACCGGATGCATCCTGGCGATAAAATGTGCTTACGAATTGAACCGCACGGGTGGTCGTTACGGGCTTATCACGATGTGCATCGGCGGCGGCCAGGGCATCGCGATGGTCATCGAAGGATCGCTCGCATCCTGATCGAAGCACATTGAGTTCGACGACCACGTGCATGGGGAGTGAGGGCCGCCGCATCGGCCACGATATCAGGCCGGAACACCTAGGGCTTCGGCGGGGCCTCGCAGCGGAAGCTGCTCGCCGCGTCGGTCGAGCCGACTCCGCGATACACCGCCGTCTGCGGCCAAGGACACAGTGGGCGCTGCATGGCAATCTTCCCGGAGCCCTCGCCTGCGAACCTGGTCGCGGTGATGCGTTCCGGCGCCTCGCCGCCGACCCATGCGATGAGCGCGGAGAACATGTCGTGCTGCGGATCGTCGGATGGCGGGCGAGGCGGGATGCCCAGCGTCGAGTTGAACGCATCGGGCCCGGTTCCGCCCCCGCAGTGCATCATGCCGGGTGCCATGAACAGGCGCGCACTCTCGCTCAGCTTCGCGGCGCCGCCCACCTGCGCTGCCTGGCGCTCGAAAAAATCGACCGACTGCTCGGTGGGGACCAGCGTGTCGGCGAGCCCGTGGAAGACGAGCAGCTTGCCCCCGCGCTTCGCATAGTCCTCCAGCGAGCCGCGCGTTGCGTCGTTGACGATCGCATCGAGCCGCGCGTCGACGGTCGGCATGTCGCGGCCGAAGTCGAATCTCTTCCAGTCCCAGTTTGCCCCGAAGACCCATTTGAAGAGACTGCCGAACGCCGGCTGCGCGTTTGCCTGATTCTGAAGAAACGACCATCCGAAGGTGTCGGGCATTTCGCTGCCCGGAAGCCAGCCGAAAAAGCCCGGCTTGCCGTTGCGATCGGTAGGCCCCGAATAAAAGGCGCGTGCAGTCGCGACCTCGCCTTCGCTCAGGCAGGTATCCGACGCGCCCCCCGTGCATTGCAGCACCTGCGGATCGAACTGGCAGCGCATCGGATCCATGATGAAACGGTCGCCCGCCAACGCGTAACCCTGGCGCCAGCAAGTGGCGATTGCGGCCTGGTTCAGCAGCTTGAGCTTCGCCTCGGAAAGCAAGCGCCCGGGTTGGCGGTTCGCCGCCGCGTAGTCCCACAGCACCGCCGCATGGCCCCAAGTGCGGTCTATCACCGGCGCACCGACCAGGATGCCGTCATAGTCCCGGGGATAGTACAGCGCTTCTATGAGCCCCATCTGGCCGCCGGTCGAACAGCCGGTGTAATACGATCGCCGCGGCTCCTTGCCGTAAAAGGCGCGTGTCAGCGCCTTGCCGGTGGTGGTCATGACATGGGTGGAACGCCGGCCCCAGTCTCGCCACTTGGCAGGCTGGCCAATCAGCACATCGCCTTCCAGCGGCGTGGCAGGCGCGGTCCCCGTGTCGGTCGTTGCGGTGGCGAAGCCGCGCCGCAGGCCTTCGACCATGCCCGAATAGCCGAGCGCGAAGGTTCCGCCGAAACCGCCGCTGCCGTTGCCGTGGAATACCCCGGCCCAGCGCTGTGCGGGCAGCCACAGCTCTACTCCGATGTCGGAGCCGGGTTCGGAACGGACGCGCGCGACCACGCGGCAAAAGCCAGGATAGCCAGACACCTCGCCCGCAATCGTCTGTTCGGCGGGCTTGGCCGGCACGAGGACCGCGCTTTCGATAGTCGTGTCGGCCAGCTGCAGGCGCGATAGCGCCGCGCAGCGCGCCGCGGCGCTCTCGCTCGATGGCTGGGCCCGTGCAACGCCCGGAACCGCACAGCCGATAGCTGACATGGCCAGGATGGCGATGCGGTACGTGGGTTTCATGATCCTCTCCGATGGTCAGTGATGTTAGGCGGGTATGCCGTCGCGGCGCATCGAATGCCCGATCAGCCGGGCGAGCCGCAGGAACAGCAGGGCACCGATCAGATACATCGGCGCGAGCGCATAGTAGGCGGCCTGCAGGGCGTGTTCGCCGTGAACCGGGCGGAACCAGTCGCTCATCATGCCAACATAGGTCGGGCCGAGGCCAAGCCCGATGAAGTTCATCACCAGCAGCAGCAGCGCGCCCGAAATCACCCGCCGTCCGGGCGCGACCTCGCTCTGGACGAAGGTGACCGTTGCCGAAAGGAAGAAGGAGTTGAGGAACATCGGCACCGCGAGGAACGCCAGCGCGATCTCCCACGTCGGCGCCCAGATGAAGCCCAGGAAGAACGGCAGTGCGAGCACCAGCGACGCCGCGGGCACGGTGGCGTAGGCGGTCTTGCTGCGCCGCGCGAACCGGTCGACGATGCGGCCCGAGGCGTAGATTCCGGCGCTCATTCCGATCCCGACGACCAGCGCGTACCAGACCGCGACTTCCCCGAGCGTCATGCCCTTTTCGCGCATCAGGAACAGCACGGTGAAGTTGAGAAGCCCATAGGTGATGAAGTTGCCCGCGCCGCTCGCCAGCGAAGCCATGCGCAATACCGGATTGCGAAAGAAATCGAGGATGGTGGCGACGAAACCCTCGGTCCCCGCATCGGCCAAGGCCGATGCGGGAAGCAGGTCGGTCTCGCCGCGCTTAGGCTCGCGGACGAGCCAGAAGACCGCCACCGCAGTAACCACCCCGATCGCCCCGATCGCATAGAAGGGTGCGCGCCAGTCGAACGCGGCCGCCAGCGACGCGCCGAATGCCACGCCCAGTGCGGACCCGATCGGCGGGCCGAGGTTGAAGATCGCCATCGCCGTCGTTCGCCGCTCGCGCGGGAAGCTGTCGGAAATGATCGCATAGGACGGCGGCACGCCGCCCGCCTCGCCCACGCCCACCATCATCCGCGCGACAACCAGCTGGCCATAACTGCCCGCCATGCCGCATGCCGCAGTTGCGGCGCTCCAGATCGCGCAGGCGGCGGAGAGTACTTTCACCCGGCTGGTGCGATCGGCCAGCCAGCCGATCGGGATCGCGATGAAGCAATAGAAGAGCGCGAAGTAGAAGCCGGTGAGCAGGCCGAGCTGGCCGTCGCTGATGTCGAGCGCGTCCTGGATCGGCTTGGCGAGAATCGAGATCAGCTGGCGATCGAGAAAATTGAGCACGTAGACAAATGCCAGCATGGCGAGCGTGACGCGCGCGGTCCTGGTGGTTTGGTATCCGGCTCTCGGTGCGGTTGCGGCGGTCATGCGCGCTGGGTTGGCTTCGGTCATTCGCGTTTCCTCTCCCGTCCATTCCATTTGCGGGGCGCGTCCAACCAGCCGGGCCGGTCGCCACCGCCGCCATATCCCGCCGCGACCCGCTGTTTCAGCAAGGCCCGCGGGCGGAAGCGCTCGCCATAGGCATCGTGGAGTATGTCCTGCACTTGCAGGCAAAGGTCCGACGTGACGACGTCCATCAGCGCGAACGGGCCGACCGGGTGACCGAGGCCCAGCCGGCATGCGGTATCGAGTTCGGCGGGCGTGGCCACGCCTTCCTCGACCAGCTTGACCGCCTCGATCAGCAGCGCGTGAAGCATGCGGTTCACTGCGAAACCCGCGACGTCCTTGATCCGCACCGGCTCCTTGCCAAGCCCGGCGAGTAGCTCGGCAACTTCATCGGCCACCGATTCATCGGTGGCGAAGCCCGGGATCACCTCGACAAGCTTCATGCGCGATACGGGCGAGAAATAGTGGGTACCGAGAAAGCTGCCCCGCCGCTCAGGCGGCAGAAAAGCGGCAAGGGCCGAAATCGGCAGCGTCGATGTGTTCGAGGCGAGGATACAATTCGGCCTGCAGGCCGCGTCGAGCGAGCGCAGCACGGCCGCCTTGGCGTCCATCGATTCGTAGACTGCTTCGGTAACGATCGCGCAATCGGCCATCGCGGCGATGGTGGTGACCGGCGCAATCCGGTTCAACGCCGCGTCCGCAGCCCGGGCGTCGTAGACTTGCCGCGACACGCCCTTGGTCACGATGCCGCGCAGACGCTCGAGCGCAGCGGTAAGCGCGTCTTCATTGGTGTCGCTGAGTACGACGTCGTGTCCCGCCAGCGCGAAGACCAGAGCGATTTCCGCGCCCATCAGGCCCGCACCGACGACCCCCGCCCTCACGATGTTTGTCCTGCGCGCCGACCGGCTTCGAGCGTCGCGTCGCGCCGCCAGCTTTGGGCCTGCTCGATGTACCACGGCAGCAGCTCCGGCGTGGCGCTGGCGTCGGCGTTGATCACCTCTGCGACGGGCCATCCGGCGAACAGCCGCTTGATCGGCAGTTCCTGCTTCTTACCCGACAGGGTGCGCGGAATGCCCGGCGCCGCGATCAGCCGATCCGGCACGAAGCGAGGCGACAGGCTGGTGCGGATCGCCGCCGCCACCGCAGCTTCCAACGAGGCATCGGGATGTCCCTTCTCGGCCGCCACGACGAACAGGATGAGTTCGCTCTCGCCCTCGCTATCCTCGACATCGATGATCATCGCATCGGCTATCTCGGGCAGCCGCTCCACCGCGGCATAGATTTCGGCGGTGCCCATGCGCACCCCGTGGCGATTGATCGTCGCATCGCTGCGGCCAGTAATCTGGCAACTTCCATCGCTGCGGATGATCAGCCAGTCGCCGTGTCGCCAGACACCGGGCCATTCGGCGAAATAGGATTCGCGGTAGCGGCTGCCGTCGTCGTCGCCCCAGAAATATAGCGGCATGCTTGGGAACGGCCGGGTGCAAACCATTTCGCCGACTTCGTCAATCACCGGCTTGCCCTGCGCATCCCAGGCTTCGATCGCGGCGCCGAGGTGCCGGCATTGCAGCCGTCCGGGCGTATCGGGCATCTCGGGGTTGCCGGCCATGAAGGCGGCGGCGATTTCCGTGCCTCCGCTGACGTTGCACCACCAGATGTCGGGCCGACCGATACCGGCGAACTGCGCCGTCCCCCAGCGCTGGACATCGGGCGAAAGCGGCGATCCGGTACTTCCCAGCGCCCGAACGCGTTCGATCCCGCAAATCCGTGCGAGCTCGACTCCGGCCTTGCGGCAATTGGCGTAGAAGGCGGCGCCCGCGCCGAACCATGTTACCCCGCTATGGCTGGCGAACTCCCACAAGCGGGTCCAGTCGGGATCGGCCTTGGTGCCGCTCGGCGATCCATCGAACAGGCAGATGGTGGTGCCGCTGAGCAACCCGCCCACCTGGATGTTCCACATCACCCAGCCGCTGGCGCTGTACCAGTAGAAACGGTCGCCGAGAGTGTTCGGCGCATAGCTGGGGCCGAGGTCGAAATGGAGCCGCCCGGCGGCGGTCGCCAGAATCACGCCTCCATGGCCGTGAACGATCGCCTTCGGCAGGCCGGTGGTGCCGCTCGAATAGAGGATCCACAGCGGGTGATCGAACGGCAGCCATTCGGGTTCGAACGCGGCGACCGCATCGTCATGGCGCGCGATCGTCGCCGCGAAGTCGATGGCATCGGCCAGCTCGGTTTCGCCGCAGTCGCTGGCGATCAGAAACAGCGCTTCTATGCAGGGCAGCGCCTTGCGGAGCTCGGCCACAACGCCGGTGCGGTCCATCGCTTTGCCCGCGTAAAAAACCCCGTCCACGGCGATCAGCGCTTTCGGCTTGGTTTGCCGCCACCGGTCGAGCACCGCGGCGGTGCCCATATCGGGCGAACACAGCGTCCATACAGCACCCAGGCTAGCGCAGGCGAGCAGGCCGACGACTGCCGCCGGGATATTGGGCAGATAGGCAGCGACGCGATCCCCGGACGCGATGCCCCGAGCGCGCAGCTCGAGCGCCAGCGAGGCGGCCTGACGGCGCAGCTCGGCCCAGCCGATTGTCTCGCTGTCGCCGCGCTCGTCCATCGCTACGATGGCCGGCTGACCGGCGGCGTCGGCGGCCTCGGCGTGGCGGAACACGTGCCGCGCGTAATTGACCCTGGCGCCATCGAACCAGCGAGCACCGGGCATTGCATTCCCGCTTAGCACCGCGGTCACCGGCGTGGGGGAGACGATGCCGTCCCAGTCCCAGACGCTGCGCCAGAAGCTTTCGAGGTTCTCCACCGACCAGCGGTGCAGGTCTTCGTAGGTTGCGAAATCCAGCCCGCGCGTCTCTTTCAGCCAGTCGCGGTACAATCGGATCTGCGGTATGGGCGTCCATGGATCCACGCTGGTCTTGGCAGGGTTCATCTAACGGGAAACCTTGGTTTGTGTTCGTCTTCTCGAGCGGCGCGCGCGTGGGGAAGCGCGCCGGATAGGGCGGGCGGTGCCTTCGGCGCGACCCCGCACCGGTTCAGAAGCCCGTCCGCAGACTCATCGCGACGTAACGGCCAATCGGGTTGTACGCGCCGCCGATCCCGTCCGTGCCGGGGAAGAACGGTGGCGTTGCGCCGAACAGGTCGTTGACCTGCAGCGCCAGTTCGGTCCCGTGGGTGAAGCCCAGGTCAGGCAGGCACACCAGCAGACGCAGGTCGACGGTGGTGTAACCCTCCGCCTCATAGAGCGCGGAACCGGTCGGCGTGGCATAGGATGCTGTCACGCCCGAGCGATGATTGACGTAGTTCACGAACGTCACCGGACCGGCGGTGAAACCGAGCGTGGTGCGCAAGGTCGCGCGCGGAATCCCTGCGTCGAGCGAGTTGCTCTCCGCCGAGGTCGGGGACAGTCGGTTCGTATAGTTGAGGATGTAGTTGCCGGCGATTCCGGCGAAGACCGACCCGAATCCCGTGGGCTGCCGATAATTGAAATCGAAATCGATGCCATTGGTCTTGCGCACCCCGAAATTGCCCTGCCGCAGGTCGAGGATATTGCCGATCGGCGGGACGGCAGCGAAGGTGTAGAAGAACGGAACGGTATCGGCGATCGCGTCGCTCAGCTTTGCGGCACTGGGATCGCGGATGACGCGCGTTGAGAAGGTCGGATCGCTGAACAGCAGTGCGCCGAGCCCCGACGGGGTGCCGATCACGTGGTTATACTTGATGTCGTAGAAGGTGACGCTCGCGGTCAGGTTCGGGGCAAAATTGGGCCGCAGGTCGGCGCCGGCCGACCAGGTGAGCGCGGTCTCAGGCTCGAGATCTTCATTACCGCCGTACAGGAGGATCGTGTTGACCTGAGCCGCCCCACGCGCGGGGTCGCGAGCGCCGAACGCATCGACCAGCGCGGCTGCGGAGTAGTAGGAACCGACCGTCGATCCGAGATCGCGCAAACCGGGCGCGCGGAACGAGTGGCCGTAGCTGCCGCGCAAGTTCACTCCTTCGACCGGTTCCCAGGTGAGGCCGATCTTCGGATTGGTGGTCGATCCGAAGTCGCTGTAGTGATCGTAGCGCCCCGATAGCGACAGCGTCAGGCTGCGGGCCAGTGGCCCTGCATTGCGGGATCCGACGATCGGCACGAAAAGTTCGCCGAAGACCGACTGGACATTACGCGAGAGGTCTTCCGGGAAGCCCACGCCACCGCTCTGCCCCCGCTGCCTGTAGGTTTCGCCGCGATATTCGGCGCCGACCGCAATTTTGAGGTCGCCACCGGGAAGCTGCGCCAGCGGTCCGTCCACTTTTACCGCGCCGATCCGCGTGCGCTGGCGGTTGGTGAAGGTGGTCGGATTGTCGAGGATCGCCGCGACCACCGCCGGATCGGTCTGATAGCCGAACGGGTCGAGAGCGGTGGATGTCGTCGTCCCGGCGGCGGCCGCTGCAAGCGCGGTGGTGTCGATGCCCGGCTGAAGCGTGTCGTTCCGCGACCAGTCGTAGGTGCCGTAGACGGTCGCCTGGAAGTCGCCAGGCAGGTCTATGTCGGCCCCGGCGGTCGCGTTGCCGGTGCGCACGCGGTAAGTCTGGTCGAAGTGATCGTCGCCGACCAGTCGGTCGGGCCGGAAGTCGAAGTATCCGAATAGCGAGCCCGTCCCCGGCGGTGCACGAAAGTAGGGGTTGGCGGCTGTAATCAGGACGAAGGTCTGCCCCGGAAGCGCCGCTTGTACGATGTCGCGGCGATCGGAATAGAGCACGTCCGTCCACAAGGTTACGCTGTCCGACAGATCTTGATGTGCGGAAACGAAGCCAGCGTGCGTGCGGTTCTCGGGCAGGAGGTCGACCGGGCCGCGTGGATCGCAGGTATTGATCCCCGGCTTGAGGTCGGGCGCGGCATAAATCGTGCCCGCGAAGAGGTTTACATTCGCATCGGGGCAGACTGTCGAACGTGTGTCGATCCCACCCACCGAGCGGAAGTCGAGCGAGCGATAGTCGCGATCAAATCCGGTGATGTTGCTGTTCTGCTGGTATTGGTAGGCGAGAACGACCGAGCCCGTATCCCAGTTGTGACCGAATGCGGCGCCAGCGTTTAAAGCATTGTAATCGTCGGCAAAACCGTAGCGAAAATTTGCTTCCAGCCCCGAGACCCGCTTGCGGGTGATGAAATTCACCACGCCGGCAACTGCCTCAGAACCGTAGATTGCGGAGGCACCGTCGGCGACGATCTCAACCCGCTCGATCGCAAGTTCAGGGATGAGGGGATAGTCCGGGTTGGTCTGCTGGACACTGCCGGAAATGAGGCGATGACCGTTCATCAACGGCAAGGTCGCGGAGGTAGGAAGGCCACGCAGACCGGGAGCGAACGATCCCACGCCGCCGTTGCTCACGCGGGGCGCGGTGTTGAAGCTGTTGAGCTGCGGCACTGTTGCGAGCAACTCGGGCGTGCTCGCTGCCCCGATCAACTTGGCGTCCTCGCGAGTGACGGTAATGAGGTCCGACCCCGTGGGGGGTGTCCCGCGGATGCTCGTTCCGGTCACGACGATCACCGTTTCCGATTCGTTGCTGTCGGCAGCGGTCTCGGCACCCTCGGTCTGGTCGTCCGTCTCTGTTACCTGCGCGTGCGCGATGCCAGGCAGGCCCAGCATTGCGACGAAAAGCGCGGAATGGTGAAGCAGACGCGCGCGGCGCTGCCTGGAAATCGACCTCATCGACATTCTCTCTCTCCCATCGTCATCGCGGACCTTGCCGCTGCCGGACTTTGCCGACTTGATGACATGCTTATGGCCTGACAGACCCGCGCGAAAGCGCATGAGCGGACATCTCTGTGTCTTTTGCGGACATGCTTGAGGGAGAAGCGGACAGAATGACTAAATCAGGTGAAACCGGCGAGGAGGCCGCGATGCGCAATGAACGCGCAGGATTTCCGACGCTCAACCAGCGCATTTTCGCGCCATTCAAGATCGCCACGGTCATAGACACGGTCGCCCAGCGCGGGATCGCGGCAGAAACCGTACTGCAGCGCACCGGACTTACCATGGACGACGTGCGAGACCCACACACGCTGACCTCGATCGGGCAATACCTGACCGCGTGCGAGAACATCGTGGCGGCGGGTGCCGGGTTCGTGGATGCCTTCGCGATCGGTTCGCGGCTGCACCTTTCGGCTTACGGAATGTATGGATACGCGCTGATGTGCTCGCCCACGATGCGTGAGTTCTTCGATTTTGCGGTCCGTTACCAGCCGCTCGCCACCCCGACCGTGCGACTGTTCTGGCGGGTGGAAGGCGACGTGGCGATTTGGCAGTTTCGCGAGATTTACCGCGACATGATGAGCGGCGACGTCCGCACCTTCCTCATCCGCCAGCAGATGAAGATGACCTTCACGCACATCCGCGACGCGGCCGGGACCGACAACCTCCCGGTGCGCGCGCTTTTCGCACTCCCGCAGGACGACCACCCGGCAATGGACGCGCGCGAGCTTTCTTGCGAGTGCATCTACGACCAGGCGGCCAACGAACTTCATTACCCGGCCGGGATTCTCGACAGCACGCCCGAACTGGGCAACCGGCTGACGCGGACGATGCTCGAGGAAACCTGCGAGCGTCTGATCGGGCAATCACGCATTTCCTCGGGGCTCTCGGGAGAGGTGTACCAGCTGCTACTGAAAGCGCCCGGCCAGTTCCCACCGATGACAGCGGTGGCCGCGCAGCTCGGCTTGCAGGAGCGCACACTGCGTCGCCGTTTGGCGGCGGAGGACGCCACCTACGGCGCGATCGTCGACGATGTACGGCGCAAGCTGGCGATCGAGTATCTGCAGACAACGCGAATGAGCTTGGACGATGTCGCTTGGAAGGTCGGCTTCAGTGATGCAGCCAATCTGCGCCGCGCCGTCCGGCGATGGACCAACAAGACAGTGAAGGAAATTCGCGACGAAAGATGACTTTTCGCAGTCTGCTGACCCGGCCTCCGTGGCCACTGTGCAACGCGGCTGCAACGCGAAGACGCTGCTGCATAAAGTGCTGGCGCCGCGCGGCTATTGGGCGGTGCGAACAATGCGGCGCTGCTAATAATGAAGTTGGGAGCACCTTAGGTATCCAAAGCTGCCGGGACTATTAAGCAATTGGTGGCGCTTCCAAGGCTTTAACTAGGCCGATTTGGTTAATGCGCCGGTAATCATAAGAGTGCGTAATTTCCCCTACAGGGTAGCGACTTATGGCCTTGCGTTTGAAATCTGCATCATCATCTATAGCGTCCGATTCCAGGCCATGGGGCCTCCCGATTCCCCCCACCGATTTGCTGCGGCTCACCGGGCTAACCATCTGAGTAAATAGACTCACCAGACTTGTCCGCGCCGTCCGCCGGCGCCGATGGGACCAAGCCGCCGGCATGCGCCACACGAAACCGGCCATCTGCCACAGCGCCGTAGAGCGATGGCCGGCAGCACGACAAACCCGAGATCTGTGAAGGGCCGGCTGGTGGACAGGGGTGGATTCGAACCACCGTACGCTTGCGCGGGCAGATTTACAGTCTGCTGCCTTTAACCACTCGGCCACCTGTCCACCCTGGTGCCGGGAACGCGGGATATCCCGCTGATGTGCGGTCCTGCATCGCAAGACCCCGGCCGAGTGCGCGCCCAATGGCGAAGCCGCGCTTGCCTGTCAATGGTGCCGCTGGCACAGGAGCGCCCCATGGCAAAAGGTGGATCGAAGAAATCGCTGCGCGGACGCGCCGGACGCATGCAGGGCGGCCGCGGCTCGGGACGCGCGACGCACGGGAACGTGCGGCTGTGGGGCCGCCATGCCGTCGAGGCGGCGCTGATGAACCCGGCGCGCCAGCATCGCAAGCTCTGGGCGACGCGCGAAGGCGTGGCCTCGCTGGGCGGCGAACTGCCGGCCGACTTTCCAGTCGAATATGCCGATGTCGCCGACCTCGCCCGCCTGGTTGCGCGCGATGCGCCGCACCAGGGGCTCGTGCTCGAATGCGAGCCGCTCGGCGATATTCACCTCGAGGACGTCCTTTCCGGAGACCCCTCGCGGCCGATCGTGGTGCTCGACCAGGTCACCGATCCGCACAATGTGGGGGCCATCATGCGTTCGGCAGTCGCTTTCGGCTCGGCAGCCATGGTGACGCAGGACCGCCATGCGCCCCCGGAGGGAGGCGTTCTCGGCAAGGCTGCTTCCGGTGCGCTCGAGACACTGCCGTGGGTGCGGGTGGTGAACCTCGCCCGCGCGCTCGAGCAGATCGCCGAAGCGGGCTATTGGCGAATCGGGCTGGCGGGCGAGGCCGAACTGGATTTCGCCGCGGCCCTGCCGTCCGGCCCTCTGGCAATCGTTCTCGGCGCCGAGGGCGAAGGTTTGCGGCACAACATTGCGGCCCACTGCGATGCGCTGGCCAGACTTCCCATGTCGGGCGAAATCGAAAGCCTCAACGTCTCGAACGCCGCCGCCATTGCGCTCTATGCCGCGGCGATGCGCCAAGCCTAACCGCAGACGGCCGAAGGGCCGCCCCGCCGGCGCGGAACGGCCCTTGGAAGAATCAATCCGGCGCGAGCCGCACCGGCTTTAGTTCACAGCGTCTTTCAAGCCCTTGCCCGCCTTGAACTTGGGCTGGGTCGAAGCCTTGATGGTCATCGGTTCGCCGGTCCTCGGATTGCGGCCGGTAGAGGCCTTGCGCTTGGCGCACGAGAACGTACCGAATCCGACCAGACGCACTTCGTCTCCCTTGGACAGCGCGCCGGTGATGGTGTCGAAAACCCCTTCGACAGCCTTCGTTGCATCGTTGCGCGAGAGTCCGCTCGCTTCTGCGACGGCACCGATCAGTTCGTTCTTGTTCATTGTCCGAGTTTCCCCCTCATCCATGGCGTGTTCGGGACCGGCGTAAATACGCCGCGCGATGGGGCGGGACTTGAGCGCCTTTTCCCCGGCCTGTCAAAGCGAAAGCCCCGGACTACCGTCCAATTGACCCAATTCGGCGCAATGCAAGGCCGCGTTAACCGTGATTGCCGCGAAGGATGGCCTCAGGCGAGGGTATCCCACGCCTCGAGGCCCGCCGATTCGCTGCGGCGCAGCATGCGATAGAACAGACCTAGTGAGCCACAGCGGCTCCGCCGGCGGCCGGTTGCGCCGTCAGCGGTTGGCTGGCGAGGTCGTCGGCTTCGGTCCAGTCGATCGGAGCGGTCGGGGAGGTCAGCGCATGTTCGAGCGCCTTGTCGACATGGCCCACAGGAATGATCTGCAGTCCCTCCTTCACGTTGTCGGGAATTTCGGCGAGATCCTTGAGGTTCTCTTCGGGTATCAGCACGGTCTTTATGCCGCCGCGGAGCGCCGCCAGCAGCTTTTCCTTGAGCCCGCCGATCGCCAGCACCCGGCCCCGCAAGGTCACCTCGCCGGTCATCGCGACATCCGGCCTTACGGGGATGCCGGTCAGCGTCGAGACGATCGAGGTCACCATGCCGATGCCTGCGCTCGGACCGTCCTTGGGCACCGCGCCTTCAGGCAAGTGAATGTGGATGTTCTTGCGCTGGAAGATGCTCGGCTTGATGCCGTAAGCCGGTGCCCTCGCCTTTACGAAGCTGAACGCTGCGGAGATGCTTTCGGTCATGACATCGCCCAGCTTGCCGGTCGTCTTGATCTCGCCCTTGCCGGGGGTGGTGACGCTTTCGATGGTCAGCAATTCGCCGCCGACCTCGGTCCAGGCAAGGCCCGTCACTGCGCCGACCTGCGCTTCGTCCTCGCTCATGCCATGCTTGAACTTGCGCACCCCGGCGAAGTCGCCGAGGTTTTCCGGCGTAATGGTCACGCTCGTCGCGTCGCCTTCCAGGATTTTCCGCAACGACTTGCGCGCCAGTCGCGCGATCTCGCGCTCCAGCGTGCGCACGCCCGCTTCACGGGTGTAGTAACGGATCAGGTCGCGCAGGCCGGCCTCGGTCAGCTCGAACTCACCGTCCTTGAGCCCGTGGGCTTCGACCTGCTTGGCGATGAGGTGGCGCTGGGCGATCTCGACCTTCTCGTCTTCGGTGTACCCCTCCAGCCGAATGATCTCCATGCGATCGAGAAGCGGCTGCGGCAGATTAAGGCTGTTCGCCGTGGTGACGAACATGATGTCCGACAGGTCGATATCGAGTTCGAGGTAATGATCCTGGAACTTCGAGTTCTGCTCCGGATCGAGCACTTCGAGCAGCGCCGAGGCCGGATCGCCGCGGAAATCCTGCCCGAGCTTGTCGATTTCATCGAGCAGGAACAGCGGATTGCTGGTTCCGGCGCGGCGCAGGTTGGTGACGATCTTGCCAGGTAGCGAGCCGATGTAGGTGCGGCGGTGGCCACGAATCTCGGCTTCGTCGCGCACGCCGCCGAGCGACTGGCGCACGAATTCGCGGCCCGTCGCACGGGCGATCGACTTGCCGAGGCTGGTCTTGCCGACGCCGGGGGGGCCGACGAGACAGAGAATGGGCCCCTTGAGCTTGTTGGTGCGCGCCTGGACCGCGAGGTATTCGATGATCCGGTCCTTGACCTTGTCGAGCGCGTAATGATCCTCGTTGAGGATTTCCTCGGCTTTCCTGATGTCCTTCTTGAGCCGGCTCTTCTTGCCCCATGGCAGGCCCAGCAGGACATCCAAGTAATTGCGGATGACGGTTGCCTCGGCGCTCATCGGCTGCATCGACTTGAGCTTCTTGAGCTCGCTTTCGGCCTTGGCCTTGGCTTCCTTCGACAGCTTGAGGGTATCGACCTTGGCCTGCAGTTCGGCGATCTCGTCACCGTCTTCGCCGTCGCCCCCGCCCAGCTCGCTCTGTATCGCCTTGAGCTGCTCGTTAAGGTAGTATTCGCGCTGGGTCTTCTCCATCTGCCGCTTCACCCGGCCGCGGATCTTGCGCTCGACCTGGAGCACGGAAAGTTCGCCCTCCATGACCGAGTAGACCATTTCGAGGCGCTTGAGCGGATCGGTCTCGGTAAGCAGCGCCTGCTTGGTCGCTACCTTGGCGGTCAGGGCGCCGGCAATCGCGTCTGCGAGCTGGCCGGCGTCCTCGATCTGGCCCAGTTCGCTCTCGACTTCCTCGGGCAGCTTCTTGTTGTGCTTGGCGTAATCGCCGAATTGCTCGAGCGCGCTGCGCATCAGGGCGACGACCTGGTTGCCCGAGGCCGCCTCTTGCTCGATTTCCTCGGTCGTTGCCTCGACGTAGCCGTCACGCTCCTCCACGCCTTCGAGGCGAGCGCGTGTGGTGCCTTCGACCAACACGCGAACCGTGCCGTCGGGCAGCTTGAGCATTTGCAGGACTTGGGCGACCACGCCGACGTCGTAGAGATCTTCGCGCTGTGGGTCGTCGCAGTGCGGGTCGAGCTGCGAAAGCAGCAGGATGTCCTTGTCGCCGGCCATGGCCGCTTCAAGGGCTTCGACCGATTTCTCGCGGCCGACGAACAAGGGCACGACCTGACCGGGAAACACGACCACGTCGCGCAAGGGAAGGAGGGGGAACTTCGACATCTATAATCCTGACTCAATCGGTTCGGTGCGCCGTCAGCGGCGCAAGGTGTTGCCGGCAATATGGGAAGCGGGCGCGGCCCCTGCAATGTGTCTCGTCGCGAAGCTGTGGACGGTGCAAGGTGTCGGCCATCGCGTTTTCCGACGGCTGTTTCCTGCTCCCACCTGTGGTAAATGCCGCCCATGGAGGAACGGCGCGACGAACGACATGGCCTGATCGTCAACGGACGCTATCGCACGGGCACAGGCATGCCGATGGATATCGTCCTGCACGACCTTTCGAAAAGCGGCTGCCAGATACACGACCGCCTCGGACGTCTGGACATGGGCCAATTCCTGACCATCCGCATCGGGCCGATCGGTCCGATCGACGCTCACGTACGGTGGCTCAGGGGTCGCATGGCGGGTATCGAATTCGACAACCCGCTCAACGACGCCGTTCTCGAACATCTGCGGACGATAGCCGAGCCAGCCCCGACCGCGGCCGAGGACCAAGAAGACGAACCGCCCCAGCCGAGTGAGCCGCAGCTGAACGAGCTACCGCTGTCGGACCGCGAGCGCGCCTTCTGCAAGGCGCTGGGCGCGATCGAGATCGACGCGGCTCACCGAGAAGTCCTGATCGGGCTCGACCGAGCGGAAAGCGAATGGCTCCTGGCCTGGCGCGGCGAGCGAATTGACCAGCGCCGCGCACGGCCGACTTATCACGCGGATATCTACCTCGCCGAGCAACTCGAGGAAAAGCACGAGTTGCTGCGCCGCAGCCGGCACGCGTTCTGACGCATCCTGCGGCGCGTCAGCCCATTCCGGGAAAGTTGAAGCCCGGTGGCAGCGGCAGACCCGACTGGACCTTCTGCATTTCGGCGTTCGACGCCTGGTCCGCCTTGGCCCGCGCGTCATTGAACGCTGCAGCCACCAAATCCTCGAGCATCTGCTTGTCGTCCGGCACGATCAGGCTGTCGTCGATCGAGACCGAAAGAATTCGGCCCTTCGCGCTGGCGCGTATTTTGACCAGACCGCCGCCGGACGTGCCTTCGACCTCGATTGAATCGAGGCGGACTTGTGCATCGTTCATCTGCTTCTGAATGTTCTCGGCTGCCTGCTGGGCGGCCTTCATCATTTCTTCCATGTCCATCGGATCGTACCTCTGCCGGGCTCTCAGGCCCTCTTGCTCCAGTTGCGGCTTGCGCCGTTTGCCTCGGGTTCTTCGACCAGTTCGGCGCCGGGAAAGGCGGCGAATGCGGCGTCGACCAGGGGATTGCTGCGTATACGCGCCCGTGCGTTCGCCTGTTCCGTCTCGGCCCACTCGCGCAGCGTAGGGGCGCCCTCGCCTGCTCCGCGCTCGACCAGCCAGCGCTCACCGGTCGCCCTGAGCAATGCCTCGCGCAGATCGGGCGCAGGGTCGCCCGACAGGCCCGGCGCCAACGCGAAGACCAACCGTCCGGGCGCGAGTTCGATCACTCGCACCCAGTCACGCATCGTCTGGGCGACCCGGAGGGCACCGCTGGCCTCCACACGCTCGACCAGCTTTTGCCATTCCCCGCTCGACACGGGAGCGGCATCGGCTTGCCCGCGAACCTCAGACGGCGGCGCCGCGACGCCGTTCTCGGCCATTTCCTCGAGCTTGCGAACCAGCGCCCCCGGGTCGGGCAGAGACGCGGCATGCAGCACCCGTAGCAGGGCCATCTGCGCCGCCACCAGCGGATCCGGGGCGTTGCGGACCTCGCCGTAGCCCTTGAGCAGGAGCTGCCACAGCCGGTGGAGCTGCCCCGCCGGCAGAGCGTCGGCCCAGCGCTCCAGCGCCGCGGCTTCGTCGGGCGTCGCCGCATCGGCAGCGCCCTTGGCGACTTGAAGCACGGTGATGCGGTGGGCAAGATCCATCATTCCGCGCATAATCGCCAGCGGTTCGACGCCGAGGGCGTATTGCTGCCCGACCCCCTCGATCAGGACCTGCGGATCGCCTTCGAGCATCGCCGTGAACAGTCGGCGCAGCGCGGCCCGGTCGGACAGGCCAAGCATGTCGCGCACGCGCTCTGCAGTGATTCTCCCGCCGCCCTCGAGATCGGCATGCGCGATCGCCTGGTCGAGGATCGAGAGCCCGTCGCGGGCCGAGCCCTCGGCCGCGTTGGCAATCATAGTGAGCGCCTCATCGTCGGCTTCGACGCCCTCGGCGCGGCAGACCATTGCATAGTGTTGCTGCAGCAGTTCGGTCGGGATGCGCCGCAAGTCGAAGCGCTGACAGCGGCTGAGCACAGTGACCGGGAGCTTGTCCACCTCAGTCGTGGCGAAGAGGAACTTCACGTGCGCCGGCGGTTCTTCGAGCGTCTTGAGCAGCGCATTGAAGGCGTTGCGCGTCAGCATGTGGACTTCGTCGATGATGTAGATCTTGTAGCGCGCAGAGACCGCGGCGTAGCGGACGGCCTCGATGATCTCGCGCACGTCGTCGACGCCGGTATGGCTGGCGGCATCCATCTCAATGACGTCGATGTGCCGGCCCTCGGCGATCGCCAAGCATGGCTCGCATACCCCGCACGGGTCGATCGTCGGGCCGCCCTGCCCGTCCGGCCCGACGCAATTGAGCGCTTTGGCGATGAGCCGCGCGGTCGAGGTCTTGCCGACGCCGCGCACCCCGGTCATCAGAAAGGCATGAGCAAGACGGTCGCGGCTGATGGCGTTGGCCAGTGTCTGGACCATCGCGTCCTGCCCGATGAGCTCGGAGAAAGTCTGCGGACGGTATTTCCGCGCCAGGACACGGTAGGGCTGACTCGCCGCCGCGGGCGCTGCGGCCGCTGGCGCGGCGACCTGCGGTTCTGCGGCCGAAGACGCGGGTTCGGCAAACATCGCCGACTGGCCGGCAGCCTCCAGCTCCGCGGCAGAGGGCGTTTCAACCTCCTCGCCGGCCGGCGGCGCGTCTTCGCCGAACAGATTTTCGGAATCACCCATAGGCCGCAAGGTAGGCACTCGTGAGCCGGATGTCATGGCAACAATGTCGGGGAAAAAGGAGCCGGGCGACCCGCTGCAATCTACCTGGGCTGCTTCCTTCCGGACCTGACCCGGTGAGCAAACGCGAACGCCCGCCCGACTCCCGGGCCGGCATATGGCTCCGGGTTCGCGGATTTGCAAGCTCAGCGAAAGTTGTCGGCGTAGGCCTGAAGCTTGAGTTTCTTGGGCGGTACGGAATGGACGATGGCGGAAATCCCGTGTTTGGCGGCATAGGCCTGCGCCGCTTCGCAACTCGCGAACTTGAGCTGGACCTGTTGCTGGGTATCGCCGCTGCCGGCCCAGCCCATCAGCGGATCGGGCTTCTTGGCCTCCGCCGGGACGAAATCGAGGACCCACTGATCGGTGAGCGCCTTGCCCGACTGCATCGCGTTCTTCGGGCGCTTGTAGATGCGTGCCTGCATAATGGCGGGGCTCTAATTCAGGATCGGGTTCGTGAAAAGGCGTTCTTGGTCTTCAGGCTCGGCTTTTCTGTCCACGGCGCCTCGGGCCAGCGGTGTTTCTGGTAGCGACCCTTCATGTCCTTGACGACGTCCTTCCAGCTGCCGCGCCAGAAGCCCGGCAAGTCGCGGGTGGCCTGAATCGGCCGGCCGGCAGGGCTCGTCAACCTAAGCAGCAGCGGCGTGTCGCCGACCATCGGGTGGCTGTCGAGCCCGAACAGCGCCTGCACGCGGACCTCGACGGCCGGTGCGTCGGCACCGGCGTAGTCGATGGCATGTGTCGTCTCGGCGGGCGTCGTGAACTTGCGCGGGGCGAGCCGGTCGAGCCGCTGGCGGCTTTCCCAGTCGATCTGCGATAGCACCGCCTCCGCGACGGCTCCCGCGGGGATATCGAGATCGCGGCGCCCCGCCACAAGCGGCGCGAGCCAGAGGTCGGCGGTCTCCGCCAGGCGCGGGGGCGCCAGTTCGGCGATCCCGGCATAGCGGGCACGGGCCAGCAGCGCGGCGGGAAGAATATCCTCGTGGTTCTCGACAGCTTTTTCCACAAGGAGCGCGGTGACCGCCGCTTCATCGGGTGCCGGATCGGGGCCGGTTGCGAGCGCGATCGCACCGAGGCGCCGTTCGAGCCGCGCTTCAACCCGCTCGCCCGTCCAACGCAGGACGCTGCGGCGCTCGATACGCTCGCCGAGCCATCGTTCCACCGAAGCAGCGGACAGCGGCAATGCAGCGGTTACGCGTGCGCCCTTGGCCAGGCCCTGCGCATCGCCGACGGCGATCCAGTCCTCGCGTGCCAGCGGCGATGTCGGGTCGAGCGTGTAGCCGCGGCCGCCCGCCGAGATCCAGTTTTCGCCTTTGTCATCGCGGCGCCGGGCGAGATTGTCAGGCAAGGCTAAGGCTAGCAGAACGCCCGGCTCGGGCGCATCGCGGCGGCCCCCTGCAACAAGCTTCTCCGCGCGCTGCGCCCAGCCCTGCGCCAGCTTGCGCGAAGCCTCGGCGCGCGGCGAACGGTCGGCGTCCCAACGATCGCGCCGCTGCGCAAGGTCCTCGCCCCGGCCGCCGAGGCCGCGTTCCTGCAGGAGCAGCGCGATCTTTGCCGCGTCGAGCGCCATTCCGTAATCGGCCCCGTGCAGCAACATTGCCGCTTGCCACGGCGCCATCGGCAGTGCGGCGATGTCCCGCCCGCGTGGAGTGATCCGTCCCTCGTCATCGAGCGCGCCGAGCGCCTTCAGGCGGCCGCCGGCCGCTTCGAGCGCTGGGGCCGGTGGCGGGTCGAGCCACGGTAGCGAGGCCGGGTCGGCCACACCCCATTGCGCCAGCGCCAGCAGCAGCGGCGTGAGGTCGCTCGTGAGCATTTCCGGCGGATCGAACTGCGCACGTCCGGCGTGCGCGGCTTCTTCCCACAACCGGTAGGCCACGCCGGGCCCCTGCCGCGCGGCGCGCCCGGCGCGCTGCGCCGCGGCTGCCTGGCTGGCGCGGTGAGTGACGAGATGAGTGACTCCGGCGGCAAGGTCGAACTCGGCCCGCCGCGAGAGCCCGGCATCGACCACCACCGAAACCCCGTCGAGCGTGATCGAGGTCTCGGCGATCGCGGTGGCGAGGACGATGCGGCGTTTGCCTTCGGGATTGCGGCGGATCGCGGCGCGTTGGTCGGAAGGCTGGATCTGGCCGTGGAGCGGCAGGACGGGAACGCCCGGCAGGCGCGCGACGAGCCGTTCGCGGGTGCGCTCAACCTCGCCGACCCCGGGCAAGAAGGCGAGTATGTCGCCTTGCTCGTCGCGCCACGCCTGCAGGACCGCGCTCGCCACTGCCTCGTCCGTGCGCAGTTCGGGTTGGTTGCCGAGCCACTCGAGGCGCAGGGGGTGCGCCGTCCCCTCACTCTCGATCACCGCCGCGCGTTCGCCGAGCAAGCGGGCGAAGCGCGCGCCGTCGATCGTGGCCGACATGATCAGCACGCGCAGGTCGGGCCGCAAAACAGCCTGACTCTCGAGCGCGAGAGCGAGCCCCAGATCGCTGTCGAGATGCCGCTCATGCGCCTCGTCGAACAACACCGCCGAAACGTCCGAAAGCTCCTGGTCGCCAAGGATGCGCGAGACGAAAATCGCTTCGGTCATGACCAGCACGCGCGTCTTCGCCGACTGCCTGCTGTCGAGCCGGGTGAGATAGCCGATGGTTTCCCCCGGTTTCTCGCCGAGCAGTTCGGCCATGCGCTCGGCGGCAGCGCGGGCTGCGACCCGGCGCGGACTGGTGAGGATGATCTTCCCGGTGCACCACGGCTCGCCAAGCAAGCCGGGGGCGACCGCCGTGGTTTTCCCCGCACCGGGAGGCGCGACGAGCACCGCTCCGTTCGAGTCGCGCAGTGCAGCGAACAGATCCGGGAGGACGGCGTCGATCGGCAGGTCGGCGTTCATCGGGTGCGGCTCGCCAGAGCGGCAGCGGTGCCCGCTGGCCCAGCCACAGCAGGGCGCCTCGCAGAAATTTGTATGATCCGGCGGAGACAAGTCATGCTAAGCCGGCTGCCACAACCGCACCCGTATAGGAAAGATGAAATGAGGAGCGCGAACAGCTGGGCGGCGGCGGTCTACGGGCTGTTACCTGCCCTCGATGTCGGCTTCGATCGCCTCGGTCTGCGGGCGCAATCTCTTGGCCAAGGGCGTCGCGCTTATACCGTGCGCCAGAACCGACGAAACGACCAGCAAGCTTACCACCGGCCAGAGCCAGGTCAGGCCCGTCTCCCGGACTGCAAGCAGGCAGTAGTAGATCGCGCTGACCCCGATGGGGCCGAACCATCCACTGAACATCTGTTCCTTGCGGGAAAGCCGGCGGTTGAAGGCCTTGAACAGCATCCACCAGGGAAGGCGGCGCAAGACCAGGATCAGCAGCGCCAGCGCCCAGAGCTGCCAGCCGAATTTCGTCCATTCGGCCCACGGCAGCAAGGTGCCGAATAGAAGGAAGACGGGCAGGTCGAAGAAGCGCGAAATCGCTCCCTGCATGCGCTGCTGATGGGTCTCCAGCGGGTCTGTCAGACGGTTGAACGTGATGCCGGCGGCGAAGGCGGCGAGAATGCCGTCGCTATCGAACAGCTTGACCGCCGCGAGCACGGTCAGCGCCAGCGCCACGCCGATTGTCAACATCGACTGGTGTTCCGCATCGGGTTTCTTCTTCGCCCAGACGAAGATGCGCCCCGCCACATGGCCCGCAATCGCGCCGAAGACTACCGCGCCGACGATTCCCTTGAGCAGGACCTGCACGAGCCAGTCGCCGATCGCTGCCGGGGCGCTTGTCTGGCTCAGCAAAACGATGGGAAGCATGACAAAGAGCAGGCCCAGCCCGTCGTTGGCGCCGCTCTCCGCAGCAACCATGTCGCGCAGCTCCGCGCGCACGGAATCCTCCGCCGTCTTGCCTTCGAGTATCGCATAGGAAACCACCGGATCGGTGGGAGCGACGATGGCGCCGAGGAGCAGCGCGGGGAAAATCCCGATCGGCAGAAGGAGCAGCGCAAGGGTAGAGCCCGTCAGCCACATAAGGGGCATGCCTAGGCCCAGAACCATCGCCAGATTGCGCCACCTCGATTCGATCCAATCGCAGGGCAGGCGCAAGGCCACTCCCATCACCGCAATGCCGAGCGTAACGCGCGAGACCTCACGCAGGAGCGCAAGGTCGTCGCCCGAATAAGCAAAGTCACCGAAGATCCACGCCAGTGCCAGCCCGATCGCCGCACCGACCGCCGTGCAGATCGTCGCGTCCGATAACCACAGCCGGTTGGTGATGTGGCCGGCAAGGAGGCTGAGCATCAGAACGGTGAAACCCGCGGCCAAGATGGCGAGGTTAAGCGCTATGAGACATCTCGGCCGGCACGCTGCCGGGCGCCGGTTCCCTTAGATGCGCCTCGCCGTTCCAGAGGGGTAACCCGGGCCTCGCGGAATTTGTGATTTCTCGTTGGAGCGATCCGGCCTGGTAATGCTGTCGCCATATCGGGAAAAACGACAAGCCCCTTTGACCGTTCCTGAGCAGATTTCGAGCGTTCGCGTGCATCGCGATGGCCCGGCAGCTGCCCCTTTCCGGTGAGCTAATATCCCCGGCTGACCGCGAACTGTGCCGCTTCGACCATCGCCTGCCGCGCCGCACAGTCGGGGAAGATCGACAGGGCGTCGCAGGCGCGCTGGGCGAAATGGCGAGCGCGTTCGCGGGTCGTCGCGACTGCATCGTGCTTGCGGATCAAGCCCACAGCCCGGACCAGGTCCTCGTCCTCGGTCCGGAAGCCGGCGATCGCTTCTTCCCAGAACTTGCGTTCCTCGGCATTGCCGCGGGCATAGGCGAGGATCGCCGGGAGCGTCATCTTGCCCTCGCGGAAATCGTCGCCCTGGTCCTTGCCCATGTCGGCACTGGCGCTGTCGTAGTCGATAGCGTCATCGACCAGCTGGAAGGCGATGCCGAGGTTGCGGCCGTAATCGTCGAGCGCCCGCTCTTCGGCCTCGCTGCGCTCTGCCACCACCGCGGCGATGCGGCTGGCGGCGGCGAACAAGGCCGCGGTCTTGGCGCCGATGATGTGCAGATAGCGTTCTTCGCTGGTTTCGATGCGGCGCTGCGCGGTCAGCTGGTCAACCTCGCCCTGGGCGATAATCGCGCTCGCGCCGCTGAGAATCTTGAGCACCTTGAGGCTGCCGTCCTCGACCATCAGCTCGAAGGCGCGGCTGAACAGAAAGTCGCCAACCAGAACCGTCGCAGGGTTGCCGAACACGATGTTGGCCGCGCTCTTGCCGCGGCGCTGCTCACTGCCGTCGACCACGTCGTCGTGCAGCAGGGTCGCCGTGTGGATGAACTCGACCGCCGCGGCGAGCTTGTGATGGCGCGTACCATTGTAGCCCACCAACTCGGCCCCGGCGAGCGTCAGCATCGGCCGCATGCGCTTGCCGCCGCCCGAAATGAGGTGCCCGGCGAGCGCCGGAATGAGCGGGATTTCGCTCTGCATCCGGTCGAGGATGATAGCGTTGACCGAGTTCATCGCGGTTGCCGTAAGCGAGAGGATCGGCGACAGGCTGGGCTGCCTGTCATCGCGTCGGGCGGGCAAGGGAATGACATCGGCGCTCATCGCCGCGGCGATGGAGGTTCTGCCCCGTCTTGGCAAGCGGCGAATCCGTGCTAGGCAGCCTGCGACATGCCCGGAAACCCCCATTCGCAGCGCCAGGATCCGGTCCTGGCCGTCTATCGCAAGAGCATCGACAATATCGATGCCGCGCTGATCCACATGCTGGCGGAACGCTTTCGCATCACCCAGGCGGTTGGCGAGTACAAGGCCAAAGCCGGGCTCGAACCGAGTGACCCTGGCCGTGAGGCGCGGCAGATCGAGCGCCTGCGGGCGCTGGCGATCGATGCCGAGCTCGATCCCGAATTCAGCGAAAAATTCATCCGCTTCGTGATCGAAGAGGTCATCCGTCACCACCAGCAGGCGGCAGAGCGGTAACTTCGCGCCCTCCTCTCCCGGGAGGGCTAACCCGCTCAGTCGCGGCTCTTCCTGCGGAACTCCCTGCCACGATCGACCGACTTCGAGCGCCGTTCGCTGCGCTCGGAGCGGCGTTCCACGCGGCGGTTGTCGCGCGCACCGGCAACCGGAGCAGAGCGGCGCTGGTCCCGATAACTCTGACGGTCGTCGCGGTCGCGATGCTGGCGGTCCCAGTTCCCGTCGCGGCGATGGTCGCGGTCTCGCGAATAGTCGCGGTGACGCCCGTCGCGGTCGTTGTCGCGGTGATAGCCTTCCCAGTTGGGACGTCCGTCGCGGTGGTTGCCGCGGCGGCCTTCCCAGTAGCCGCGCTGCCGGTCGTTCCAGCGGTGCTTTCGGCCGTGGCGGTCGTACACATAGTAGCCGGTGCCTGGGTAGTAGTAGTCGTCATACCAGCCATAGTAGCCGTAGGGCGTGTAGCGGCTCGAATAGGGATAGTATCCGCCGCTGCCGTAGCCCACCGAGGCGTAAGTCCGGCCGTATCCGCCGTAAGAAGTGCAGGCGCCGAGCGCCGCAGTCGCCGCGATGAGGATCGCAGGGCGTATGAATCGTCGCAACATTTTCGTCTCTTCCCAAGTCTGTGTGCCCACATTTAAGCACGGCGCGATGGACTCGGGCTGAACTGTCTCGACAGGAAGGGCTCTGCCCGGCAGGTTACGCGGTGAGGAGAATGAGGATGAACGAAGGTCTTGTCGGGGGCTGCCTGTGCGGTGCGATCCGGTACCGCATCAAGGGCGAGCCGATGTGGGTCAGCCAGTGCTGCTGCAGGGACTGCCAGAAGGCGACCGGCACCGGGCACACGACCATCATCGGCATGCACAAGGACCAGCTCGACATGGAAGGCGAGCCTGCGACCTTCACCAACACCGGAGATACCGGCGGCAGCGTCACGCGGCATTTCTGCGGTACCTGTGGCGGGAGGCTCTACACGTCGGGCGACGCCCCTGGGGATCACATCATGGTCCAGGCCGGTTCGCTCGACGATCCGGGCCAGGTCAGCCCGGAAAACTGCATCTACGTGAAGGACCGGGTAAGCTGGGACATGCTCGACGAGAGCCTGCCGCATTTCCCCGGCCTACCGCCGCGCCCCGGCATTCTCGATTAGCGCGCGCTAGCCCACGCGGGGAAGGACCAGCTTGACCAGAAGGCCGCCGAGGTCTTCGCTCTCGCCGAGCTCTACGCTGCCGCCATAGATCTCCGCGACATCGCGGACGATGGCCAGACCGAGACCGGTGCCTGGCTTTTCGGTATCGAGCCGCGCCCCGCGCTGGAACAGCGCTTCGCGCTGCACCGCAGGAATGCCCGCTCCATCGTCCTCGACCCAGATCGCGCAGCCCTCCGAACCGGGCTCGGCATCGACCGTCACGAACACGCTGCCGCCGCCGTACTTGGCTGCGTTCTCGACCAGATTGCCGAGGATCTCGTCGAGGTCCTGGCGTTCGATCGCAACATCGGCGGTGCGCGAACCGTCGATGTCGAAGCGGACGTCGGGATAGAGGCGGGCGACGGCGCGCTCGACCGCATCGGCGCTGGCCATGACGTTTGTTCGGGCCAGGCCCACCGCCCGGCGGCCGACGGCCCGAGCGCGGGCGAGGTGATGGTCGACCTGACGGCGCATCGTCGCGGCTTCGCGCAGCACGGTCGTGTCGAGGTCGGGCGAATGCGCCGAGGCGGCATTGGTCAGCACCGTCAAGGGCGTCTTCAGCGCGTGGGCGAGATTGCCCGCGTGGCGCCGCGCCTCCTCGGCCTGTTTCTCGGAATGTTCGAGCAGCGCGTTCAATTCCTCGACCATCGGCTGCACTTCCAAGGGCAGCGGGTCGGTCACGCGGTTGCGCCCGGTCGTGCGAATGCGGACGATGGCCCGGCGCACGCGGCGCAGCGGACTGAGGCCATACCAGGTCTGCAGGCCGGCCATCAGGAACAGGCCGATGCCAAGCACCGCAAACGACCAGGCGAGGATCGAACGGATGCTGACGATCTGCTCGTCCAGCTCCTGGCGTTGCTCGGCGACGACGAAATGCCACCGCGTGTCGCTACCCGGGATGCGGATCGTGCGTTCGACCACGCGCAGCGGTTCGTCGGCAAACTGGAAGCTGTCGTAGTAGTGCGGTTCGCGGTAATCCTTGTCGAGGTTCACCTCGAGCCGGCGATCCCACAGCGAGCGCGAGCGGTAATCCTCGTGACCCTTGCCGCTGATCTGGTAGTAGAACCCGCTGTTCGGTTCGAGGAAGCGCTGGTCGCCGAGGGGCCGGTTGAACCACACTTCGCCATCGACGAGCTCGGCCGCGCCAAGCATGCCGTTGAGGCTGTAATCGAGCTGGTCGTCGAACTGGCGTGTCACCAACGAAGTCAGCGTGCGATCGAGGGCGACGCCGCCGACCAGAAGCAGGATCGAAATCCAGCCCGCGGCGATCAGGATCATGCGGCGGGCGAGACTGCCGGTGTGAGGCTGGTTGGCTTCGCCGTCGGTCACGCCAGCGCCGTCCTCCGCGGCGGCGGGGGGATCGACGGCCGGCGGCGCGGGATGGTTACTCGCGCGGCGGTTCGTCGGGATCGTCGAGGCTGTAACCGAGGCCACGGATAGTTGTTATGACGTTGGCACCCAGCTTCTTGCGGATGCGGGTGACGAAGACCTCGATCGTGTTCGAATCGCGGTCGAAATCCTGATCGTAGATGTGCTCGATCAGCTCGGTGCGGCTGACCACCTTGCCCTTGTGGTGCATGAGATAGCTGAGCAGCTTGTATTCCTGCGCCGTCAGTTTGACCGGCTCGCCGGCGCGCGTGACGCGGCCGGAGCGGGTATCGAGCCGCACGTCGCCAGCGGTCAGTTCGGAGCTCGCGTTGCCCGAAGCGCGGCGGATCAAGGCGCGCAGCCGGGCGATTAGCTCTTCGGTCTGGAACGGCTTGGCGAGATAGTCGTCGGCCCCGGCATCGAGCCCGGCGACTTTGTCGGACCAGGAATTGCGCGCGGTCAGCACCAGGACGGGGAAGTTGCGCCCTTCCTTGCGCCACATGCCGAGCACCGTCAGCCCGTCGACCTCGGGCAGGCCCAAGTCCAGGATCACCGCGTCGTATTCCTCGGTGCTGCCGAGGAAATGGCCGTCTTCGCCGTCGGTCGAAAGATCGACCGCATAGCCGTTCTGCTCGAGAGTGTTCTTCAGCTGCTGGCCGAGGGTCGGTTCGTCCTCGACGATCAGGATCCTCATCGTGTCTGTACCCCTGCTGTCGCGGCTCGTAGTTGGGCCTTGTACATGAACGCGTCAACCGGCGCGCCGTTTCCATGCCCTATTCGCGGATGTGCAGAATACGGGCGTTGCGGGCGTCGACATCGACCCACACCATGCGCCCCTTCTTGTTGTCGATGAACTTGAGCCGATAGGCCCGCGCCACTTCGTCCCATTCGGGGGTCAAGTAATGCAGGTCGGGATTTCGCTTCTCGACCTGCGGCACGACGATGCGTTCGATCTGCCGCAGGGTGAGCACGTTGCCGGCGCGCATCTCCTCGCGCGCGCTGTCCTGGTCGCGACGCTGGTCGGCCGCCGCGGGTGCAGCAACCATTCCGGCCGCGAGCAGCGCTCCGGCGGCGAGGTTCAGGAGGGTGTTTCGCATCTTGCCCCCGTGCCTATGCGCCGCGCCTTGAACAACCTGTGAATGTCACCGCCGCTGGCCGTTCAGATCAGCGGGTCATCTCGAACTTGACGGTCAGGTTGACCTCGGTGGTCACCAGCCCCGGTTCGACCGGCGTTGTCTTCGCGTCGGCCGCCTGCAGGCGGGCCTCCGGCGCGAACGGACGCGGGCCGCCCGGCGCGACGCTCTCGTCGATTTCGAGCAGGCGCACGTCCGTATAGCCGGCCCACTTGGCGTATTGCGCCGCCTGCGAACGCGCCTTGTCGAACGCCGCCTTGCGCGCCTGGGCGCGCGGAGCGCTGTCGTCTTCGAGCGAGAAGTTCGGCCCGCCGATATCGGTCGCCCCGGCGGCGACCAGGGCATCGAGCACCTCGCCCGTCCTGGCGACATTGCGCAAGATGACGCTGACCCGGTTGGAAGCCTGGTACCCACGGAAGACCTGGCGCTGGCTCTGCTGGTCGTAGTCGTAGCGCGCGCCAAGGCTGATGCCGGTGGTCTGGATGTCGTCCGCCGCGATGCCGAGCGCCTTGATGCGCTTTACCACGTCGTCCATCGCAGCGGCGTTGCGCTGCATGGCCTCGACGGCGGTCTGCGCTTCGGTGGTCACGCCGGAGCTGACGGTGGCGATATCGGGCTTGGCCTTGATCGTCTCCGAGACGCTCAGTTCGACCACCGGGTTCTGCGCCGCAATCTGGATTTCGGCGGCAGCAGCGGGCGACGCCAGCGAAGCGGCGGCAATCAACGGCAGGGCAAAGCGATTCATATGGGTCTCCTTCGGCCGGCGATTGGCCTTGCCGGCATTACGCGCCGGTGAACCGGCTTGTTCCTCCCTGCGCCTGTCCCTAAGTGCGCGCGTCATGGCGGAACCCCCGATACTCTCCTGGGAAGGCCTCGGCCTGCAGCAAGGGAGCGGCTGGCTGTTCGGCGCGCCCGAGACCGGCGGTCTCGACCTGCACGTCGGCCCGCGCGACCGGCTGGCGCTGATCGGCCGCAACGGGGCCGGCAAGACCACGCTGCTGAACCTCGTCGCCGGGCGGATCGACGCCGACCGGGGCGAGCGCAAGATCAAACCCGGCACGCAAGTCGTGATCCTCGAACAGGAGCCCGACTTCGCCCCCTTCGCCACGCTGATGGATTTCGCTCTGGCGGGACCCGAAAACGGCGGCGGCGCGGCTCCGCAGGCCCACGAGGTCGAAGCCAATGCGGGACAGCTCGGCATCGACATGGCACGCCCCTCGGCGACCGCCAGTGGCGGCGAGAAGCGCCGTGCCGCGCTTGCCCGGGCGCTGGCGCAAGACCCCAACCTGCTGCTGCTCGACGAGCCGACCAATCACCTCGATCTCTCGGCGATAGAATGGCTCGAGGGCTGGCTGGATCGCTACAAGGGCGCCTTCATGGTCATCAGCCACGATCGCACCTTCCTGCGGCGCCTGACCCGATCGACGCTGTGGCTCGACCGCGGCAACCTGCGACGCAAGGACATCGGCTTCGGCGGCTACGAAGCGTGGGAAGAGCAGGTCTACGCCGAGGAGGCGCGGGCCGCAGAGAAGCTCGACGCCAAGCTCAAGCTCGAAGCGCACTGGCTCGAACGCGGCGTCACCGCACGGCGCAAGCGCAACATGGGCCGGCTGGAAAAGCTCCACCAGATGCGCGCCCAGCGCGCATCGATGCTCAGTCCGGCCGGGATCGCCAAGATGCAACTGGCGGCCGACCAGGAATTCAAGTCGAAGTCGGTCATCGTCGCCGAGAACGTCTGCAAGTCGTTCGGCGAGCGCCCGATCATCAAGAACTTCAGCCTGCGCATACAGCGCGGCGACCGCATCGGCATCGTCGGCGGCAACGGCGCGGGCAAGACCACGCTGCTCAAGCTGCTGACCGGGGAGCTCGAACCCGATTCGGGCGAAGTGACCCGTGCCCGCACGCTGACCGGGGTGACGATCGACCAGCAGCGCAGCCTGCTCACTCCGGAAAAGCGGGTTCGCGACGTGCTCGCCGATGGCGGCGACTGGATCGATGTGCGTGGGGTCCGCAAGCATGTTCAGGCCTATCTCAAGGACTTCCTGTTCGATCCCTCGCTGATCGACGCCCGGGTCGGCACGCTGTCGGGCGGCGAGCAGTCGCGGCTGCTGCTGGCGCGCGAGTTCGCCCGCACCTCGAGCCTGCTGGTGCTCGACGAGCCGACCAACGACCTCGACCTCGAGACGCTCGACCTGCTGCAGGAAATCATCGCCGATTACGACGGTACGGTATTGATCGTCAGCCACGACCGCGACTTCCTCGACCGCACGGTGACCATTACCCTCGGGCTCGACGGGAGCGGCCGAGTCGACATCGTCGCCGGAGGCTACGAAGACTGGCAGAAGCAGCGCCGCGAGCGCGATGCGGCGAAGGCCTCCCCCCGCGCCGAACGGAACCGGGACGCGGCACCGCCCCCTTCCTCCACCCCGGCGAAGAGCGCGAAACTCTCCTACAAGGACCAGCGCGACTACGACCTGCTGCCCAAGCGGATCGAGGAACTGGAAACCGCGATCGCCCGCGGAGAGGAAATCCTCTCCGATCCGACGCTCTACGCCAGCGATCCGCAAAAGTTCGCCACCATCACCAAGGGCCTCGAGAATGCCCGGGCCGAGAAGGACGCGGCGGAGGAGCGCTGGCTCGACCTGGCCGAGCGGGTCGAAGGCTAGCCGCGGCGGCCCCGACGGCATGGGCGCGATTGCCCGCCGCTAAACATGGACCGGGTGTTACAGGGTCCAGAGGCAAAAAAGACGCTCACGAAATGCGGTAAAAATCGGCCACCCGGTCGAGCGCAAGCCTGAGGACCAGCTTGCCGCTGCGCACTGGCCATTCGAGCGCACGTTCGGCCGCGGGCACGCTCTCGCCGGCGCAGGCGACGCGCCAGAGAATGTCTTCGAGCCCCTTGCCCGCCGCGGCGATGGCCCCGTCGAAGCGCTGGCGGGCGGCGATCTGTCTCTCGCTCGGGTTGAGGCCGCGCTGGCCCGTGCTGCGGATCCGCACCACGTCCCAACGCATCGTCACGCCGGGGGAAAGTCCCGCGCGCTCGTAATCGGCCCGCAGGCGTTCGCCGGCGATGAAAAGCCGATCGTCGAGATGGCCGCGGGCATAGAGCCAGGTGAGCGGAGATTCGGCCAGATTGACCGTGACACTGCGGCGACGCGGCGCCGCGCCGCCACGATGGCGGGGTCCTTCGGGGGTCAGTTCACGTTGGACCAGTCTTCTCGTCATGCGAATCTCCAGGCGGCAGGGGACTCCGCTCTTGACAAGCGCGGTTCATGTAGGAAAGTATAATAACCAATTAGGTTATTCCGTCCGAGAGGGAGCGTAGCCGTGATCAACCGCATCCGCGACGTCCGCAAGCAGAAGGGGATGACGCTGGCCGACGTGGCGGAAGCCTGCGATCCGCCGACCACGCCGCAGACCATCGGCCGGCTCGAAACCGGCATGCGCAACCTCTCGCTCGACTGGATGAACCGCATCGCCGCCGCGCTCGGGGTCGAGCCCGAGATGATCCTCAAGGGCCGCGACGCCGAGACGCCGCAAGTCGTCGCCCGGCTCACCGACGCCGGGGCGGAGGCGCTCCCTGCTCCTCGCGATGCGATCCTGCCGACCGAGCTCGACAGCGGCGCACCGCTGCTGTGCCTCGTCGTCGAGGCGAGCCAGGGCGAATACCGCAGCGGCGACCAGCTGTGGCTGCGCCAACTGCCGGTCGAAGACGCGAGCAGAGCCATCAACCGCGACGTGCTCGTCCCCCGCTCCGGCGGACGCTTCGCTTTCGGCCGCCTGATCGACCGACGGGGCACGCTGGTCGGCTTGCTCCCGCCGGGCGCGGGCCAGCGGCAGGTGGTGATCGACAACCCGGCCTGGCTTGCGGTCGCGGAAATGCTGGTTCGCAAGCTGTGAGGCGCTTGCTCTCGCTGGCGACGCTCTATCCCAACGCGCACAGTCCGCGCTTCGGCACCTTCGTCGCACGCAGCCTGGAGTCGCTGGCCGCGCGCGGCGACTGGTTGGTGACGGTGATCAATCCGATCGGCCTGCCGCCGCTGCTCTATGGCCACTACCGCGAGCTCGCGCTGGCGGCGACAAACGGCGAAACGAACCGGGTGGAGATATACCGCCCGACGTTCCGCCTGCTGCCCGGGCTCAGCGGCAATTGGAACGCCAGGCTGATCGCGCGCAAGATCCTGCCGCTTGCCCGCCACCTGCACCAGGCCGCACCCTTCGACCTTGTCGACGCGCAGTTCTTCTATCCCGACGGGCCGGCGGCGGCGCGCATCGCCGCCGATCTCGGGGTGCCGCTGGCCATCAAGGCGCGAGGCGCGGACATTTCGTATTGGGGCGGGCGGCGCTCACCGCTTCGCCAGATGCGCAAGGCGGCGCGGCGGGCCGACCGGCTGTTGGCGGTATCCGACGCATTGGCGAACGACATGGAGGCGCTCGGCTTCCCCGCCGAGAAGGTTCGCGTGCACTACACCGGGCTCGACCGCGACCTGTTTCGCCCGCTCGACCGCTTCGAATGCCGAGTGCGGCTGGCGGAGCATTTCGGCTTCGCCCTGCCCCCCGGCGCCCCGCTGCTCGCCTGCGTCGGCGCGCTGATCCCGCGCAAGGGGCAGGCGTTTGCGATCGAGGCGCTGCCGGCGTTCCCAGAAGCGCACCTGCTGCTCGTCGGCAAGGGACCCGACGAAGCAAGGCTGCGCGCGTTGGCGGACCGGCTCGGAGTGGCCGGCCGCGTGCATCTCCTCGGTTCGCTCGACCATACCCTGCTGCCGGTACTGCTCTCGGCAGCCGATGCCATGGTTCTCCCCTCGGCCAGCGAGGGCCTGGCCAACGCCTGGGTCGAGGCAGTGGCCTGCGGGTGTCCGCTGGTCACCACCGACGTCGGCGGCGCGCGCGAACTGGTGCGCAGCGAGGCCGCGGGGACGATCGTAGCGCGCGACGCCGGGGCGATCGCGACGGCCTTAAAAGCGCTGCTGGCTCACCCGCCCGATCGAGACGCAGTCGCCGCCACCGCCGAGCGCTTCAGCTGGCCGGCCCACGCCGAAGCGCTGGCCGGTCTTTATGAAGATATCGTCGAAACGTCCTAGGCGGACTGCGCATCGGCGACGGCTTCGCCGGGCACGAAGCTGTCGCCGGTGACCCCGAGCCAGATCAGGATCGGCGCGGCCATGTAGATCGACGAGTAGGTGCCGACGAAGATGCCGAGCGTAATCGCCGCGGTGAAGCCGAACAGGCTCGCCGGGCCCAGAAGCAGCAGCGAGGCAAGCACCAGCAGGAGCGTCAGCGAGGTCATCACCGTGCGCGCCAGCGTCTCGTTGACCGAAAGGTCGAGCAGCTCGGGCAGCGGCATCTTGCGGTACTTCTTCAGGTTCTCGCGGATGCGGTCGTAGACCACGATGGTGTCGTTGAGCGAATAACCGATGATCGTCAGGATCGCGGCGACGATCTTGAGGTCGAATTCGAGCTGGAACAGCGCGAACATGCCCAAAGTGAGACTGACGTCGTGGAACAGCGCGAACAGCGCGCCGACGCCGAATTGCCATTCGAAGCGCACCCAGATGTAGATCGAGATCGCCAGCATCGCGAGGCCAAGAGCCCACATCGCGGTGCTGAACAGCTCGCCCGAGACCTTGCCCGAAACGGCAGAGAGGTCGTCGATCCGTGCGCCGGGGAAGTTGTTGGTGATCGTGTTGGTGACCTGGCTGGTCATCGCATCGGAGGCCTTGGGATCCTCCTGCACTTCGGGCGGAAGCCGGAAGCGGATGTTGACCGACTTGGGCCCGTCGGCGTTCTGGATTACCGGCTCCCCGTAACCGAGCGAGCCGACCTTCTGGCGAAGCTCCGCAATGGGTGCATCGCCAGCGCCGGTGAAGGTTACCTGGACCTGCTGTCCGCCCACGAAGTCGACCCCGAGGTTGAGGCCGCGGGTAAAAACCAGCGTCAGACTGGCGGCGATCAGGACCATGCTGATCACGTAGAACGGCACCCGCCAGCGCAGGAAGTGGATGTTGGTGTTGTCGGGAATCAGCTTGATCAGGCGCATAGCTTGTGTCCGTTAGATCCTGATGTCGCTCGGGCGCGCCTTGCGCAGCCACTGCGCCACCCACATCCGCGTCAGGGTGACGCCGGTGAAGACCGAGGTGAACAGCCCGACGATCAGCACGATCGCGAAGCCCTTGACCGGGCCCGAGCCGAACATGAAGAGCAGAACCCCGGCGATGAAGTTGGTGATGTTGGCGTCGTAGATCGCCCGGCTCGCTTCCTTGTACCCGTTTTCGACAGCGGCAATTACCCGCCTGCCGCGCTTTCGCTCTTCGCGGATGCGTTCGTAGATCAGCACGTTGGCGTCGACCGCGGCGCCGATGGTCAGCACGAAACCGGCGAGACCGGGCAGCGTCAGCGTGGTCTTCATGATCGACATGATGCCGACCAGCATGAGCACGTTAAAGACCAGCGCTATCGTCGCATAAACCCCGAAACGGCCATAGGTCAGGATCATCAAGACGATGACCAGCCCGGCACCGATTCCCATTGCGAGGAGGCCCTTGGCAATCGAGTCGGCACCCAGTTCGGGGCCGACAGTGCCCTGCTGGATCACCGTAAGATCGACAGGCAGCGCGCCCGAGCGCAGCGAGATGGCGAGGTTGTTGGCGCTCTCGACCGTAAAGCCGCCGGAAATCTGCGCCGTCCCGCCGAGAATCGGCTCGTTGATGTTCGGCGCCGACAGCACTTTGCCGTCGAGGATGATGGCGAAGGGCTTGTTGACGTTCTGACTGGTCAGGTCGGCGAACTTGCGCGCGCCCTGGCTGTCGAAGGTGATGTTGACGATCGGTTCGTTGGTCTGCTGGTTGAACGACTGCTGTGCGTTGGTCAGCATGTCGCCGCGAATCCCGCCGAGCCGCTTCACCGCGATCGCCTGGCCGGCATAGGGCGAACTCGGATCGTAAGGTACTATCTCGCTGCCCGGAGGGGCGATGCCCTGCTGAATGTCGGATTGCAGAGCGGTCGTATCGACGAGCTTGAATTCAAGGTTGGCGGTCTGGCCGAGCAGATCCTTGAGCGCCTGCGGATCGTCGAGGCCGGGGACTTCGACCGAGATGCGGTTGTCGCCTTCGCGGATGATGGTCGGCTCGCGCGTGCCGAGCGCGTCGATGCGCTTGCGCACGACCTCGGTGGCGCTGTCCATCGCCTGGTCGACTGCGAGCTTGAGGCCGGCTTCGGTCTGCGTCAGGACGAACTTGTTGCCGTCGACGACATCGATGGTCCAATCGCGCTGGCCCGACAGGCCGGCGCCGGTGGTCAGCGGCTCGATCAGGTCGCGCGCACGGTCGACCTGGGCCGGATCCTGCAGCACGAACGAGAGCTTCCCGCCTGTGGCCGAGAAACTGCCGGTGCGGATACGCGGTTCGGCCTGGCGCATCGACGCGCGGACCGATTCTTCCATCGATTCGAGCCGCTGCTTGGCGACCTGCGTCGGCTGCGCCTCGAGCAGGATGCGGCTGCCGCCGGCCAGATCGAGGCCAAGGTTGATCTGCGTATCGGGCAGTGCGGAGGGCCACGTGCCGCCGGTGTGAACGACCAGCGAGGGAATGGCGGCAAGCGCGGCGAGGATGGTCAGGGACCACAGCCAGATACGGCGCCAGCGGGGAAAATCGAGCATGTCTGCGGCTTATCCTGCGTCGGAGCTCAGTCGTTGGCCGGCTTGCCGCCGGGAGGCACGACATCGCCTATCGTCTGCTTGATCACCTTGACGCGCACGCCCTGAGCGATGTCGACCTCGGCATAGTCGTCGTCGACCTTGACCACCTTGCCGACAATGCCCCCGGCGGTGACAACCTGGTCGCCCTTCTTGACCGAGGCGATCTTGGCCTTGTGTTCCTTCTGCTGGCGCATTTGCGGTCGGATGATCAGGAACCAGAAGATGGCGATCATGCCGACGATCGGCAGGAAACCGGTCCAGCCGGGTGCCGAGCCCGCGGTTCCGGCGGAAAGGATATCAAGCATTACTCTCGCCCATTATGATCAGGTGAAGTGGTGTTGCGAAGCGGCTTGTGAAGGGGGCCAGGGCCGCCCGTGCACCGAACGGCGAGGCGCGTAGCAGCAATGCAACACTGGTGCAATCAGCCCGGGTTGCCTTGCCACGAGGTCCGCCTTATAGGCCCGGCCTCCACTGGAACGGGACGTAGCGCAGCCTGGTAGCGCATCACACTGGGGGTGTGGGGGTCGCAGGTTCGAATCCTGTCGTCCCGACCAGTGGCACGAGACTCGGGAGTGTCTGTGGACATTCCACGTCGACCTGCCCCACGCGAAGACCGTCGCGGCGCGCTCGAACCCCCTTGCGCAAGCATATCTCTGGCTCCTGCGCGAAGGCAGCCGCCCACGATCCGCCGCATTGCAGCGACTCGACGTTGTTACGCGGCCACGCGATTCGATCGAACGGCCACCTGCGAAGAAATCACTTTCCTACACGAACCATATCGGTTCATGTATTCTCTGCTCATAACCAAGCGGAGTCTCTCATGCCCCTGCTCGATGGCCTTATCGGCCCCATCGCATCTATCATCGACAAGGTCATCCCCGACAAGGCCGCGCGCGAACGGGCCAAGCTCGAACTGCTGCAACTGGAAGGCTCGCAGGAGCTCAAGCAGCTCGAGGCGCGCCTGTCTGCCATCGTCGCCGAAGCGCAGTCGCGCGACCCGTGGACCAGCCGCGCCCGGCCGAGCTTTCTCTACGTAATGTACGCCATGATCCTCTGGGCTCTGCCGATGGGTCTGATCGCCGCTGTCCGCCCCGAAGCCGCCCGCGACATCGCTGCCGGAATGAACGCTTACCTCTGCGGCCTGCCCGAACCGCTCTACGCCCTCTTCGGCACCGGTTATCTCGGCTATACGGCGGCTCGGCAGTGGGGAAAGGTCAAGGCGGCGGAGACATAGGTCGGCCAGGGTTCCTTCGCCTCAGCCCAGCCGGCGTTATGCGTCCAAAGTGCCCCTTCCCCGCGCGTGGGCAGCACTCGGCATGCCCCGAACTCACCAATAGGGCACGGCTCCGTAAGCTCCGTAGTATCCGTAGATCGAGTCGCCGTATGCTAGGTGCTTGGGACCGCCAAGCTCGGCGATCTCTGCCGCTTCGTAGTGCGGCGCACCGTCGAGGGCCGACTTGTCCAGGGGAATCACGAAGCCGCCCTTCTCGACGTCGTAGTCGAGCAGCGACCAGGGCACCGGGTGAAACCTTTCGCCGATGCCGAGAAAGCCGCCGAACGACATGATGGCGTAGATCGTCTGCCCACCGACCTTCTCGATCGATAGGTCGTCGATATGTCCGAGGTGGTCGCCCTCGCGGTTGTAGACCCGGGTGCCGACGACCCGGCTCGACAGGATGAGGTCGTGTCCGGAGATATGCTGCGTCTGCTCTCGTGCTGTCGGTTCCATGCCTGCGCTCCTCTCTTCAAAAGGGATTGCTGGACCAACGCGCGACCAACCGATTGGCTCCTCCACCGGCGGCCGAGAAAACCGGCAGTTTGACCCGGCGGCGAACCTTCGGCTTCTTCCCCCTGACGCGCCTTCCCGCTAATCCGAGCGCATGACTCAGACCGTCTACGTTCTCAACGGCCCCAACCTGAACCTGCTCGGCCTGCGCGAGCCCGAGATCTATGGCTCGGACACGCTCGACGACATTGCCGGCATGCTCGAGGACAAAGGCCGCGCGCTGGGGCTGGAGATCGACATGCGCCAGTCGAACCACGAAGGGCACCTGGTCGACTGGCTGCACGAAGCGCAGGCCGAAGGGGCCAAAGCGGTCCTGCTCAACGCGGGGGCTTACACCCATACCTCGATCGCGCTCCTCGACGCGATTCGCTCGATCACGACGCCGGTGATCGAAGTGCACCTGTCGGATCCCATGACCCGCGAGGACTTCCGGCACGTCTCCTACGTCGGCATGGCGGCGGTAGACGAGGTCAAGGGGCTCGGCGCCCAGTCCTACGTCGTGGCCCTGGAGAAGGCTGCGGCGCTCTAGCTGCAATCGCCTGCCCCCTTGCCAGCCCGGGCGCGCGCGCATAGGCGGGCGCCAGGACAGATAATGAGGCGCACATGGCGGAAACCAAGGCCGCAGCCGGGCGTAAGGCCGGAATGACCATCGACACCAAGCTCGTTCGCCAACTGGCGGACGTGTTGGCCGAAACCGGCCTCACCGAAATCGAAGTGGAAAACGGCGGCCAGCGCATTCGCGTGGCGCGCTCGGCCGCTCCAGCTCCCGTCCAGACGGTCGCCGCCGCGCCTGTTGCCGCAGCCCATGCCCCCGCCCCCACGCCCGCCGCCGCACCGGCGGAAGCGTCCGCGGCACCTGCCGGCAACGCCGCCGGGACGATCAAGTCGCCGATGGTCGGCACCGCCTACCTCGCACCCGAGCCCGGCGCCTCCGACTTCGTCAAGGTCGGCGACGCGGTGCAGGCCGGCGACACCCTGCTGATCGTCGAGGCGATGAAGGTGATGAACCCGATCACCGCGCCTGCTGCCGGCACGGTCAAGGAAATCCTGATCGGCAGCGGCCAGCCAGTGGAGTTCGATCAGCCGCTCGTCGTGGTGGCGTGACCGTGGCGATCAAGCGCATCCTGATTGCCAACCGCGGCGAAATCGCGCTGCGCATCCACCGCGCGGCGCACGAGATGGGCATCGAGACGGTCGCGGTGCACTCGACTGCCGACGCCGACGCGATGCACGTGCGGCTGGCCGACCACGCCATCTGCATCGGCCCGCCCCCGGCCAAGGATAGCTACCTCAACGTTGCGGCAATTATTTCCGCCGCCGAGATCGCCCAGGCCGACGCGATCCACCCCGGCTACGGTTTCCTGAGCGAGAACGCCCAGTTTGCCGAGATCGTCGAAGCGCACAACATCGCCTGGATCGGCCCCAAGCCCGAGCACATCCGCACCATGGGCGACAAGGTCGAGGCCAAGCGCACTGCCGGCGCGCTCGGTCTGCCGCTCGTCCCCGGCAGCGAGGGCGCGGTGAGCGATCCCAAGGAAGCGGCCAAGATCGCCAAGAAAATCGGCTACCCGGTGATCATCAAGGCCGCGAGCGGCGGCGGCGGACGCGGCATGAAGGTGTGCAACGATCCCGACCAGCTCGAAACGCTGATGAAGCAGGCCGGCAACGAGGCCAAGGCCGCGTTCGGCGACGACACCGTCTATATCGAGAAGTATCTCGGCAACCCCCGGCACATCGAGTTTCAGGTCTTTGGCGACGGTCGCGGCAACGCGATCCACCTCGGCGAGCGCGACTGTTCGCTGCAGCGCCGCCACCAAAAGGTGCTCGAGGAAGCCCCCTCCCCGGTCATTACCCCCGAAGAGCGCGAGCGCATGGGCGAAGTTGTTTCCAAGGCGATGCGGGACATGGCCTATCGCGGCGCGGGGACGGTCGAGTTCCTGTGGGAAGACGGCGAATTCTACTTCATCGAGATGAACACCCGTCTGCAGGTCGAGCACCCGGTGACCGAGGCGATCACCGGGGTCGATCTGGTGCGCGAGCAGATCCGCATCGCCGACGGCAAGGACCTTTCGGTCTCGCAGGACGAGATCGAGTTCAAGGGCCATGCCATCGAATGTCGGATCAATGCCGAGGACCCGCGGACCTTCGCCCCTAGCCCCGGGCTGGTGACGGCCTATCACGCTCCCGGTGGCATGCATGTTCGGGTCGATAGCGGGCTCTACGCCGGATACCGCATCCCGCCCTATTACGATTCGATGATCGCCAAGCTGATCGTCTACGGCCGCACGCGCGAGGGTTGCATCATGCGCCTGCGCCGTGCGCTCGAGGAAATGGTGATCGAGGGTGTGAAGACCTCGATCCCGCTCCACTGCGCGCTGCTCGAACAGCCCGACGTGCTGAGCGGCGACTACTCGATCAAGTGGCTCGAAGACTGGATGAAGGAGCACGAAGTCTGACGGCTGGCGGCGGATTGGCGCGATGACTGCGACCGAGTGGCTCGTGCTCGGCGCCGGCCTCGTGCTGCTGTTCGCCAGCGCGCCATGGCACCTTGGCGGGCTGCTGCTGATCAAGCGCATCAAACCCTCCGGCGGCGACAACGGCTTTCTCGCGATCCTGCTCACGTTCTGGTCGCTGATGCTGCTGCACCTGTCGGAAATCGCCATCGCCGCGGGCATGTACTGGCTGGTCATGCTCGCCCCCGACGCCGGCACGATCACCCATGCTACGGGCAGCGAGATGGCGGCGCTGCTCTATTTTTCCGGCGTTACCTTCGCGACGCTCGGCTTCACCTCGCAGCACGCCGAAGGGCCGATTCGCATGCTGGTGATGCTCGAAGCGCTCGGCGGATTCATGCTGATCACCTGGTCGGCGACCTTCGTCTATTCGATCTGGTCGGAACGCTTCCGATCGCCCGATGACGGCGGAGAGTCGGGCTAGTCGTTACTCCAGCGGCACGCCAGGTTCGTGCTTCGAGGTCCTGATCGTCAGCGAGGTCTTTACGCTCGCCACGTTCGGCGCCGGTGTGAGCTTGCTGGTGAGAAATTCCTGGAAGCTCTGCAGATCCTGACTGACGATCTTGAGAATGAAGTCGATCTCGCCATTGAGCATATGGCACTCTCGCACCTCGGGCAGCGTCTTGATGTGGTCCTCGAAACCGCGCAGATCCTCTTCGGCCTGGCTCTTGAGGCTGACCATGGCGAACACGGTGATGGCGAAACCGAGCTTCGAGGGGTCGAGATCGGCGTGGTAGCCGCGAATGACCCCGGCTTCCTCGAGTGCGCGCACTCGGCGCAGGCACGGCGGAGCGGTAAGTCCGACGCGCTGGGCAAGTTCGACGTTGGTGACGCGCCCTTCTTCCTGAAGTTCCGCCAACAGCCGGCGGTCGATCTTGTCCAAAGTCGCCATATTTGTTGCTCCAAGGCGCGGCTGCGCCTGCTTCCCCGATCCCCAAGCCGCAACTAACCGCTAAAAGCGAACCGTTAGCGGAAATATAATTTTGTATGCTCGTAACCGTCCCGCTTTGCAACGGTGCAGAGCTTCGCATTTCACCCAATAACCGTTTTGCTAATTCTTGGTTTCCACGCGGTGCATCCTGCACCGGCGCGGGCGCGGAGATTCCATGCTGCTCGACGACCGCCTTGCTACTGTCCTGCGCTCTGGCGCAGCAGGCGAGCGCGCGGCGCGTACGCAATACCGGCAACTGCTCGATCTGCTCGGCACCATGCCGCCCGGCGCAAATGGCCCATTGGTGACGGCGGCCTATGCGCGACTAGCCGAGATTTCCGACCAGCTTCCCGCCGCCGACCAGTCGCGGATCTTGCGCGAACCGTGGCTGAGGCTGCGCAACCCGCGGCTCCTCGCCTACCTCGCCGAAGGCGATCCGCAGGCCGCCGCGGCGGCGATGGCCACCGCGCGGCTCGAGGAGGAGCAATGGGTCGAACTCATTCCGGAACTGCCGGTCACCGCGCGCGGTTTCCTGCGCCACCGCCGCGATCTGCCCGGCAAGGCGCGGGCCTTGCTGGCGCGCCTCGGGGTGCGCGATCTGGTCCTGCCCTACCCTGACGGGCCCGCGGTCTTGGAAGCGGAGCCTGCGCAGCGGGCCCCGGCGCCGACTACCGCAGCTCCCGCAGCGGAAGCGCACGCCTCCTCCGCCGAATCCAACGGCGAAGGCATTTCCGCCCTCGTCCGCCGCATCGAAGCGTTCCAGCAGGCGCGCAGGTCTGCTCCCGCCGCGCTCGACCCGCGACTGCCGCTCGGCGACGGAGCGCCGGATCCTGCCCGGGAACACGGCACGAGCTGCGACATCGCCATCGACGTGACCGGCCGGATAGGCTGGGCGACGCCCGGCTTTGCGCCGCTGCTCGTCGGGCTCGAGCTCGCTGCGGCCGAGGTGCTCGACTCCGCCTCGCGGGCCGCCATGCGCCGCCACCAGCCGGTCCGCAGCGGCAAGGTCCGCCTAGAAGGCGTCGCCGCGATAGCCGGCGAATGGATCATCGACGCCGCGCCGAGCTTCGGACCGACCGGTTCTTTCACCGGCTATGATGCGCGGCTGCGGCGCTCTTTCGGCGGCCCGGTGCGAAGCGTGGCGAGCGGGCCCGCCGACCGAATGCGCCAAGTCCTGCACGAACTGCGCACCCCGGTGAACGCCATTCAGGGCTTCGCCGAAATCATCCAGCAGCAGCTATTCGGTCCGGCGCCGAACACGTATCGGGCGCTCTCCGCCGCGGTGGGAGTCGATTCGGCCCGTCTGCTCGCGGGCTTCGACGAGATCGACCGGGTCGTGCGGCTGGAGAGCGGGGAAGCCGAGCTTTCCGAAAACGGTTGCAACTTGCGGCTGGCAATCGAGCGCACGCTCAAGCGCCTCGAGGGCGTTACCCGTCCGCGCGGCGCGAGGATGCGCCTGCTGGTTTCCGGCGAGGGCTTCGCGGTCCGTCTCGGGGAAGACGACGGCGCGGTGCTCGGCTGGCGCATCCTGGCCACGCTGGCCGGATCGCTGGCGCCCGGCGAGGTCATCGAACTGACCCTGAGCGGCTCGCGCGAGTGGGTTACGCTGACGATGGACCTGCCGGTCGGCCTTGCCGCCGACGACCCGTTCGGCGCGGCCGCCCCGGCCCAGGCGCCGGCGGTCACTGCAGGCATGTTCGGCAGCGGCTTCACCCTGCGTCTGGCACGCGCCGAGGCGATAGCGGCCGGCGGATCGCTGACGGTCGAGGACGATACACTGGTCCTCTCGCTGCCAGCCTTGACCGGCTCCGCCGCCGGGCATAGCGGTGGCGCCGTATCGACCGCCTGAGCGGCCGCGGAAAGGTGCCAGCGCCCATGCACGCGATTACCGATCCACCGTCGCCGGGATCGCATGCGCGCTTCGACGCGCAGTTCGGCCGCCGCTTCATCCTGACCGTGGATACCGAGGAGGAATTCGACTGGTCGAAGCCGCTCGCACGGGAGGGCCATACGCTCGACCACCTGACCCGGCTGGCCAAGTTCCAGACTTTCTGCGAGGCGCTCGACGTGGTCCCGATCTATCTCGTCGACTGGCCGATTGCGACGTCGAAACTCGCCGCCGAAATACTCCGCCCGTCCGTCCTAGCCGGCAAGGCGGAGGTCGGAGTCCAGCTGCACCCCTGGGTCAATCCACCGTACGACGAGGAGGTGACCCCAGCCAATAGCTTTGCCGGCAACCTGCCCCGCGAACTCGAGGCGGCCAAGCTCGGCAACTTGCGCGATAGGATCGAGCAGGCTTTCGGCACGGCGCCGCTTATCTACCGCGCCGGGCGCTATGGGACGGGTCCGAACACCGCGCAGATTCTCAGCGACGAGGGGATCGCGATCGACACCTCGGTGCGGGCCAACTTCGATTATTCGGCCGGCGCCGGTCCCGATTATAGCCGTCACCCGCTGTCCCCCTATTGGCTCGATGGCGAACGCACCCTGCTCGAACTGCCGCTGACCACGGTCTACTGGGGCATGCTGCGCCGCCAGGGGCGCGCACTGTATCCGCTCAGCCAGCGCGTGCCGCACCTGCCCGGCGTGCTTTCGCGCCTCGGATTGCTCGAACGCATCTCGCTCACGCCCGAAGGCGTCGGCATAGACGAGGCGATCCGTGCCATCGACATCGCGGTCGACGACGGGCTGCCGCTGCTGGTGTTTTCCTTTCACAGCCCTTCGCTGCAGCCCGGTCACACGCCCTACGTGCGCTCCGACCGCGACCTCGACGCGCTGTACGGCTGGTTCCGCGAGGCCTTCGCCTATTGCGAGCGCTGCGGCGTCGCCCCGACCAGCGTCGGCGGAATCATGCAGTCCGTGATGCGCTAGGACGCTTGCCAGCCGCCGGAGCGCAGCCTAAGCGGTGCGCCGCGCAAGCGGGTCGGGGCCTGTAGCTCAGCGGTTAGAGCTGGCCGCTCATAACGGCTAGGTCGCGGGTTCGAATCCTGCCGGGCCCACCACCGCAGCGCGCGAAACGAGGTCGGGGAGTAGCGCAGCCTGGTAGCGCATCTGCTTTGGGAGCAGAGGTCCGATCATTCGTCATTGGCGGCTTTCCTTGTGTTTTCGGCGCTCTCATCGAGCGGTTCGGGACTATTCCGGGACTCGGCTGCAATCATCGCCTCGCGCACGCTGTCTTCGCCCGGGTGGAAATAGCGCTGCGTCGTCCGGTAATCGGAGTGACCGAGCAATTGGTTTGCGGCCTCGATCGATCCGGTACGAGTCGCGGCGGTGTGGCGGTTGTCGTGGAACCGGTAGCCTTCGATCCCAGCCTCTTTGAGCGCCTTGCGCCACTTGCGATCCCATCCCTGCCGGCTGAACGGGTAGCGCTGCCCCTTTACCCGCTGCGGCCGATCATCGCGGCGCGGTGCCGACCGTTCGGCAACATAGGTGAACACCTGGGCACAGGCCTTCGGCTGATTGGCGATCATGGCGATCAGCTGCGGAGTGAGCGGGAACGTGTGCCGCCGGCCGCCCTTCGCCCAGACCGTAGCTCTCGCCTGCGCGAGGTCCACGTCAGACCAACGCAGGGTGACGATCTCGCTCTTGCGCTGGCCTGACAGGAGAGCGAAGCGCACGATCGGTTTAAGGCTTTCAGGAAGCGCGGCGAAAAGGCGATGCTCTTCCTCGGCCGAGAGGGTGCGCGTTACCGGCTTGGGCTCGCGCAGCTTGACCTCTTTCCATTTGATCGATGGCGCTTCGAAGTCGCGAGCCTCGTGCCATTCGATGACGCGGCGCAAAAGGGCCGTCTCTCTGTTCACGCTGGCATTCTTCACGCTGCCACGCCTCTTCGCGATGTAGCAGTCGAGGTCGGCAAGGGTAATGTCGTGCAGCGGCCGCGTGGGGCCCAGCCCCTGAGCGAGATTGTCCAGCTGATAGAAGATGGTCTTGGCGCTGCGCAGGTGCTGTCCCTTGGCGAGATACCAGGCGCCGCAAGCATCATCGATCGCGATAGTCGGCTTCGCATCCTCGCCTAGCGCCGCTTTCCGCCGGACTTCGGACTGGAACCGTTCTGCGTCGCGCTTCGACGTGCATCCCGTAGAGCCGTGATGCCGATGACCTTTGAATCGGAAGTCGTAGTGCCAGTATTTGCTTTTCGCGGGTTTGTAGAGCGACATGGCGGTTCATCCTGGCAGCGCTGCTTTTCGATGTATTCGGCGAGATCGTCCGGAGAGTATGCGATTCTGCGCGGCGACTGCCGAATGTAGCGTATCATTCCCTTGCTTCGCAGGTCGCGCAAGGTGCGGGGCGATAGGCGCAGAGCTTCGGCCGCCTCGTCCTCGGTCAGCAGCTGGGGGAGGTTCGCCGGCGCGTTCACTGCAGCACCCTTCCCAGGCCGACCCTGCCGGCCTCCGGATAGTCGACGAGGCCCAAGGTGCGGAGCCGGCCAAGATCATTCGCGAAGCTCGAGGACGAAGGCGACATTGCGGCACGGTTGGCGAGGTCGTTGCGGTATTGGTCGCCGCTCTCCCACAAGGCGTCGAGAATGCGGCAATGCCGTGGCTCTAGGCGCCGCTTGATGAGTTCGAAAAGGGCTACTCGGCTCGGGGCCTCTTTCGGCCAGTTCGCTGTCGCCGCGCCGCTTTGAGTGAGGGCCACCATCCCTTGCGACGGATAGTCGATCAGGCCCTTCGTTCGCATCGCGCCGAGATCGTTCGCGTAGCTTGAGATCTTGGGGGAAATGTCGGCCAGCCAAGCGACGATGTTCCGCTCCACCGTGTCACGCTTCAAGAGACGCTGGGCCCAAGCGATCCCGTCGAGAATGCGCTGCCAGCGCGGCGGATAGTCCCCTGCGGGGGCAGTCCCAACCTGCCGGCCCTGTACCTGTTCCTCGGTATCTGCCCGCCCCTCCGGGGTCGATGGCATACGCAGACGCGAAGTCATTGCGGCGGTGCCGGGTTCCTTCTCCGTCGATTCGGAGTTGCCCGCAGGAGCTTCTTCGAGCGCCGGCCTGATCCGCTGGAAATCAGCGAATGCCTGACCGATGATGTCGCGCAGCGCGCGGTTCTCAGCCGTGAGTGCGTCGATCTGCTGCTGGCCGACGCCGCGCTCGATTATCAATTCGTCACGCTCGGTCTCGAGATCGGCCACCCGCCGTTTAAGATTTGCGACCTCGTCAGAGGTGGCAGATGTTAAACGCTCGCCACCGGGATCCTCGACCTTCGGCGGCGCCAACTGCTTTGCTATCGCGCCCAGGTCGATCTGCGCCAGCATCTTCGGCTCGGCGACACTCTCCCCGGGCTCAGGCGTCCGGCTGCTGTCGAAGGTACGCGGCATCTGCGATATGCCGCGATCGAGGATGCCGAGCCGCGGACTGTAAACCCACCGTTCGCCCCGGGCGAGGCCGGCCAGGCTCTCCATGACGGTCGCCATCGTCGCCTTGTCGGCGTTGGCCCTGAGATATGCCTTCACGGCATCCTGATCGGCCGGAGCAATCAGCTGGTGCGCGATCACCGTCTGCATCTGCGAGATTACCGACTTGGCAATGTCCGCCGGGCGCTGCGTGATGGCGGTGAGCACGAAGCCCTGCACCCGGCCGCGCTTGGCGATCCATTCCATCTGGCGCTTCGCGGCCTCGCCCGCCTTGCTGGGGCTGGTCTGCGGCGCGAACTCGTCGGCCTCGTCGACGACCAGGTGAAAGTTGCCGCGCGGCTTCTTGCGGAGCGCGGCGACCATCCAGTGAACGAACTCCTGCTGTTCGTCGCTATCCATGAGCGAGAGGTCGACGATCGCGGAGACGCCGCTCGCGATAATCTCGCCGATCTTCCCGCCTTGTTCGTGCGAGATTGGAACGTCGCCGTTTGCCCCGCCGAAGATCGGAATGGGGAAGCCGGGATCCTCGCCATTGGCCGCCGAGCGCAGGCCGTGCCAGACGCCCGTTGGATCGACGATGCAGGTATGCCGCCCGGCCTCGAGCAGTTGCTCGACCTGGTCCTTGGCGGTGACCGTCTTGCCTGCGCCCGATGCGCCGACGACGAGGGTGTGCGTGTCGAGGATCGCGACGTCCGCCGCCTCTCGGGCTTCCTGCGATACCTCAGCCATGCTGGCCTCCATTGGGCGCATCCTGGCGGACCGCGCTGGCGGGGCTTTGCCCCTGAGCCTCCTGCGAAGTCTCAGCCGTTCCGGCGCTCATCGCTTGCGCGGGAAAGCGCCACCAACCTTGTTTGCCCTTTGCTTGGATCGGCTCGCGCAACAGGTCGGCCCGCATCACGGGCCATGCCCACCGACCGTCGCCCCAATCGCCCGCGGCTATCTCGCTTTCGGGCTGGTGCGCGCGTTCGTCTTCGGTGCGACGGGCGCGGGCGAACTCGACAACACCGATGATCGCACCGCGCGGCAGACTGTGATTGTAGGCGCAGCCGAACATGTCGTAGCAGAGGTCGTGCAGCATGGGGGTGATCGCACTATCGGGCGCAAAGCGTTGTGTTGCGTGGATGGCTATCGGCTTTCCGATCAGGCGCTCAGGCAGGCGAAACCTGCGCGTCTCAAACGCCTTGGCGAAGTCGCCTACACTGCTATCCCAAGCGAACAGGAGTGAGGCGTAAGGCTGCCACATCGAGATAACAGGCATATCCGAGCTAGGGACGGAAGCCCGAAGGGCGGAGACGCTTGCGGCTCCGTTCACGACGGCCCGGTCCGAAGGAAGCGCCCCCACTTTGTTGCTGTCATTCTGTTCCATCGGTCTTGCTCCCAAGGGCTGCGAGGGCGTCCAGTTCGGCAAGCTGCCACGCGGCGATTGTGAAAGTCTCTTGCCCTTCGTATCGTTCGATGTGCTGCACCACGCGGCGCACCCGCTCCACCAGCCCATCATCCGGCGCGGAAGCAAGGCGTGCGTCGATGTGGGCAAGGGCTTCGGTGACAAGCGGCAATGCTTGGTCAAGATATGCCTCGCTCCAATTGTAGCCGCGCGAGTTGATCTCGGGCGCTACCGAATAGGCGGCTCCTTTGACTGCTCGCAGCGCCTCCCGCAGCACTTCATCGCTGGCGGGCTGGCGCTGGTTCCATGCGGCGATGGCTTCGGCTTTGACGGCCATCCTTGCGCGGGCGTGGGCTTTGCACTTTGAACAGCGGACCTGATGCCTCTCATAAGGCCAGTCCCACGACCGTAGTTCAGCTGCCCCGCTACAGAACGGACACGCCGCAAGCTGTTCATCCTTGGTCATTGCTTTGCTCCTGAATGTGGGCGCGGACGGGCTGCCAGCAAATGCAGCCTTCGCCGTCACCCGCGTTCATGGTTTGGCGGTTAGGAATGAAAGACGCCGGGAGGTCCATGACCGCATCTGCGGCGCAGGTTGTGTTGACAGGCCATCCCCTGTATCGCGGGTAGAAGTTGGCACCCCAAAGGCGGCAATTGCCGCACCGCCGCTGCGCCTCAGTCAGCCCCTTCGCTATCCTCTCAACATCACCCATGATCGGCCTCGCTGGCATGGGCGCGGAGGGCGGCGGCGGTTAGGGCGAGTGCGGGAGTGGCGGCTGCTCCGTTCATACGCCTTGCCGGGATATGACTGCCGCCGCGAAACCAGTAGAGGTTCGCATTGCCAAAACGGCTGTCTGCTGTGCGCACGATATTGACGCTCCACCCCTCCGGCACCAATTGCATCGCTGCGTTGAGCGAGGCGGTGTAGGCGGGGGCCTTGATCGGATTGACGTACTGCTTGCTCCCCACGCACCAGCCTCCCGGAGCGGCAATGGGATTGCCCCCCGCGCGGTCGACGGCGATGTGAATGAGCGCATCCAACTCCCGATCCGGCCCCGTCGCAGCCTCGACCTGTGCGGCCAGTGCTTCAAGTTCGGCTCGGTCGGTCATGGCCGGTTCCTCGCTCACGACAGCGCCCTTTCGTGAACTTCGCGGTTGTTCCTGGCCTGCCGGCTGCGCACCGCGGCAACGGCCATCAGCTCGGTGTTTTCGAGCGCGACGAAGTCGAAGCCTCCGCTGACCGTCTGCCCGCGCTTCACGACTTTCAGGCCGAGAAGATCGTTCAGAATGGGGGCCGTCTCGGGCACGCCGGGCAAGCTGATTTCGATGAGCATCAGGAGTTTCCTTCCTTGTCGATATTGCCGCGATGGACGGTGAAGGTGACGGCGACGATGTCAGCCAAAACAGCCCCCTATTCCGAGCAATGCCGCCCAAGCGAGCAGCGAAACCGTGACGCCGATCACGGCGCCGGACACAAAAGCGCGAACCTCGGTATCCTCGCGCCGGAACCTCTCGCGCAGCGCGTCATCGTCGATCTGCAGGGCCTCGGCTCCGCGTGGATCGCCCGGGACGTAGGGCCGCACGCCGGGTTCGAAGCGAAAGCCGTTCACGATGACGGGCGCGTGCGGATCGAAGCGCGGATCGGGCGTGGTGAGCGAGAATGCGGAGCTCATGCCTGCGCCCTCGCCTTGCTCGCCAGCGCCAGCCTGAACCGGCGGCAGGGCTTGAACCCCGGCATGGTGTCGGGCGGCAGGGTGCAAGCGCCTTCGCCGCCTTCGTGGTCGTGCCGGTAGTCGCCACATTCGCAGATATCGAAAGGGCTGCGCGCTGCGGCCAGCGGGGCGCGGGGCGCGGGGATCGTGCCGGTGCCGCTCATCGGACCGGCATCCCGTTGTGCTCGACGCCGTCGAGCAGCCGCCCGGCGCGCTTCTTGCCGAGACGATAGACGAGATCAGTCGAGTGCTGCGTGAAGCTATACCCGCGAAGCCGAAGGGCGCCAGCATCGTTGGCGAAGGTCGTGTAGCGGTTCATCCAGTCGCGCACGTCACCTTTGCGGGTCGTTACCGGACCATCCGTCACCGCAGGCTCGCCATCGAGGCGAAGGGCATCGAGAGGCGCCCACTCCCCCCACTGCTTGAAGAAATAGGCGATACCGTTCGCGGCGCAGAAATCGCGCGCCGATCTATGCCAGTCGGGATGGCTCGGCCGTGCCTTCGGTCCGCTCTCGCCGCCGCTGATGATTTGGTGGACGAACTCCCATCCGCGCCAATCGACGGGGCCCAGCGCAGGCTCATAGCTGACGAACTTGATCGCGGCGGGCGTAGCGGCGAAGTCCTCGCGGCGCTCGTCGGCGCGCTGCTGGTCCTCGACCGAGACGCCCAGCCAGACGTTCGGGAGGGGCCAGCGATCCGGCGAGAATACCGGCATCCCGCTCGGGTTCATATCCGGCCCTCCGCTGGCCGGTTTGCCGTCGCGAGTGACGTAGCCATCCCACGCTGGCGCAGCCTTGAAGCTCGATAGGTATTCTCGCATCCGCCCAGCGCGCTTGGTCAGCACCTGGAATGTGTGTTTTCGGCTCTGTGCCATCACCACGAACACCCGGTCGATCCATTCGTCGGGCACGCTCTCGTGGAACAGGTCGCCGTGCGCGCAGACGAAGATCAGCCGCGGCGCGCGCCAGCGCAGGGGCTGGTCGAGCCATTGCTCGTTGAAGCGAACCTTGCCAGTCCAGACCGGCCCAGCCTTCGTGTCCTGCGTCAGTCCGGAGCGCGACGGATGGTTGCGCAGCCGCGTGCCAGCCAGCTTCATCGCGTAGCAGTTCGTGCAACCCGGCGAGTGCACGGAGCATCCGTTGACGATGTTCCAGGTTGCCTCGGTCCATTCGATCTTCGTCTTGTCAGCCATCAGTCAGCGAGCCTCCACTCAACAATATCGAAGTTGCGCGACCGTCTGCCCTCCCGCGTGAGCGACCAGCGGCAAGCGCCGCGCCCATCGGCAGGCCAGCTTTCCACGGGAACGAGACCGTTTCTGAGGCGAACGCGGACGCGCTTGCCTTCGGCCTCGGGCGGCATGTGGCCCTCGTTGCGTTGCCAGGGCACGTCACGCCGCCCTCGCCTGCCGCGCGCCGACCGCGAGAGCATGGATCTGCTCGGCAAGTTCAGCCTGCTCGGTCGTCACCGCGGGGCCGTCGATCTGCAACAGTTCGTGCGCCGCATAGTCCGCCTCGGCCAGGTTCCTCTCGAGGTCCTGTTGCAGCTTGAGCCGCCGCGCCTGCGCCACCTGCTCTTCGCTGAGCCGAAACCCGCTGTAGGTCGCGCGCTGCTCTTCGGCGGGTGCTTCGCCGCCGCGCTGGCGTTCCGACCAGTTGAGCGCCTTTTCATCGGCCTCGGCGCACTGCGCGAGTTCTGCATCGAGCAAGCGCTTGGCATCGCCGACCGGCTTGGAGCCGTAGAGCTTGATCGCCCAGTTGCGGCGCTGGTGAGCCCAGAAGGTGATGGTCGCCGGGCCGCAGGGGTCTTTCTCGCGGATCGGGAAGCGATCTTCGCCGGGTTCGAGACGGTCGAGCGGGTCGAAGGGGGATGCGGAGGGCATCAGCGCTTCCTCTCGATCACCTGCACGACGTCGCCGACCGTGCGCCATTTGCTGTAGTCGTCGTCCTCCGTGTCCGTGCCGAGTTCGTCGTCGATCCGGATCGCTATTTCGATGACGTCGAGGCTGTCCGCGCCGAGGTCGTCGATCAGCTCGGCATCGTTGGTCGTGCGCTCGAGTGCGACGCCCAGGTGCTCGGCGATGATCTTGCGGACGCGCTCGGCGATGGTGATGGTGTCGGGCATCAGCGCGCCACCCTTCTGGCGCGGCGATGCCGACGCCTCACTCGCTGCGAATGCCGAACCATGTTCGTTCGCTTGCGAGGCCGGTCCTTGAGCGCCTTCTTCTTGGGGCGCAGATTGCCGGAGGGGTGACTCGGCGGCGTAGGCAGAGGTTCGAACGCCGCTAAGTCGAGCCGACAGGCCAATGCGGCGGCGGTGAGGCCCAGAATCCTCCTCATTCGCCCTTCTCCCCGCCCTGCAGCACCTTGCGCCGCTCCGCGAATTCCTTGTCGACCGCGCCCGCCGTCTCGTCGTCGAAGGCGATACGATGCTTGTTAACCCATTCCTGCTCCACCGCGGCGAGGCCCTTGACGTTCTTCGCGGCGGCGATCTGCTCGCGGACCTTGCGCAGCATTTCGTCGGAGACCGATTCCCCGGCTTGTTCGTCTTGCTCGGGCTTGCCTTCGGTTTCGGCTTCGTCGTCGTCGGTTTCGCCGGCGTCGAGCTTGCGCGCGGTTTCCTCGTCGACCTCGGTCATGCCGCGGCTGTCGCGGACCTCGCCGGTTTCGGGATCGTGCTGATCGTCCTGGTCGAGTTCGTCGTTCGACGGCAGTGCAACAGGCGCGTCGGGTTCGACGGCGTCCAGTGCAGCGACCGCAGAGCGCGCAGCCCGATCGATCTCGTCACCCTCGACGTCACGGAAAATGTCGCCGCTCATCGGCAGCACCTTGGAGTGGCGACGCATGACGGTCTTCTTCGCCATCTCGGCGAAGTGATCGACCCATGGGCCCTTCGGATCGATCGCTTTGCCCTTGTTGGCGCCGAACTTGACCGTCTGGCCTATCGCGCCGGTCTGGCTAAGCTGGCGGATCTTGTCGATCTCGCTGCGGCGCATGACTTCCGCCGACCAGGACCCGTCCTTGAACTTCACCAGCGAGAACGCGGCAACGATGTTCTCGTCGGCGGTTTCCTCGTCGGAGAGCGCGAGGTCCGGCCGGTAGCGCACCGGCGGTTCCATCCCGAGTTCGTACAGGAAGCGGCCGCTCTCGTATTCGGCCCGGTAGACCACGCCGACCTGCATCACGCTGATCTCGTCGGACTGCATGATCTTCTTCCGCAGGCCGTAGACCATCGGCATGTATTGGACCTGCTTGACGCTGATCCACTTGCCCTGCCCGTCCTTCTCGCGGGTGTTGAACGGCACCAGCGCGGCCTCGCGGCCATCGGGTAGCAGCCCGTCCTGCGCCGCCTTCATGCACGAAAGGATGAGGCTGCGGCGGTCGGCTTGCAAAATGGTCGGGTTCTGCTGCGCGGCCATCAGGACGGTGCGCTGCAAGTCCTCGGGCTTGATGTGCGATGGCAGGGCCATGCGGAACGATTCCGTGCGCTTTTCGAGCTCGTGCTTGAGTTCGATCATCGGCGACGGCTCGCGGGTGGCGAGGTTTTGAGCGGGGGCGTTCATCAGATGGTCTCCTGCTCGGCAGAAGCATCTTCGATCTGCTCGTGCTCGATGGTGGGGGAGAGTGACGCTGCGACGTTCTCGGCGAACTCAGCCGCGCTGCGAGCCATGCTATCGACGACGGCCTGCTGAATGATGCCCACGATGGGCTGCAGCATTTCGTCCGGGATTCCGATGTTGATATCGGCCGGATAGTTGCTTCCGCCATGCAGCTTGATCGCCGCGCTGTATTTGCCGTGGTTGGCGCCGAATTGCGGCTTGCTGATGTTGATGCTGACAATTTCCATGTCACTTGTCCTCCAGGAAGGATTGCAGGAGCGCGTCGTCGGCATCGTCGAGAGCATCGCGCTCGCGCTCCGGTTCGGCGACCCCTTCGGTTTCGGTTTCGGTTTCGGGTTCGAGCTTGCCGAGGACCGGCTTGCAGGCGAACGGCGGCGCTTCATCGCTGATCGAGACGACCTCGACGCGCTTCCAGCCATCGCCGCTGCGGTCCGGCACCTTCACGGTGTCGCCGATGGCTAGCGGCTCGCCCTCCCATTCGTAGGTGTAGGAGCGGGAATCCTCGGGGCGAAATTTACAGGCAACGAACTGCATGGGCGGGGTTCCTTTTCGGTTCGGGTAATTCAGCGAGCGAGCGCCTTGGCGCACTCGTCGATGCGCACGCCGGGGATGGCGGTCTGGCCCTTCGTGGCCTTGACGATGCGCTGGATGGCCTTGTCGATCGCTTCGCGAACCGAGGCGTCGTCCTTCACCTTGCGGAAGGCCTTGGAATAGTCCTCCACGGTCGAGATGTAGTCGACCTGCGTCGACACGGTCGCGCCGCCGTCGCTGCGCACCGGCTCAGGACGAGCGGCAACAGGCGGGGGCGGCGGCAGCGCTTCCTCGAGTTCGTTCTCGCGCGCCAACTCTTCGAGGCGGCGGCGCTCTTCCTCGGCCTTGCGCTGCTCTTCGATCTCCCGCTGGCGCTTCTCTTGCGCATAGCGGTTCATGTGCTGCTCGACCTTGCTGCGGGCGCCCGCGAGCCGTCCGGTCAGCGCGTTCTTCTCGGCGTCGCAGACGCGGCCTGCGGTGAGATACGGCGCCTTCACCTTGGTGTGCGTCTCGCTGACCAGCTTGTCGGTGGCACGAATGATGCGCACCATGTCGCCGGCTCGGCCGAGCGTTTCGTCGTCCGTGACCTGCACGCGGTCGGCGGCGGCTTCGATCTGGTCGAGGCGCGTGTCGAAGTCGGGCTTCGCGGTGAGCAATTCCTCGCGGAACTGCGCCTTCACGTCGTCCTCTGCGGGAGGGCGGTTGTGACCCATGCCGCCATCGGCTGGCTTTGCCGCTTCGGGCCAGGGTTGAACGTCATCGAATACAGGCTTGGTCGCCATGGTCTTTCTCCGTCAGAATGGCAGGGGCGTGCTCAAGAGGTCGTGCCGGGCGCGCGGGTCGGCGTATGCGGAATCGGGCGCATGCTCTTTCGCCCAGTCCTGGCGCTTGCAGGCGAGGCGGTAGTCACGCTCGGTAGAGGGATGCTTGGCGCAGACCGGCCAGACGCGCTCGACGTCGATCGGTTCGCCATTGAACAAGGCCTGCCAGCGCCATGACCGGTCCAGCTCTTCGCCGGTAACCGGGTCGTGCGGCGGGCCGTACCAGACCTTGACCACGCCCCAGACCGCGCCGCCGTGCAGGCGGAAGCGATAGAAGCCTTCGACCGGCGTCGAGGCGTCGAACCCCGCGCGAGCAGGCGCTGGCGCAGTGCTGTCAGTGTATGAGCGAAACGCGCGGCTCACCGCCCGTCTCCGATGCTACCACCGGCCTCTTCGGCGGTAGCGAGGGAAGCCGGCGCGGCTACTGGGGATGCGCCAGAGGACGGCTCGGGAAGGGTTGGAGGCGTGGCGATCCACACTCCCGCCAGCGCGGCGAACGCGAGCGCCATGGCGGCGGCGTCACCGGGGAGACTGCGGAGCAGGCCGAGGGCGCGGGCTTCGGCGAGGAGGTTGGCGACGGGGCGCATCACTGCTCGACCAGCGAAAGATCAGCCCCGACCGCGTTGCCGTCGCGCATCGTCCACGGCTCGACCGGGTCGAAGCCTTCGCCGACGCACACCTGCATCACGAGCTCGGGATATTCGGGATGTTCGCGCACGGACTTGCCGTCGGCGCCGCGCACCCATCCGGGGTTCGATTTCTTCCTGACCACGAACACGCTCAGCAGGTGCCGGCGCTCGGGGCGAAGGCTCGCGTCGCTGCGCAGCACGAGGATCGAGGACTTGTGCATCAGGCAGGTGCAGGCGCAATCCGCCGCATCCTTGGCGGTCTCGACCCATTCGGGCAGATCGACCGGCTTTGCCTCGTGGCGCGGGTTGCCCTGGTCTTCGGCGAGAACCTGCCACGCCTTGAACTGGACGGCGCGGAAGGCGCTGCCGGGGCGGGCTATGTGCTGCAGGACGCTCATGCTGCACCCCCGCAGGCATTCCGCAGGACGCCGAGGGCGAACTCGACAACGTCGGTGCGCTCCCAATCCCCTTCCATGGACTGAACGCAGCGCCTGAGCGCCTCGACCAGCTTCGCATGGCTGTTCGCCGCCCGCACGATGAACTCGGCATTGGCCACCGCAACCGAGCGCGATTGGCTATCGTCTGCCTCGTCGATTGTCCGACACACGAAATCGAAGGTGTGGTGCGTCGTGCCGTCGATTATCTCGCCGTCGACGTTGCCGATGACCGTGGTCTGGCCTTCAAGGTCGAAGTCGTGCTTGACCTGCCACGGGGTGCCGGTGGGAGAGATCGCGCTCACGCCGCGAGCCTCCCCGCCCCGTGCTTCGCCAGCATCAGCGCGTCCCAGTAGGAAAACCCCTTGCCCACGAGCCGCGAGATTTCAGCCTGCTCGGCCCTGTGTCGGCGCTGCTCGGCGGCGGCTTTCTCGAACTCGGGAATGCGTGAGGAATGGCGCAGCGAGCACGCCGCGGTGACAACCTGCTCGACGCGGTAGGTCACGCCCTCGCTCGGCTGCCACGCCGCATCGGCCTCGGCATCCTCGCGACGGGCGTAGTACGTCTGGCCCTGCTGGATGCGACCGCCGCACTCCGACACGATCACAAAGCCGTAGGCGCTGCCGGCGCCGTAGCGTTCCTCGGCGGTCAGGCCGAAGTTGTCGCGGATGGTGGGGGACTGGCTTTGCATCGGCTATCTCCGTTCGTTGGAGATATATATACCGATACGGTATTAACGCGTCAACACAGAATATGCCGTTATGGTATGTTTTTTGGCGCCGCTATCGTTTTGCCTTCATCTTCTTCGCCCGGATTCGAGCGATGGCCTTATCCCAATCGTCCGCCCAGCCCCCGGCCTTCGCCTGTTCGCAAAGCTCGATTGCGCGATCAAAGTTGCCGCGTTTCTCTTCGATGATGCGAAGCTGCCGAAAGCACGCGTGGGCGGGAACGGAGCCGAAGAACTCCTTTGCTTCCATCGCCGCTTGCTCGTGAATCGCAATGCACATCTCGCAGGCCGCGATCGCCTTCTCCAGCGCGCCCGGCACGCTGTCGCGCCACCGGTAAAAGACCGCGCAATGGTTCGCGAGGGCGAAATGACGGTCGAGAGCAGAGATGGCCGGGGAGTAGAACTCAACCGACTTTTCGAGGAATGCTATCGCGCAGTGCTCGTGGCCGGGTGTGCTGAACCATGTCGCCAGCATCGAGAGATAGGTGAACGGGCTGGTTTCGGTGTGGCAGCCCCACCCTTCCACGAGCCGCCGATCAGCTTGAGCGACTCGTGCGGCTGGCGGAGCGATACTGGCGACGACGCCGAGCGGGGCATATGTCTCCGCCATCCAGTCTCGATCGGCCTTGGAGAAGGTCTCAAGCCACCAATCCTGAAGGCCTAAGGCAGCGATGTCCCCACCGGCGACCTCGTGACCAAGGATGGGCTGGCTACGACCTCGGAGCCAGCGCGCGATCACTCGCTGCAGCTGAAAATGAGCACGGCGTAGTTGGAACCTGAAGCCAGGCCCTGCTGCGTAGTATTGCCCTCGACCTGCAGTCGTTTCCCTTGCGCACTGCAGAATCGCGCCGCGTGCTCGGCGACGTTGCCAGAGAGGATATCCATCTCCGAAAGCGAGTATTGGCCGCCACCGAGGCTCTTGACCGCTCCATTCGATGCCGGGTCCATCGAAGCGCACCCAGCGAGGCCAATCGCGATCAAGGAGAGAGTGGGTACGAGATACCGCATTTCAGCATGCTCCATCTGCGAGAACTATTCGGGTCGAACCGACGAGACGACGACCGCGGCGATGCGAATTTCCCGAATGCCAGGCTCAGGCTCGCCTACACGATAGGGTGAGTGGGCCGGGTTTGTCGAGCGAGGCACCAGCCAGAGCTCCCCGTCTTGCTCGACAAGCTCTTTCACGGTGGCCTCAACCTCGCCGCTCTCGTTGGTGCGAACAACAACAACGCGCTTGCCGGGCTCAGGCTCGACGTGCCCGAACACCGACACGCATTCGACGATGGTTCCCGGGGGATAGAGCACGTCCATGCTGTCGCCCACCACGCGCAAGCCGAACCGATGTTCCGGCGCCGCAGTCACATCGGAGCGACCGGTGAAGCTCTGCCATTCGTCCTGCGGCATCTCCAGCGCTGCACGCCAGACGCCGGCTGCGACTTCACCCTTCACGAACAGCCGCGGACCGATCGGGACTGCGACGGTCTCGTCGATCAAGGATCCGGGGTCGACGTCGAGCGCTTTCGCCAGCTCGATAAGCTGACCGAGATCCGGCTCGCGCTTTCCGGTTTCCCATCGCTGGACCGTCGGCTGCTCTACGCCAAGGCGTTCCGCAAGCGTGGCCTGCGTAAATCCCTTTGCCTTCCGAATCGAGGCCAAGCGGTCCAAATACCCCATCGGCATATTCTGCCCGCCCAGGAAAATGGGCGGTATAGCCAGACTGGTATTGCCATAGCATACCGTTTCGGTATATTCCGCGCTCATGGCCACCTACCGAGAGACACTCAACGCATACCTGAAGCGTGAGGAAAACAGCGAGGCAACGCTGGCCGAAAAGGCTGGCTGCACGCAGGCTTCAATCAACCGATATCGGAACGGGAAGCGCTTCCCCGATATCGAGCAGGCGCGAAAGATCGCCGCCGCCACAGACGGCGAAGTCTCGCTTGAGCTTTGGCAAAGCGATTTTCTTCGGCGCTCTGGTCTCACCCCCACCGGCGAAGCGGAGGCGGCATGAGCGCGCGGCAACCCATCTTCACAGGAGCACCCTATGCCTTGGCCACCCGAATGGTCCGTCGTCATCCTGTGTGCACTCCTCATGCTCTACGGCTTCTGGTTGTCGGCGACCGAAAGACGCTTGCGGCGCAGCGTGCGCGAGCTGGAGGACATCGTCAGACGTATCCATCGCTGAGCGTTCCGGTTCGACAAACCCAGGTCGAACGTCGCTGTTTCGCCGGCCCGAACATGCCAATCGAGCCTCAATGGCGAAGGCACCCGAACCACCTTAGGCGGGGTGTATTCCCATCCCTCGCCGGGCGCGTGCCGCGTCTCGATGAAATCTGCCTTGGCCTCTGCTCGATCGATGAACAGGTCTTCGTTCAGCCGGTTGACGACTGTGATCGTGACGAAGGGGTGTTCCGGGTTCCATGCCGCTCGCACGATGGGCATCGCTTGCCGCGCTTCGGCGCGCTTGCGCTCGAACCACGTCGCAGCCGCCCCGCTCATTGCCATAGCGGTCAGCACGACGCCAACCCACTCCGGTGTGATCTGCATGCGGCAGGATTCCGTAACGGCTGTCCAGAGTCCAGCCCCGAACAGGCCGCCGCATGAGCGCGCCGGAGCCTTTCACCGCGGAGCAGATCGCCTTCCTTCGCCAGATGATGGCCGAAGAGGTCGAGATCGCGGTTGCGGCGGGCGTCGGCGACACACGCCGCCTGCTCGACGGTATTCCGCTCATCCGGGCGGAGATGGCGCTTCAGGCCTTGCCGGGAGAGACCCGCAAGGAGCAGCTCGTTCGTGCCAACGAAGACGCGTCGAACCGCGTCAACGAGGAACACGGCGTTCAGCGCTGGTTGGACGGCCTCAGGAGCGACATCGAAGAGCAATTGCGTCGAGGGTCTGCTTAATATGGTCAGCGAGCATATCTCTGTCGGCCTTGCTGCTGATTCCGGGTGCCGGGTATCCGCGCGACCTGATGTAATCGATGTCTTGCTGGACGAATATTTTCCGCTCCGCGAGGCGTTCGATGATGCCGAACGCGAGGTCCATGCTCGTGCGGGCGATGAGGTAAGCGTCTTCGCTCGTATTCGTGTTGGCCATAGCCATTCCCTTCGTGCTGTCTTCGACTCCAGCACGATAGCCGAAGCGGGGAGCGATGGAAGCGCTCCCCGTGGAGGCGCCGCATGATCGACACCGCCTCCCCTCCCGGTTCGTACAGGTCCGCACTCAACCCCGCCGCAAGCTGCAAGGCCTGCGCGCAGAGCGTCTGCGGCTGCGAGGATCTGGTCTACGCGGGCGTCGTCCCGCCCCTCACACCGAACGATGCGGCGGACGCGACCCCCGCCGCGTCTCCCCGCCGGGGCGTCTCCCCTCCTCCTTCGTACGTCCCGGCGGGGCTTTCTCTCGACACAGTTTTTCACCCTGCGGAGAATGCCCGTGCGTAGCGACAATGTCCTGTTGCCGATCGCCATGCCGACGCAAAAGCAGTTGCGCGATGCGATAGCGAACATCATCCGCGACATTCAGCGCGATCACGGCGAAACCGACCAGTGCACCGCCGACCGCGTGGGCGTTTCCATCGGCACGGTGCGCAACGCCCGGAACGAGACGGCCGACCTCAACGCTCTGACCATCGCCAAGATCGGCGCGGTCTACGGCGCTCGCTACGTCGATCCCTACAACGCGCTCTACGGAGCGACCGCGCATCCGCTCTCCACCTCTGAGGTCGATCCACTGAGCGATATGGCGCGGGCCGTCGCGACAATTTGCGACATGCGCCGGGCGGACAGTCCGGGCGGCTCTACGGAGTTGCCGAAGGAAAAGCTGGACGCGCTGCCTAGCCTGAAAGCCGCGGCCGCTTCGTTGACGGCTTACATCGCCAGCATCGAACGACTGCGAGCGGCGGCATGACCGGCGGCTCGCAGCAACTCCGGCAGTTTCGCATCGCTATCCGCTCAGGCGCGACTCTCGAGGAAGCCTCCGCAGCGACGGGCGGCATCATCGGCCCCGACGAGGGCCGCATTCACCTCGCAGCCGACGCGAAAAATCCCCCGCCGCCCGAGGCTTTCGAATTGCTCGGACACAATCACCCACCAGAGGAACCCGCCATGGCCAATACCACCGACGACCGCCTGCGCCTGCTGATCGAGCGCATCGAACGCCTTGAGGAAGAAAAGAAGGGCATCGCCGACGATATCCGCGACGTTTACGCCGAGGCCAAGGCGGTCGGCTATGACGCCGCCCTTGTTCGCAAGGTCGTGAAGCTTCGCAAGATGCAGGCCGACGCTCGCGCGGAAATGGACACGGTGCTGGCGACCTACTGCGCCGCCGTGGGTTTGCAACTCGACCTCCCGCTCGCCGTCGCCGCCTGACGTGCATCCGATTGTGCTCCCATTCCCCCCGTCCAGCCTATCCGGCCACGCGAAGGGGCACTGGCGCGCGAAATCCGGGCCGACTGCGAAGCATCGCGCGTGGGCCCGCGATGCCACGCTAGCTGCCCGTCCGATCATTCCGACCGAAGGCGATATCGCCATGCACATTCACTTCGTGCCGCCCGACCGACGCGGTGACCGATGCAACTTCTGGAATCGCTGCAAGCCGTACATCGACGGCATTGCGGAAGCGCTCGGCATCAACGACGCGCGGTTCCTGCCATCCATGTCATTCGCGCAACCGGAGAAGCCGGGGCGTGTCGAGGTGACTATCGGGCGAGCCGGAGAAGTGCTGCGGCCGGCGCTGGGGGCGGCACAATGAACGCGCCCACATCCTATCTCGACTTCGTCGCCGCCAAGGCAGTTGCCGCTCCGAAGCAAGGATTTGCGATCGAAGCCGGTGAGGTGAACCCGATCCTTCATCGCCATCAGCCGGTCCTAGTGAAGTGGCTGGTCGAAGGCGGGCGCCGCGCGCTGTTCGCAAACTTCGGCCTCGGCAAGACGATGATTCAGCTCGAGGCGATGCGCCTCGTCGCTGAGGCTGTGCACGCCCGCGACGGCGGCGAATGGCCGGCGTGTTTGATCGTCATCCCGCTCACAGTGGTGACCGAGTTCAAGCGCGATGCGGCCAAGCTCGGCATTCCGGTGTGCTTCGTGCGCACCACGGACGAGATCCTCACGGCGCGCGGGGTCGAGGGTTTCCGCGGCATCTTCCTGACCAATTACGAGAGCGTGCGCGAGGGGAAGATCGACACGTCGATACTCACCGGCGTCTCGCTCGACGAGGCGAGTTGTCTGCGCGGCTTCGGCGGCACGAAGACCTTCCGCGAGTTCATGGCGCAACTCGCCGGCGACGACCGGCGCGGCGATGCGACGATCAAGGGCGAAGGCATCCCATTCCGCTTCGTCGCTACCGCCACGCCGAGCCCGAACGAGTATGTCGAGCTGCTCGCCTATGCCGCGTTCCTGGGCGTGATGGACGTGGGGCAGGCCAAGACCCGGTTCTTCAAGCGCAACAGCGAGAAGGCCGATCAGCTCACGATCCACCCGCACAAGGAAGACGAGTTTTGGCTTTGGGTGAACAGCTGGGGCGCATTCATCCAGCGGCCGAGCGACCTTGGCTTTTCAGACGATGGCTACGACCTGCCGCCGCTCGACGTGCGCTGGCATGAAGTTCCGAGCGATCACTCGCGCGCCGGCGCCGAAAAGGACGGGCAGCAGCGGTTACTCAAGACCGACGCGATCGGCGTCGTCTCTGCCGCGGCCGAGAAACGCGAGAGTTTGCCAGGCCGGGTCGAGAAGTTGCTCGAGCTCCGCGCCGAGGATCCCGATGCGCACCGGCTTATCTGGCACGACCTCGAGGCCGAGCGTCACGCGATCGAAGCGGCGGTGCCGGGTGTCGCATCTGTTTACGGCGCACAGCCCCTCGACGAGCGCGAACAGACCATCCTCGCGTTCAGCGACGGCGAGGTTCAGGAGCTTGCAGCCAAACCGGTGCTCGCCGGCAGTGGCTGCAACTTCCAGCGTCACTGCGCCTGGTCGATATTCCTCGGCGTCGGGTTCAAGTTCAACGACTTCATCCAGGCCATTCACCGGGTTCAGCGCTTCCAACAGACGAAGCGCGTTCGGATCGACCTGATCCACTCCGAGGCGGAGCGCAGCGTGAAGGACGTGCTGCTGGGCAAGTGGAAGCGGCACGACGAGATGTGCGCCCGCATGAGCGAGATCATCCGGCGCTACGGGCTCGGCCTCGAAGGCGCAAAGGACGTCCTGGCCCGCTCAAGCGAGGATGGGAGCGGAGCGGCTTGCGAGGAAGGGCCGGATTGGAAAGTCTGGCGCAACGACACCGTTCTGCAGACGGCGCAGCTGCCCGAGAGCAGCGTCGGCCTGATCGTCACCAGCGTGCCGTTCTCGACGCAGTACGAATACACGCCGAGCTACAACGATTTCGGCCACAGCGACGACAACGGGCATTTCTTCCGGCAGATGGACTACCTCTCGCCCGAATTGCTGCGGGTGCTGAAACCTGGCCGCAAGCTCTACGTCCACGTGAAGGACCGGACCCGGCCTGGCGGGCTCGAGGGCGTGGGTTTTCAGACGGTCGATCCATTCCACGCCGACTGCATCCAGCACTACCGGCGCCACGGGTTCTACTACATGGGCATGATCACCGTCGAAACCGACGTGGTCAGGGAGAACAACCAGACCTACCGGCTCGGATGGAGCGAGAAGTGCAAGGACGGCAGCCGCATGTCGGTCGGAATGCCGGAATACGTCCTGATCTTCCGCAAGGCGCCGACTGACAACAGCGATGGTTACGCCGACGATCCTGTGGTGCACGACAAGACCGACTATCCCCGCGGCCGCTGGCAGACAGATGCCCACGCCAAATGGCGCAGCAGCGGCGACCGGCTCCTTGGACCTGAGGATTTCCGCGGGCTCGACGCCAAGGGCATCTTCCGCAAGTGGCGCGAGCACTCGACGTCGAGCGTCTACGACTACGAGAGCCACGTCGCGATCGCTCAGTCGCTCGACGAGGCGAAAAGCCTGCCCCCCGGCTTCGCTCTTCTCCCGCCGCATGCATGGCACCCCGAGGTGTGGAGCGATGTAGCGCGCATGCGCACGCTCAACGGCGAGCAGGCGGCCAAGGGACGCGAGATGCACCTGTGCCCGCTGCAGTTCGATATCGTCGACCGGATTATCGAGTTCGACAGCAACCCCGGCGACGTAGTCTACGACCCGTTCGGCGGGCTGATGACGGTTCCTCTGCGCGCCGTGATGAAGGGCCGCGTCGGTTGGGCCAGCGAGCTCAACCCGGGCTATTTCGCGGACGGGGTGCGCATCCTTCGCGAGAACGACGCGAAGCGCAGCGCACCGACGCTGTTTGACCTGATCGATGCTGGTACGCGTGAATCGGCCGATACCGAAGTGGAGGCCGCTTAATGTCTCCCTACAGCGCCGCAGCATACAACCGGCACAAGGTCTACAAACTCCTCTGCCGAGCGGCCGACAAGGACCGTCCATGCCCTACGAACAACGATATTGCCGCGGATGCGGGCTTCAACAGCCCGGCAACGTCTTCACGCATTATCTCCGACCTGGAGAACGCGGGCCTGATCGAGGTGAGACGAGAGGCGAACGGGCGTAAAATCCGCATTTGCGACACTGGGCAGACGATCGCTACGCGGCCCCACTCAACGCCGTCCCGACTGCCTCGTTTTCGCCCGAAGGCTGAGGAAATAGTCGAGTTGCGCCAGGACGCGGCGGAACGACGCCGCACCTATGAGCTCGAAATGCTCCGTGAAGAGCAGCGCCGCTACGCCTTGCCGCGCATGAGTAAGCCGCTTTCGGATATGCCGGCATGAACCATCCCATCGCCCGCTACAGCGATCTGTGGTTCCGCATGAACGCGCCGCGAGCCGAAGAGCTGCTGCTCGATCTTGCGCGGGGCTGGCAGCCGCCTTTGCCGACATCGGCCGAACTCGATGAAATTCACCGCGAGGCGATGCGCGCGATCGCCATCCTGCCCGATCCTTACGAATACGCGATGCAGTTGCCGCCCGAGCTCGCCGACGAACTGAGGCAGGCGTTCAAGTCGAAGAAGAACGAGCACAGCGGAGAATGGCGCATCAGTGGGCCTTTCATGGACGATTGCTTCGCCTGGGGCCTGTGTACCAGTGACGGCTTCCTGGGGACCTTTGGCATCGCCGTGCGGCGCGAAATCATGGCGGACGAGGAATGAGTTTGCCGGACCCTCTTGTCCCCTCGGAGGTCGATTTGCAGGACTTCCCGTTCATGCCATTGCAGGTAGCGAGGCTGCGCGACAGCGACCTCGCGGCCGAAGAGGAACCGGAGACGTGCTGGTACGCGGTGCTGCTCTGGGCAGCCTCGTGGCACCAGATTCCGGCCGGCAGTCTGCCCGACAATGACACCGTTTTGATGCGCCTGGTCGGGCTCGGACGCGACAAGCGGACATGGAACAAACACCGAAAAGGAGCCCTTCGAGGCTTCGTTTTGTGCAGTGACGGACGACTTTATCACAAGACAGTCGCAGAACAGGCCATCGAAAGCTGGACAGGCAAGTTGCGCCAAAGGCATCGGACTTTCTGCGCCGCGGTGCGCCAGCACAATGCCCGCAACCCGGAAAATAAGCTGCAATCTCCGTCATTTGACGAATGGGAAGCGCTCGGTCGTCCCGCGAGCGTAGCCGAGAACGTCACGGACCTGTCACGCGTACAGGAGGACAATGTCACGCGTGACAAAGGCTCCAAGGGACAGGGACAGGGACAGGGACAGGGACATCCTAGTAATACGTTAGAACCTGACGGTTCTAACGCCGCTGACGCGGCGTCGGCTGAAAAGTCCCCTCAGGCGATCGATGCCGTCAAGATCATCTTCGACACCGGTGTTCGCCAACTGGCGGTGAGCGGGAAGCGCGATGCCGAAGCCAGATCGATCATCGGCCGATGGCGAAAACAATTCGGCGACAGCATCGTCCTCGCCGTCCTCCCGCGGTGCGAGGTCGAGCGACCAAGCGACCCCCTCGAATGGATCAGCAAGGCCCTCCAGGCGGAGGCCAGAAAGGCAGCAGGAAACGGTTATGGAAACTCAGATCGACAAGGTCGCGGCGGAAGCACCCGCAGTGCAGCGCAACTCGCACTCGAACGACTTCATCAAGGCTAGCGAGATCGTCCCTCAACTAGCAGCTTGCCTTGCGCTCGTGAGGCCGGTCAGCATGTCCGAGGATGCCGCGGCCGAGTGGCTCACCGTCGCCGCTGCGGAACTCGCAGGCTACCAGCGGGCGCTTGTTCTCGCCGGGCTCACCGATGCCCGGAAGCGGTGCACATACCACGGGCAGATCGTGCCCCACGTCATCAACTGGATGGAGGAAGCTACGCCATGGCGCCTCGGTAAACCGCTCGCTCGGCAGCTGTCGGCGTCGGACCGGCAGGACCTTCCGCCGCCCTCGGTGCAAGGGTTGATCGCCAGTGCCACACGATCACTTGCCGCGAATGGACGAGGCTCGAACCGCGATGGCTGACAATCCGCCCCGCAATCCCGGTGAGGACCTGGTCGCGTACCGCAATCGCTGCCTTCGAGCGCGCGGCCGAAACGACGTGCGCTGGCGCTACAACGGGCGCGGCGGGACCGAGCTTGTGGACGTTCACGTCTCACGAAATCCGAACCTACGGCCCGATGGGGAGACGCTGCTATGATCCCGAACGCCGAATGCGGAACCTGCGCGTTCTGGAACCTCGCCCCACTCGTGAAGCGCGCCGATGGCATCGCGGTCGGCGAGTGCCGCGGCCTCGCGCCGAAGCTGATCCAGACCGCCGACATGCGCCAGCACGCCAGCTTCCCGCTGATGCGCCAGGGCGAGTGGTGCGGGGAGCATGCGACGATTGCGGAAGGAGAAATCCAGTGACCGAAGCGATGATAGTTCGTCCCGCCCCTGGCCCCGTCAACGTCCTCGCATGGGAGGCAATCTCGAGCATGCCTGAGGATTGCCGCGATGGCCGGCCGGTGCTGCTGTGGTTCGATGACGGGCATCCCGAGCTTTGCTCGTGGGAGGGTGATTGGCTCGACGCAGTTGGCCGCAAGGTTGCGCATGTGACGCACTGGGCCGATGTTACCGGGCCTGGAGGTGAAACGTGTCTGGGCCACTGAAGAACGCGCGCCATGAACGCTTTGCACAGGAGTTGGCGAAAGGGAAATCTGCGTGTGACGCTTATACAGCCGCGGGGTACAAGGAAAGCCGCTCGGCCGCCTCACGCCTATCAACAAATGTGAACATCGCGCGACGGGTGAAGGATCTGGTGGAAAGTGGCGCGAACAAGGCGGAAATCGACATTGCCCGCGTTCTGAAGGAGCTTGCCCGCCTTGGCACGTCCGACATTCGGAAGCTATTCGATGAAAGTGGGAGCCTGCTCGCAATCACCGATCTGGACGACGAGACCGCAGCGGCCGTGGCTTCGGTCGAGGTTGTGACGCGTACCCTTCCCGGCGAGTCGGATGACGAGCTTGACCCGCAGCCGCATGGTGGCGCGCTGGCCCGCAGGCGCAATGCCAAGGTGGAATACGTCCACAAGCTGAAGTTCTGGGACAAGAATAGCGCTTTGGAGAAGATCGCGAAGCATCTAGGTATGTTCATTGACCGTCACGAACACACCGGCCGCAACGGCGGCCCGATCCAAACCGAAGATCGCACCACAGCGTCCCTCATCGAGGAAGCCAAGCGCCTTGGCATCGATCCCCAAACTCTCGGACTCTAACGACCGTGCCGCGCGCATGTCCCTGCTTGCCGGGGTGGTGGCGCACAGGAAGCGTGCCGCACTGGCACCGGAAGGCAAGCTGCTCGATTTCACGCGCTGGTACTTCCCAGAGCGCGAGGGGATGGACTTCATCGAAGGGCCACACCATCGGGTCATAGGAGAGACGCTCGACCGTGTTCTGGCCGGGGAGATCACGCGGCTGATTATCACCCTTCCGCCGGGCTACACGAAGACCGAGGCCGCGGTCGTCAATTTCATCGCCAAGGGCTTCCACATCAATCCGAAAGCCCGGTTCATTCACGCCACGTTTTCCGACGATCTGGCGCGAGAGAACAGCGACAAGGTCAAGTCGCTCATCGCCCTGGAAAGCTACCAGTCGATCAAGGAGGTCGGCATTCGGCACGACAGCAGCGCGAAGGATCGATGGAAAACGACCGAGGGCGGCGGTGTTCTGGCGAAGGCTGCGGGCGGGCCTATCACCGGCTTTCGTGCGGGCTACATGGACCGAACGATCTTCACCGGGGCGCTGGTGATCGACGATCCGCTCAAGCCCGACGATGCGTTCTCCCCAGCCAAGCGCAAGACCGTGAACCAGCGCGCGACGAACACGTTTCGCTCGCGCTTGGCGCATGAACGGGTGCCGATCATCGTCATCATGCAGCGGCTTCACGCGGACGATTTTGCCGGGCACCTGCTCACCGGAGGCTCGGGCGAGAAGTGGCACCACCTGAACCTGCCCGTGGTCATCAACAATTCCGACGATTACCCGGTCGAATGGACGTACGGCATCCCGATTGAACACAACCTGCCGGACGGCCCGCTGTGGAAAGAAAAGCACAACGAACGCGAGATCGAAGTGCTCAAGGCCGATGCCTACACCTTCGCCAGCCAATACATGCAGCGCCCCGTCTCAATCGAAGGCGCGCTGTTCGACATGGACGGGTTCAAGTGGTGGCACGAGCTGCCGCCGATCGAGTGGTATTCGATATACGCCGACACGGCCCAGAAGACTGCCGAGCGCAACGACTTTTCGGTCATTCAGCTATGGGGCAAGGCAGAGACCGGGATCTACCTCGTCGACCAGGTGCGGGGCAAATGGGAAGCACCGCAGCTAGACGACATGGCGCTCGCATTCTGGGCCAAACACAAGGGCAAGCACGTTCGCGGCTTCAACGTCGAGGACAAGGCGTCGGGCACGGGGCTTATCCAGTCTCTGCGCAAGAAGGGCGTCCCCGTCATCGGCATCCCGCGCGACCGCGACAAATATACCCGGGGCCTCGACGCCGCGCCGTGGATCGCGACGGGCATGGTTCACCTGCCGGCCGATATGGACGGGGTGACCGTTCCGCTCCGCGCTGAGTTGCAGATGTTCGACGGTCTCGGCACCGGCCATGACGACCAGGTCGATCCGCTCATGGATGCGATTGCCGATATGCTCGCGGAGACCAACGCGAAGGCGGGCTGGTTCCTCTGACGCAACATAATTGCGCGGCGCTGCAATATCGCGTAACTATCTGGCATGTCCACGCACGGAACCCTGCTCGGCAATGCGTACGACCGCTCGCGCGAATTGCTCCGGCGCTTCTTTCCCTTCGCCTACACCATGAGCACGAAGCACGACTACGCGAAGGACTACGGGTGGCCTGAAGAGCTCGGTTTCGAGCAGTTCTACCGGCTCTACACCCGCTCCGGTCTCGCTGCTGCTGCTGTGGACAAGACCATCGGCAAGACGTGGCAGACCATGCCCGCGCTCTGGGAAAGCGAGGAACCTGCCGAAAGCCCGGCAGAGGCCGCGATCCGCAAGCACTTCGCGCGGCGCAAAATCTGGCGCCAGCTCATGGAGGCCGACCGGCGTTCGATGGTGGGCGAGTATGCCGGCGCGATCATCCTGCTGCGCGACGGCAAGGATCTGGCCGAGCCGGTAGACCGGGTAGCGCGCGGTATCGAGAACGTGGTCGGCATCATTCCGGCGTGGCAGGGCCAGCTGACCGTCGCGGAATGGGACACCGAGCGGCAGAGCGAGACTTACGGCGAGCCCATGTGGTTCCAGTTCGACGAACAGGCCGTGGGCAACCCTGCGAGCACGAACAACAGCCAGCTTCGCATTCACCGCGACCGCATGCTGATTTTCTCGGACGATGGGACGCTCAACTGCCGTTCCGCGCTTGAGCCGGGCTACAACGACGTGTCCGACGCGGAGAAGATCAAGGGCGCGGGCGGCGAAGGGTTCTGGAAGTCCTCGCGCGGCGCGCCTGTTGTGGAGACGAAGGAGGGCACATCCCTTCAGGATATCATGCGCGGGATGGGAGTGGCGACGCAGCAAGAAGCTCGCGATGAGCTGAACCAGAAGGCTGCAGATTTCCAGGCGGGATTCGATAACTTTCTCATGCTCGGTGGCTTCTCGGCTAAACCGATGACGATCACGCTCCCCCAGCCCAAGGAGTTCTGGGAGCCGTGCGTCCAGTCGTTCGCGGCTTCGATGGGCATCCCGTTCAAGGTGCTCGTGGGCAACATCACCGGCGAGCGCGCCAGCACCGAGGATGCGCAGGAGTGGGCGCAGACGAACATGTCGCGGCGCGAGAACCGCGTCCTTCCGATTCTGTACGAGTTCGTCGAGCGCCTTGTGGCATGGGGCGTGCTCGAAAAGCGCGACTGGACGATAGGTTGGGATTCGCTGCTCGAAGATAGCCCCGACGACAAGCTCGGCCGGGCCAAGACCATGGCTGATATCAACAGCTCGCTCAGCAATGAGCCAGCCTTCCTGCCCGACGAAATCCGCGAGGCTGCTGGGTTCAAGCCCGCCGATGAGATCGATGGCTGGGACGAGTTCCTGGCCGAGCGCGAGGACCGTATGCGCCGCGCCGCCGAAGATGGGACTAGTGCGCCAACCGATGAGGTGACCGAATAATGCCTGCGCCAGATGGAGACCAGACCGGCAACGCGCGCTTTCGCAAGCATTGGAGCGGGCGGCTGATCTTGCAAGTCGAGTACGAGCGCTTCCGCGATGAAGCCTTAGGTGGCTCCGTTCTCGCGTGGCGCGATGCGACCGACCATGACCTCTATCGCACCCGCTGGATGCGTAAACACCGTGGCCTAGAGCCTCTGATCTGAAAGGACTGATCATGTCCCGCACCGTCCGCGTCAACGTCCGCCACGCGATCGACAACAGCGCCATCCGCCGCGAACGCCGCGATGGCCGCGACTACATCGTCGTGCCCAGCGCCACCATGCCAGACGGCATAGTCATGAACCGGGTGCGCTATCCGGCCGACGAAATCGCCAAGTCGTTTGGCAGTCTCGAGAACACGCCTGCCCCGCTCGGGCACCCGACCATCGAAGGCGCGTTCGTCTCGGCAAAGGACCCGGAAGGACTGGCCCGGGGGTGGATCGGCGCATGGAACCGCAACGCACGGCGCGAGAATGGCCGCGTCTGGCTCGACAAGGTGATCGACGTTGCCACCGCCAACCAGCTCGACGGGGGCAAGACCGTGCTGGCGGCAATCGAAAAGGGCGATCCGGTTCATTCCTCGACCGGCCTCTACTGCCTACTGACCGCGGTGCAGGGCGACGACGAAGCGGATTGGGAGGCGTCGGACATCGTTTTTGACCATGATGCGATCTTGGTGGGCGAGGACGGAGCGGCGACGCCGGAGCAGGGCGTAGGCCTGATGGTCAACGCCGCAGCCGCCCCGGATGGCGAGAAAATCGACGTCATCAACTGCACGATGGAAGAGGATATCGACCGCGAAATCGGTTGGTCGTTGGACAGTATGTTTCGCGCCGTTGAAAGAAAAGAACGTCTAGGCTTGCTTGAACAGGCCAAAAATTATATCACTAGGTTGATCCAGGGCGACCCGACGCCCGAAACCACCGAGGGTTCGGCCCTCAACGCGAACGAGGAAGCCATGGACAAAGCGCAGTTCGATAAGCTTTCGGGGGAGGTGGCGGCGCTGTCCGATACCGTCGCCGGGCTCGACGAAAAGATCACCACCGCAGTCGGAAACGCGCTCAAGCCCGTGACCGACGCTATCGAAGCTCAGGCCAAGGCCGCTGCCGACAAGGCCGAGGCCGACCGCCTCGAACTGGTCAACCAGGTCGTCGAGGCCGGGCTGCTGGCCGAGGATGTCGCCAAGGACGCCGCCGCTCCGGTGCTCAACGCGCTGCTCGAAAAGAGCAAGGGTGCGGCCCCCGCATTCCGTGTGAACAATGCGTTCACTCCCAAGGGCGACAAGCCCGGCTTCACCGCTCCGAAGGGGGATGACTGATCATGGCGCGCTTCAACAAAATCTTCCTCGGCCCGACCGAAAAGAACAAGCCGCAGGTCCGCGAGGCCATCGCAGCTGCCGCGCTCAAGCCTGGCCGGCTCGTCGTCATGTCGTCGGGCGAGTTTGCGCTCGCCGGCGCATCAACGGTGGGACAGGTCTTGCTTGTGCAGGACAATTATCTCGCCATGAAGGACGTCGATACCGACTGGGCGGCCGATGACCGCGCGGTCGCGATCGAGATGCAGTCTGACGAGCTCTATGCCGCGCGCATCGCCAACGGCGTCAACATCGCCGCGATCGGGACGGCCCTGACGCCCGCTGCGAACGGAACGCTTGGCATTGCCAGCACATCCGACCTCGTCGTCGCCTATTCGGCCGAGGTCTACAACAACAACTCGGGCAGCGAGCAGCTGCTGATGATCCGGCCGGCAGGTAGCCAGTCGTATCTCTCGGCCGCGTAAAGGGGGTCTCTGAAAATGCGTTACTTTGACCAGCAGCTCATTGCTAACAACCCCCGCCAGCATGGCGCATGGTGGGGTGAACTTAGCCTCGTGCGCGAGCATTTTCACCAGACCGAGGATGGCCTCGCAGCGATCGGCAACGCCGCCGCAGTCCTTCCGCGCGATGCGTGGCTCGATCTCGACAGCATCACCCGCCGCGTCATGCGCTCGGACGAAGGCCAGGTCTGGATGGCCGACCTCATGCCGCTCGCGAAGCCGGTCAACATCGGCAAGCTCGTGCACCTGAACCGCGTGTCTGGTGATGCAGGTCGCGTCGTTCGCAGTATGTCGGGCCAGGTGCCGGTCACGCTCGACAAGGTAACTTATGCCTTCCGCGGCACGCCGGTCCCGATATTCGCATCGGGCTATGGCCGCGAATGGCGCGAGTGGAACACTCTGCAGAACGAAAACTTCGATGCCCTGGCGGACGACCAGGAAGCGATCACCGCAAAGCTGCGCCGCGACAATGCGCTCTACGTGCTCGACGGTGACGCCAGCATCGTGGTTGAAGGTTATACCGCCTATGGTATCCGCACGTCGCAATATTCGAAATCGATCGATCTCGGTTCTGGTGGCGCCAATATCGACCTCGCCGCATCGGCGACGACCTCGGATGCGATCGAGGCGTTCATCAACGGCGCGTTCGGGACGATGCTGGACGACAATTTTGTCACCATGCCGGTCAACCTCTACATCTCGCCGGAGATTGCGCGGAACTGGGATCGCCCCTATTCGCTCGCCGGTGGGTTCAAGGGTGGCTCACTCCGCGACCAGATCCTCGGCAATCGGCGTATCGCCAAGATCGAGGTCAGCTTCGAGCTTTCGGACAACGAGTTCTTCGGCTTCGTGCCGAGTGCCGAATATATCCGCCCGCTCGTTGCGATGGCTACCTCGACGGTCGCCATGCCTCGCCAGCATCCGCGCGCGAACTATCAGTTCGAGGTCTGGAACGCGATGGGCATTGAAATCCGCGCCGACGTCAATGGCCGGTCGGGCGTGTTCTACTCGGTCGAGCTTTAATCGACAGCATAAGGAGCGACTTTGATGCGAATCCGCCTCACCGCTGAACCGACCGGCATCTATGGTGCCAAAGGTCAATTTCCGACCGGGACCGAGCTAGACGTAAAGGACGTTCCGGCGGGCTGGGCTGGCCGCTATATCGTTGTCGGCGAGGATCCGAAGGAAGGCTCGGTTGCCCTCACCGGCAAGAACAAGGCGCAGCTGCTCGAGATCGCCAAAGCCGAAGGTGTCGAGGTCGAGGACGACGCGACCAACAACGACATCAAGTCGGCGATCGAGTTGGCGCGCGAGGAAGCCGCCAAGGCCTGAATACCCTCTCTCCCCAACTCGGGCCGCTGCTCTAACCGGGGCGGCGGCCCTTTTCGTAAGGACCGACATGGCGAGCTACGGCACAGACGAAGGGTTCACCACCTGGCTCGCAGAGCAGGGCTACACGCTGCCCGACGGTGCGCCCACCTCCGCCGTGCTCCGCGCGCGAGGGACGGCCTATGTCGATGGCTACGAGGCGTACTGGACCGGCACTCGCACGGACGGCGTAGCGCAGGAGCTGGCATGGCCCCGCACCGCGGCGACGATGAACTGCACCGTTGCGATTGCCGACGACGTCATTCCGCCCGCCGTGGTGACTGCGACCTATCGCGCCGCGTGGCTCGAGGCGCAGACGCCGGGGGTCTTGATCGGATCTGCGGGCAATGCCGGATCGCGCGTGAGGCGGCAAAAGGTCGAGAGCATCGAGCGCGAATTCTTCGACGATGGCAAGGCCGAGGTAGGCAGCGGCCCGTCGTTCATCGACAGCCAGATCGACGGCCTGCTGAGCGCGTTCATCTGCGATGGGAAAGATGGACCGTTCCTGTGGACACTGGGCAACTAAGGAGACCCGACATGCGTAAGACTGAAGCCGACAAGGCCGCACTCGACCACCTGAAGCCGGTGGAGCCCGATTTTGCTTCGCAGAATGGCGAAAAGATGGACGAGGCCGAGCGTCACAAGTGGTTTGCCGAGGTGGGTGAAGAGATGCGTCAGCGAGGCGCTTCCCACGTCCGCTATAGCTTCGACCCCGATCTCTCCATCGCCCTCGTTGAAGGCTGGAGGGTTGTTCCGGCAAACGAGCCGCCACCGCGCTACTTCCTCAAGGCGGATTGATGGCCGATTTCTACACCGAGATGGCGGGCGTAGCGCAAGAACTGCTCGCTCCGACCAGCGAGGGCGGTCTGGGGCAAGGCGCGATAGAGCTTGTGCGCTACGTTGAAGGTCCGCCGCCCGCGAATTCATGGGACCCGCCGTCGCCGCCTAGTCGACAAGTAACCCCGCTCGACGGCGCCGCGTCCGGTGTGGCGAAGGAGCTCATCGGCCTACCCGTCGAAACCGGGGGCCAGATCGTCGCCACGGACCCTCAGGTGATCGTCGCGCCGTGGGGCGGCTCCTATGACCCGGGCGACGTTCTCGAGATAGACGGCGCGCCCGTCACGGTTCTCAGGGTGCAGAACATCCCTGCGGCCGGAACGGTGTGTGCGGTTCGCTTCGTGGTGAGGCGATGAACGACGAACTCGCCGCCCTCATTGCCAGCCTCGAGCCCGCCTTGGCGTTCGCGTTCCTGCGCGCCATCGGCCTCATTCGGGACGGTATCAACGTGCGGGCTCTGGAACAGGCATTGGCGGCGCGGGATATCGACGCGGCGATTCAAGCCCTCGATGTCGATCCGGCGGCGTTCAACCGCTACGTCATGGAAAAGCAGTCCGGCTTTGTGCAGGCCGGCGAACTGGCATCGGCCGCACTGACTAAGGACCGGGCCAAGAGCCTGCCCAAGCGCGACACGTCCGACCCGGTGCTGCGCTCGCCGCCGCTGCAGCCGCCCGACACACCGCTGCCGCCCGTATTGACCGCCCCTGGCGGCGGGGAAATCGAGTTCAGGTTCGACATGACCAACCCCGCTGCGGAGGCTCGAATCCGCACCGAGGCAGCGGCGCGCGTCGAGGGCTATGTCGAGGAGCAGGTCGCCACGGCTCGCCGCGTCATCGCCGACGGATTCGCCCGCGGTGACGGCCCGCAGAACATCGCCACCGATATCGCAGGCCGCATCAATCCGATCAGCAAGCGGCGCGAGGGCGGCATCGTCGGGCTGTCCGATCCGCAAGTCGGCTATGTCCAGAGCATGCGCGAGCGGCTGCTGAGCGGCGATCCCGACGAGATGATCAAGGTGCTCGGCCGTTTCGACAAGGATGGCAAGTGGGTCGAGGGCACCGGCATGACGCTGCGCGACAGGCGCTTCGACCGATCGATCAAGAAGGCGATCCGGGATCTGGCTGCGGGCAAGCCGAACCCGCTGACCCGGTCGCGCATCGACGAGATGACCGCGAAATATTCCGACCGGCTTCTAGCCCGGCGCGCCGAGGATATCGCCCGCACCGAGACGGCGCAGGGCGTCGAGATGGCCCGCGCCGAGGCGGCGCGCCAGGCGCTCGCGAAAGCCGGGCTGCCGAGCGATGCGCTGGTCAAGACCTGGTATCATGCGGGCGGAGTTGACCACGCACGCGAACAGCATCTCGCCATGCACGAGAAAACCGTTACCGGCACGGACACGCATTTTATCCTGCCCGACGGAACGCTGATGCTTCACCCGCACGACCCGGCAGGCGGGGCGAAGCACAACGCCAACTGCCGGTGCAGAGGCGACAACGAGATCGATTGGGCCTTCGGGCTGTTTGGATAGGAGAACGACTATGGCTTGCCAGAACTGCGAAAAAATCCGCACCGCGATCCTTCACGGCAAGATGGCCCAGGCGGCCGGGCTGACCGTCGAAGCGCTGCGCGAGAAATTCGGGCTATCGCCTGCCGGCGAACCGCTGGTCGATCCCGAGACGCTGCCGAGCCTGTCGGGCAAGACCAAGGCCGAGCTGCTCGCCATAGCGGCAGCGGAAGGGGCTGAGGCCGACAGCGACGACACAAATGCCGAGATCATCGCCGCGATCGAGGCCCGGCGCGAGATGGTCACTGCGTAATGGCGGCAGGGTGGTCAGGAACGGACCCGTCCAAATGGGCGGAACAGAAGGATGCTCTCCTGACCGCCTTGCTGCGCAACAGCGTCCAGTCGCTCGCCAAGGAGGCGGGAAGCACGATTCCGAACGGCGGGCGCGTGCCGGTGCGGACAGGCAACCTCGCGCGCTCCGTCGTCGCCTCACTCACCCCGCCGGTGGTCGATGCCAAGGGCGTGACGCATACCGCCGGGCAGGACGTGTCGCTCGTGCTTGCCGAGCTCAACCCCGGCGATGACGTGTGGATCGGTTGGACGGCTCGTTATGCGCGCAGACAGAATTATGGGTTCGTCGGTGCGGATTCGCTCGGGCGGACCTACAATCAATCGGGATACGGCTTTGCCGAGGCGACGGCGGAGAAGTGGGGCCAGATCGTGCGGGCGGAAGCGACGAAGCTGAAGGACAGGTAAATGCCATCCATCGAAACCAGCGACTGGCTTGCGCTAAAGTCCCGCATCGACACGCTCGTAACCGACCCGGCGATGCCGCGCTTCGATCCGGGTGAAACCGTCACGCCGCCCAGCGATGCAACCGGCCCTGCGCCGTTCGTCCTGCTCTCGGACGTGACCAACGATCCGCAGCGCGTCGGCATCTCGAGCCGGGGCTTGTCCGGCGTCGATCATATCCGCAGCGGCACGTTGATGCTCACGGTGCAATGGCCCATCGCACGCGCCGTCTCGCATACTCAGCTCAAGGAAATCGCAGGCCAGATCGCGGCGCACTTTCCGGCCGATACCTGCATGTCATTCGGGGCTTCGCGGCTGCGGGTGTCGGAGAACGCGAGCACGCTGCCGGCCTATGTCGACGGAGCGTATCGGGTCGCGGTTGTGCGCGTTCCTTGGTTGAGCATTTGAGCTCAACGACCGAATAATTCTCACTTGCGCATGAATGTTGCGCGAAACGGCAATCGCCTGTAATGTTCCGGCTGTCTCAACGGAACGCCCGGCTATGGGCAACAGGAGAGCCGGATCATGGCATTGCAGGCTGTAGCAGGGTCGAAGTTCTACATCGGAACTCGTGTCGCCCCCAAAGATACCGTCGCGCTGGCGGATTTCACCGCGCAGGAAGCGGAGTGGACCGAGGTCAAGGGTTGGACGCAGTCCGGCTCGCTCGGCGATACGCAGGAAATCATCAGTCAGAACTTCATCGACGCGAACCGCACCCGGCAGATCAAGGGCACGCGCGTCGGAGGCTCGATGGAAAACACCTTCGCGCCGCTGCCAAACGACCCGGGCCAGCTCAAGTTCAAGAACGCGATCGACAGCTGCTCGCCCTACGCCTTCAAGGTAGAATGGGGCGCGGGCTGCGCATCGGAAGGCGAAGTCACGATCAGCACCGCGACGCCCGGCGTCGTCACCTGGCCCGACGGTCACGGCCTCGAAGCCGATTCGCCAGTCATCTTCACGCCCGACAGCGGCACCCTGCCCACTGGGCTCACCGCCGACACGGTCTACTACGTCGTCGGATCCGGCCTCACGCCTACCACGTTCAGCGTGGCAGCAACTCCCGGCGGCGCGGCTATCGCCACGACCGCAGACGGTACGGCCACCACCATCACCGCCACGGCGCAGCCTGCCGGCCAGACCGATCTATTCTTCGGCCTCGCCATGCCGGGCGCGAAGCAGGGCGGCGATTCCAACACCCCGATCCTGCGCACCTGGGCCGTAGCCGTGGACAGCAATATCGTTGAAGTCTGACCAAGCTAAGGGCGGCGGCTGTCGGGTCGGTTGCCGTCCTTAGACCCGAACAGGCCCGATGAAAGTGTGAAGCCATGGATATCGGCAACCTCAGCAAGAAGGTCGATCTCGCGGAAGGCGACTGGATCGACGAAATCCCCGAACTCGACGGCATCCGCCTCAAGGTCCGGAGCACGAACTACAAGCCCTTCCGGGTCGCAACCGCCGGGCTCGCGCGCCGCAGCGGCAAGAAGCTCAACACCGACGAGGGCATCTCGGACTTCACCGTCGCCACGGGCAAGCCGCTCGCCGATCATATCCTGCTCGATTGGGACGGCGTCACCGACAACGGCAAGCCGCTCAAGTACGATGCGAAGAAGGCCCTCGCGATCCTCACCGCCGAGGACGACTTCGGCATCGGCGCGAAGTTCCGTCGCGGCGTCGAGTGGGCCGGGGACCAGGTTGCCGAGCGTATCGCGGAGCAGGCGAACGCCGCGGCGGGAAACTGACCGATGCGCTGCGCTGGTCGCTCGATCACGCCGACGAGTGGCGCGCAGCGAAGGAGGCCGGGTTCGTCCCTGAAAGCCTCGAACCGCCGCAGATCCTCGACGGGTATGGCGGTTGGTTCGAGGACTTCTGGCGCCTCTCGACCGAACGGCAGATCGGCATGGCGCTCGGCCCCATCCCGGCCAGCGCCATCGAGCGTCACGTCGCGGGGTGGCCCTACGAAGATGCCGAGGCTTTCGAGCACTGCATCCGTGAGATGGACGGGTTCTACATGAAGACGCAGAACAAGACCGGGGAAGCGCCGCCAGACGCGGGCTCGCCCATGGAAGCGTTCCGCGGCGCAACGTCCGGTCGGAGGGGGAAATAGGCCATGGACGTTGGCGCCCTCGCTCTCAACATCGATAGCAGCAAGGTCGTCAAGGCAGCGAACGACCTTGACCGCTTCGCCGCGGCAGCAGCAAAGGCGGGCGCTGCAACTGGTAACCCCACAGGCTCGATAGCCAAGTTGGTGGCGACGATCCAGTCAATGGACGCCAAACTCGGCCAACTCGTCACCGGCCTTAACCGTGCGAATGCGGCGCTGTCAGTGAATAGCGCAGCCGCTGGCCGCGCGGCAGCATCGAATGACAATCAGGCCAATGCGCTCCGGCGGTCAGCACAAGCAGCGCTGGAGAGCGCTGCGGCTCAGCAGCGCGCTTCGAGTGCCAGTTCCGATCTGGCGTCAACGCAAGCCGTGCTCGCCGCGCGACTGACCGCACTCGCGTCGGTTCAGCAGCAAGCATCGAACGCTATGCGGCAAGCTAACGCGCACGTGCTGGCCTATCGGGATCACTTGGCCTCAATCCCGCCCGCAGCTCAAAAGGCACAGGATAGCGTCCAGCGACTAGGGCGGCGGGCGGCGGACAGCGCGTCCGCCATGAAGGCCAACACCGGCAACATCGCGGCGCAGTTCCAGGATATCGGCGTTACTGCGGCAATGGGAATGAATCCCATGCTGATCGCACTACAGCAAGGAACCCAGCTGTCCGCCGTTTTGGCGCAGACCGGCGGCACGGCAATGGAGACTCTTAGCGCTGCGTTTGCGTCCGTCGTCTCGCCTGTCTCCCTTTTGACGATTGCTATTGTTGCGGGCGCTGCGGCTTTGATTCAGTGGGCAATGAGCGCGACATCGGCTTCCGACGAATCCGAGAAGCTTGCCAAGAAGTTCGACCAGGTCAAATGGGCCACCGATGCCGTGGGCGAGGCTCAGACCATCCTCGGCAACTACATGGACATCACGACCGGCAAGATCACGACACAGAGCGCCGCTCTGCGCGATCTGGCGCTGGCGCAGGCCATGGTCGCCAAGGTGAAGGCGCAGATCGCTCAGGAAGATGCCCGCAGCCAGATGGCCGAGATGACCCGCAGGCGCTGGGGCGTGAGCGGCGGGTTCGGCGGCGGTTTGGGCGTCCAGTCGTTCTACACGCCCGAAAGCGGCATCGTCGAAGCCTTCACAAAGGGCGAGATGAAGGCCGACACGGCGCTTAAGCAGCTCGAGCGGCTCAAGGACATGGGCCAGCTGTCGAAAGAGGCATTCCTAGACGCCGCTGCGGCCATTGCGAACTTCAACGTCGAAACGGAGAGGATCGCCAAGTTCGACGAACTGTCGCGCGGCATTGCGGGCGAGAGCGGTCTCCTCAGCCAGTTCATGAAGCTGAACAAGACGCGCACTCGCCACGGGAAGACCGATGCGGAGCGCCTTGCAGACCTTGTTCGCGGCGCGAAGGAGGCAATCACCGCCGAGGAAAACCGCGCCAAGGCGGTGGAGTTGTCGGCGTACGCGACGGCCGAGCTGGAACAAAAGACCACGCTGCTCAACAAGGCCGCCTCTGCCGGCGTGAAGGTCACGCCCGCGCTTTCTGCCGAGATCGACAAGCTAGCCGACGCCTATGCCAAGGCGAAGGTGAATGCGGATATCAGCGAGACGGTCAAGGGCATCACGCACGATATCGAAAACCAGCAAGCCGCAGTTGAGGACCAGATCAAGCTGATCGGTCTTTACGGCGAGGCTCTGGCCCGTGCGCGGCGTGAGCAGGAAGCACAGCGCACCTTGCGCGAGAACACTCCGAAAGGCGAGATTGTCGTCCTGGGCAATCTTACGGGCGGCCTGTCCAACGATATCGAGCGGGCAAACCGGCTTCAGCGGCTTGAGGATATCCGCAAGGCGAGCAAAGACGCGGCCTATGCCATGAACCTTGAAGCTGGGGCTCTCGGGCTGACCGGCAAGGCGCTCATCGCCTACAACTACGCGGCCGAACAGAAGCTCAAGTACCAACGCGATGGTATCACTCTGTCTCCGGCGGAAATCGCGCTGATCGACAAGACGGCTGATGCCTATGCGCGCCAGCGTTATGCGATCGATCAAACGCAGCAGAAGATTGCCGACGCGCGCGAGGTGACAAAGGGATTCTGGCTCGACCTGATAAACGGTGCCCGTGAAGGCGCAAATGCCTTCGCCGCTCTCGGCAATGCGGCGGTGAACGCGCTCAACCGCATTATCGACAAGCTCCTCGACCGGACGCTCGACAACTTCCTGAACAGCCTGATGCCGGGTGGGATGACCGCTGGCGGCATAGCGCGGTCGAATGCAACCGTCGCCGCGACTATGAACGCCAATGCCGGGATATTTGCCAAGGGCGGCACCTTCGGCACGGCCCAGCGCTTCGCTAATGGCGGCGCCTTCACGAACAGCGTGGTCAGCACGCCCACCCTGTTCCGCTTCGCCAATGGCGGCAAGGTCGGGGAGATGGGCGAGGCCGGCCCCGAGGCCATCATGCCGCTCAAGCGCGGGCCGAACGGTGCGCTCGGCGTTCAGGTGCATGGCGGCGGCAAGCCGAACGTCAACATCTCAGCTCCGGTCTACATCACGCAGTCCGGTTCGTTCACGACGCAGGACGCGCAGGCGATGGCGCTGCAAGCCGGGCAGTCGGCGGTCGACCAGGTCAAGAAGAACCTCAATTCCTACATGGAAGAGTGGCAGGCGAACGGGGCGGTGGCGGTATGACGAAAATCTACCAGTTCCCCATGTTCCGCGTCGAAAGCCAGCTCTTTCATGTGCCCGGGGCCGGATATGACGGGGGCCTGACTGCGGGCGGTGCGCAGTTCATTACGCCCGAGCCGGGTGGGTTCGGCGTGCTCGAAATCATGCCCGCGATTATCGATACGGAGTGGATCGACCCGGCGGCTTCGTGGCTCATGTCGAAGATCGACGGGCAGGTTATGCGGGTCCGCCTTGCCGCTTCGCCGCAGATCGCGTGGAGCCTCAAGCGCAACAATCAGCTTGATTGGGATTGGGTGAACCCGGTTGGCCCGCGAACTGAGGCCGTCTCGACATTTACGGCGACTGCCCTGAAAGGCGAAACCGCGGTCGCTGTCGATATATCCGAGTTGGGGCGGCTGCTACGCCCCGGGCATGTGATCGGCCACGCCTTCGACTGCTACCTTGTGGACGAAATTGAGTATGCCGGAAGCGTGGCAAACATCGTCGTCAAGCCGCCGTTGCGCCGGGACATCGCAGTGAATGACGAATGCCTGTTCACGCCGTGGTTCACGGGCCGAATTAGCAACGGCGCAGATATCCGCGCGGCTTACAACAACTTGGGCCACGTTAAGCCGGGGAATATCGTCTTGCACGAGGCAGTCTTGTAGAAACGCCCGCCCGGTGGCATGCTAAGCCCATGACCCGACTTATCTTCGCCGCCGCTGCGGCTCTCACCCTCTCGGCTTGCGCCAACAGCGCATTGACCGTCGAACAGCCCGCCGCCAGCGGCTTTCGCACCGAAAGCGTCCGCATCGAGCGTGATCCGCAGATGGCCGTATCGGTCGACCCCGAGAATCTCGCCTATACGCAAAGCGAACTGGAAAAGGCGTTCTTCGGCGGCGACGATCCGCTGTTCGATCGGGGCAGCGGCATGACGGTGCGCTATCGCTACGTCGGCTTCAACGAGGGAAGCCGGCTCGGCCGCTATCTCACTGCCGGTCTGGCGGGCGGCTCCAAGGTTGTTCTCGAGACCGAGTTCATCGCGCCCGACGGCAGGGTGCTCGGCACGGTTCGCGGAGAGGGCGAAGTTCGCGCCGGCTTCGCGGGCGGCTCGAACAAGACGGGCATCGACAAGGCGATCAAGCGCATCGCCGAATACGCCGCGGTGAACTTCCGCTAGGATTTCCGCACTAATCGTTCCCGTCAGCGCACTAATGTTGCGCGCGAAGCCCTGCGCCTGTAACCTTACGGTAGCTGCCATAGCGCCGGACGGTTACAGTGAGCGCCTTTTATGACCAGATCGACGAAATACTCGGCGCAGCCGAAGATGTAACCGATATCGTCGCCACGGCGCGCAAGTGCTGGCTATACGATTTCAAGGACGATCCTATTCGCCTCTGGGATGGGCAGGGGCCGTTCACCGACATTGACGGTCACGAGTGGCTCGGCACGGTCGATGCGAACGGGCGCAACATCCACAAGGCTCCGGCGCTGCAAGACGGGCGCGACGGGACAAGCGCTTCCTACACGTTCTCGCTCAGCATCCCGACGGTCCCCGGTGAGGACACGCTGGCGCTCTACCAGGCGCTCAAAGCCGACCAGTCCAAGGTCTTTGGCCGCAAGCTCACCTGCTACATTGTGCTGTTCATCGAAGGCGAAGGCCTGCGCCCGGGCACGCCGATTTCCTTCTACAAGGAAATGACGATGTTCTCGCCGAAGTTTTCCGAGACCATCGAACGCTCGCCGGACGGCAGGGTGACCAAGACCTACACCGTTTCCGTGGTCGCAAAGGACAGCAACCACGGGCGCAGCGAAACGCCTGACCGGACCTATGCAGACACGATGCAGAAGCGGCGCGCGGCGCAGCTCGGCGTCTCGGTCGACCGGGGAGCGGAATACCTCGCCCTGCTCGCCAACCGCACATACCAGGTGCCTTGATGGACCTCGTCGACGAGACGCTGCGCGAATGGCGCTCGGGCGCGCTCGTTTACGGCCAGAGCGACTGCATGCTGTCGATCGGGCGCTATCTCGCGCGAGCCGGCCACAAGGACGTGACGGGGCTGTTCGTGGGCCGCTACGACACGCGGGAAGGCGCGCTCGCCATGATGGCCGAGCACGGCGGCGTTCCCGGTCTCGTTGCGATGACCGGGGCGGTCCCGAAATGCGGCGCACCGGCCCGCGGCGATGTTCTCGAGGTTCTCTATCAGGACGAGGACGGTGTTACCGGCATTGGTGGCATCTGCACCGGGGATGCCGTGGCGCTCCGGCTCGAACGCGGCACGATAGAGGTGGCGCTGCGGTTCGTCCGCTACGCAGGGGTGTGGCATGTCGGCGATTAAGAAGATCGTTGGGCTGGTCGCCATCGCGGGCCTGACATGGTTCGCCGGGCCGCTGGGGCCTCTGGCGAGCATGCTGGGCGTCTCTGGCTTTCTCGGGGCCGTCATCGGCGCCGTGGTCATTGCCGCGGGCTCCTACGCGATCCAGTCGGTTCTGGGCGGAGGCGGCCGGCGTGCGGCGGACATGGAGGCGGGGAAGGTCAACGTCAAAATCCCCGAACCGCCGCGATGGCTCAACGCTGGCCGGGCGCGGCAAGGTGGCGGGGCACTGTTCGGCGAGTTCGATTCGGCGGGCAACTGGTGGATGCTGATCGTTCACAGCGACGAAATCCTGCAAGCCGGCCTGCCCTACCAGTATTTCCTCGACGATGAGCCGGTGACGCTCGATGGCTCGAACTACGTCACTCAGAAGGAATTCCGGCTCAAGACCAACAAGGACAAGGATCCGGCTGAGAGCGACGGCGAGGGCCAGGGCTACATTCGCATCTGGACAACGACCTACAGCGAAACCGATCCGACCCCGCCGCGCATCGCCGAATTCGATGCCGCTTTCCCGTCGAAGTGGACCAGCGATCACAAGCTGGTCGGCACGACTTTCAGTGTCGTTTGCATGAACGCGCTCGAAATCGAGCATCGCTACAAGATCTACCGCTGGCGGGGACCATTCGGTCTGGGCGAGCCCGCTGTCAGCATCGCGGGCGATTGGGCGAACGTGTACGATCCGCGCGATGAGACGCAGATCCTCGGCGACCGCTCGACCTACAAGCCGACGCGCAACGCAGCGCTGATCTGGGCGTGGTTCCGCACCCATCCATTCGGCCGCAACAAGCCCGAGAGCAGCATCAACTGGACGCGCATCGCGGAGCAGGCCGATATCTGCGACGAGACCGTGGAAGGCATCGAGAGCACTCAGGCGCGTTACGAGGCCGGTGTCGCCATAGTCGACAGTAAGCGCCGTGCCGATGCCGAACGGGAAATCCTGCTCGCCTGTGACGGCCAGATCGTGTTCGACGAGGACGGCAAGTCCTGGGTGCGGGTGGGCTACTACTACGAGCCGACGCTGTCGTTCAGCCGCAACCGCGACATCATGGCGATGGCGTCGATGGAAGCGCAGGACGGCGAAAGCGAGACGCAGGGCGTGATCGTGCGCTACATCGAGCCCGCGGCGAACTACACGGTGCAACCCTCTGCGGCGTGGATCAATCCGCTCTATTACGATCCGCTGACGACGCCGAAGTTCCTCGTGGTCGATATCCAACCCTGCCAGAACCACAATCAGGCCATGCGGCTCGCCAAGGCCATAGGAGAGCGCTCGCAGCCCCGGCACAAGATCGGCCCGACGGTAAACCTGCGGGGCCTGCAGGCGCGGCAGGAGCGCATCGTCGATATCGTCTACGACAACACCTTTGCCGGCGACTACGAGATCGCCGCACCGGTAGAACTCGACGGCACGGGTATCTTTACCGGGTTCGGCGCCGTGCCGATCGGCCCCTACCGCTGGACCCTCTTGCCCGGCGAAGAGCAATCCAAGCCCGTCGTGGACGGCTCGGCGGGAACGGTCACCTATCCCGCGATCACAGGCGAAAGCGTGTCCTACAGCGAGGGAACGATCAGGATCGACTTTCCGACCGCGCCGCGCGCCGATGCAACCTATGTTGCGGAATACATCGTCACATCCGAGATTACGGGCGGCGAAAACGACCCGTGGACCCCGATGGCGGTCAACGTCGATCTTGCTGTCAGCGGCCCGGTCACGGGCGGCGTGAGCTACACGGTGCGTTATCGCTACGTCACCGGCTCGGGACGCGGTCCGGCATGGGAATATGCCATCGTCACGCCGGAAAATCCGATGTCGCCGCCCACTGAACTCTCCGCGACCGGCGGCGCAGGCGAGGCGACGATCACCTGGCGCAATCCGACCGATTCCGCGCTGGCCTATGTGAAGCTCTATCGGAACACCGCCGACGACTTCGGCACCGCGAGCGATATCTCGGGCGAGCTGGTAGGTGGGCTTGGCGAGGTCATGAGCGTGACAGACGACTCACTCGCAGCGGACACCTATTACTACTGGATAGCAGCGTTCAACAGCGCGGACACGCCGTCCACTCCGCTCGGCAGCGTGACTGTTACGGTGACCTGATGGCGCTTCGGCCCAACAGAATCTCGGGTGCAGTGCGACGCGAAGGGAGCCTCATCCCCATCAAGGACGGCGATGCCGTTCCCCCTCCCGATGAGCAGGACACCTCCGCTGCGGGTTGATAGTTGCGGCAAAACGCAATAATATGTCGCCTTAGCAGAAAGGCCGGACATATTTATGCGCCCACACCGCTTCGATTTTCCGGTCATCACTAACTCGGATTACACCGAGGAATTGTCGTTTCAGGACGGCGCGCAATATCTCGACATCACCGGACATAGTTTTCTCGCTCAGATCCGAGTGACGCCGAATGCGGCCAGCGTCATCGATACGCTGGGCATCGTGGCATCTTCTGCCGCCGAGGGGTTCTATCCGGTCGATCCCGCAAGGGGGTCGCTGCAGGTTCGTATCGCTTGGGAAAGCATCAAGTCGATGTTCGAAGCTGCCTATCCGACCATCCTGATCGGCGACGTGGCAGCGCTTTACTACGATCTTCTCGTAACGCTGCCGTCCGGCGACCAGGAGGCATGGCTTTTCGGCTACCTGATCATTGACAAGGGGATCACCAATGGCTGATCGCGTCATCAATCTTGTAGGGCGCGGGCTGCGCGGCGAGAGCTACGCCGACATCCTGCGCCGCACGGGACTCTTCGGAGTCTTGCCCACCGATGACGACGCGACGGCGCTCGGCAAGTTGAACGCGGATGCCGACGCAGCGAGGCTGGCCGCCGAGCTGGCGCGGGATCAGGCCGCCGACCTCGTGCTGCCGGAGAACATCTTTGTCGACACGACCGTCGCTGCGGCACGCGCGACGGCAGAGGCGGCGGTCGCGGACGGCACCACGTTCAAGGCGGTTGGCTCGACCGAGGGGCTGGCCGAGGTCAGGCAGATGGGCGCGGTTTCGTCCTCGCTGCTCTACACCGAGGTAACAGCCTCGGCGCTCGCCTCTCCTACTGGAGCCGAGAAGATCGGCACGCCGGACGGCACGGCGCAGGTTTCGCTCGATGCCAAGCTGGAGAGGGCGACGACGCTCGCTGGAATGAAGGCAACGCGCTCCGCACTCGACCAAGTGTTGTATGGCGGCGCACTGTGGCAATACGAGACGGGCGATTTTACCGGACTGTCCAACGACCATTCGATCGCCAAGGCCGACGACGCCGCCCTGACCGCTGGCGCCCGGGTGCGCGTGCCGCTGGCTAGCGGCAACCTCTCGCCATCGCGCGCGCGGCAGTTGGTCATGTCGCAAATGTTCCGCATGAACGACCACGCGAACGGTGTCGTCCTGCTCGGGGACAGCATCAGCGTCGGCGCGCACTGTGCGGGCGTAGGCGGAACCGACACGGGAAACGCCTATACCAACGCCTATTCCTGGCTGCTCGCGCGGGCAATCAACGCGGCGTTCGACAGCCACAGTCCCGGGTATCACCCGATGGAACATATCTACCATCCCGTGATACCATCGAAGCAATTGCACGACGTCACCTTTTCATCTGGCGATTGGGGTGCGGTTTCGGCCGATCCTGCCCCCTACGACTACCCCACCGGCAAGATCGGGACCAATGCATCCGAAGTGTGTTGCGGCAAGTCCTACGTAAGCAGCAGCGCGTCTGGAGCTACGATCACCATCGTCGTTCCGCCCATCGCGGAAAGCCTGCGCCTCAAGGTCAGGTTGCAGCCCGGCGGCGGTTCGATGGTGCCGACCGTCAACGGCACGGTGGTCGATCCGACGGTCAATGGCACCTTCTTCATCGGCACCATCGTAACCGACACCGACACGTACAATTTCGGCGCGGGCATCGCGTCCGGTTCGACCCACGATAACATCGACGTCGTCATTCCCATTGAAGACAACGGCAAGGGTGTGTGCACGATCGTGCTGACCAAGACCGCCGACACCGATCCTTTCGAGATCGCAAGCCTGGTCGGATTTACGGAGGCAGACACCGCGCCGACGGACCTATCCCGGCGAATGCGGCTATCGAACCTATCCTATAGCGGCCGGGCGCTTTCGGACATGAGTGAAGCGAACATCATCTATTGCTGCGATGCCGCCTGCCTGATCGTCTCGCTGGGGGTCAACGACTGGTTCAGTTATCTCACCGATAGCGACGACGTTGCGTTCGCCGCCTTCGCGCAGCGGATCGACTGGCTTGTCAAATACGCCCGCCTCTACGGCTGTTTGTTGGTAGTGCAGGACTTCATATGGACCGAGACGCTGGAAAGCAGTCGCACCCGGCGCGAACTCGCCCGGCTCGCGCGTCAGGCCGGGGGAATTTATATCCCCTATGGCGACCAGTTCTACGGCACTGGCGCGCCGCCGGCGGATGGCACGACGCTGAACGCCACGCACCTGATCTGGGCTGACGCGCTGCACCCCTACGCCGATGGACACGAACTGATTTTCGCCACACTGGCAACCGCACTGGGCTTGCCGGTCACAAGCAAGCGGCAGGCGCTGATGTATCACGATTGGGCATTCCCGCTGGAAATCAACAGCGGAGCGGATTTCGAGAACCTCACGCCGTCGGCGATCCGCACGATTTCGACCATCCGGCAAGTAGGGGAAAGCTACGAGCTGCGGCTGAACCTCGCATATACCGGTGGGTCACCCGGCGATCCGATGCCAAGCGCTACTCTGTTCGATGTAATCGACGCGCTTCCCGAGCGTTTCCGCGGTGCGCAGCTCAATCTCATGCCAGTCCGATTTCCCGGCTCCATCAACTACGCGACAGGTGCGGTGAATTGCGCCGTCCTGTTGAATGCGGCCGACGCGGCGGACAACGTGAAGGTCTACGCCAACGACACCATCGCAACCAACATACAGGCGGTGCAGATGCTGCGCCGCGACGCAGTCTAATGCCCACGTCGCAGCAATCGGATGCGTCATGATCGCGCTCGCCATCATCGTCGGCGCGATCCTTACCGCGATACTCGCGCGTTGGGCGTGGGCGGCCGCATGGCGACACCTACTGCGCCTGGTCGACGCGAAGATCGCAGAATGGGGGCTGTGATGCCTGACCAGCAAATCCGCAAGATCATGACCGCCAACGATCCCGCCGACGTGGCGCAGATGGCGCTGATCGAATGCGTGCGCCAGGTGGCCGACAACGGCAAGCAGACGAACAAGCTGCTCGAGGGGATGCAAGCCGAGCTGCGCGACGTGCGCGAGCGGGTGATCCGCATCGAAGCGACCGAGTTCAAGACCGAGCTTGGGCAGGCCAAGCGCGAGATCGACCGGCTGCGCACCGAGGCGAAGGGCGAGCGCGATGCCTTGGCGGTGCGCGTCACGGCGCTCGAATCGAAGGAAAATCAGCGCGCCGGGGTGCGCATCGCCTTCGACGCCATCGTGAAATACGGCCCGGTCTTAGTCGTCGTGCTGGCAGGGGCGTTCATCGTGATGGTGGCGACCGGGAGGTTGACGCTGTGAGCGTCCGCACCGCCCTGCTCGCCCTGCGCCTTGCGGCCGCTCCCAAGGCCGCTGTGCCGCAGTTCGAGCTTGCCAATCCTGCGCCGTTCTTTCGTGTGGTCAAGACGCTCGCCGGCAAGCTGACGCAGCAGCAGGTCGACACGATCAACGGCATCCTCGCCGCCTGCGCAGACTGGCCGCTGTCGTGGACTGCTTACGCGCTGGCGACGGCGTGGCACGAAGCGCGGTTTATCCCGCAGCGCGAGTGGGGCCGGGGCAAGGGGCGCCCCTATGGCAAGCCCGGCGCCCGCATGAAGCCGCGTGCCGGTCTGCCGACCTATGGCGGACAGGTTCCTTATGGCCGGGGGCTGGTGCAGGTGACGTGGGTCGAGAACTACGAATGGCTCGACAAGGCAGCGTCTGGGGCCGGGCTGATGCACCCGGAGCAGCTGCTCGCCGATTTCGACCTGGCGCTGCGCCCCGACATCGCTGCGCTTGCGCTGGTCAAGGGCATGGAGGAAGGCGCGTTCAACCCCAAGGGCAAGGGCATCGCGTTCTACATCCCGCGCGAATTCGCCGGATACGAGGATTTCGTGAAGGCGCGGATTCTCGTCAACCTGCACGACAAGGATCGGTTGATCGCGGGCTACGCGGTGAAGTTCCGCGAGGCGCTGCTCGCCGGGGGCTGGGCGTGACCCGTTCGCAGCGCATCGCCGCCCTGTTCCGCTGGTGCGGCCATCCATTCCGCAGCGTCGCCCGCGCGCTGATGGTGCTGGTCAATCTCACGCCGCGGCAGATGCAGTCGCTCACGACCCTGGCGCTCATCGGCGGGATCATCGCGAACAGCGGGTGGATCTACCTGTACGTGCAAGGCGTGCGGCGGGAAGCGCGCAGCGGTATGCCCTACAGCAGCCCGTTCTTCGCGATCTCCCTCGACGTCGTGCAATGGCTGGCAATCTGCTCCGGCCTGTTCGCGCTCTTCATGTGCCTGATCGCCTTCGGCGCTGACTGGCTGCGGGTCAAATACAAGGATTTCGAAGCCGGCACCGGGCGCGAAGCGGGCAAGGCCGCGCGCGCTGTTGCCGATGCGGCCGACGACAAGGCCGAGCAGATCGAGGGAGAGTCCTGATGCCGTTCAACCCGTTCTCGGCGCTCACGTCCAAGATCTTCGGAGCGGCGGCCATCGCCCTGCTGATCGCACTCGGCGTCGTCATGTGGCGCGCCGATCATATCAGCAAGCAGCGCGACGAGTATCAGCGCCAGGCCATCGAAACCGGCCTCAAGCTGCACGTCTCGAACCAGTCGATTGCCACACTCGAGAAAGCCGTCGCCGATCTCAACGAGCAGGCCGAACAGCGCGCCGCCGCATTTGCCGAGGCGCAGGAACTGGCGAAGAAGCGCGATGCCGAGCTGGCGGCGCAGCGCAAGTCATCGAACGCGAAGATCGCCCGGCTGCGGGCGCTGGCGGAACAGGCCGGCGACGGGACTTGCGAGGCGACCCCGGACCTGCTGCGCGAATTGGAGGGGTTGTGATGCTGGATGCCGCCGAATTTTACCGCCTGCGGGACGGGGTTGTCGAATGCGGCTACGGGGAGGACATTTCGTGGTCTGAGGGCATCAATCCGCCCGCCGATGAATGGGAGTTCGCGCGCGAGGCGATTTTCGTCATCTGCAACAGCGGGATGCGCTTCACCGTGGCGCAAGGAATCTATCATCGAGTCATGACTTCGTTGGCCGATGGCGGTTCGGCGCATGACGCGTTTGGTCACAAAGGCAAGGCGGCAGCGATCGATTTCATCTGGCAGAACGCTCAGCACCTTTTCCAAGGCTATCTGGATGCCAAAGATAAACTCGCCTTCTGCGAAAGCCTGCCGTGGATCGGCGGCATCACAAAATACCACCTCGCGAAGAACTTTGGGGCCGACGTAGCTAAGCCGGATGTGCACCTTCAGCGCCTGGCCGATGCAGAAGGGTGTTCCGCGCAAGAACTATGTGACCGCTTGGCTAAAGCGACGGGTTATCGGGCTGCAACGGTCGACGTGGTGCTTTGGCGGGCGTGCGCCATAGGGCTTCTCAACTCACGGGAGATCGCCCGATGAACCGCCTGCTTGCCCTCCCCGTCCTGCTGCTGACCCTTCCGGCCGCCATGTGCGACACACCCGAACCCGGCATCGAAGTCCGCACCGTGACAAAGGTTGTCGAGGTTCAGAAGCCGTGCCCCGGCACCGTGCCCGTCCGCCCCGCGCCGCTCGGCAAGCTGCCTACCGACCTCGCCGCACTGGCCGCTGCGCTGGGGGCGAAGCTCGCGGAATACGCTGGCGAGGGGCAATACGCGGACCAGGCTCAGGCTTACTTTGAGACCTGCAGTAAGGTTGTGAACGAACCGTGATTCTGCTAGGATTTCTGCGGCTCAGAGAGGTGCGCAAACACCCGCTCTGAGCCTGACCAACACAGCTATTGGAGGTAGCCATGCCAGCTTTGATTGACCTTACGGGATGCCGCTTTGGAAGGCTAGTCGCTGAGCAACGGGCAGGATACGGAAAGCGGCGGGAAATCCTTTATAAATGCCGCTGCGATTGCGGTCGCACAAAAATCATTCAAGGGCGGAATCTGAGCCGTGGTGACACCGCGAGCTGCGGCTGCATTCGCGCGGCGACGGACATTAGGGGCCAACGCTTTGGCACGCTCACGGTAATTAAGCGGGGCCGCCATGCAATCTCAGGTAGAGCGTGTTGGCTCTGCCGGTGCGATTGCGGAAACGAACATGCGGCCACGGGCCCGGACTTGACCAAAGGGAAGGTCAAGAACTGCGGTTGCTCGCCTGCTTGGATCAAGCACGGCCTGACCAACCATCCGCTCTATCGCATCTGGGCGAGCATGAAGGACCGATGCTCGAACACCAACTCCGAAGCCTTCCAATGATATGGCGGTCGCGGAATTTCGGTCTGCGATGCATGGCTGGGCGATCCAGAGGCATTCATTAGGTGGGGTGAGGCCAACGGCTACCGAAAGGGGCTCCAATTGGACCGCCGCAATAACGACGGCGGGTATTCACCTGAGAATTGCCGGTGGGTTACCCCTCAACAGAATGTCGCCAATAGCAGAAAGGCGAAACTGCTCCAATGGAAGGGCCGTCTTAGAACAGAGCGCGAAATCGCTCGCATGGAGGGCATTAATAAGTCGACATTCCATAAGCGGATTAAGTGCCTGGGGCTCTCGGTTGAGGACGCGGTTTCATATAGCCGCTATCCTAAGTAGGTAGCACCTGCCCGCCTGCCGCGTCTGGCGCCTAGAACACCCCCGCCACAAGCGCCGCCAGCCCGAGCAACGAGGCGGCGAGCAGCAGCACGTACTCAATCCTCAGCCGCATGCTCAGCCATCCAGTGGCACCGCGTGCAGCCGATGGCCCGGTTGCCGTCCGCGCTCTCGAACGTCTCGAGCGTGCCATGCTCTCCCTCAAGCCAGCACAGCGGACAGGCGGGCGGCGCATCGGGCACGGACAGGTTGAAGGCCAGCGGCAGGATTTCGTCGCCGATCATCTTGCGTGCGTCGAGGAACGCGACGTAGGCATCCCTGCGCAGGGTGGCGCCCTCGGGGCCGATGCTGCTCTCCGGCCGGTCGTCGAAGCGGCGGTAGAGGGCCTTGAGCCGGTCGTGCTGTTCGCGGGTCATTCCTCGCTCCAACGCACGGTGCAGCCCTCGCCTGCCAGGCGCTTGAGCTCGTTCTCGAGGTCGCGAAAGCCCGACGTGCCGCGCTCCACATTGGCGAGCGAGCGCCGCGATCCTTCGATCTCTGATCCGGTTTCGTCGGTAAGGTAGAGGTAGCCGCGCATGGGCGGTTCATCGCGCGTAGGGGTGATTCGGGCAAGTCAGGCATCTAGCACGGCGGCGAAGAGACCGTCCCGCGCCACCGTAGTGAGGATGTCCGCGAGCAGTTCGGCAGGTGAGCAGCCGCGTTCGGCACACTCCCGTTCGAACGTCTCACGAAGAGAGCCGGTCAGATCGGCTTCGAGGGTTACAGCGAGCACTTCCTCAGTGGGCGCTCCGCTCGCAATGAACTGAGCTTCACTAGCGCAAAACTTGTTTCGAAGCGCCATGTTGTCCTTGTGGAGCTGCGAGAGCGTGACCCTATAGCTGTCGTTGGACCTGCATACGCGCCGGACGTCGTTCGCTCTCTTATGCTCATCGATGCTGTCGAGAAATAGGGCAACATCCCGCGCCTCAGCGACCGCCGCTCTGGCTTTTTCGCTCACCCTTCACCTCCCATCAAAGCGGGGGAGAGCCTTGAGCCCGACCCTCCCCCTACCGCGCGTCCGGGCGACGGGCGCTCCGCTACCGGAACCACTGAGCGCCGATCTCGCGCGGAATCTCGTTCTTGCACCCGCAGCCGCCTCACCAGCGCCACGGCATAGGCATTGCCCGCCTCGGTCAGCCGGAACTCGCCGTCCAGCAGGCCGCGGGATTGGAGGGAGGCGCGCACCGCTTCGAACCTACGCGGCTTCGGTGGCATGGTCAGCCGCGGCCTCAGCCATGTTCGCGCGCACCAGCGCTTCGGCGAGCGGCGGGCAGACAGAATTCCCGCACTTGGCGACCTGCGCCGTCTTGGTGATCGGGGTCCCGTCGACGTCGCGGTCAATGATGTAATCCGGAGGGAAGCCCTGCGCGTTGAACAACTCGCGCGGAGTGAGCATTCGCATGCCGATGTCGACAATGACATATTCCTCGCCCTCGATCGTGACGGTGACGAGGCCGAAGCGGTCCTTCGTGGTGACGCTGTGCAGCGGTTCCTCGAAGCGCGGGTCCTGGTCGGTGCCGTAGTATTTCAGGAGGAACGCGCGGACTTCGCCCATGTGCGTGCCGCCGGCGCTGACAGTGTGGAGCGGTTCCTCGACGCTCTGGCCGTCGCGACAAGTGCCGCGCAGCTTTACGAGGTTGCTGGTGACGAGGCGCTGTGTGCAGCCCTTGGCGACGATGGTCGAGAGCGGCGCGTCCGCAGCTCGGCCGGGAAGCGGTTTGTCACCCTCGGGGCTGCCGTTGGCCTGCTCGATGTGGGCGCAGATGACTGCGTGACGCGGTGCTCCAGCCATTACGGTGTGCAGCGGCTCACGGGGATCGACGCCTTTCCCGTTCTCCGCGAATTTTTGGAGAAGAGCGGCGACGGCGACGTTGTGATCCTTCTTCGACGCCGTGACGGTGTGCAGAGGATCTTCGACGGAGCGGTTGGCACCACCCTGCTGGGCGTAGCTGGCAAAGGGTGCGAGCACTGCATCCACCCGCCCAAGCGGCGCGCTGCCGCCCGGGCGCTTCACGTAGCTGTTCGCCGTCACGGTATGCAGCGGCTCGCCGATGTCATGGCCGGTGGCGCCGGAGCGGAACTTGGTGATGTGCGGCGTCACGAGACAGGCGTCCGCCTTGGTCGTCGTGGTCGGATACGGTTGATCCATTCCGACGGGACCGCTTTGCCCTCTCCGCCCGCCGCAGCCGACGATCACTGCCGGCACCACGAACGGCCTTGGATTGTTCACCACGAACTTCATGATGCCGTGCGCGATGCGGCGCAGGGTCTTCTCGGCCAGCGGCTTCTTGCGTTCGAAGATCGACGGGCAGGGAATCGACCAGTCGATGATCTCGGCAGCGGTGCGCCATGGCTTGCGCTTGCCGCTGCGGACCTCGGCACTGTCGGGTGCGCCGTGCGTCGGCTCGGGCCAGACGATCGGCTGCCCGTCGCAGCGGGCGATCATGAAGAACCGCTTGCGAATCGTCGGCGCGCCGTAGTCGCAGGCCCGCAGCTCGCGGAACTGCAGCTTGTACCCAGCCTTGCGCAGCTCGCGGCACCACTTGTCGAACGTCTCGCCCTTGCGCTCGGGAATCGGCTTGCCCTCGGCGCAGAGTGGGCCCCAGGTGCGGAATTCCTCGACGTTCTCGAGCAGGATAAGCTGCGGCTTCACGCGCTGGGCCCAGAGCACCACCACCCAGGCGAGGTCGCGAATCGACTTCTCGCGCGGCTTGCCGCCCTTGGCCTTGGAGAAGTGCTTGCAGTCGGGCGAGAACCACGCGAGGTCGACGTCCCGCCCCTTCACCACGTCGCGCGGATCGACCTGCCAGATATTGTTGCGAATGTGGACGGTGCCGGGGTGATTGGCCTCGTGCATCCGAATCGCCTGCTCATCGTGGTTGATGGCGATATCGACCGCGCGGCCGAGCGCCGCCTCGATGCCGGTGCTGGCGCCTCCGCCGCCTGCGAAGTTGTCGATTATCAAACCCGGCCCGTTCGGGACTATTCCGGGAATCCCGTCGCCTGTTCCTGCCGTGTTCCGCCGCCCGCTGCCACGAACGCCGGTTTGTTCTTGCCCCGGTTCGGCGGGAAACCTAAGGGCTTCTGCGGTTCGGGGAGTAGCGCAGCCTGGTAGCGCATCTGCTTTGGGAGCAGAGGGTCGCAGGTTCGAATCCTGTCTCCCCGACCAGTTTCGATCTCAGCCGCCGGATTGCAGCGACTGCGCCGTTTCGAGGTGCTTCTTCAGCGTCGGCACGGTGTCCGCCGCCATCCCGGTGACCTCGGGCGCGTCATTGCTGTCGGCTTCCGCCTGATAGGCGGCGATATCGTTCTTATGATCCTTCACCATGCCGGCGACGAACTCGCGATCGAAATCGGCGCCGCTCAGCCCCTGGAGCTTATTGTAGAGTTCGTCGGCCTCGGGCTTGGTCTCGCTGGTCGTCGGCACGCCCATCTTCTGGGCGAGCGCCGTGACCTTGGTCAGGTGGGCCCCATGGTCGTCGGCCAGCATCTTGCCGTAATCCTTGACGCCCTGCGTCGAACCCTTTTCGGCCGCAAGCTGGCCCACGCGCACTTCGCTGTTGTCGCCCTTCATCGCGTCGGTCAGGAACTGCGAGGCGTGATCCCCCGCCATGGGCGCCGACGCATCCGTGGTCATGGCGGCGTCCGGAGCCACCGTGGCGGTGGTTGCTGTATCGTCGGCGTCGTTGTCCGAGCATGCGGCCAGCGACACACTCGCGGCCGCGATGGCTGTCATCATCGATAGTCTGCTGATTTTCATGGTTGGAATCCTGTTTTGCGGTCTTTTCCAACAGCGCCGGCGGCGCAATCTGGTTCCGCACTCATTTTTCGCTTCGGCGCTCGCCGCACCCGATCCGTCGATCACGAGGGGTCGTCCTGGTGCAGCGAGAGCGGCGGCAAAGCCTACCGATCGGCAATATTCCGGTCAGCTTCCGGAAAGGACCGACGCTGCAAAGCGCCATCAGGAGGCCCGATGAGCGGCAAGATCCTGGTGGTCGAGGACGACGAGACGACCGCGGCATTCGTCGCGCGCGGGCTGGCAGAATACGGGTTCACCGTGGATCGGGCAGGCAACGGCCGGGACGGCCTCTTCCTCGCCACCGACGGATCGTACGATGCGATCGTGCTCGACCGGATGCTGCCGGGCATGGACGGGCTGGCGTGCTCGGCGCACTCCGCGCCGCGGCGATCGAAACGCCGGTGATTTTCCTGTCCGCGCTCGGCACGCCCGACGACCGGGTCGATGGGCTCAATGCCGGATCCGACGACTACCTCGCCAAGCCCTTCGCTTTCGCCGAACTCCTTGCTCGACTGCGCCTGATGCTGCGCAAGGCCGCTGGTGGCCAGCGCACGATTACCGAGCTTTCGTGCAACGGGCTGGGGATGAACCTCCTGTCGCGCCGGGTGGTGCGCGAGGGCCGGACCATCGACCTGCAGCCGCGTGAGTTCCGCCTGCTCGAATACCTTATGCGCCATGCCGGCCAGGTCGTGACCCGCACGATGCTGCTCGAAGGCGTGTGGGACTATCACTTCGACCCCGGCACCAACGTGATCGACGTCCACATCAGCCGCCTGCGCAAGAAGATCGACGAGGGCTTTGCCGAACCCCTGCTGCACACCGTGCGCGGTGCCGGCTACCGGCTCGGCGCGGGACTCTAGATGCTCGTCGGCAGCGGCTCGGCGCGGCTCGCTGCGCTGCTCTTCGCGGCCATCTTCCTCCCGACCATGGGTGCGCTCGGGTTCATGCAGCTCGCCAGCGAGCGTACGCTGGCCGAGCAGCGCGCCGCGCTGGTCACCGAACTGCGCGACGAACTCGTGGTGGAATACGATGGTGGCGGCGCGCGGGGCTTGGCTGCAGCGATCAAGGACCGGCTCGATTTCAATCCGCTGGGCGAAGAAGTTATGTCCTATGCAGATGCCGGCGGACGGATCGTCGTCGGCAACCTGAGCACCTGGCCGGCGCTGCCAAGGCGCAAGGAGCGCTGGGAGGAGGTCGAGCTGGTTCGCACAGGCGACAAGGGACCACGGCCGGTCGTCGTGCTCGTTTCCGCGCTGCCCGACGGATCGCACCTCCTCACCGGACATGTCGCCAGCGGCAGCAGCGAACTTGCCGCGGCCAACCGCTGGGCCCTCCTGCTCGCCTTTCTCGTCGCGCTGCCGCTGTCGGTCGGGCTTGCCTACGTGCTGCTGCGGGTGATCGAGCGACGGGCGGCGGCGATCACCCGGATCGCCGAGCGGGTCGGCGCCGGGGACCTGTCGCAGCGCCTTCAGCTCGGCGATGGCGACGATGCGTTCGCCCGGCTCGGCCGCGGCCTCAACGCCATGTTCGAGCGCATCGAGACGCTGGTTTCCGAACTGCGGCTGGTGACCGACGGCCTCGCCCACGACCTGCGCTCGCCGGTGACGCGGCTGCAGGGCGTGATCGAACGCGCCGCGGCCAAGGTCGACGACGATGCGGCCTCGGACGCCTTGGAGAGCGCCCGGCAGGAAGCGGCGCACTTGCAGGCGATGCTGACCGCGGCGCTGCAGATCAGCCGGGCCGAAGCCGGCATTGGCCGCGACCGCTTCACGCCCGTGGAACTGGCAACCGCGCTCAACGATACGGTCGAAATCTACGGGCCGCTGGCCGAGGACAGCGGCGTGGAGCTGGCTGCGACGGCGGAACCCGGCCTCACCATGCCTATGCACCGTGAGCTGCTTGGCCAGGCGCTCGGCAACCTGGTCGAAAATGCCCTGCGCTACGCCGATGGAGCGACGCGCGTCGTGCTCGGCGCTGCGACAGAAGGGTCGGACGTGGTGATCTCGGTCACGGACGATGGGATCGGCATAGCCGCCGACCAGCGAGAGGAGGCCATGCGCCGCTTCGGCCGGCTCGATCCGGCCCGCCAACAGAGCGGCTCGGGCTTGGGCCTGGCGCTGGTCGAAGCCGCAGCGAAGCTGCACGGCGGTCGCCTGGACCTGGCAGATGCCGCGCCGGGCCTGTCAGCGCGCATCGTCCTGCCGCTGCCTTGAGGCCAACAACAGCGCTGCGACGAGGAAGAGAGCGCCCGCGAGTTTCTCGCATGCACGCGGTCCGCTTCCCTTGGGCTGGGGGTGGGGACGGGAGGCCGGAAGAAGCGGACCGCGTACCTGCTGCCGCCCGGTGACGTGCGCAAGGGGTCGCGCGTCGGTCCGGGCGGCACTGCCGGAGGATTTCCGGCAGGATAGGTTACTTGGCCGTCTTGGCGGCCTTGATGGCGTTGTGCTGCTTGGCCTGGCAGGCCTTGAACGCGCTGCCCTTGAGGTTCTTGCAGGCGTCCTTGGCCGGGGTGGTGGTCGCCGGCTTGGAGGGCGTCGAGGCGAATGCGATCGCCGGGCTGACGAGCAGCATGGCGCCGGCAAGCGAAGCGAGCATCTTCTGGGAGGTCATAGGGCATTCTCCAAACTGCGGCCAACCCGGCCGCTGGAGCGTGTGGTAGTCCCACCTGCATTCCGTCCAGCTGGCCGGCCGATTAAATCTCGGTAAGGCGGCGGAAGCCGAGTGACTTGCCCCGTCGGCACTCAGCGCCTATCTGGCCGGCAACTTTCGACACATCGCCAGACATTCCCGAAGGACGACCATGGCCGCCCAGTACGCATACGTCATGAAGAACATGACGAAGACCTTCCCCGGCGCGCCCAAGCCGGTGCTCAGCAACATCAACCTGCAGTTCTACCAGGGTGCCAAGATCGGCATCGTCGGGCCGAACGGCGCGGGCAAGTCGACGCTGATCAAAATCATGGCCGGGATCGACACCGATTTCACCGGCGAGGCCTGGGCAGGCGAAAACATCACCGTCGGCTACCTCGAGCAAGAACCCGAGCTCGACCCGACCAAGACCGTGCTCGAGAACGTCAAGGAAGGCGCCCGCGAGACCGCCGATCTGGTCGACCGCTACAACGCCATCGCCGCCGAGATGGCCGAGCCCGATGCCGACTTCGAGAAACTCGGCGACGAGATGTCCGAGCTGCAGACGAAGATCGACGCGGTCGATGGCTGGACGCTCGACAATCAGCTCGAGATCGCGATGGAGGCGCTGCGCTGCCCGCCGGGCGACATGGGCGTCGAGACGCTGTCCGGCGGCGAGAAGCGCCGCGTCGCGCTGACCCGCCTGCTGATTCAGAAGCCCAGCATCCTGCTGCTCGACGAGCCCACCAACCACCTCGACGCCGAGAGCGTCCAGTGGCTCGAAAACCATCTCAAGGAATACGCCGGCGCGGTGCTGATGATCACTCACGACCGCTACTTCCTCGACAACGTCGTCGGCTGGATTCTCGAACTCGATCGCGGTTCCTACTATCCCTACGAGGGCAATTACTCGACCTATCTGGAAAAGAAGGCCAAGCGGCTAGAGCAGGAAAGCCGCGAGGAAAGCGGCAAGCAGAAGGCCCTCGCCCGGGAACTCGAATGGATCCGGCAGACACCCGCTGCCCGGCAGACCAAGTCCAAGGCGCGTATCCGCAAGTTCGAGGATCTGCAGAACAGCCAGGACAATCGCCAGGTCGGCAAGGCGCAGATCGTCATCCAGGTGCCCGAGCGCTTGGGCGGCAAGGTCATCGAGGCGAAGAACCTGACCAAGGCCTATGGCGACAAGCTGCTGTTCGAGAATCTGTCGTTCATGCTGCCTCCGGGCGGCATCGTCGGCGTGATCGGCCCGAACGGCGCGGGCAAGTCCACTCTGTTCAAGATCATCACCGGCAAGGAACAGCCCGACAGCGGCACGATCGAGATCGGTTCGACGGTGCACCTCGGCTACGTCGACCAGAGCCGCGACCACCTCGATCCCAAGCACAACGTGTGGGAAGAAATCTCCGATGGCCTCGATTACATGAAGGTCAACGGCCAGGACATGAGCACCCGGGCCTATGTCGGGGCGTTCAACTTCAAGGGCGCCGATCAGCAGAAGAACGTCGGCAAGCTCTCGGGCGGCGAACGCAACCGCGTGCACATGGCCAAGATGCTCAAGGAGGGCGGCAACGTGCTGCTGCTCGACGAACCGACCAACGATCTCGACGTCGAAACGCTCGGCGCGCTCGAAGACGCGATCGAGAACTTCGCCGGCTGCGCGGTGGTCATCAGCCACGACCGTTTCTTCCTGGATCGTCTCGCCACCCACATTCTCGCTTTCGAGGGGGACAGCCACGTCGAGTGGTTCGAGGGCAACTTCGAAGCCTACGAAGAGGACAAGCGGCGCAGGCTCGGCGATGCAGCAGATCGGCCGACGCGGCTGGCGTACAAGAAGCTGACGCGGTAATCTTTGCTCTACGGGTCGAAACAGGCGAGCAAGGCTACGGCGCTTTGCAGACATTCCCCAAGTCGTCACCGCTGCTCCCGAGCGGTGGTCGGATAAGGAAAATGCGTTAGAGCGGGCGAATGACCGCTCTCGATCTCGTCGTCCACGGCCGCGTCCAGGGCGTGTTCTACCGCGACTGGACGGTCCGGACCGCGCGGGAGCTCGGGCTGGCCGGTTGGGTGCGCAACGAGGGCGACGGCACGGTCGCAGCGCATATCGAGGGCGAGCCGCAAGCGGTGGAGGCGATGGTGGCGCGGATGCGGGACGGTCCGCCTCGCGCGGCGCCCACCCGGATCGAACAGCGGGAAGTGGCGGCGACAGGGCTCACCGGTTTCGAGCGGCGGTAACGATTCCCGGTCTTCTCGTCCCGGACCTGCTCCGGGCTCGAACCTGCTTTCCTGCGCTGGAACGACTCAGGCCGCTTGCGCCACGGCGTCGGCGACCGATTCGCGCTCGACGATCTCGAACGGGATTTGCTCGTGCCGCGTCGGCCTGAACGGTTGACGGATGCGCTCGAGCAGGAGCCGGCTGGCGGCCTCGCCCATCTCCTCGAGCGGCTGGCGCACGGTGGTTAGGCGCGGCCGCACGGTTTTCGCCACCGCGTTGTCGTCGAAGCCGACCAGCGAAATGTCGCCGGGGATGGAGATGTTGGCGGCTGCGGCGGCGTCGATGATGCCAGCGGCCATTTCGTCGTTGCTGGCGAAAATCGCCGTAGGCCGGGCGGCGAACAACTGGCCGGCCTGCTCGCGCCCGGATTGCCGCGAAAAGTCCCCTTGCGCGATCAGCGCGGGATCGATCTGGAGACCCTTACCGCCCATCGCATTCGCGTAGCCGTTATGCCGGCGCATGCTGACCAGGTGGACTCTGGGCCCGCGCATGAAGCCGATCCTTCGGTGTCCGCGCCGCAGCAGGTAGTCGGTGATCGCTCGGGCGGCGTCGTATTCGTCCATCGTTACGGTCGAGCCGCGCTCGAGATCGAGGAGCGGCGCGATCCGCACGAGGGGCAGCTTGCGCTCTTCGATGAGCCCGAGCACGTGACGGTCGTCGGAAAGCGGCGGCGTGAGGATCACGCCGGCCAGCGCCGGATCTTCGACCAGATCGGCTGCCGCCTTATTGGTGCCGAACAGGTTTTCGGCCTGCACCACCAGACCCGATGCCCGCCCGGCGCGGCTCACGCCGTCGCGGATGCGCGAGACATATTCGGCGCCGTTGTTGTCGAACAACAGCAATATGCGTGTACCTGCGTTCATTCCCCGCCCCTCCCCGGTTCGGCCCTGCCGCGTTACGCCATTGCCCGACGCCTTATCCGCAGAAGGTGAATATTTCTTCTAAACGGAAGAGTGCGCGCCGCTCAGGCGTAGCGGTTCTCTTCCTCCGGCGGCGGGGGCGGCGGCGGCGGCGGCGGCGGCGGAGCGGGCGGCATGAAGTCGCGCGCCAGGGTGTGGTAGAGCCGCTCGCGGCAAACCATGGCACCGGCCCAGTCGCCGATCAGGCACGTGGCGAAGAGTGGCAGGATGACGGCGGTGGTGCCGGTCGTTTCGCTGAGGATAATGACCGCGGTCAGTGGCGCGCGCACCACGCCGACGAAATAGCCGGCCATGCCGAGCAGCACGATGGTGCCGCTCTGCTCGCTCGGGAACAGCGGGGTCAACAGATTGCCCAGCCCCGCACCGACCGCGAGCGAGGGGGCGAAGATGCCGCCGGGTATGCCGCTGGCGCTGGTCACCAGCGAGGCGACGAACTTGGCCGGCCCGAACCAGTATTCGCCTTGCGCTCCCTCGAGCAGCGCGCGCGTCGGCCCGTAGCCGGTGCCCCAGGTCGACCCACCCGCCGCCACGCCGATCACAGCGACGATGATTCCGCAGACCAGCGCGGTCATCAGCGGCCGCTTGCCGAGTACCCCGCTCCAGCGTCCCCCCGGGCCGCGCAGCGTCAGCAGTGCACGCGAAAACAGCCCGCCCGCGATCCCGCCCAGGACGCCCGCCAGCGGCGCGGCGACAAGCACGCTGAGCAGCGGCAAGCCATGGCCGACATGGCCGAAATAGACGTATTCGCCGGCAATCCCCTGGCTGGTCAGGCCGGCGATCATGACTGCGCCCATCACCAGCACCGCGACGCGCTGCTCGTAGGCAACGGCGAGTTCCTCGATAGCGAAGGCAATCCCGGCGAGCGGGGTGTTGAACGCGGCAGCGACACCCGCCGCTCCGCCGGCGATCAGCACCCCTGGCGAGACGCGAACCTTGAGCAGACGGTGGACCTGGACCATGATCGCCGCGCCGAGCTGCACCGTGGGTCCCTCGCGTCCCACCGAGGCGCCGCCGAACAGCGCCCCGACCGACAGCGCAAGCTTGGCCACGCCGGTACGGAACGACAGCAGCTCGCCGCTCTCCGCCTTGTCCGAATCGCGGCTTGCCGCGATCACCTGCGGGATGCCGGAGCCGCGCGCCTCGCTCGCCAGCGAGCGGGTCAACGCGGCGATGACGACGAAGATCAGCGGCGTCAGGATCAGCGGCGCATACCATTCGGTCGTGATTCCCGCGAAGGTGCGCTGGGCAAAGTCGCCGGCGGCGGCAAAGCCCACCGCCAGCAGGCCGATCAGCAGCGCCGAGACGAGCATCGCGAGCCGCTTGCGCCATTGCTGAAGCTCGACAAGGTCGGCGGGGAAGCGCTCGGCAAAGCGCCGCAGGAGCTTGGCCAGAGGCTGCATGGCATGGCCCCTACCGCTGTGGCTCGCCCGGGTCCAGCGTTCAGGTGAAGAGCCATAAACATGAATGGAAGGCATGCACGACGGTTCACCTTCACGTCAGCACGCCCGGCCTATCCCGGTGCCATTCAAGGGGCCGCATCCCACTCGGCGGCAGTCTCAGGAGTAAGCCGCAATGACTTTCGGGAAGTATCTGACAGGCGGGGCAGTGGCGGCGATCGCGGCCGCACTGGCGCTCGCCGCAACCCCTGCCCCCGCGCGCGAGGCGCGTGAGAACATGGGGCGCAGTTGGCAGCCTTCGAGCAACAGCGCCAAGGCCAGCGAACGCCGCGAGGCGCGCAGCGTCAACCGCAGCCAGCCGGTGCGCCAGGCTCCGCAGCGGCAGCCGGCGGCGCAGCGACAACAGTGGAGTCCGCCGGCGCGCCCGGCGCCCCAGGTGCGCCAGGCTCCTCCGCAAGTACGCGGACCGCTCCGCCAGGACACCGGTGTCGCCCGGCGCGACTGGCCGCGCGGCAACGACCGCTCGAACCGCGATGCGCGGGCCGGCACCACCTGGAACCGTGGCAACGCCGCGACGCCGCCGGCGATTCGCAGCGTCCCCGTCCCGAGCCGCAACACCACGTATGCCGATGGCGGCCGCAACCGCAGCTACACCGATTCCGACCGGAACCGGAGCTACGGCGGGCGCCACGACGACAACGCCAGGGCGGACCGGCGCAGCGACGATCGCAGCGGGCGCTGGGCCGACCGGCGCGACGACCGTTGGTCCGACCGTCAACAAGAGCGCAGGACGGATTGGCGCGGCGACCGGCGGGGCGACCGTTATGCCTACAACGGCGGGCGGCGCGACGGATATCGCGACCACGATGGCGACCATCTGCGGTGGGACAGCCGCGGCTGGCGCAACGATCATCGCTACAACTGGCGCGACTACCGCAATTCGCACCGCACGGTGTTCCGTCTCGGCGGCTACTACGCGCCTTATCGGAACTATTCCTACCGCCGGCTGAGCATCGGGTTCTACCTGGATTCGCTGTTCTATGCGGACCGCTACTGGATCAACGATCCGTGGAACTATCGCCTGCCTGCGGTCTACGGCCCCTATCGCTGGGTGCGCTATTACGACGATGCGCTGCTGGTCGATATCTACAGCGGTGAAGTGGTGGACACGATCTACGACTTCTTCTGGTAAGCGCCGCGACCGACTCTTCGCCGGGGAGTGGACCGGCGAAAGCGAAGCCCCCGTGCCGCGAGGCCGGGGGCTTTTGCTTTGTGTCCGGACTTATTGTGCCGGCGGGTGCGGCTCGCCCCACGGCAATATGCGCCACAACTCGCCGTCCTTGTCCCAGAAATGGTGCTTAAGCGCACCGAGGATGTGCAGGCCGATCAGGTAGATGAAGATGTTGCCGAACGTTCCGTGCAGCTCGAGCAGCTCGTGTCCCGCCCCGGGGTCCTTCGAGGTCGGCAGCATGGGCACCGTGAACCAGCCGAAGAAGTCTATCGGATGATCCTGCATCGACGTGCCGATCCAGCCCATCAGGGGCAGAGCGATGAGCAGGACATAGAAGATGATGTGGACGACCTTTGCGAGCACGGCCTCCCACCTGGCGAGGTGCGATCCGATCGGCGGGCTCGCGTGGGTGAAGCGCCAGGCCAAGCGCACCACGCTCAGCGCCAGGATCAGGATGCCGGTGGCCATGTGCGGGCCCAGCGCCTGCAGATGCTGGTCGCGCGGCACACCCTCGCCAGCCTCGGCGAGGCGCCAGTTGACGATAACGGCGATGGCGATGAGCCAATGCAGGAGCATCGCCCCCTTCGAATAGCGGGTGACCGGCATGCAATTTCCTTTCGTCGATCATCGTAGCGCGTTCATCTTGCGCGGCAAGCGCAAGGCTTGTCATGCGCGCCCGAGTTTGGAAAAGCTTTGCCTCATGACAAATTTCGTCACCACCGCTTCGCTTGGGGGCAAGCCCGCCCCGAAGGTCAAGGCCCCCGACCAGGACGGGCTGCGCCGCACGGGAAACAAGGTCCGCAAACGGCTCACCGCCAACCCGCGGGTCTACCCGGTACCGGCCCAGGAGAAGGCCGAGATTTTCGCCGTCGGCGATTTCATGAACCCCGACGAGTGCAAGCGAATGATCGCGCTGATCGACCAGGTGGCGCGGCCGAGCGCGGTGTTCGATCTCGAATACGGCGCCGACTATCGCACCTCCTATTCGGGCGACGTCGATCCGCACGATCCATTCGTCAAGAAGATCAGCCGGCGGATCGACGATCTGCTCGGGCTCGAACCGGCCTGGGGCGAGACGATCCAGGGCCAGCGCTACCTGCCTGGGCAACAGTTCCAGGCCCACAACGACTGGTTCTATACCGAGGCCGACTACTGGAAAGTCGAAAAGGATCGCGGCGGGCAGCGCAGCTGGACGGCGATGGTCTTCCTCAACGAGGTCGAGGGCGGCGGCACGACCGATTTCACCAAGCTGGGCCTGTCGATCGAGCCGCGGCGCGGGGCCTTGCTCGGCTGGAACAATGCCGATCTCGAGGGCGTGCCCAACGAATGGACCATGCACGCCGGCACCCCGGTGACCGCCGGGGTCAAGTACATCATCACCAAGTGGTACCGGACCAAGCGCTGGCGCTGACGCGGCATCAGGTCAGCGCGTCTTCGTCCTCTTCCTCCCCGCCCTTGCGGTTGCGCTCGATCCGGCGCGAGAGCTTGCCGAGTTCCTTCGCCCCTTCTTCATCGAGCTTCGCGCTCTGGAGGAACATGTGCGCGAAACGGTCGATGCGGTGGGAGAGGCGCAGGATCTCGAGCTGGGTGCGCAAGTTGACCTCGTAATCGTGGCGCGCGGTAATGCGGTCTTTCGCCGCCTGGCGGTTCTGGCTCATCATGATCACCGGCGCCTGGATCGCGGCGAGCATCGACAGCATCAAGTTGAGGAAGATGTAGGGGTAGGAATCGAACGGCTTGAGGCCTAGGTCCTCCAGCAGCGCGCTGTTGAGCAGCATCCAGCCGAACAGGACGACGCCGAAGGCGATGATGAATCCCCAGCTCCCGCCGACCGCAGCGACTCGGTCGGCCAGCTTGTCGCCAAAGCGCAATTCGAGCTGTGCGGCCTCATCGGCGTCGATGCCGATGTATGTCCCGGCGGCCACGCGCGCGAGCACGTCCTGTTCTTCCTGATCGAGTTCGTCGAGCGAACGGCCGAGCAGATCTTCGGCCAGCCGCTCGAGGTCGGCCGTCTCGGTCACCGCACGAGCGCCTCGGCGATCAGCTTGCGGGTGTTCTCAACCCCGTAAAGCGCGATGAAGCTACCCATGCGCGGTCCTTGTGCGCTTCCCAGAAGGGTTTCGTAAAGCGCCTTGAACCAGTGCCGCAGGCTTTCGAAGCCGAACGCTTCGTCCTTGCCGATCTCGTAGACCGCGGTCTGCATGTCCTCGGCGGAGGTGCCGGCCGGGATGCCGGCGAGATAGGCGTCGAGCGCCCGCAGTGCCGCCTTCTCGTTGTCCTCCGGCCTGCGCTTATGCAGCGTGGGGGCGACGAAATCGCGGTTGTAGTTGATCGCGGTGTGGATGAGCTTTTCGAGCGCGGGATCGTCGACCGGCTTGCCGAGGTAGGTTTCGACGTATTCGGCCAGGCTTTCCGGCGTCGCTTCGGTGCCGAGCACGCCCGCAAGGTTGAGCAGCAGTCCGTAGGTCACGGGCAGGCTGTCGCCGTCGCCTCCTTCGTACCCGTTGGCGCGCAGCAGGTGCCAGACCGGATTGCCGAGCTGCTGTTCGAGCGGCTGCTCGGGAATCTTGGAGCGGAACTGCCAGTATTCGTCGACCGCCCGCGGGACGATCCCGGCATGCAGGCTCTTGGCGCTCTTCGGCTCGCGGAACAGGTAGAGCCCGAGGCTCTCCTCGCTGCCGTAACGCAGCCATTCGTCGATCGTCAGGCCGTTACCCTTGGACTTGGAAATCTTCTCGCCGTTCTCGTCGAGGAACAGCTCGTAGATCATGTTTTCCGGCATGCGCCCGCCCAGCGCGCGGACGATCCGGCCCGACTGGGTGACGCTGTCGGTCAGGTCCTTGCCGCACATCTCGTAATCGATCCCGAGCGCATACCAGCGCATCGCCCAGTCGACCTTCCACTGCAGCTTGGCCCGGCCGCCGAAGATGGACTGCTCGACGGTTTCGCCCTCGTCGTCGAAGCGGATCATCCCCGCGGCGGCATCGACCACTTCAACCGGGACCTGCAGCACCTTGCCGCTCTTCGCGCTGATCGGCAGGACCGGCGAATAGGTCGCGGCGCGCTCGGCGCGCAGCGTCGGCAGCATGATGTCCATGATCGCGCCGAACTTCTCGAGCACGCGGGCGAGCGCGGCATCGAAATCGCCGCTGTTGTAGCGGTCGCTGGCGGCGATGAACTCGTAGTCGAACCCGAAGCGGTCGAGGAAATCGCGCAGCATGGCGTTGTTGTGGTGCGCGAAACTCTGGAAGCCGGCGTTGAAGGGGTCGGGAATGCGGCTCAGCGGCTTGCCGAGATTGGCTGCCATCATCTCGTGATGCGGCACGTTGTCGGGCACCTTGCGCAAGCCGTCCATGTCGTCGCTGAAGGCGATGAGGCGCGTCGGCGCGCCGCCGGATACGATCTCGTAGGCGCGGCGCACCAGCGTGGTGCGCAGCACTTCCTGGAAAGTGCCGATGTGCGGCAGGCCCGAGGGACCGTAACCGGTCTCGAACACCACCGCCTCGGGCGATCCGTCCTCGGCGGTCTTGCCTTCGGGGAAGCGCTTGACGAGCTTCATCGCCTCCTGGAACGGCCAGGCCTTGGATACGCGGGCGGCTTCGGTGAGGGCAGGGTCAAACATAACGCAAGGGGCCTTTGCCGAAGCGTAACCGGCTTGCAAGCGAGAACGCGGGGGCGCGGCGCAATCGATCCTTGCGCTTCGCCCCGTTCGTGGCAGGATAAAGTCAACGATAAAAGGGGTGAGAGGGGAAAGGCATGGACATCGCCCGCAAGGCGTATCCCGATGTGCCGCTGTTCCGGTATCCGTATACCGATCTCGGCACAGGGCAGATCGCGGCGGCCCTGGCCAATGCCGACGGGCCGGGAAGCAAGTCGGCGTTCGACACCGACGGGCTTGCCGGGCGAACCGTCCGCTTCAGCGGAGAAGGCGCGCCCGATCTGGCCTGGGCGTTCTCGCCCGACGGCCGGGTCACGCTCAACGGCGGGCGCAGCGTCCGCTACGGGGCGCTCAGCCTCGAACAGGTCACACTCGTAACCCACCTCGTGCCCGGCACGATGCAGGCCTATGCGCTGATCTGGAACCGCCAGACCAACGCTGCCACCGTGTTCGAGCTGTGGTTCGGCGGCGGGCCGGCCCCGCGCGCTCGCGAGATCGACCGCGCCGTGTGGCACGGCGCGATCGGCAGCGCGCCCGCGGCGGGAGCCGAGCAGCATCACGCGACGCTGCGCAGCGAAGGCCGCGCCCTTGCCTGCACCGAAGACACCGGAATGCGCACGATCGAGTACTACTGCTCCGTCACGTATACGCACTGGGTAGAGCTCGACCGGCTCGACGAACACCGCGGCTATTCGGCCCCGGCGGACTACATCCAGCTGACCGAGGAACTCTACGCCGTCGCGCGCGTCGAGGCTGAATTTTCCGGGCTGCTCCACCTCTACGTCTACGACGCAAACACCCTGCAATCGGTCGGCTTCCGGCTCGGCTTTGACGGGCTCGACGAGCTTGAATACTACATGTTCCGCGGGACCGGCGAATGGCTCGGGCAGAACGCGCGGTTCGAGAAGCTCGGCGATTTCAGCGCCGATCCGTTGCCGATCCCCGACGGTAAAAAGGGCGAGCGGCGGATCTATCGCCCGCTGGCGACGATGGACAAGATGACCCCGGCCGAGATCGACGCGGAGATTGCTGCGGGCAATGTCCATGTATTCGACAAGCCGAGCCCGATGGCGGGCAACGGCACCAGGCCGAGCGCGGCGCTGGCCGGCAGGGCCTTCACCATCGCTTACGACGACGGGCCGACCGTCGAATACCGCATGAAAGGCGCCGAAACCCTCGACTGGCGCAAGGACGGCGGCGCCTGGACCGAGGCGCGCTACAACGCCTGGGAGATGATGCCCGGCGCATTCATCTTCGGGCACCTGCTGGCGGGCGAGAAGGACCACGACTGCCACATCGTGGTGATGGATTTCGACACCGGCATGGCGACGAATTTCCACGGCTTCGTCAACACGCCCTACATCGCCAACGAGGCAGGTGCCGAAACCCTGTTCGGCAAGCTCTCTGGCGATGGCATCCCCGATCCGGGCCGCAAACGCCACGAGAGGACGCGCGATCTTCTGGGCAGGGCCTTCACCTGGGAGTATTCGCCCGGGCTCAATTCGATGCACCTCTATTCGACGCCCAACACCACCAGCTGGATCATTCCCACGCCCGACGGCCATTTCGCCACCGAGTGGAGCGGCAGCGGCGATTTCATCAAGATCCGCGACCAGCTCTACTTTGCGCGCTGGCAGGAGGAAGCCTGCAACGGTACGCTCGGCACCATCCTGATCAACATGCGCACGATGCACGACGCTGGCATAGGCTATCATATGGGCCGCAAGGGCGGACTGAGCCTGAGCGCGGTCGGCGCCCCCGCGCGCCACGCCGGCAAGATCGAGGTATCCCGCTTCTTCGGGCCGAATGCATGGGAGAGAAAGGCATGAGCGAGAAGTTGACCGGCACCGACAGGCGCTCGTTCCTCAAGACCGGCGCCGTCGCCGCGGCGCCGCTCGCCGCGTTCGCCCCGGTGGCCGCGCTGGCGGACGATGCGAGCAAGGCCCGGCTGGCGCGGATCGAGGACGAACGTGCGATCGAAGCGCTCGAGCGCGACTTCCTGCGCCGCGTGAACGCTCCGAACGCCGGCCGCTGCGGCGAGCTGTTCGCTTGCGGCAAGGCTCCGCACCTCGGCGAGGCGCAAATCAGCGCCGACCTCGCCGGCGAGGCTCCGGCGATCGCCTTCGCGGCGGACGGGCAAAGCGCCACCCTGCGGCGCGCGGTAACGACCACGCGCGAGGTTCACTTCACCGGCGACTCGACGCTCGAGCAGATGGCCCGCCTGCAAGGCCATGGCAGCCATCGCCATACCGAGGACCGCACGCTGGTGGCGCGGCTTACCAAGAACAAGGACGGCTGGCGCTTCGCCAGCGTCGACCTGGCCTGATTTCGGGAGAACAGACTTGAGACTTACCGCTTCGATTGCCGCCGCAGCGCTGCTCGCCGCCGGCTGTGCCACCGACACCAGCCAGCCTTCCGGCGCGATCACCTACAACGGCGTCAAGGATTGCGCCGCGTTCAACGTCGCCGGTCTGGGCCTCGCCGATGCCAAGACCACCTGGGTGCCGGGCAAGGACGCGCTGCCTTCGTACTGCGAGGTCAGCGGCACGCTGCACCCGGTCGCCGGCTCCGACATCGGCGTGGTCTACCGCTTGCCGGAAGCGTGGAACCGCAAGGTCTACGGCGTCGGCGGCGGCGGGTGGATCGGCAACACCGCGCTGCAGACCGTCACGGATGCGCTTCGCCGCGGATACGCGACGATGTCGACCGACGGCGGTCACCCGATCGGCAACGTGTGGGACAATTCCTGGGCGGTCATGCCCGAGAAGGCGAAGGACTTCAGCTACCGCGCGATCCACGAAATGACCGCGGCCGGCAAGAAGGTCGCCGCCGCCTATTACGGCAAGAAGCATTCGCGCGCCTACTACGTCGGCTGCTCCACTGGCGGGCGCATGGGCCTGATGGAAGCGCAGCGCTTCCCGGCCGACTACGACGCCATCGTCGCCGGAGCCCCGGTCTACACGCTGCAGGTGCAGACCAGCTCGGTGCTGCGCACCAACGTCTTCACCCAGAGCGGCGGCTTGAGCGCCGGCGATCTCAAGCTGGCCGAGAACGCCGCGCTGGCACAGTGCGACGCCGATGACGGGCTCAAGGACGGGCTGATCAACGATCCGCGCTCGTGCCACTGGGATCCGGCGACGATCCAGTGCAGCGGCGCCAAGACCGATTCGTGCCTCAGCGCACCGCAGGTCGCCGCGCTCAAGACGGTCTACGAAGGCATCAAGTCGCCCGACGGCGAGTGGGCCATGCTGCCGATGAGCCGCGGCGGCGAGACCACCTGGTCGTTCTTCGTCGCCACCGACGGCAAGGGCAAAGACCCGACCCAGGGCGGCGGGCTGGTCGGCCTCGGCCCGGTGATCTTCCCCGGCCGCACCGTCGACTGGGCGCATTTCTCCGCGGCCACCGACGTCCCGCAAGTCCGCTCGAGCGCCTTTGCGGCAATGTACGAGGCCAAGGACCCCAACCTCTCGCCGTTCTTCCAGCGCGGCGGCAAGCTGCTGATGTGGCACGGCCTGAGCGATGCCGGCCCGAGTCCGGTCGGCAGCACCGACTATGCCCGCGCGGTGATGGCGCAGAACAAGGCCGCGGCGGACCAGTACCGCCTGTTCCTGGCCCCTGGCGTCGGCCACTGCGGCGGAGGCCCCGGCGCCGACGTCCTGCCGCTGCTCGACACCATCGAAACCTGGGACAGGACCGATGTCGCGCCCGAGACGGTCGTGGCCAGCAAGCGCGACAGCCCGCTCAAGCGTCTCGACTGCGCCTGGCCCAAGGTCGCGCATTACAAAGGCAGCGGGGACGCCAACGACCCGGCGAGCTGGAGCTGCGCCGCGCCGACGAGCTGACGAAAAAAGGGCGGCCCCGAGGGGCCGCCCTTCCCTGCAAAGCCGGTCAGAGAGGATCAGGCCGACTCGAGGATCCGCGTGTCGGCGCTCGGCGCGCGCGTCGGACGAACCGGGCGGGCATCAGCGGCCTGGCTCGGCCAGATTTCCGGGTATTGGCTGAGGTCGATCCACGGCTGCGCGGTCTCGAACTTGCGGCCGATCGATTGCAGGATCAGCCGCGCCCGCCGCAGACGCGCCCTGCGGTTGGTGAACGGGTTGGCCTTGTCGGGCTCGGCGTCGACCATCCGCTTGATCAGCGCATCGCGTTCCTCAAAGCTCTCGGGCAATTCGCGCGGGAGCCGGACGGCGGCGCCATGGCTGCCGACATAGGCCGCAGAGGGCGCCGCGCGCTTGACCGGCGCTTCGCCGAGAACCGGCGGAGTGAGCGCGGAAGCCGGGGCCCGCGGTGCCGCCGCAAGAGGGGTCGCGGGGGCGGCGCTCGGTTCGCTCACGCTATGGTATTCCGGCGTGCTCCGTGTGGCCGAAGCCCGGCGAGCCGACGCGGTTTGGCGGCGGCGACGAAAGGCCAGTGCAACGATGGCGGCGATGACGATAGCTATCAGGCCGGCGAGAATGGCCGCCAAGAGGGCGGTGGCGTCCCCGCCCTCGCTCTGCGCGGTGGCCGGCTCAGGCTGCTGCACGGGGTCCGCAGCGACCGGATTCTCGAGCGGGGGCTGGACCAGCGGCGCAGCGACCGCGAGTGACGGGTCGGCCGGAGTACCGACGACGGGATCGGCGACCGGCTCGCTGGCCGGGGCGCGGGCGGCAGGCGCGGGTTTGGACGCCGGCTTGGGCGCAGGCGCGGTCTTCTGCACCGGGGCCTCGACCGCGGCGGGAGCGGTCTCAGCCGGCGGGGTCGCGGGGACCTGCTGGACGACCGGGCTCGCCACGCTCGCCGGTGCGGCGGGCGTCGACGACGGACTTGCTTCCGGGAGAGTGAAAACCGGCGCGGGTGCGGTGCTCGCCGTGGTCTCCGCAGGCGCGGTTGCCGGTGCCGGGGCGGTGTTGACGATCGGGCCGTCGAGCGTGGGGGAAGCGTCCTGCGCCAGGGCAGGAGCGGCGGTCAGCGCGAGGGCAGCGGCAATCGCGGTCGTGGCGCTGAATGGGGTTCGAGTGGGTTTCTGCATAGTCCCGAAAAAACCGCCGCTGTGCCTGCGCCGTTCCCTGAACCGGCGTTCAGGAAACCGCCATAACCTTGTTTTCGCATATTATTTTCTGAATCAAATTCCGGCCAGTCGATTGTCTTTTGCGGCAAGCCGAACCGGCGATTTTTGCTGTCAAGCCGATTCGCGGTGGCAAACCTGCAGTTCGCGGCGGAACCCGCGTTTACTTTTCGTTCTGCACCGGTAATCGCTTTGACGATGGAGTCCCTCGCTCTCCCCGCCCTCCACGCCAGTCACGCGGGAACCTGGCTGCGCGATGCGCGCGGGATCACCCGCGGCACGTCCAAGGGCGAGGCGATCATGGCGGCCGCGGACACGCCGCTGCTGCTCCTCAACGCGCCGCTGGGGGCGAGCCGGCTCGGCTATCCCGATCTTTCGGGCCTCGATCTGCTCGAGCTCTATGCCTTTGTGCACCCCGCCCGCTTCGTCGTGCCCACGCCCAAGGGCCTGGCTCATGCGCTAGGGCTTGAGGAGGCGGCGAGCGACGGCGACGTGCCGGCGCTGCTGCAGCGCGCCGCCGCCGTCTTGCTCGCGCGCTGCGCCGACGACGGCTGGGCGGAGCGTGAGGGCGCATGGTCGGTGCTGCAATCGCTGGCCAAGCTGCGCTGGCCCTGGGCGGGAGTCCTCGCCGCGCACGTCCGCCAGCCGGAAAGGGCCGAGAAGTGGCTGTTCGCCCGCCTGCCCGAGTGGGAGGAAGCGCCCGAGCGGCCGATGCCCGCGCAAGTGGCGATCGACGAGTTCGAGATCGAGGCGCGGCTCGAACGCCTGACCGGCGAAGGGTCCGAACGGCGCGAAGGCCAAAAGACTTATGCGCGCGAGGCTGGTCGCATCTTCTCCCCTCGCGCCGCCCGCAAGCTGCCGCATATCCTGCTGGCGCAGGCTGGAACCGGCATCGGCAAGACTCTCGGCTATCTTGCGCCTGCATCGCTGTGGGCGGAAAAGGCGCAGGGCACCGTCTGGGTCAGCACCTACACCAAGAACCTTCAGCGCCAGCTCAGGCAGGAAAGCGCGCGCGCCTGGCCGCCCGCCCGGCCCGACGGCAGCAAGCCGGTGGTGGTTCGCAAGGGGCGCGAGAACTACCTCTGCCTGCTCAATCTCGAAGACGCGCTGCAGGGAGGCTTCGGCGGGCGCGCCGCGGTGCTGGCGCAGCTGGTGGCGCGCTGGGCAGCCTATACGCAGGACGGCGACATGATCGGCGGCGACCTTCCGGGCTGGCTCGGCACGCTGTTCCGGAGCCGCGCAATCCGCAGCCTGACCGACCAGCGCGGCGAATGCGTCTATGCCGGCTGTCCGCATTATCGGAAGTGTTTCATCGAACGCGCCGCGCGCGCCTCGGCGCAGGCCGATCTGGTCATCGCCAACCACGCGCTGGTGATGGTCAACGCCGCATGCGGGCGCGATCATGCCCGGCGGCCGACGCGAATCGTCTTCGACGAGGGGCATCATGTCTTCGATTCCGCCGACAGCACCTTCGCTGCCGCGCTTACCGGCCAGGAGGCCGTCGAGCTCAAGCGCTGGATCATGGGCCCCGAACGCGGCTCGAAGGGCCGCCGGCGCGGGCTCGCCGCGCGGCTCGCCGACGTCGCCAGCTACGACGAGGAAGGCGGCAAGGCGATCGCCGCCGCGTGCGAGGGGGCAGAAGCGCTCCCCGCCGACGGCTGGCTGCAGCGGCTCGCGGAGGGCATGCCTTCTGGCGAGATCGAGACGCTGCTCGCCGCCGTGCGCGCGATTACTTACGCCCGCGACGAAAGCGGCGGACAGGAAATGGGCTACGGTATCGAGACCGAGGCAGCGCAGCTCGACGGCAATTTCGTCGAACTGGCCCAGCAGGCGGCGATGGCGCTGGGCGAAATCCGCCGCCCGCTGATCAGACTCGGTGTGCGGCTCGAGGCGCTGATCGAGGACCCGCCCGACTGGCTTGACGCGCAAGGCCGCGCCCGTATCGACGGAGCGCGCCACTCGCTCGCCTGGCGCGCCGACACGCTGGCCGCATGGGAGGCCTTGCTCGACCGGCTCGGCGGCCCGGCCGATCCCGATTTCGTCGACTGGCTCGCCGTCGACCGCTCGGACGCACGCGAATTCGACATCGGCATCCACCGCCGTTTCCTCGATCCGATGAAACCCTTCGCGCGCGTCGTGCTCGAGCCGGCGCACGGCGTCATGCTGACCAGCGCGACCCTGCGCGACGGCGAGGACTGGCTCGGGGCGATCGCAAGATCGGGCGCCAACCATCTGGAAATACAGCCTTCGCTTTCCGCGGCGGAAAGCCCGTTCGACTATGCCAGCAATGCCGAAGTGCTGATCGTCACCGATGTGAAGAAGGGCGATCTCGCCGCACTGGCCGGGGCATATGCCGCGATCATCGCCGCTTCGGGCGGCGGCGTCCTGGGCCTGTTCACCGCGATCCGCCGCCTTCGCGCGGTGCACGGGCGCATCGCCGACCGGCTCGCGCGCGACGGGCTGCCGCTATACTCGCAGCACGTCGACCCCATCGACACCGGCACGCTGGTCGACATCTTCCGCGACGACCCGCGCGCCAGCCTGCTCGGCACCGATGCCTTGCGCGACGGAGTGGACGTGCCGGGCCAGTCGCTGCGCTGCGTGGTGGTGGAACAGGTTCCCTGGCCCAAGCCGAGCATCCTGCACCGCGCGCGGCGCGCGGCGGGCGGCGGCAGCGCCTATGACGATGCCATCATCCGCGCCCGGCTGGCGCAGGCGTTCGGCCGGCTGATCCGCAGCAAGGACGACCGCGGCCACTTCGTCGTCCTCTCACCCGCCTTTCCCAGCCGACTGCTCTCCGCCTTCCCTAAGGGCACCCCGGTCCTGCGCCTGACGCTGGACGAGGCTTTACAGCGGCTCGCCAGCCGTGTTTCAGAGGCCGAGACGCCCGCCGGCATCGCCGCACACGAGGATCGAAACTGACGTGAAACGCCTGGGCCTGCTGCGCCATGCCAAGTCCGACTGGGACGATCTCGCGCTGCGCGATTTCGACCGCGGGCTCAACGACCGCGGGCGGCGCGGGGCGGCGGCAATCGGCGCGCACATCCGCGACCACGGCTGGGGCTGCGAGGCGACCATCGCCAGCCCGGCCGAGCGCGTGCGAAGCACGATCGAGGCGACCGGGCTGGGTCTCAACCCGCGCTTCGACCCGCGGCTCTACCTGGCCGACGCGGCGACGCTGCTGGCCGTGCTGAGGGAGATGGAAGGCGATCCGCAAAGCGTGCTGCTTGTGGGGCACAATCCAGGGCTGCAGGAACTGGTCTTCCGCCTCGTCGGCGCCGACGAGGACGACGAACTGCTCGAGCGCGCGGCCGAAAAATTTCCCACCGCTACGCTCGCGGTGCTCGAATGCGACATCGCCTCGTGGGACGAGCTGGCGCCGGCCAGCGCCCGGCTGGTGCACTTCGCCCGGCCGCGCGATCTCGACCCCGAACTGGGGCCCGAAACGGTCGGTTGACTCTGCGGGCTGCCCCGGCCCTCCCGTTTGCAATTCGGCAAGGGTTTTAGGTTAAAACCGGGTTTCGCAAAGCGAGGCAGAGTCTTGATCGAAATCGAAGTCCAGAACGAGACCTACCAGAGCCAGACCAAGGTCAAGTTCATGGTGGCGCCGCGGATCGGAGAGGGGATCCGGCTGCTCGACCCGAAAGGGCAGTGGCAGTCGTTCGACGTGCTCGACGTGTGGTACGAAAAAGCCGCCTACGGCGACGTCTGGGTTCCGTTCATCCATGTTCGCGCGACCCCGCCTGAGACCGACTACGGCGCCGTGCTGCGGCCCGACGTCGAACTCTATCCCGTCGACGCCGAATAGACGGCCTTTCCAGGCTCCGGCTCCGGAGAAATTCGCCTAGGCGGCGTCGAGCGCCTGCGCCAGGCGTCCGCGGATCGCCAGGAGGCGCGAGAGCAGCTCGCCTTGCTGGCCCTCGGGATTTACCAGAGGCGCGGCCGAAGCGGCGCCATCCTGCACCGGCCCGCTCTCGAGCGCCTGGCGCGCACCCTTGAGCGTGTAGCCTTCATCGTTGACCAGACGGTCGATTTCCTGAACCAGCCTCACGTCCTCCAGCCGGTAATAGCGCCGTCCCCCACTGCGCTTGAGCGGCTGCAGCATCGGGAACTGCTGCTCCCAGTAGCGCAGAACGTGCTGCTTGATGCCGAGCGCGGCCGCCACTTCGCCGATCGTGCGCATGGCCTGGGCGTCCTTGCCGTCGTCGAAACGCGGCATGGCCGGCCCGTCCCCGCTCACGAATCGGCGATCCGCGATTTGAGCTTCTGGCTGGCGCGGAAGGTCAGAACCCGGCGCGGGGTAATCGGCACTTCGACGCCGGTCTTGGGATTGCGGCCGATCCGTTCCCGCTTGTCACGCAGGATGAAGCTGCCGAAGCCTGAAATCTTGACGTTCTCGCCATCGGCCAACGCGTCGCACATCTTCGCCAGGATCGCTTCGACCAGGGCGAGGCTTTCGGCCCGCGAAAAGCCCATCTTGCGGTTGATTGTTTCCGCTAGGTCTGCGCGGGTAAGTGTGCCTACCGATCGCATCATTTACGTCGTACCTCCCAGAGCGCGACCCCTCGGAATGAGCCTAACAAATAATACTTTGTTGGCAAGGTCGGCGCCGCTCGCCGCGGTGAATATTACAGCCGCAGCAGACTGGCGCCCCAGGTGAACCCGCCGCCCATCGCCTCGAGCATGATCAGGTCGCCCGGCTTGAGCCGCCCGTCGCGCTTCGCCTCGTCGAAGGCCAGCGGTACCGAGGCGGCCGAGGTGTTGGCGTGGCGGTCGACCGTGATGACGATCTTGTCGACCGACAGGCCGAGCTTCTTGGCCGTGGCGTCGAGGATCCGGCGGTTGGCCTGGTGCGGCACGATCCAGTCGATGTCGCTGGCGCTGTGCCCGGTGGCGACGAGAACTTCTTCGAGCACTTCGGCAAGATTGGTCACCGCGTGGCGAAACACCTCGCGCCCCTGCATCCGCACCTTACCGACCGTCCCCGTGCTCGACGGACCGCCGTCGACATAGAGCAGATCGCCGTGCGCGCCATCGGCGTGGAGCCGCGAGGCCAGGATGCCCGGCCCGTCATCGGCGACGTCTTCGGCCTTGAGCACCACCGCCCCGGCACCGTCGCCGAACAGCACGCACGTCGCGCGGTCCTCCCAGTCGAGGATGCGGCTGAAAGTCTCGGCGCCGATCACCAGCGCGCACTTGGCCATTCCGGTGCGCAGCATCGAATCCGCGGTTGCCAGGGCATAGAGAAATCCCGAGCAGACCGCCGCAACGTCGAACGCCGCGCCGCCGCGGCAGCCGAGTTCGCGCTGGACGCGCGTGGCGGTCGCCGGGAAGGTCTGGTCCGGCGTGGCGGTGGCGAGGACGATGAGATCGACCTCGCTCGCCTCGATCCCGGCATCGGCCAGCGCAGCGCGCGCCGCGGCAGTGGCCAGCGTTGCCGTGGTCTCGCCCTCCCCGGCGATGTAGCGTTGGGCGATCCCGGTGCGCTCGCGGATCCATTCGTCGCTGGTGTCGACGGTCTCCGCCAGCTCGGCGTTGCTGACGGCGCGGCGCGGCAGGCCTGAACCGCTGCCTTTGACGACCGAGCGGATCATTTGGCCGACCCGTTGCCGGTGTCGCGCAGACGAACTTCGCCGAGTTCGGCGAGGTCGGCGGCAATGCGTTCGGTCAGGCTTTCCTCGAGCAGCCGCGCCGCGACGTTGACGGCGTTGGCCACGCCCTTGGCGGTGGCGCTGCCGTGCGATTTGACCACGACGCCGTTCAAGCCGAGAAACACCGCCCCATTGTGATTGTTCGGGTCGAGGTGGTGGCGCAGCAGCTCGGTCGCCGGGCGCGAGACGAGGAAGCCGATCTTGGAGCGCAGCGAACTGGTGAAGGCCGTGCGCAGCAGGTCGGTGACGAAGCGCGCCGAACCCTCGATCGCCTTGAGCGCGATGTTCCCGGAAAACCCGTCGGTCACCACCACGTCGGTCTCGCCGCGATTGATCTTGTCGGCCTCGACGTAGCCCTCGAAGCTCATCGCCAGACCGGTCGCAGCGCGCAGCTGTGCCGCGGCCGCCTGGACTTCGCCCGTGCCCTTGGTGGCTTCGGTGCCGATGTTGAGCAGGCGCACGCGCGGCGCCTCCTTGCCGGTGATGATGCGCGAATAGGCCGCACCCATGATCGCGAACTGCACGAGGTTGCGCGCATCGCAATCGGTGTTGGCGCCGAGGTCGAGCATGATGACGTCGGTCTCGCTGAGCGTCGGCATCAGCGCCGCGAGAGCCGGACGGTCGATCCCCGGCATGGTGCGCAGCGCCAGCTTGCTCATCGCCATCAGCGCGCCGGTATTGCCGGCGCTGACCGCGGCGCCCGCCTGGCCGTTCTTCACCGCCTGGATGGCCAGGCCCATGCTCGTGGTCTTGGCCCGGCGCAGCGCGGTGGTCGGCTTTTCGTCCATGCCGACGACATCCTCGCAGTGGAGGATCTCGCTCGCCTCGCGCATGTTGGGATGGGCTTCGAGCGCCCGTTCGATGCGCGCCCGGTCGCCGACCAGCAGGAAGTTGAAGCGGTCGTGCTCGCGCCGGGCCAGCGCCGCGCCCGAAACAACCGTGCGCACGCCCTCGTCGCCGCCCATCGCGTCGACGGCGATACGCGGCAGGCTCATGCGCGGAATTCCTCTTGCGTGAAAGGGCTCAGAGCCCCTTCGGCTCCATGATCAGGCGGCCGTTGTAGTGGCCGCACGCCGGGCACAGGTTGTGCGGGCGCTTGAGTTCGCCGCAGTTACCGCATTCGTGGAACGCCTCGACACGAAGCGAATCGTGCGAACGGCGGTTGCCCCGGCGGTGCGGCGATACTTTTCTTTTGGGGACAGCCATTGCGTCACCTGTTCCTTAAGTCTCGATCGGTTTTCGAAGCCGCCCTAGGCCAAGCCCCGGTGCCGCGCAAGCGCGGCGGCGGGATGCAGCCATGCGGTGAAGGCGCGCGCTATAGCGATTTTTCCTGCGGGCGCAAGCGGTGCCGATTGCCGGGCACGGCGCATTGCCCTAGCCGGGCGAAATCACCCCGAGGGAGACCACATGATCCTGTTGCCGACCACTCTCAGCGCCGCCGCAGCCGCTGCCGTGCTCAACTTCTGGCTCTCGACGCGCGTCGCCAACGTGCGCCGCGCGAACCGGATCGCCCATGGCGACGGCGGCAACGCGCAACTCGGCCGGCGGATGCGGGCGCAGATGAACTTCGTCGAGTACACTCCGTTCGTGCTCATCCTGTGCGCCGCGATCGAACTCGCCGGGCGCGGCGGGCTGGCGCTGCAGGCGGTGATGGGCGTCTACATGCTGGCGCGCGTGTCGCACGCCATCGGCATGGATGGCGAGAACGTGCCCAAGCCCCGCGTCATCGGCATTGCGATAACCTTTCTGACGATGCTTGGCCTGGCCGTCTATGCCGTCCTCATCGCCGCCGGGGTGGCCTAACCGCCTGCAGCAATCGCCGCGTCGCCGACGAAGGGATTGGCCTGCCGCTCACGCCCGAAGGTGCTCGGGCGGCCGTGGCCGGGCACGAACTGCACGTCGTTGCCCAGCGGCCAGAGCTTCTGGGTGATCGAATCGAGCAAATCTTGATGGTTGCCCATCGGAAAATCGGTGCGCCCGATCGAGCCTTCGAAAATAACGTCGCCGACAAAGGCGAATTGCGCCGCGCGGTGGAAGAATACCACGTGGCCCGGGGTGTGGCCGGGGCAATGAATGACTTCCAGCTCGACCTCGCCGAAGCTGACGGTGTCGCCGTCTTGCAGCCAACGGTCCGGTTCGAACACCTTGGTCTCGATGCCGAAGCGCGGCCCGTCCTCGTCGAGGCGGCTGATCCAGAACCGGTCGGCCTCGTGCGGACCCTCGATCGGCAGGTCCAGGTCCTCGGCCAGCATCCCCGCCTGCCCGCAGTGGTCGGCATGGCCGTGGGTCAGCAGGATCTTCTCCAGCGTCACCCCGGCGCGGGCAACCGCGTCCTTGAGCTTGTCGAGATCGCCCCCGGAATCGACCAGCGCCCCGCGCATCGTCTTCGAGCACCAGACGAGCGAGCAGTTCTGCACGAAGGGCGTGACGGGGATGATGGCAGCGCGGAGGGGGGATTCCTGGAGGCTGGCCATGGAAGGCTAGGTGGCGGAGGCAAGCGACAATTGCAAGCAAGCTCGGCCCGTCAATCCTTGCAATGCCACTACAACGGGGTTCAGGGACTGATAAGCACCCTTTCCGTATCGTCAGGCGATGTACGCACCGACTGTTTTTCTCTCCTTCGCGCTTGTCGCCTTCGCGGCTTCAGGCGCCTTGGCGGCCATGCCGGTCGCCGACGAATGGAACATCGGTCCATGGGTTCGCGGACGCAACTATTCGCCTGGAATGCCGGCGCATCCTGCACCCGGTCCTGGTGGTTCGGTCCAATTTCGCTTTCCGGTCGCCGGCGAAGGCCAGATCGATGCCATGACAACGACCGTCCTTCCGCTATCCGGCGCAAGTCAGGTAACCTTGCGCTACCGAATCGACATCGCGCCAGGCACCCGGTTCATCGCCGATGAAGCGCGGGACGAGCCCGCAACCGTCTCACTCTACCTGCAACGCAGAGGCGACAACTGGAGTGCAAGGGGCGCCTATGCCTCATACCGCTGGTACGTCCCGCCGCGCGGCGTAATTCCTCTATCGCCCGGCGAGCACAACGTGACGATCCGCTTTGACGAAGCCTGGACCAACGTCCACGGCCAGTCGAACCGCGACGATCCGGCTGGATACGCGACTGCGCTGCGGGAAACCTCGCGGATCGGCATCGCCTTCGGCTCGGCGGCGCTGCGCAGCCACGGCGTTTTTGCTACTGGGGCGGCAACCTTCACATTGCTCCATCTCGGAATCCGCTAGCGAGCTGCCCCCGATTCACCCCGGCCGCCGCGCCGCCATCTCCTTTGCCCATTCCTCAGCCGTCGGCATCAGCGGGTGGTCGATGCGGTGGAGGATCTTCCACTGGCCATCCTCGCGCACGAACTCGTCCTCGTACCAGCCGGCCAGAGTCGGAGTCGGGTGCCCGCCCTCCCCGCGCGTCATCATCAGGTGGCGCGAACGGGCGGTGGCGTGGTCGCCGTCGACGTCGACTGCGATGTTCGAGACGAGGTGGTAGTCGCTGGCGTTGGCGAACCCGGCGGGCGTCGGCCCGAACAGCCCGGTGAGCATCGCCTTGATCTCCTCCGGCCCGTGGCGGACCGTCCGGCCGGTCTGCCAGGTGCCGTCGTGCGCGAACAGCGCGGCATACCCGTCGAAATCCCGCGCATCGAGCCGGGCGGCGTAGTCGGTGATCACCCGCTCGATCGCCAGCGTGTCCTCGGCCCTGCGCAGGCGCTGCTCGGTCGAGAGTGGCGGTGGAGCAGCGGCCGGCCCTCCACCGGCTGCCGGCGGCCCGCTCGGATCGCGGAAGGGGATCGCGCCCCAGGTGGTGCGGCGGGCGATCTTCCATTGCCCGTTCTCGCGCACGAATTCGTCGACATAGCGCCCGGCGAGCAGCGGTGTCGGACGGTCGTCGGCCGAGCGGGTCCAGAACAGATACTTCGATTCGACCTGCGCCCGATCGCCGTCGATGGCGATCACCGGGTTGGTCAGCATGTGAAAGTTGGCCTTGTTGACGAACCCGGGCTCAGGCGCGCCCATGTTGTCGACCAGCATCTTCTCGATCGCCGCCGGGCCCGCGAAGGTGCCGAACCCGCCCTGCCACACGCCGTCCTTCGCGAAGAGCGCGGCGTAATCGTGGTAGTCCTTGGCGTCGAGGAACTTGCCGTATTCGATCAGCACCCGGCGGATGGCGCTTTCGGCCTCGAGCCGCTCGAGCCGCTGTTCGAGCGAGGGCGCGCCATCCTGCGCCTGCAGCGAAACAGGCGCGGCCAGCAGCAGCGCCATGGCGATTGCGCGATACCCCATCGATTCCTCCCCGACTCGCATCCTCGGCGCAGAGCTTACAGCCGTTGCTGCGCCCGTGACACCGCGCCCGTGTGGGCGTAAACGGGCGCGAGAGGAGTACCCCACCCCATGAGGACATTCGCCGCACTCGCCCTCGCCAGCCTTCTCGGCGCCACCGCCTGTATGGCCGCCGGCACCTCGCCCGACATCGCCGCGATCGTCGCCGATCCCGCCCGACCAGAGTCCGACCGCCAGCTCGACGCCTCGCGCCATCCGGCCGACCTGCTCGCGCTGCTCGATCTCAAGCCGGGCCAGACCGTGGCCGACATCTGGCCGGGCGATTACTGGGACCGGCTGTTCGCCGATGCGGTCGGGCCGACCGGCACGGTCTACGCCGCGCACCTCGCCGATGCGGACGAGGCCGAGAAGCACACAACGCCGCCGGCCGGGTCGATGCCTATACCCGAGCATCCCAATGTCGTCGTCGCGGTGACCCGCGCCAATTCCTTCAGCCTGCCGGCCAAGGCGGATGTGATCTGGTTCCGGCAGAACTACCACGATCTCTACGACAAGTTCATGGGCCCGGCCGACGTGCCGGCGTTCAACAAGGCGGTCTACAATGCACTCAAGCCCGGGGGGCGCTTCGTGATCATCGACCACAGCGCGGCCCGCGGATCGAAGCTCGAGGCGACCGAGAAGCTGCACCGTATCGACGAGGACGTGGTCAAGGCGGACATGGCCGCGGCAGGCTTCAAGCTGGTCGCCGAGAGCGACGCGCTGCGCAATCCCGAAGACCCGCGCACCCAGATCGTATTCGCCCCCGCGATCCGCGGCAAGACCGACCAGTTCGTACTGGTGTTCGAACGGCCCTGAGCAGGTCCGTCGTCACCCTGAACTTGTTTCAGGGTCGATCTCTCAGCCCGCGAAGTCGGTCGAGAATGCACGATCGACGCTGAAACGAGTTCAGCACGACGGGTTTGGGAGCAGGCCGCACTCGGAATGCACCATCATAACCTTCCCCCCTTCCACACCACGCGCCCGACCACGTCGACATCCTCCATCGCCACCTCGACCGGTTCGTAGGCGGCGTTCTTGCTGATCAGCCGCAAGCGGCCCGGCGGCACCGCCTGGAGCAGCTTGACGTGCAGCGCTTCGCCCAGGCGCACGACGTGGACGCCTTCGCGGAACGGGCGCGGGGTGCGATCGACGAGGATTTCGTCGCCGTCGCGCAGCAGCGGATCCATCGAATCCCCGGCGACGCGGATGGCCGACAGGTTCCTGGCGTCGAGCCCGTTCTCGCGCAGCCATCGGGGGGAGAACAGGAAGGTGTCGAAGGCAATCTCCTCGGCCCCGGTGGCGCCCGGCCCGGCCGAGGCCTCGAGCGCGAGCCGCGGCACCTCCACCCAGCCCGAGAGGCGCCCCGCCCCCTCGTCCGGAGCGCCGAGCTCCGATTCTTCGACCCCGAAGAAGTCGGCCAATTTCCTGCGGTCGCCTTCCTCGAGCTTGCGCGGGCTGCCCTTGGTGACGAATTGCTGCAAGTAGCTGGGATTGCGGCCGATCATGCGGCTGAGCGCGGCAAGGCTGGTCCCTCGTTCGGACGCCAGCCGGAGCAGCTGGGAGCGGTGCTTGGCGGAATTTTCCCGAGAGTCGCTCATGTATTTCCTATACACGTAGGATTTTTCCTAGACAAGTAGGATTTCGCGCGCGACGAATCGCGGGCCGAGTCGCCGGCTCGATCAGGGAAAGGAGTCGCCCATGCTGATCCGCAAGATCGAAGTCTTTCTGCGCCACACCCGCATGCCCGCCACCAAATTCGGCCGTCTCGCCGCGCGCGACCCGCGCTTGGTGCTTGACCTGCGCAAGGGCCGCACACCGCGCCCGGCGATGGAAGAACGGGTAGAACATTTCATGAACGAATATCGGGAGACCCCGCATGCATTTCACTAATTCGCCCCCTCCGCCGCGCCCGGTGCGGCGCTCTCCGGCCGTGAAGCTGCGCGAGCAGGTTCTCGCCCTCGCCGATGGACCCGCGGCGCTCCTGGCCCACGAGGAGAAGGCCTGGGCCAGCGCGACCTTCGCCGGCACGCGCCATCGCCTCGAACTGGCGTTCGAGGGAGACGAGGCCGTGCAAGCGGGAGAGAGCTTCATCGCCTTTCTTCCCGAGCACGAATTCGCCGTTCCCCGGCAACTGGTCGCCGATGCCGCGGTCGTCGCGGTCGATCACCGCCTCGCGCCCGAACCGCGCATGACGGTCAGCTGCGAGCTGCTGCTGCTCGACGAATGACCGGCGAAAGTCCACAGGCGAGGCGTGCGAACCCGACTTTTCGGCTGCAATTGCAATACCTTGCGGAGAAAGTCACAGTTTTCAAAAGCGCGTTTTGCGGTCCACCGGACCAAATACTCGACGGCGCCCGGCGCTATTCGGTCACTCGGTTCTCGATGGCCCCGATGCCGTCGATCTCGCAGCGCACGACGTCGCTCGGCTGAAGAAACTTGGGCGGGTCCATCCCGGCGCCGACACCCTCCGGGGTGCCGGTCGCCAGAAGGTCGCCGGGTTCGAGGGTGAAAGCGGTCGAGAGATACTCGATCTGCTCGGCCACGCCGAACAGCATCCCTGCGGTGGTGCTGTCCTGCCGGACCTCGCCGTTGACCAGGCAGCGCAAGCTGAGCGCCTGGGGATCGGGGATTTCGTCGGCGGTGACGATCCATGGCCCGATCGGGCCGTGGGTGTCGAAGCTCTTGCCCATGGTGAAGGTCGGGCTGTGGCGCTGCCAGTCGCGCGCGGAAACGTCGTTGGCGACAAGGTAGCCGAACACGTGATCGATCGCGTTGGCCGCCTTCACGCCCTTGGCCTTGCGGCCGATGACGACGCCGAGTTCGACCTCGTAGTCGAGTTTCCCTGTCACGCCGCGCACGATCGGATCGTAGGGGCCGTTGATGCAGGTCGTCTGCTTGTTGAACCAGTACTGGTGCTCGGGCCGTTCGGCGTGCCCCATCTCGGCGAGATGCTTGGCGTAGTTCATGCCGATGGCCATGTACTTCCCCGGCCGCAGCGGGGCGAGCAGGCGTACGTCGGCGAGGGCATGGTGCGGCGCGGCGCCCTTCGTGGCCGCACGAATATTCGCCAGCGCCGTTTCGCCCTTGGCAATCAGCGCCAGCATGTCGGGCCAGTCGCAGCCGGCCGCCGCCAGGTCGATCACGCCGTCGTCCACAACCACGCCGAGCGCGGTGCGCCCCCCGGTCTCGAAACGCGCAAGTTTCATGGCCTTCTCCTAGTAACCCCGCGCCAGGTCGACTTGCGCCTCGAGCGGCTGGCCCTCGCGAAACAGCGCGCAGTTGCGGAGGAACCGCTCGGCGGCGCGGGCCTGGCTTGCCGCGGTGGGAATCCCCGAAAGGTGCATCGTAACGATGGCATTGTCGAGCGACCACAGCGGGTGCCCCGGCGGCAGCGGCTCGGGCGCCGTCACGTCGAGCACCGCCCCGCCTATGCGCCGCTCGCGCAGCGCCGTGACCAGCGCCTCCTGGTCGAGCGTGTCGGCCCGGCCGCAGTTGACCACCACGGCGCTGGACTTGAGCGCGGCGATCTCGTCGGCACCGACCATCCCCCGCGTCTTGTCGGTGCCGGGAAGCGACATGACGAGCCAGTCGAACGCGCTGAGCCGGTCGCGCCAGCCGGTGTCGCTGCTGCGCACCGGCTCGATCGCAACACCAAAGCCTTCGAGCATCCGCCCGACTGCCTGACCGATCGCGCCATATCCCAGCAGCAGCGCCCGGCTCCCGGCAAGGTCGCGCTCGCCCGCAGGTTCCGGCAGCCACTCGCCCCGGTCCTGCGCGCGGACGATCTCGGGGAAGCCCTTGGCCGCGGCGAGGATGCCCAGCACCGCGTACTCCGCAACCTGGCTTGCGGTCAGGCCGGAGCCACACGACAGCACCACCCCGCGCCGCTCGAAATCGGCGAGCGGCAGCCAGTCGACCCCGGCGTAGGCGGTCATCAGCCAGCGCAGCCCTGTCGCCAGTTCGATCGAGCGCAGCACCGGCGGTTTCTCGTGCAGGTCGAACCAGCCGATCTCGGCCTGCGGAGCGAGCGCAACCATCTCGTCGGGATCGTGCCACCAACGGACCTCGAGCCACTCGGGCAGGCGACCTTCGAGCGTTGGCCGATGCAGCGCGGGGAGGACGGCGACTGTCGCGCTCAGAGCTTCCACTCCCAGCCGAGGGGGTCGCCGTCCATGACCTCGACGCCCGCGGCGGCGAGCTCGTCGCGGATCGCGTCGGAGGTGGCGAAGTCCTTGGCCGCGCGGGCCGCCTTGCGGCGGTCGAGCGCGGCCTCGATCTCGGCCTCGGCGATCTGCGCACCGGCCGGTCGCACCCGCAAGTCCTCGCGGGTCAGGTCGAGCAGGCCGAGACCCAGCACCGCGTCCATTGCCGCCACCAGCGCGTGCCGCTGGCGCGGATCGGCCTTCTTCGCCGCCAGCACCGCTTCGAGCGCGGTCAGCGCCAGCGGGGTGTTGAGGTCGTCCGACATGGCCTCGTCGAACTCGACCAGCCGCGGCAGCAGCACGGCGTCGAGCTCGCCGTGGATGGCCGTCTCGGTCCAGCCTCCTTCGGGGGTGGCCACCGGCTCCTCGTCGCCGAGCTTGGCGAGCAACTGCCCGGTCGCCATGACCATGCGCTTGAGCCGCGTCAGCGCCGCTTCCAGCCCGTCCCAGCTGAACTCGAGCTCGCTGCGGTAATGCGCCTGCAGGCACATCAGGCGGTAGGCGAGCGGGTGGTAGCCCTTGTCGCTCAGCAGCTTGAGGCGGAGGAATTCGCCCGCGCTCTTGCTCATCTTTCCAGAGCGTTCGACGAGGAAGTTGTTGTGCATCCACACCTTCGCCCCGCTCGCGTCGGAGTGGCAGAAGGCCTGGTTCTGGGCGATTTCGTTGGGGTGGTGGATTTCGCGGTGGTCGATCCCGCCGGTGTGGATGTCGAACGGGAAGCCGAGCAGCTTGCCGCTCATCACCGAGCATTCGAGGTGCCAGCCCGGCGCCCCCCTGCCCCACGGCGAATCCCACTCCATCTGCCGCTTCTCGCCCGCCGGGGTCTTGCGCCAGATGGCGAAGTCCGCCGCGTTGCGCTTGCCCTCGACCGGATCGATGCGGCCCTCGCCTTCATCCGTCTTTGCCCGCGCGAGCCGCCCGTAGTCCGCCACTGTCGAGACGTCGAAGTAAAGCCCGCTGTCGAGTTCGTAGCAATGCTCGGGCGCGATCGATTTGGCGAACTCGAGCATTTCGTCGATGTAGTTCGTGGCGATCGACCATTCGGCCGGCTGGCGGATGTTGAGCGCCTTCACGTCGGCCCAATAAGCCTCGGTGTAATGCTTCGCGATGTCCCAGATCGACTGCGCGCGCTCGGCCGCCGCCTTCTCCAGCTTGTCTTCGCCCGCGTCGGCGTCGTCGGTCAGGTGGCCGACGTCGGTGATGTTGATGACGTGGGTGAGCTTGTAGCCCTTCCAGCTCAGCGTCCGCCCGAGCACGTCGGCGAAGACATAGGCGCGCATGTTGCCGATGTGCGGGTAGTTGTAGACCGTCGGCCCGCACGAATAGACCCGCGCCTCACCGGGGTGGACGGGCTCGAAGGTCTCCAGAGCGCGAGAGAGCGAGTTGAACAGGTGAAGGGGGGCGGTCATCGCCGCGGGCTTACGCACGGCGCGCCCGAGGTCAAGCCGCCCTGTTCCCGCGGCGTACTTTCCGCCCGCCCCATCGACGGCACGGCTCGCCGGATCGGTCATGCCCGAATGTCCCGGCGGGCGTTTCGAGTGAACCCATTAGCATTCCCGAAAGGACAACCGGATGCACCCGACCAAATCCAAACTGGCGATTGCCGCCGTGTTCGCCGCCGGCGCCCTCCCCCTCGGCGGCTGTGCGACGAAGGGCTACGTCGACGAACAGGTCGCGAGCGTGAACCAGCGCGTCGACGGCGTCGACTCGCGCCTCTCGACGGTGGAGGGCACCGCCAACAACGCGCTGACCACGGCGCAGGCTGCCTCGGCTCAGTCGCAGCAGAATTCGCAGAAAATCGACCAGCTCAACGGCCGGGTGAATACCATCGACCAGAGACTCGCAGCGCAGCGCAAGCCGCGCGGTTGATCCGGCGGAACGCGGTGGCAGAAGGGGCGTTGAGCGCTAGTACGTCCAATATCACCGGAGCCGCCCCCATTCGCCTACCTGCCCTCAGAATGAAGAGCGTTGCGGCGAGCCTCGCCGCAACGCTTCTTCTTTGCCCTCTCTTCCCCGCCCAGGCGACCGCACCGAAGAAGCCTGCAGAGCCCGAGGCCGTGCTGCAGCCGGCGCTGGTTCGCTCCGACGATGCAGACCGGCTTACCCGCTGGATCGCCGCATCGGATGACAACCAAGGGTTGCCCTATATCGTCATCGACAAGACTTCGGCGGCCATGCTGCTGTTCGACGGGCAAGGCGAGCTGATCGGCGAAACGCCGGTCCTCATCGGGGTGGGCGTCGGCGACGACTCTGCCCCTGGAATCGGCAAGAAGAAGCTCGGCGAAATCGGGCCAGCGAACCGGACGACCCCTGCCGGGCGCTTCTTCGCCCAGCTCGGCCCCGCTTATGGCTGGAAGAGCGTGCTGTGGGTCGACTTTCCCAATTCGGTGGCGCTGCACGCCGTGGTCAAGGACAACAAGGCCGAGCGCCGCCCGCAGCGGCTCGCCTCGCCTACGGCCGACGACAACCGCATCACTTTCGGCTGCATCAACATCGACACGCAGTTCTACCTCAAGCAGATCAAGACGCGCTTCAAGAAGGGCGGGATCGTCTACATCCTGCCTGAGGAAAAGACCCTGGACGAGGTGTTCCCGCGGGTGCGCATGCTGCCGATGCTGGAAAAGGAACAGGCCAGGGCCGAGAACCGCCGCGGCAACCCGGCCTGACGCCCGGGCAAACCTCAGCGCCTTCGAATTGCGGAACATTGTCGGGCGAGAAGGTTTCGAAAGAGGCAGCCCCCCCTCGCGTCGGGACTGCGCGAGAAAACCCGGGAAGGAGCAGGACCATGCAGAAACATTGGATGAAGATCGCCGTGGTGGCCGTGATCGCGGTGATCGGTGCAGTTCTGTTCTTCGCGCCGTTCACCGCCGACGATGAAACCACGGCACCGCCGGCCCCCGATTTCGCCTCGGTGGCAGCGGTCGAGAATGCGCGCCTGGTCCTGCCCCCGGATGCGGGCGAACCCGCCCGCATCTCCTTCGATGTCCGGAATCTCGCGGCAGACAACACGCTCTACATTACCGGCGTCGCAGTCGAGAATTCGAGCGGCGCGGTACTCGGCAGTCCGGAGCGGCCGGTCACCGAAAGCCTTGCCCAGGTTCCCGTTCCTCCGGGCGAGACCGTCTCGTTCGGGTCCGGCGAAAGCCAGGTCGTGCTGGCCAATTACAACTCCGAGGTCGTGCCGGGCGCCCGCGTCAATATGCGGCTGACGTTCGGCGATGCCGACAGCCTGGTGGTGCCGATGACGGTCGAATATGCGGGAGCCGGCACCGGCTCGGCCGACGGGGATGCTGGCAAGGCGAGCTAACGATCTGCGAGCATCTGCCGGGCCACTGGTCGAGGGTGGAGATCCCCCCGGTCACTCGACCTCGAACAGATCCGCCAACTGCTCGATGATCGTCCCGCCGAGTTGCTCGACGTCCATGATCGTCACCGCGCGCTTGTAATAGCGCGTCACGTCGTGACCGATGCCGATGGCCACCAGCTGTACCGGCGAGACCTTCTCGATCCACTCGATGACCTTGCGCAGGTGCGTCTCGAGATAGCCGGCGTTGTTGACGCTCAGCGTCGAATCGTCGACCGGCGCGCCGTCGGAGATGACCATCAGGATGCGGCGGTCCTCGCTGCGGGCGAGCAGGCGGGTGTGTGCCCAGAGCAGCGCCTCGCCGTCGATGTTCTCTTTCAGCAGCCCCTCGCGCATCATCAGGCCGAGGTTCTTGCGCGCGCGGCGCATCGGTTCGTCGGCCTTCTTGTAGACGATGTGGCGCAGGTCGTTGAGACGGCCCGGGCTGGCCGGCTTGCCGCTCGCCAGCCATTTCTCGCGGCTCTGGCCGCCTTTCCATGCGCGCGTGGTAAAACCGAGAATCTCGACCTTGACCCCGCAGCGTTCGAGCGTGCGGGCCATGATGTCGGCGCTGATCGCGGCGATCGAGATCGGCCGCCCGCGCATCGAGCCGGAGTTGTCGATCAGCAGGGTGACGACGGTGTCCTTGAATTCCTGGTCGCGCTCGATCTTGTAGCTCAGCGAATGGCCCGGGCTGACGACAACGCGGGCGAGGCGGGCGGCGTCGAGCAACCCCTCTTCCTGGTCGAAGTCCCAGCTGCGGTTCTGCTGCGCCATCAGCCGCCGCTGCAGCCGGTTGGCGAGCCGGGTGACGACGCCTTGCAGCCCGGTCAGCTGGCTGTCGAGATAGGCGCGCAGCCGGTCGAGTTCTTCGTAGTCGCACAGTTCGGTGGCCTCGACGACTTCGTCGAATTCCTCGGTGAAGACCTTGTAATCGAAGCTTTCGGGCAGCTCGGTCCACGGGCGATTGGGGCGGACCGGCATCATGCCTTCCTCGCCCTCGTCGCCGGGATCGCCCTCGGCCATCTCCTGTTCCTGGGGCGAGGATTCGCTTTCGCCGTCCTCGTCGCCCTCGCCCTGCTCGGCGGTCATTTCCTGCGGGCGCTGCTCGCTGCCCTGTTCGTCGTTATCGTCGGTGTCGGATTCGTCGCCGCCGTCTTCCTCGTCGCCCTCCATGTCCTCGTCGCCGGCCTCGTCCAATTCCTCGGACGCGGTCATTTCGAGGTGGCGGAGCATGTCGAGGCCGAGCTGCTGGAAGGCCTTCTGGTCTTCGAGCAGGGTGGCGAGGCGTTCGAAGTCGTCGCCGATGCGCGATTCGATCGATTCGCGCACCCGGTCGACGTTGGCCTGCGCCGACGGCGGGATCGGCTGGCCGGTCAGCGCCTCGCGCAGCATCAGCGCCAGCGCGGTCGGCAGCGCCACCTCGCCCTCGTTGGCTGCGCGCGCGATGGGGTCGGAGCGGGTCCGCAGGTCGGTCGCCGCGGCAAGGTTGTCGCGCATGCCGGCGAAGTTGTTCTCGCCCAGCGCCTCGTAGCGCACCCGCTCGATCATGTCGTAGGCGGCCCGCGCCGCGGGTTCCGCCGGCATGGCGCGCTGGTGCATCGCCGCGTTGTGGTGGCGCAGCTTGAGCGCGAAACTGTCGGCGAACCCGCGCGCCTCGCGCGCCGCCTCTGCCGGCAGGTTGCGGCCGGGCATCGGCACCCGCATCGCCTTGCCCTGCACGCCCGGCTGGTCCGAGGTCCACGAAACCTCGGTCTCCGGATCGTGCGCAATGGCGCGCGCCGCGCCGGTCAGCGCGAGGCGGAAGCGATCGAGGGGGGAATCGTCGGACACCTGCCGCGCTATAAGCAGCCGCAGGTGGCGAGGCCAGCCCCGCTAGCGGCGCTCGCCCTCGACCGCGGGTATGGACCGCGCCGGGAGGCGAATCGACGAACGGTCGTTCGCGGGCGAATGCAGCTCAGGGCGCCGGGAGCTGCAACTGGCAGCCTCAACTGCAGACGCCGCGAAACTGCTCAGCGCCGCCCATCGCTGGCGTTACGTCTCGCAACAGCGCTCACCGCGCAGCTCTAGAGCGCGTTGCCCACGCCGAGCGCGCCGATCAGGACCGGGTCGTTGGTGCTCTTCGGATCGCGGCGGATGGCGGTCTCTTCGAGTCCGATCTGCTGCCAGATCACGTCGTCCACCTTGTTGGCGAACCCGTTGGCCAGGCCCGAAACGTCGACCCCGGTCAGCGCGGACAGCAGCTGGCCCACCAGCGGCTCCCGCGCCACGCGTAGGGCGTTGCCGACGTCGGGGGCCACCACGTCGATCAGGCGGTTGCCCATGGCGCCGCGCAAGTAGCTAGTGGCAGCCGTCGGGCCGCCGCGAATGAGATCCACCGCATTCTGGTAACCGATCGTGCGGATCGTATCCGCGACGACGGGCGCGGCGCGCTGCGAGGCGTCCCAGGCGATATCGCCGAAGGCTCGCTCGAGCCGCCCCTTGAACAGCGACGAGGTGAGGATGCGGGTCAGCACGTCGCCGCGCCCGCCGAGGAATTCTCCGAGCCCGAGCGAGGCGACCTCCTGGTCCCAGAAACCGCCATCGGCGGTCATCCGGTCGAACGCGCGCTCGCTCGACAGGAACAGCAGGCGCTGCACCGCGTCGACGAAGCTGAAGCCCCCGAAGCCGTTGGCGCAGGCAGACAGGGCAAAGACCCCGCCGGCCGCCGTCCCGGCCAGGAAGGCCCGGCGCGGGATTGTCGTCGTCATGGCGGTCATCTCAACAGCTCCTCGTTCCCGCGGCTTGCGGTGCCGCCCACAGGCCGCCCATATGGAGGCAGCATCATGAACCGCGTCCGTCTCGTCATCTTCAACGCCGCGCTCGGCCCGCTCGACTACCGCGTTCCCGAAGGGATGGCCGTCGAGCCGGGCAGCGTCGTCGTTGCACCGCTGGGGCCGAGGCAGGTCGTCGGCATTGTCTGGGAGGCGGAACGGCTACCGGCGAGCCCGGTTCCGGATTCCAAGCTGCGCCCGCTGGTCGACGTGCTGCCCGTACCACCGCTCAAGCCCGCGCTGCGGCGGCTGATCGAATGGACTGCCGACTACTACTGCGCGCCGCTAGCCTCGGTCGCACGCATGGTGCTGGCGAGCGGCGGCGCGCTGCGCGGCCCCGCGACGATGACCGAGTACCGCCTGACCGGCGGCATGCCCGAGCGCATGACCCCGCAGCGCGAACACGCCATCGCCGCGCTCGAAGGCGAGCAGGCGACGATCCGCGAGCTTTCGGGCCTCGCCGGGGTCAGTGAAGGGGTGCTGCGCGGGCTGGTCAACCAGGGCGTGCTCGAACCGGTCGAGGTCGACTGCGACCGTCCCTACCCCCGTGCTCGCGCCGATTTCGCGGTGCCCGACCTGAGCGAAAGCCAGGCCGAGGCGGCGGCTATATTCGTCGCGGCGGTGGAACGCGGCGGCTTCGCGCCGTTCCTGCTCGACGGGGTCACGGGATCGGGCAAGACCGAGGTCTACTTCGAGGCCGTCGCCGCCGCCTTGGCGAAGGAAGCGCAGGTGCTCGTCCTGCTGCCCGAGATTGCGCTCACTGAGGCCTTCCTACGCCGCTTTGAGGATCGTTTCGGTGCCGCTCCGGTTGTCTGGCACAGCTCGCTCAAATCGACCGAACGTCGCCGCGCATGGAGGTCGATTGCCGCGGGCGAGGCGCAAGTCGTGGTCGGCGCGCGCTCGGCGCTGTTCCTGCCCTACGCCAGGCTCGGCCTGGTCGTCGTAGACGAGGCGCACGAGGTCAGCTTCAAGCAGGACGACGGGGTGCGCTACAACGCCCGCGACGTGGCCGTGATGCGCGCCCGCTTCGAGCAGGTGCCGGTAATCCTGGCGAGCGCCACCCCGGCGCTCGAAAGCCTGCAGATGGCGGCGAGCGGGATCTACGAGCGCATCGAACTGGCCGACCGCTTCGGGGGGGCGCAACTGCCCGAGATCGCGGTGATCGACCTGACCGAGGAGAAGCCCGATCGCGGCCGCTGGCTCGCGCCGCGGCTGGTCGAGGAAATGCGCGTCCGGCTTGAGCGCGGCGAGCAGTCCTTGCTGTTTCTCAATCGCCGCGGCTTCGCCCCGCTCACGCTGTGCCGCAACTGCGGCTTCCGCTTCAAATGCCCCAATTGCAGCGCCTGGCTGGTCGAGCACCGCCTGTCGAACCGCCTCGCCTGCCATCACTGCGGCCACGAGACCGCCCCGCCCGCGGCTTGTCCAGAATGCGGCGAGCCGGACTGCCTCGTCGCCTGCGGCCCGGGCGTCGAGCGCATCGCCGACGAGGTGGCCGAACTGCTGCCCGAAGCGCGCATTGCCGTTGTGACCTCCGATACGCTCAACTCTCCCGCCCGCGCGGCGGAATTCATTGCCGCGGCGGAAGGTGGCGCGATCGACGTCATCGTCGGCACGCAGCTGGTGACCAAGGGCTTCCACTTCCCCGAACTCACATTGGTTGGAGTGGTCGATGCCGATCTCGGGCTCGAGGGAGGCGACTTGCGCGCGGCCGAGCGGACCTACCAACAGGTCGCGCAGGTCGCTGGGCGCGCGGGCCGCGGGGCCAAGCCGGGCGAGGTCCTGATCCAGACCCGCCATCCCAAGGCCGCTGTCATCGCCGCCCTCGCCGCGGGCGACCGCGACGCCTTCTACGACGCCGAGGCCGAGGCGCGGCGCGATGCCGGCGCGCCGCCGTTCGGCCGCTGGGCCGCGATCATCGTCTCGAGTGAGGACGAAGCCGAAGCGCGCGAGGCGGCGAGCCGCATCGGCGCGACCCGGCCCTCGCTCGACGACGTAATGATCCTCGGCCCCGCCCCCGCACCGATGGCGCTGCTGCGCGGTCGCTTTCGCTATCGTCTGCTGCTCAACGCGCGGCGCAGCGCGGAGGTGCAGCACGTCATCCGGCAATGGCTCGGTGGGCTGAAATTCCCGTCAGGCGTGCGCGTCGCCGTCGATATCGACCCTTACAGCTTCGTGTGAGGCTTTGCGCCACTCGGGCGGGCGAATCTCGCCCCTCTGCACCGCGCGCCACAGAAGGTAGGAACCGAAGAGGGTCACGATGACCACAGAGATCAAAGATGCCTCAAGCCCGAAATCGCCGCCGGTCAGAAGCTCGGGCCCGTCGCGCCGGGTCGAGATGAGGCCGATCGGGGTTCCAGTGCCCGAAACCGGAACGCTGAAGACCCAGGCCTGGGTGAAATTCCACGCCGCGTGCAGGCCGACGGCGAACCACAGGCGGCGGGTGATCAGGTAGGCCGCGCCGAGCAGGATGCCGGCCTCGAGGGCTATCGCCGCCGCGCCGGTGAGCGTGGCATCGGGGTTCGACAAATGGATCGCCCCGAACACCGCCGAAGACACCGCCAAAGCAACCCACGTGCCGCCCAGCCTCTCGAGCTGGCGCAGGAGAATGCCGCGAAACAGCACTTCTTCGTACACGCCGCTGATGACGCCGACGCCAGCCCAGAGCCAGAACTGGGTCTCGCCGAACGGGCGCAGGCCATGAAAAGTCATCGCCCCGAGCAGCCAGGCTGCCAGCGCTACGGCGCAGAACAGTAGAAACCCGGCAAACAGGCCGAGACCGAGCTCCTTGCCCGCACCGGGCAGAGTGAACTCCCTGTCCGCTCCGCCCTCGATCCAGCGTCGCCAGCCTTTCCACACCAGGACGATGACTGCCGCCGTTATCAGCGCGCCAAGCAATATCATGGGCGGAGACAGGGGCCCCTCGCCCGCGAAGGCCGCTGCCTCGATCGGTGCGGCAATCAGGGTGAAGAGGATTGCGCCGAGCACGATCAGAACCAGCGGAAAGCGCAGGACGCGCAGGGCAATGTTCGGCTTCGAGGCCGCAACCGTGATACTCATCATGGCGGAGGTCTAGGCCGGGCGTCGGTCGCGGTAAAGCTCGCGCGCCTGCTCGGTCAGCGCGGTCATCGCTAGCCGCCACGGTCGCGGGCCCCAGCTGATCCGGGCGACCCCCGCATTCGCCAGCGCGGCGATTTCAACTGCGTCTGGCTTGATCACGTTCACCGGCAGGGGAGAGGCGGAACAAATTTCCGCAATCAGCTCGATGTCGCTTACGCCGGGGATGAAAAAGCTGTGCGCTCCCGCTTCGGCATATGCTGCCGCACGCTCCATCGCTTCGGGCAGGAGCGAGCGATCGTTGGCGTTATCGCCTGCGATCATCTTGCGCAGGAACAGGTCGGTTCGGGCGTTCACCCACATCCCGCTCTGCACCACTGCCGCGACCCGCGTGGCCTGCTGGGCGATCGGGTGCAGGCCAGGCCCCCCGACCTCCTGGTCCTCGAAGTTGCAGCCGACCGCACCGGTTTCAGCCAGGTACTGCGCGTGATCGGCGACGTGCGCGGCATCGACTGCGAAGCCCCCTTCGAAATCCACGGTGAGCGGCAGGTCGACACGTTCGGCAATGCGCCGCGCGCAATCGAGGAACAGATTGAACGGGATCTGCTCGCCATCGGGAAAGCCGTTCGCTTCGGCCAACCCGTGGCTGCCGGTGGCGAGCGCCGTGGCGCCTGCCGCGGCGACCGCCCGGGCGCTGCCAACATCCCAGATATTGTACAACAGCAGCGGATTGCCCGGCTGGTGCAGTTCGGCGAAAATTTCCCGCTTGTCGTTCATCCCTGCTTCTTCTTCTCCCGCGCGAGGAGTTCGCGCTTGATGTGAAGGCCGTAGGCGTAACCGCCAAGCGTGCCGTCGTGAGCTATAACCCGGTGGCAGGGAATCAGCACGGCAATGTTGTTCGCCCCGTTTGCGCCGCCGACCGCGCGGCTAGCGCTGGGCTTGCCCAGTGCGGCGGCCAGTTCGCCGTAGCTGCGCGTTTCGCCCGCCGGAATACGGCGCAGTTCGTCCCATACCCGTTGCTGGAACGCGGTACCCTTGACGTCGAGCGGAATGTCGCCGTCGGTCCCGGGCCGCTCGACTGCAGCGACAACGCGTTCGAACAGCGCACGGAAGGCCTCGCCCCCTTCGATCAGTTCGGCCTTGGGAAAGCGCTGCGCCAGGTCCTCGCGCCCCTCGTTGAACGACAGGCAGCACACGCCGAACTCGGTGGCCGCGACCAGCATCGGGCCGAGCGTGGTGTCGATGACATCGTAATGGATCGTGCGTCCCTTGCCTCCGTCCTTCCAGTCGCTCGCCGTCATGCCCAGCTTGTCCCTCATCGTATCGTAGAAGCGCGAAGCGCTTTCGAATCCTGCATCGTAGATTGCATCGGTTACCCGCTGCGCACCCGGCAGCACTTCGCGCGCCCGCTCCTCGCGCAGAGCGCGGGCATAGGCCGCCGGCGAAAGCCCCGTGGCACGGGTGAAGACGCGCTGGAAATGGGTCGCCGAATAGCCGGTCAGTTCGGCCAGTTCGTCCAGCGTCAGATTGCTTTCGCTGGCTTTGATCTCGTCGATCGCCGCGAGCACCGCCGCATCGTCGCGAGCGACCTCGTCGGGCCGGCATCGCTTGCAGGGGCGCAGGCCCGCGGCGCGCGCCTCGGACCCGTCGGCGAAGAACCGGACGTTGCCGCGCGCCGGATGCCGCGCGGCGCATGACGGGCGGCAGTAGATGCCAGTGGTCAGCACTCCCGTGACAAAGCGCCCGTCGAACCGGCGGTCGCGCCTCTGGACCGCCGCCCACGCAGATTGTTCGTCGATCATTGCACCGCTCCTTTAGCTTCCGCTGCCCGGCCTAGCGAATCCCTCGTGACCGCGCGTCCCGCGGCTTGCGTTCAAAACCGGGACGGGCCTAGAGCGCGACACATGCTCCGCCACCTGGCTGCCCTCGTCGCAATCGTTCTACTCGCCATCCCGGCGGCCTTGCAGGCCGACCCCGGCGATATCGACGCCGCCGCGCGCGGCGTGGTGCGAGTTGTCATCGTCGAGAATGCCGGCGAAGGCGACATCGCGCCCCTCGGCCACGGCAGCGGCTTCGCTGTGACGCCCGAATACATAGTCACCAATGCGCACGTCGTCGCCGAAGCCCGCAACGACCCGGACCTGTCGATCGGCATCGTCCCGTCCGATGGCGGCGAGGCGGTCTACGGCCGGCTGGTCTCGGTCAGCCCGCGCAACGATCTCGCGCTGATTGCGACGACGAAGGCGATGAACCTGCCCCCGCTGACGATCTCGGGCAATCCGCCGGCGGATGCGGGACAGGTCGTGTCGGTGGGCTACCCGATGAACGTGGATCGCGCGCAAGGCCTCAAGATCAGCGACCTGTTCCGCTCGCAGCCGCCGGTCAAGGCGACAGGCTCGCTCGCCGGGCACCGCCCGACCCGCGAATTCGACACCCTGTTGCACACCGCCCCGATCGCCCGCGGCAATTCGGGCGGCCCGCTGCTCGACCCGTGCGGCCGCGTGATCGGCGTCAACAGCTTCGGCGCCGAGAGCGGCGGCGCCGATGCCGAGTTCTACTTCGCCATTTCGACCCGCGAGCTGCTGCCGTTCCTGCGCGCAAACAACATCACGCCGCAGATCAACAGCACGCCGTGCCGCAGCCTTGCCGATCTCGATGCCGCCGAGCGCGCGCGGGCCGCAGAGGAAGCGCGCCAGGCCCAGATCCGGGCACAAGCCGCAGAGGAAGCGATGATTCAGCGCCGCGAGGAAGCACGGCGAACCATCGATTTCGAGATCATGGACGAGCGTGACAACCGCATGGCGCTGGCCTTGCTGCTGGTCCTCGTGGCGATGAGTGCCGGCGGGTTCGCCTGGGTGCGCTACGAAGACGAGAACCGCCAGCAGATGAAGATCGCCGCCGGCATCGCTGCCTTCGCCCTGGCCGGGGCCCTCGCCGCATGGCTCGCCCGTCCGACTTTCTCCGAAGGCGACGACCGGCTGCAGGACTTGCTGCGCGAGGAAATGGCGGCGGAAGACACCGGCGCGATCGCCGCGCCCGGCCTCAAGCCCGGCAAGCTGACCTGCACGCTGCAACCGGCGCGCAGCCGGGTGACCGGGGCGGCCGCTCAGTCGGTGCCGATCGAATGGACCGCCCAGGGCTGCATCAACGGCCGCACCCAGTACGGCGCGGATGGCGGGGCCTGGTCGCGGGTCCTGGTGCCCAACGACGAGGCCAGCGTGTCGGTCAACCGCTTCGATCCGGCGACCGGCGAATACCGGGTGGAACGGTACTTGCTCGGCCACGACGAAATGGCCAAGGCGCGCGCCGCCCGCAGCGATTACACGGCGCCCGCGTGCGGCGGGGGAAGCGACGCGGCGCGCGATCTTGGAGCCAGGCAGGCGGCCATACTCTCGCTGCTCCCGCCGCAGCCCAACGAACGGCTGGTGTATCAGTGCACCCAGGCGCAGGACGCCGCGCCCAAGGACTAGCGATAAGGGGCAGCGGAGTCGGGTTGCATCGCAGCATGCCCGGTGTTAGGGGCGCGCCAGCCTTGCCGGGGCCGCTGCTGCGCGCCCATCTGACGGCATGCTTAAAACCTGTTCCTTCGGACCCAAAGAGGACCTCTTCGCGTGGAGCTTTCCGCCGGTATTCAGGCCAGCCTGGCAGGGCGTTATGCCAGTGCGCTGTTCGATCTCGCCAGCGAGGCGGGCACCGTCACCGCGGTCGAGTCCGACCTCGAGAACATCGAATCGGCGCTCGGCGACTCGGCCGAACTGCGGGCCCTGATCCGCAACCCCGAAATCAGCCGCGAAGCGATCGGCCGGGTCATGGGGGGCCTCGGTTCGGCCATGCAGCTGACCGAACTCACCCGCCACTTCCTCGGCGTTTTGGCGGAGAACCGCCGCGTCGCCGAACTGCCGGCCATGATTCGCGCCTTCCATGCCATCGCTGCCGCCCAGCGCGGCGAAGTGACTGCGGAAGTCGCCAGCGCGCATGCCCTGAGCGACAAGCAAATCGCTGCTCTCGAAGGCAAACTGCGCGCCCGCGAAGGCCGCACCGTCAAGCTCAAGACTCGTGTCGATCCTAGCCTGCTCGGCGGGCTTGTCGTCACGGTCGGTTCCAAGCGGATCGACGGTTCGATCCGCACTCGCCTCAACTCACTCGCACAAGCCATGAAGGGCTGAATCAGTCATGGAAATCCGCGCCGCTGAAATCTCCAAGGTCATCAAGGACCAGATCACCAACTTCGGCACCGCCGCCGAAGTGAGCGAAGTCGGTTCCGTGCTGTCGGTCGGCGACGGCATCGCCCGCATCCACGGCCTCGACAAGGTCCAGGCCGGCGAGATGGTCGAATTCGCGAACGGCGTGCAGGGCATGGCGCTCAACCTCGAGGCCGACAACGTCGGCGTCGTGATCTTCGGCTCGGATGCCGAGATCAAGGAAGGCGAAAGCGTCAAGCGTACCGGCACCATCGTCGACGTCCCCGTCGGCAAGGGCTTGCTCGGCCGCGTGGTCGACGCTCTGGGCAATCCAATCGACGGCAAGGGTCCGATCGTTGCCGACAAGCGCATGCGCGTCGAGGTCAAGGCGCCGGGCATCATTCCGCGCCAGTCGGTCAACGAGCCGGTGCAGACCGGCCTCAAGGCGATCGACGCGCTGGTGCCGATCGGCCGCGGCCAGCGTGAGCTGATCATCGGCGACCGCCAGACCGGCAAGTCGGCCGTCGCCATCGACACCTTCATCAACCAGAAGGAAGTCAACGCCGGCGACGACGAGAGCAAGAAGCTCTACTGCATCTACGTCGCCGTCGGGCAGAAGCGCTCGACCGTGGCGCAGCTCGTTCGCACGCTCGAAGAGAACGGGGCGATGGAATATTCCATCATCGTCGCCGCGACCGCTTCCGAGCCGGCCCCGCTGCAGTACCTCGCGCCCTACACCGGCTGCACGATGGGCGAATTCTTCCGCGACAACGGCATGCACGCCGTGATCGTTTACGACGACCTTTCCAAGCAGGCCGTCGCCTACCGCCAGATGTCGCTGCTGCTGCGCCGTCCGCCGGGCCGCGAAGCCTATCCGGGCGACGTGTTCTACCTGCACAGCCGCTTGCTCGAGCGCGCGGCGAAGATGAACGCCGACAACGGCTCGGGCTCGCTTACCGCGCTGCCGATCATCGAAACGCAGGCGGGCGACGTGTCGGCCTACATTCCGACCAACGTGATCTCGATCACCGACGGGCAGATCTTCCTCGAGACCAACCTGTTCTTCCAGGGCATCCGCCCGGCGATCAACGTCGGCCTTTCGGTTAGTCGCGTCGGCGGCGCCGCACAGACCAAGGCGATGAAGAAGGTCTCGGGCTCGATCAAGCTGGAGCTCGCGCAGTACCGCGAAATGGCCGCCTTCGCGCAGTTCGGTTCGGACCTCGACGCCTCGACGCAGAAGCTGCTCAACCGCGGGGCGCGGCTCACCGAGCTGCTCAAGCAGGCGCAGTTCTCGCCGATGCCGTTCGAAGAGCAGACCGTGTCGATCTTTGCCGGCACCAACGGCTACCTCGACGTGGTCCCGGTCGACAAGGTGACCGACTACGAAGCCAAGATGCTGGCCTTCATGCGCGCCGAGCACGCCGATGTCCTGGCGGAGATCCGCGAGAGCAAGGCGTTCGAGGACGGCACCAAGGCGAAGGTCGTCGCCGCGCTCGACGCTTTCGCCAAGCAGTACGCCTGAACCTGACGAGACGAACTAGGGAGCCGAAATGGCCTCGCTGAAGGAACTCAAGGGTCGGATCAACTCGGTCAAGTCGACCCAGAAGATCACCAAGGCCAAGCAGATGGTCGCGGCCGCGAAGCTGCGCCGGGCGCAGGCTGCGGCCGAAGCCGGACGGCCCTATGCCGAACGGTTGAACGCGGTGATGGCCTCGCTCGCCGGCAAGGTCGTCGGCCGCGACGGTGCGCCGAAACTGCTCGCCGGAACGGGCAGCGACAAGAAGCACCTGCTGGTCGTCGTCAACACCGACAAGGGCCTGTGCGGCGGTCTCAACTCGAACCTCGTCAAGGAAGCCAAGGTCCGCGCCCGCGAGCTGCTGGCCCAGGGCAAGGACGTCAGCTTCTATCTCGTCGGCAAGAAGGGCCGTGCGCCCATTCGCCGCGACTATCCGAACGCCATTGCGGCGGGCTATGACACCTCGACCGTTCGGACGCCGGGTTACGAGGAAGCCGAGGCAATCGCCGCCGAACTCGTCGCCATGTTCGATGCGGGCAAGTTCGATGTCGCGCATCTCGTCGCGCCGGTGTTCAAGTCGGCTCTGGCGCAGGACCCGGTCACCACCCAGCTCATCCCGGTTCCCGCCACCGAAGGCGGCAGCGCCGGCGGGGCGGCCGTCGAGTACGAGCCCGACGAGGAGGAAATCCTCGCCGAGCTGCTGCCGCGTTACGTCAAGACCCAGCTGTTCACCGCGCTGCTCGAGCGCGAGGCGTCGGAACAGGGCGCCTCGATGACCGCTATGGATAACGCGACGCGCAACGCCGGCGAGCTCATCAACAAGCTGACCATCCAGTACAACCGCAGCCGCCAGGCCGCGATCACCACCGAACTGATCGAAATCATTGCTGGCGCGGAAGCGCTGTAGCAACAGACAACCAAGCCGGCGCCGAAGCGCTGTAAGTTTCAGACCAAGGAAAATACCATGGCCACCGCCCCCGTGCTCAACAAGACCACCACCGGCACCATTAGCCAGGTCATCGGCGCCGTCGTCGACGTGACCTTCGAGAGCGACCTGCCGGCAATTCTCACCGCGCTGGAAACCGACAACAACGGCAACAAGCTGGTGCTCGAGGTTGCCCAGCACCTCGGCGAGAACACCGTGCGGACGATCGCGATGGACGGCACCGACGGCCTCACCCGCGGGCAGCAGGTGACCAATACCGGTCAGCAGATCTCCGTTCCGGTCGGCCCCAAGACGCTCGGCCGCATCGTCAACGTCATCGGCGAGCCGATCGACGAGCGCGGCCCGGTCAACGCCGAGAAGCGCAACCCGATCCACGCCGAGGCACCGCTGTTCGTCGACCAGTCGACCGAAAGTTCGATCCTGGTCACCGGCATCAAGGTGATCGATCTGCTCGCCCCCTATGCGCGCGGCGGCAAGATCGGCCTCTTCGGCGGCGCCGGCGTGGGCAAGACCGTGCTGATCCAGGAGCTGATCAACAACATCGCCAAGGGCCATGGCGGCGTGTCGGTGTTCGCCGGCGTCGGCGAGCGTACCCGCGAGGGTAACGACCTGTACCACGAATTCCTCGACGCCGGCGTTATCGCCAAGGATGCCGAAGGCAACCCGACCTCGGATGGTTCCAAGGTGGCGCTCGTGTTCGGGCAGATGAACGAGCCCCCGGGCGCCCGCGCCCGCGTCGCGCTCTCGGGCCTGACCATGGCCGAATACTTCCGCGACGAGGAAGGCCAGGACGTGCTGTTCTTCGTCGACAACATCTTCCGCTTCACGCAAGCCGGTTCGGAAGTGTCGGCTCTGCTCGGCCGTATTCCCTCGGCGGTGGGCTACCAGCCGACTCTGTCGACCGACATGGGCAACCTGCAGGAACGCATCACCTCGACCACCAAGGGCTCGATCACCTCGGTGCAGGCGATCTACGTTCCCGCGGACGACCTTACCGACCCGGCCCCGGCAACCTCGTTCGCCCACCTCGACGCCACGACCACGCTGTCGCGCGCCATCTCCGAGCTGGGCATCTACCCGGCGGTCGACCCGCTGGACTCGACCAGCCGCGTGCTCGAGCCGCGCGTTGTCGGCCAGGAGCACTACGAGACCGCTCGTAAGGTCCAGGAAACGCTGCAGAAGTACAAGAGCCTGCAGGACATCATCGCCATTCTCGGCATGGACGAGCTGTCCGAAGAGGACAAGCTGACCGTCGCCCGCGCGCGCAAGATCCAGCGCTTCCTCAGCCAGCCGTTCCACGTGGCCGAAGTGTTCACCAACATCCCGGGCAAGTTCGTCCAGCTCGAAGACACCGTGAAGTCGTTCAAGGCCGTCGTCGACGGCGAATACGACCACCTGCCGGAAGCCGCGTTCTACATGGTCGGCGGCATCGAGGAAGCGGTCGAGAAGGCCAAGAAAATGGCCGAGGACGCCTGAGGCCATGGCCCTCCACTTCGAACTGGTCACGCCGGAAAAGCTGGTCCGGTCAGAGGACGTCCACATGGTCGTCGTCCCCGGCACCGAAGGCGACTTCGGCGTGCTCGAAGGCCACGCGCCCGTGATGTCGACGATCCGCGACGGCGCGGTGCAAATCTACCGCACCGAAGGCGCCCAGCCGGAGAACGTCGAGGTCCGCGGCGGATTTGCGGAGGTCGGGGAGAACGGCCTCACCGTTCTGGCGGAGCGCATCGAGGACTGATTTTCCACCTATCGGAACACGAGAAGGGCGCCCGCCGCGGCGCTCTTTTTCGTTTTGGCCTCGCGCTTCCCTGTCGGCGGCTGGCTAGTCTTTCCCCTCGCCCGTCCTCTAACCGACCGCATCACCGCGGCCGGAGCGGGCGGGCTCGCGCTGCAGGTGAAGTACACCGTCGCCCCGCAGTGCGTCTTCTTGGGCGGCGTCGCTCTCTGGCCGCACCGCCGCGATATGCTCCCGCGCCTCGTCGTGCGCGCCGCGGGTTACGCCCTGCTCGGACTGCTACCGACGCTGGCGGTGGGACGCCCTACCTTCCGCGGCTCCAGCGGGATCGATTGATCGGCCGGGCGAGATTCCGCCGCCCCGAGTTTCGCCTACTAAGCGAAAAATTAACCATCCTGCCCCAGACGGCCGGTAATCACGCGGAGAGCATTCTTGGAAGCTTCGACTTCGATCATGCCGGTGGCCAAAGTGCAGACCGCCTTGCGGATCCCAAGCAACTGGATCGCCGCGGGCGCGCTGCTGCTGGTGGTGATCGCAACGCGCGGTTTGTGGTTCGGCGACCCAGTGGCCGATTTCGATGAGCAGATTTACAGTCTGATCGGCTGGCGCATGACGCAGGGCGACTTGCCGTACGCAGACCTGTGGGACCGTAAGCCGATCGGGCTCTTCGCGATCTTCGCGCTCTCCCACTGGCTGTTCGGCCCGGGGCCGATGGCCTATCAGGCAGTCGCCGCCCTGTTCGCAATGGCGGGGGCCTGGCTTGTCTATCTACTCTCGCAAGACCTAGTCGATCGAACCTCGGCCACGGTCGCGGGCGCGCTCTACCTGATGCTGATTGCCGCCTACGGCATCTACTCCGCACAGAGCGAAGTCTTCCACATCCCGCTGATGTTGTTGATGCTTTGGCTGGTGAAGGATTGGCGGCGGCCTGATGCGACCCGACGTGCCCTGGCCGCAATGCTGGTCGGCGGACTGGCGCTACAGGTGAAGTACACCGTCTTGCCGCAGTGCGCGTTCTTCGGAGCTTACGCGCTTTACGGCGAATGGCGTAGAGGCGCCAATCTCCGCCGCCTGGCGGGCGTTGCCGCTGCGTTCGCAGCACTGGGGCTGCTGCCGACCGTCTTCGTCGCCGCGCTTTTCATCCGCTGGGGAGAATTCGACGCCTTCTGGTTCGCGAATTTCGTGAGTTTCTTTGACCGCGCCGCGAGCCCAGCAGGCCGGTTTCCCCGCCTGCTTGCCGTTGGCGTCATACCCCTCGCCGCTTTCGTCGGGCTCGGCCTCTACGCGGCGTTCCGGCTCAATACCCCGCGCGACTGGCGCATCTACGGGTTGTTCGTTGGTTGGGCGATCGCCACGTTGGCAACCGTCTGTCTGCCTGCGACGACGTATCTCTATTACTACGCCGCGCTCGCTCCAGCGGCGGTGCTGATCGCGCTTCCGGTAATCGACAGAACGGCGCCGGCAAAATGGATTCCCGCCGCGCTGCTCGTCGCCGGGATGCTGTGGATTCTTAACCTGCCGGATCGGTTCCAGATTTCGGTGATCGAACGTACAACCGAACAGCGGCTGGCCCGCGCCGTTGCGCCGCATATCGGCACACAGAACCATTGTCTCTACGTCTTCGATGGCCCGACGTCCCTCTACCATGAGACGGCAAGCTGCCTGCCGACCCGATTCGTCTACGCCGATCATCTGAACAATGCGCTGGAGAGCAAATCGCTTGGCGTTTCGCAGCCGGCCGAAATCAGCCGGATTCTGGCCGCTCGACCGGGGGTGATCGTTACAGCGAGCCGTCCCGTCACAGTCCCTTGCGAGAAATGTCTAGCATTAATCGGGGAAGCGACCGCGCGAGACTACCGCCCCATCATTACCTCGTCGCTGCACGACCGGATGATCACTGCATGGGTTCGCAGGGACTCCGAAACCTAGTCCGGCTGCGGAATTGCCGGGTCGGTGCGTACGCGGCCCTCGTACCATAGGTAGAGCCCGGCCCCGATGATGATCGCGGCCCCCAGCAGCGCGGTGACATCGGGTTTGTCGCCGAAGAAGGTCCAGCCAAGCGTCGTGGCCATGAGCAACTGGCCGTAGGTCATCGGCGCCACCGTGCCGGCCCCGGCTTTCACGGTGCCCATGAAGATCAGCCATTGCGCCAGCGTGGCGGAAAGGCCGATGAAGGCGCAGCGGGCGACGATGGTCCAGTCGGGCGCCGTCACCTGGAAGTTGTCCGGCCCCGCCACGTGCATGGCGAGCGTCGCGACCAACAGGAACAGCATTGCCGTCACCGACATGTAGTATTGCATGGCCATGATGCTCGCACGGCCGGTGACCTTGCGGTTGGCGATGATGGTCACGGCCATGCCGGTCGCGCCCATGAGCGGAAATAGCACGCCCCACCCCGCCGTGTCGAAGCTGGGCCGCAGGACGATAATCACCCCGCCGAACGCGACGGCGGTGGCGATCCACGTCGAGGTGCGGGCCCGCTCGCGCAGGAAGATGGTCGCCAGCACGGCGGTGATGATTGGCTGGGTGAAGGCGATCGTCGTCGCTTCGGCCAGGGGCATGATCCACACCGCGAGAAACATGCCGATCGCCGAACAGCTGATCGCCACCCCGCGCAGCCATTGCAGCCGATCGCGCGGCAGGCGCAGCGCGCCGAGTCCCTCTTTGCGGGCCAGCAAGACGGCGAGGAGCGCGGTGCCGACCGTATAGCGGGTCGCAGCCATGGCCGGGGCCGGCCAGGCGCCGGCCATGCCCTTGATGATCGCGTCGCCGATCGACAACGTGCAAAAGCCGGCGAGAGCATAGAGCAGCCCGGCCCTGTCGGAACTTTGCATGTGTGGAGGCGCCCCCTCGTCTTGTCTGGTGCCGGCTTAGAGGCTGCTCCTGCACCGGGCAACGCCGGCGCTCCGAAACGGGACAAATTTAGGAGAAAATCAAGCTTTGCGCCGTATTCACCAATCGCATTGGGGCGTTGAGGTCCGGCAACGGGCGCTCCTTCCCCAACATGACGCGGCAGGATCATCGCAAGAGGCACACGAATGAGCGCTTTCGGACGCAAAAACGGTGGCATGTCGCCGGGCGCACGCCCGAGCTTCGGTGTCGCCCGCCCGATGAAGGGCAGCGGCGGAGCGCCGAAGGACAAGGGCGGCAATCAGTTTCCGCCATTGCCGGGCGGCGGTGCAGAAGTGCCGGTGGCCGACATGGGCAGCGCGCCCGCACAGCCGAACAAGTCCGACGCGATGACCCGCCTCGCCGATCGCTCCAACGCGGTCCACGAGCAATCCGAAATCGGCGGCTTCGAAGCCAGCGTTCACAAGATCAAGGAACAGGTGCTCCCGCGCCTGCTCGAGCGTGTCGATCCCGAGGCGGCCTCGACGCTGACCAAGGAGGAGCTCTCCGAAGAGTTCCGCCCGATCATCATGGAGGTCCTCGCCGAGCTCAAGGTTACTCTCAACCGCCGCGAGCAGTTCGCGCTGGAGAAGGTGCTGATCGACGAGCTGCTCGGCTTCGGCCCGCTCGAGGAGCTTCTCAACGATCCCGACGTCTCCGACATCATGGTCAACGGTCCGGACCAGACCTATATCGAAAAGAAGGGTAAGCTGACGATCGCGCCGATCAGGTTCCGCGACGAGCAGCACCTGTTCCAGATCGCCCAGCGCATCGTCAACCAGGTCGGCCGCCGCGTCGACCAGACCACGCCGCTGGCCGACGCACGCCTCAAGGACGGCAGCCGCGTCAACGTGATCGTGCCGCCGCTCAGCTTGCGCGGCACGGCGATCTCCATTCGTAAGTTTTCCGAAAAGCCGATCACCATCGACATGCTGCGCGATTTCGGCAGCATGAGCGACAAGATGGCGACCTGCCTCAAGATCGCCGGGGCGTGCCGCATGAATGTGGTCATTTCCGGCGGTACCGGTTCGGGCAAGACCACGATGCTCAACGCCCTGTCGAAGATGATCGACCCGGGCGAGCGCGTGCTGACCATCGAGGACGCGGCCGAACTTCGCCTGCAGCAGCCGCACTGGCTGCCGCTGGAAACCCGCCCGCCGAACCTCGAAGGGCAAGGCGCGATCACCATCGGCGACCTCGTCAAGAACGCCCTGCGTATGCGTCCCGACCGCATCATCCTCGGCGAAATCCGCGGCGCGGAGTGTTTCGACCTCCTCGCCGCGATGAACACCGGTCACGACGGCTCGATGTGCACGCTGCACGCCAACAGCCCGCGCGAATGCCTCGGCCGCATGGAAAACATGATCCTGATGGGCGACATCAAGATCCCCAAGGAAGCCATTTCGCGCCAGATCGCCGAATCGGTCGACCTGATCGTCCAGGTCAAGCGCCTGCGCGACGGTTCGCGCCGCACGACCAACATCACCGAGGTCATCGGCATGGAAGGCGACGTGATCGTCACGCAGGAGCTGTTTGCCTTCGAATATCTCGACGAAACCGACGATGGAAAGATTCTCGGCGAGTTCCGCTCATCGGGCCTGCGTCCCTACACGCTGGAGAAGGCGCGCCAGTTCGGCTTCGACCAGGCCTATCTGGAAGCCTGTCTCTAACCCGCTCTCGCCCTCGCAGCGGCTGCTAAGGTGCACCCATCCAGCCGCTGATCGCCACGGCCATCAGCACCAAGCCGGCGAACAGGGTCAGCGCCGATAGGTCGCGCCAGGGGACCCAGCCGACCGCATCGATCGCCTTGCGTCGCATGCGGCGCCGGTCGCCGAGAAAAGCCAGCAGCGAGACCAGCAGGAGCGCGCCGCCCCACAGTCCGAAAAAGGTCGCCTCGCTGGCAAAACGGATGAAATCGGGCAGCTGCATCGGCGCGCGATATGGGCTTCGTCCGCGGCTTCGACAACGCTTGAACGAGGGCGGCATCGGCCTATGCCCCAACGCGTGAACGGGGCCCCGCATCACGACCGGCCGTTACTGGCGCTGATCATCCGCCTCGGCGCGATCGCCGGGTTGGCGACCATGTCGGCGTTGATCAAGAAGGCCGGAGAACACGGCGTACACGTCGCCGAGATCATGTTCTGGCGGCAGGCCGTGGGGATACCGCTGATCCTGGGCTGGGCGGCGCTGACGGGCGGTATCGCCCAATTGAAGACCGCCCGACCGCGCCGCCACTTCCTCCGCGCCTTTTACGGCACCGTCGGCATGGCGCTCAATTTCGGCGCGGTCATCCTGCTGCCGCTGGCCGAGGCGACGACGATGAATTTCACCGCCCCCATCTGGGCGGTCATTCTTGCCACGTTGTTGCTCAAGGAGCGGCCCGGCGTGTGGCGCTGGTCGGCCGTAACGGCGGGTTTCGTCGGAATCCTGCTGATCGCACAGCCCGGCAGCGGCCATATTCCGGTGGAAGGCGCAGCGGTCGCGCTGGGCGGTGCGTTCATGATTGCCCTGATCTCGATCCAGATCGCCGATCTCAACAAGACCGACAAGCCGCTCGCCATCGTGTTCTACTTCGCCCTGTTCAGCGTGCCGATCGTCGGCGTCGCCATGCCGTTCGTCGCGCAGTCCCACGATTTGGCGACCTGGGGCCTGCTGCTGGGCATTGGCATCTCGGGTCTCATCGGGCAGCTCTTGCTGACCGCCGCCTTGCGCTTCGGCCGCGTCTCGAGCGTGATCGTGATGGACTATTCCGCGCTGTTCTGGGCGACGCTCTACGGGTGGTGGCTCTTCGACCGCCTCCCCCCGGCGAGCACCTGGCTCGGCGCGCCCATCATCATCGCAGCGGGGCTCGTCATAGCGTGGCGCGAGCACCGTTTGTCGCGTCCCGCCCTCAGGAACGGGGCGCGGATCGAGGGAACGTAAGCGCGGGCGCCGAGTTTTGTCGTCAACAGGGTTTGGATGAAACCGCCGAAGGAAACAGACATGACAAAGAAGTTGCTGATCGCCTTGGCCGCAAGCGCCATGGCCATTACCGCCACCGCCTGCAACACCGTGAAGGGTGCCGGCGAAGACATCGAATCGGTCGGCCAGGCCGGCTCGGATGCCATCCATTAATCTCAGAGCGATATTCGTTCTGCCAGCGGAGCCGTTATCTTAACGGCTTCGCTGGAGAATGATTCGATGATCAAGAAGCTAACGCTTATGTTGTTTGCTGGGCTCGTCTGCGTCAACGCGTCGGCCTGCAACACCGTCAAGGGCCGGCCGTGACATTGAATCCGTGGGCGAAGCGGGCGACCGAGCTATCTGAGCGCACAGGGCGCTCCAGTAACTGCGCAATCGCTGCGCGGCTCGCTCATCTCGGCTTGCGATAGACCAGCGTCAGATTGTTGGCGGGCATGGCCACGCGGCGGGTGCGCTCGAAACCGCGCTTAGCCGCTTCATGGTCGAGCCAGTCTAGGCGGCGCAATCCCCACGCGCGGTTGCGCATTTTCAAACTGGTATCGAAGTCGCGGTTGCTAGGCGCAGTCTCGACGTCGTTTTCGAAATAGGGACCGTAGAAAATCAACGGGGCGCCCGCCCCGAGCAGGTCAGCCGCGTGCTTCAGGACTCCCAAGGTGGCCTCGAGCGGGCTGATGTGGACCATGTTGATGCACACGATCGCGTCGGCCTGCGCGATCGGCCATGCCCCGGGGCTGGCGTCGAGCTCCAGCGGCCGCCGGACATTGGCCAACCCTTCGTGTTCGCGCCATGCGGCAATCGACAGAAGCGCATCGCCGTCCGGATCGCTCGGCTGCCAGTCGAGCGCGGGAAAGCGGCGAGCGAAGTGGACCGCATGTTCGCCGGTGCCGCTGGCGATTTCCAGGACGAGCCCAGACGCCGGCAACTCCTCTGCCAGCACATCCGCAATGGGGTCGCGGTTGCGCGCCGCGGCGGGAGCCATTCGTCTCACGAGGCGAGTTCGAGCCGGCGGGCGAGGCGCATGATGCCGTCGTTGTCGTGGACGAAGCTACCGCGCGCCTTCTCGCGGGTTGCCTGGAGCGCGGCCAGCGCCACCAAGCGCGCATCGATTGCGCGGTATTGCCGCCGGGCACCGGTCAGGAACAGGTTGGTGACCGGACTGACGATGATGCCGAGCCGCTCGGCGAATCGCCGCTCTGCACTGCGCGGTCCGCGCAGCAAGCCGGGCCGGAGTATGTCGAGGCGATGGAACCCCAGCTTGCGCAGGCGCGCCTCGACCTCTCCCTTGACGCGAAGGTAGAGCGCCTTGCTGGCGGAGTTCGCTCCGACCGACGACACGAACACGAAATTGCGCACGCCCGCCGTCGCCGCGGCGCGGGCGACGCGCAGCACGAGGTCTTCGTCGACCAGCCGGAACGCCGCCTCTTCTCGGCCTGCCTTGCGCCTGGTGGTGCCAAGCGCACAGATCGCCGCGTCGGCACCGATGAGCGCGATCGCCTCCTCCCAGCGCTGCGGCTGCGCCACCATCATTTCCATTCGCGCGCCCTGCGGCATCGCCGCTTCGCGCCGGGTCAGCGCCACCAACCGCAGGTCGCTGCGTCCGACTGCCGCCTCCATCACCCGGTTGCCGACCAGACCGGTCGCCCCGACGAGCAGGATGCGCGGGATGTCAGACATTCGACAGCCCCTGCGGGGTCTGGCCGAAAACCTTGCGGTAGCTGTCCATGGCATAGCGGTCGGTCATTCCGGCGATGAAATCGGCGATGTGCCGCCCGCGCCCCGGCTCGCCGGCCGGCATGGTCATGCGCCAGCTGTCGGGCAGCAGCGCCTCGTCTTGGTGGTAGCCCGCAAAGAGCCGCGCGATCACGCCCCGCGCGCGCGAAGCCGTCTCGCGCTGCTGCGCATGGTGGTACAGGTTGTCGTACATGAAGCGCTTGAGCGCGCGCTCCTCGCCGGCCATTGCCACCGAAAAGGCTGCCAGCGCCTCGGGCGCCGCCCGCACCTCCTCGACCGAGCCCACGCCCTTGATTCGATCGCGGGTGGTTTCGATGACGTCGTTGACCATCAGGCCGATCTGCCCGCGCACGAGTTCGCGCAGCCGGGCGGAGGGACTGGCCCCGTGGAAGCGCGCCTCGATCCGCTTCCACTGGTCGCGCACGAAATCGAGTTCGAGCAGCTGGTCGAGATCGAGGAAGCCCGCGCGCAGCCCGTCGTCGATGTCGTGGTTGTCGTAGGCGATGTCGTCGGCAAGCCCCGCAACCTGCGCCTCGAGCGAGCCGTGCGTGGCGAGGTCGAGCGGATACGCAGCGTCCAGCTCCGCAAGCGCCCAGCCGGGCTTGGCGACCGGCCCATTGTGCTTGGCCAGCCCTTCGAGCATCTCCCAGCTCAGGTTGAGCCCCGCGTGGCTGCAATAGGGGCTGTCGAGCCGCATCACGGTGCGCAGGCAATGCTCGTTGTGATCGAATCCCCCGCGCGCTTCGAGCGCCGCCTCCAGCGCTTCTTCGCCGGCGTGGCCGAATGGCGGGTGGCCGATGTCGTGGGCCAGGCACAGCGCCTCGGTCAGATCCTCGTCGAGCCCCAGTTCACGGGCGATGACCCGGCCGATCTGCGCCACTTCGAGGCTGTGCGTCAGGCGCACGCGGTAATGGTCCCCGTCGGGAGCGATGAAGACCTGTGTCTTGCCCGCGAGGCGGCGGAACGCGATCGAGTGGAGGATCCTGTCGCGGTCGCGCTGGAACTCGCTGCGCGGTCCGCGGGTGCCGCCCCGGTCTTCGACGAATTCACGCCCGCGCGATGCGGCGGGATCGCTGGCGTAGGGGGCGCGGTTCATGGAGCCGCGGGTTAGGCGGCAGAGGCTTTCCTGACAACGGGAACGGGCCGGGAACGTCGGCGGAATGCACCGGGGGGCAGTCTAGTCCTCGCCCAGAATCCACTCGGCCGCTCGCTGCGCGTGAATCCGCGTGCTGTCGTAAATCGGCAGAACGTTCGCGTCGACGTCGACGACCCGGTCCAGTTCCGTCGAAGCGAGGACGATGGCCTTCGCCCCGTCCTGCTCCTTCTGCGTAATCATGGTCTTGAGAGTGCGCTCCGCATCGCGCGTCACCTTGCCGACCATCAGTTCCTCGTAGATGATCCGGTCGAGCGCCTCGGCATCGTCCATGTTTGGCGGCAACAGGTCGACTCCGTGTGCTACCAGGCGGCGCCGGAAAAAGCTTTCGGTCATGGCGTTGCGGGTGCCGAACAGCGCCGCCGTCTTCACCCCGTCGGCGGCCATCTTCACCCCCACCGCCTCCGCGATGTGGAAGATCGGGATATTCACCCCCTCGGCCACCTTGTCGTAAACCTTGTGCATGGTGTTGGCGGCGATCACCAAAGCGCCCGCGCCGGATCGCTCGAGATTGCGCCCGGCCTCGGTCAGGACCTCGGTGGCGCGGGTCCATTCCTCGGGTTCCTGCAGGCGGTAGACCTGCGAGAAATCGATGCTTTCGATGGCCAGCGGCGCACTGTGCCGGCGGTCGGTGCGGGCCTGCACCTGACGATTGATTTCCTCGTAGTAGCTGCGGGTCGAAACCCAGCTGATGCCGCCGATAATGCCAAGCTTGCGCAATACGATTTTCCCTCATGCGGCCGCGCGCGGCCGGCGATTTTTGTCAAACCCAAAACCGCGATTTGAGGCAATTGGTTCCGCGCGGGGCTCAGTCGTCGAGCGCCTTGTTGATCTCCTCGACCATCTTCTTGGCGTCGGACAGCAGCATCATCGTCTGGTCCATGTAGAACACGTCGTTGTCGACCCCGGCGTAGCCCACCCCGCCCATGCTGCGCTTGATGAAGAACACCTGCTTGGCCTTGTCGACGTCGAACACCGGCATGCCGTAGATCGGCGATCCCTTGTCGGTCTTGGCCGCCGGGTTGACCACGTCGTTGGCGCCGATGATGAAGGCGACGTCGGCCTGCGAAAACTCGCTGTTGATGTCCTCGAGTTCGAAGACCTCGTCATAAGGGACGTTGGCCTCGGCCAGCAGCACGTTCATGTGGCCCGGCATGCGGCCCGCCACCGGGTGGATGGCGTACTTCACCTCGACGCCCTTTTCCTTGAGCAGATCCGCCATCTCGCGCAGCGCGTGCTGGGCCTGGGCGACAGCCATGCCGTAGCCGGGAATGATGATGACCTTCTCAGCCTGCTCGAGCATGAACGCCGCGTCCGCCGCGCTGCCCTGCTTGTAGGGCCGCTGCTCTTTCGCCTCATCGCCGGACGAGCTTCCTTCCGCGCCGAAGCCGCCCGCGATGACTGATATGAAGCTGCGGTTCATCGCCCGGCACATGATGTAGCTGAGGATCGCGCCCGAGCTGCCGACCAGCGCGCCGGTGATGATCATCGCGGTGTTGTGCAGCGTGAAACCCATCGCCGCCGCGGCCCAGCCCGAGTAACTGTTGAGCATCGAGACCACGACCGGCATGTCGGCCCCGCCGATCGGGATGATCAGCAGGAAGCCGATCGCGAAAGCCAGCGCGACGACGATCCAGAACAGTATGCCCTCGCCGGGCGCCGCGCTCGGCGCCATCGCGAACAGGGCGGTCAGGACGACGATCGCGACCAGCGTGCCGAGGTTGATGACGTGGCGGGCAGGCAGGATGATCGGCGCGCCGCTCATATTGCCGTTGAGCTTGGCGAAGGCGATGACCGAGCCGGAAAAGGTGATGGCGCCGATCGCCGCGCCGAGCGTCATCTCGATCCGGCTGACGTTGAGGATGCTGCCGTCCACCCCGAGGATCCCGAAGGCGTCGGGATTGAGGAAGGCGGCGACGGCGACCAGCACGGCGGCCAGACCGACGAGCGAGTGGAAAGCGGCAACGAGCTGCGGCATCGCGGTCATGGCGATGCGCCGCGCGGTCGTGAGGCCGATGACCGCGCCGACGGCAATGGCGGCGAAGATTTCGAGCGCGGTGCCCAATTCGATATTGATGTTGAGCTCGCCGCCTACGGTTTCTTGCGACATCGGGAAGTGCGTCACCAGCGTCGTCACCACCGCGATCAACATGCCAATCATGCCGAAGCGGTTGCCGGTGCGGCTGGTTGCGGGGCTCGACAGACCGCGCAGCGCGAGGATGAAGCACACCCCGGCGACGAGGTAGGCCAGCGCCACCCAGGGATTTACTGTGTGCGCGGCCTCCATCACTCACCTCCCGCCTTGGGAGCGGGCCGCTCCTTCTTCTTGTACATTGCCAGCATCCGCGCGGTGACCGCGAAGCCGCCGAAGATGTTGACGCTCGCCAACGTGACCCCGAGCAGCCCGAGCCACTTGGCCGCAGGAGTACCCGCGGCAGCCGAAGCGATCAGCGCGCCGACGATGATCACCGAGGAAATCGCGTTGGTCACCGCCATCAGCGGCGTGTGCAGAGCAGGCGTAACCGACCAGACGACGTAGTAGCCCACGAAACAGGCCATGACGAAAATCGACAGGATCGAAATGAAGTCCATCGCTTGCTCTACTCCCCCTCGCGCCGCATCAAAGCTTCTGCGCGATCTCGATCGCGTTGCCTTCCGGGTCCTGAAAATACATCACCTTGACCCCGAGCGGGGCGACCTCGGTGACGTCCATTGCCGGGGTCAGCCCCTGCGCCACCAACGCCGCCTTGGTCGCCTGGATGTCGCTGGTCGACAGGGTGACCTGCGAGAATCCGCGCAACGCAGCGTGGGCCGGCGGCTTGCCCCGTCCGGAGGGCTTTGAATCGGCGATCTTGAGCAGCTCGATCCGCTCGTCTCCGCTGACCAACCAGCGCACCGGAATGCCGGGGCCGAACTTCGTGTCGAGCTCCACCGCGAAGCCCAGCTTCCTGAAGAACGCGGTCTCGGCATCGAGGTCATCGACCGAGATTGCGACCATCCAGTGGCCGAGTTCAGGCGCAGGCGGCGCATCCTGCGCAGCCACCGGAGAAGCCATGAGGAAACCCAACACTAAAGCCGACCACGATTTCATCCGCCCATTCCTTCCCGTAACGCCTGTTTAGCCCTCTTCGCCTTCAGCGGGAGCGGATTCGGCTTGCTTCACCTCGACAAGCTCGATCGGATTGCCCTCCGGATCCATCACGAACATCACCTTGATGCCGAGAGGAGCGACGTCGGTGATATCGACGTCGGGCTTGACGCCCTTTTCGGCTAGCGCAGCCTTGGTCGCTTCCAGATCGGCCACTTCCATCATCAGTTGACCCGGACCGCGCACGAGGAGATGCGCCGGTGGGGCTTCACGCTTCGGCCCCGGCTGCGATCCCGCCATTTGGACCAGTTCGATGCCCTGCGTGCCGTTCCTGAGCCAGCGGAAGTGCATTTCCTCACCCAGGGGCACGTCCTTCACGACCTCGAAGTTTAGAACGTCGGTAAAGAAGGTGGTCTCCGCCTCGATGTCCGCGACCGAAAGCGCCGACATGAAGTGCTTGATGTCGAGCGGTCCTGCAGCGGCCTGCTCGGCCGGCGCGTCAGCGGCACCATCGGATTCCCCGCTGCATGCGCCAAGGGCAAGAACCACCGGCACTGCGACCGAGAGTGCGGCAAACCTGTGCATTCCCAACCTCAAATTCCTCACCCCTTAAGTCTGTCATTCACGATTTCGCCGCCCTGCGTCAGCCGCACGGCGTTGCCGATTTCCTCGTCGAGCACCGGCTTGCCGGCGTCCTTGTCCCAGAAAGCGGAAAGGAAGTTGTAGAGGTTGCGGCTGAACAGCGCGCTGGCGTCGGCTGGCAAGTGGTTGGCCGGGTTCGAGTAACCGAGAATCTTCACCCCGTGTTTCTCGACGACCTGGTCGGGTACGGAACCTTCGACGTTGCCGCCCTGCGCCACCGCAAGGTCGAAGATCACGCTGCCGGGCCGCATCGTCGCGATCTGCGCTTCGCTGATCAGCCGAGGTGCGGCGCGACCGGGGATCAGCGCGGTGGTGATGACGATGTCCTGCTTGGCGATGTGGCTGGAGACCAGCTCGGCCTGGGCCTTCTGGTATTCCTCGCTCATCTCCGTGGCATAGCCTCCGCTGCCCTCGCCTTCGATGCCCTCGACGCTCTCGACGAAGATCGGCTTGGCCCCGAGCGACTTGATCTGCTCCTTCGTCGCCGAGCGCACGTCGGTCGCCGAGACCTGCGCGCCGAGCCGCTTGGCCGTGGCGATCGCCTGCAGCCCGGCGACCCCGACGCCCATGACGAAGACCTTGGCGGCCGAAATCGTGCCCGCGGCAGTCATCATCATCGGGAACGCGCGGCCGTATTCGTTCGCCGCGGCGAGCACTGCCTTGTAGCCGGCGAGGTTCGACTGGCTCGAGAGCACGTCCATCGATTGGGCGCGGGTGATGCGCGGCATGAACTCCATTGCCAGCGCCTCGAGTCCGGCGGCGGCGTAAGCCTCGACCAGCTCGCGGTCCCCGAACGGATCGAAGGTAGCGGCCACCCACGCTCCCTTGGCGGCACCGGCGAGATCGGCAGGGTCGGGCGCACGCACTGCGAGGATGATGTCGGCGCCGCGCAGCACATCGGCAGCGCTGCCGACTTCGGCGCCCGCCTCTTGGTAGGCCGCGTCGGAGACGCCGGCGCCTGCACCGGCGCCGGCCTCGACCGCCACCTGCGCGCCGAGCGCGGTGAACTTCTTGACCGTCTCCGGCGTGGCGGCGACGCGCTGTTCGCCCGCGGCCCTTTCCCTGAGAACCGCGATCCGCATCTGCCCCTCCCCCTCAGGCAATGGTCAGGAGATCAGGAAGATGACGATGAGCGCGATGATCGCGATGGTCGGGACGGACCACTTGAGAAGGCCGACGAAGCTCCCGTACGTTCCCTGGTGCGCCTTCATGTCGTTTGCCGAAGCCATTTGTTGCATCCTGACAGTTGTACTCTTGCCCCTGCTCTAGAGGGCCGTCCGAGCGTTCTCAAGCCCTCGCGGTGGGTTCGGCCGTACGCCCGCTGGGTGCTTAATCGGCTCTTTACCCCTCTTGACTAGGGTTCCCGGACCGATCCGGATTTCAAAGGCAGACAGGGGAGCGCATGGCCGAGCAGGAAGACCGCCTGTTGATGTTGATCGACGACGAGCCGGCGCAGAGTCGGTTGATCACCGCGCTTACCGCGCGGGAGGGCTGGCGCACGCTCGTCGTGAAAGATGCCGAAACCGCCATCGCCACGCTCGGCACGCGCCAAGGCATGCAGCTGTCGGCCATCATCCTCGACCAGTGGGTGCCCGGCGACGACGCCTGCCAGCTCATCGCCGAGCTCAAGGACCGCCGCCCCGCGCTGCCGATTCTCATGCTGACCACCAGCGCCAGCCCGCTGCTCGCCGTCGAGGCGATGCGTGCCGGGGCTACCGACTACCTCGTCAAGCCGGTGGCGCCCGATCGGCTGATGCAGGCGCTGCGCAACGCGACGACCCGCGAGACCCCGCGGGACGAACTCACCCCGCTGACCGAAAAGATGTCGAGCGCGCTCGATTTCGATTCGATGATCGGCACGGCCCCCCCGTTCCGCGACGCGCTGGCCAAGGCGGCCAAGGCGGCGCGCGGGCACGGGCCGATGCTGATCGAAGGCGAAAGCGGCACCGGCAAGGAAATGCTGGTTCGCGCGATGGTTGCGGCCAGTCCCCGTGCCAAGGCGCCGTTCCGGATCGTCAACGTGCGCAGCGTGCCGGCCAATTCGATCGAGTCGGTGCTCTTCGGACACGAGAAGGATTCGTTTCCCGGCGCATTCGACCGCCAGGTCGGACTGCTGCAGAACCTCGACGGCGGGACCGTGGTGTTCGACGAAGTCGACCGCCTCTCGCCCGAGCTGCAGGGGCGCCTCGGCGAGGCGCTGGCCAAGCGCAGCATCCGCCCGATCGGGGCCAAGCATTCGTTCAAGGTCGATCTCAGGGTCATCGCCACCAGCAATCTGCCGCTGACCGACCTCGTCGCCACCGGCAACTTCAACGCCGAACTGCTCGAAGCGCTTGCCGGGACCCGCGTGATCCTGCCGCCGCTGCGCGAGCGGACCAGCGACATTCCCGCGCTGACTCGCCACTTCCTCGCCCGAATCGGCGAACAGCCGGGCCTGCGCGAGCTCGGCATCACCGAGCCGGCGCTCAAGCTGCTCGGCGCATTCGACTGGCCCGGCAACGTCCGCCAGCTTCAGGCGGTGCTGTTCCGCGCCGCGGTATTCTGCGACGGCGCGGCGCTGACCGCCGGCGATTTCCCGCAGCTTTCGCAGCTTCTCGGCGAGTTCGAGGATCTCCCCTTCCAGGGGACCGAAGGCGCCGGCGTCCAGCTCTACACCGCCGACGGCAACTTGCGCCCGCTCGAGGAGATCGAGGCGGACGTCATCCGCCTGGCGATCGGCCACTATCGCGGCCGCATGACCGAGGTCGCGCGGCGGCTCGGGATCGGTCGATCGACGCTCTACCGCAAGCTGGGCGACCTGGGCATCGAGAACGCGGCCTGATGTCCCGCGCGGCCTGAGGCCTGCCGCGGCGGAACACGCGCCCGGCACTTCCGTTGACTGAGCAAACGCGAACGACAACGGAGACCTACGCCCCATGGACATCGTCGACTGCATTCTCGCCGACCACTATCGCCAGCGCATGATGTTCGCGGCGCTCGACGAAGCGCGCGGCGACAGCGAATCGGCGGGGAAGATCTTCGACCGCCTGCGCAATTTCCTCGAGGCCCATGCCGAGGCGGAGGAGCTCTATTTCTATCCCCGTCTGCTCCAGTGCGGCGAAGGCGCGCTCGATTCCGACAGCGCCGAGGAGACCACCGACGATGCCATCGACGATCACAACAAGATCGCCGAGGCGGCGGAGGAGGCGGCCGGGCACGAGGTCGGCTCGGAGCCGTGGTGGGAATGCGTCGATCAGGCCAATTACAAGAATTCGAAGCACATGAGCGAGGAAGAGCGGCAGGGCCTCACCGATTTCCGCCGCCGCGTGCCGCTCGAGGAACGGGTCGCGCTCGGCATCAAGTACCTCGCCTTCGAGGCGGAGCACACGCGCTACCAGCGCGAGGAGAAGGACCCCGACGCCTATATCCGCGAGAACGAGGACGCCTGAGCTAGTCCGGCAAGCCGCCGAAATCGGTCAGCGCGGCGTCGCGCAGCCCGCGCCAGACGTTGCGCGCCTGCACCGTCTCGAACACGTCGTGAACCCGCAGCAGCTGGAACCCGGCGTCCATCCCGGCAACCGCCAGCGCTAGGCTGCCGCCGAGGCGCCTGTGCGCCGGGGCCTCGTTGCTCAGCGCGCCGATGGTCCGCTTGCGGCTCGCCCCGAGCAGCAGCGGCTGGCCGAGCGCGTGGAACAGCGGCAGCGCCCCGATCAGCGCGAGGTTGTCGGCGACCGACTTGCCGAAGCCGATGCCCGGATCGAGAATGATCTTCTCCCGCTCGACACCGCCCGCAACCGCGCGGTCGCGCGCCGCGGCGAGCCAGTCGAACACCTCGAACACCACGTTGGCGTAGCCGCCGTCGTTGTGCAGGTCCCCCGCGGCCTCGCTGCTCGGCCCGGGAGCGTGCATCAGGATCACCGGCTTGCCCGAGCCCGCGGCGAATTCGAGACTGCGCGGATCGTGGCGCAACGCCGAAACGTCGTTGAGGATTTGCGCCCCCGCCGCCAGCGCCGCTTCCATGACCGCCGGACGGCGGGTGTCGATGCTGACCGCTGCGCCCATCGCCGCGGCATGCTCGACTGCAGGAACGACGCGCTTGAGCTCGTCGCCTTCCCACACCGCTGCGGCGCCGGGCCGGGTGCTCTCGCCGCCGATATCGATGATCGCCGCGCCGGCTTCGTGCATGGCCGCGGCGTGTTCGTTCGCCGCTTCCTCGTCGTCGAGGAATTGCCCGCCGTCGGACATCGAATCCGGAGTGACGTTGAGCACCCCCATGACCTGCGGCTGGTCGAGCCGTACGGTTCGTTCCCCCAACGCCAGCGGGGGATGCACCATGCGCAAGTTCGACCACTGCCGCTCGCCTTCTTCTCCCAGCGCGTCGGGAAGGGCGGCGAGGACATCGTCGATGGTCGCCGCGGTGGCGATTTCCCGCCGCGTTACCACGCCCTCCTCGGTCACGATGACGGCGAATTCCCGGGCGTACACCATCCCGCCGCCAAGCCGCACCGCATCGCCGTGGAACGCCTGTGGCGACGGCGCGAAGGTCAGCGGCTGGAGATAGAGGCGGTCAGTCATGCGATTCGGCCGCGAAGGTGACAGACATGGACCGGGTGTTACACGGTTCAGGACGCAAAAAACCCCGCCCCGGAACGCGCGTTAAAAGCCGATGCGAATGGAGAAGAATCGTATCCATGCGCCGGGCGTAGCGACTGACGGCAAAGTAGGACAGCACCATCGTCGGGCGCCGCCTAGCGCGTCGATGCGCGCGCGGTGCGCCAGTCGGTCCAGTCCTTCCGCAGTCGCGCCGCGCCGAGCCCGTGCGGCCCGAGCAATCGGGCGGCGGCGATGCGGTCGACGCGAAAGTGGCGGAAGTCCGCGCGGATCTCGCACCACGCCACCAGCATCCGGTCGGTTTCCGAATAGCCGACGATGACCGGTCGAACCGTCCGGGTGGTGGCTTCGCCCGCCAGGGAAAGATAGTCGATCTCGAGCGCCAGGCCCTCGCGCACGGCCTTGCGCAGGACCGACAGATCGACCGTTTCCTTTGCGAGCGCCGGCACGGGGCGCGGCCCGACAGAGGGAAGGAATGCGTGCTGGCGCATGGCGTCGGGAAGCACGGCGTGGACCTTGCTCATCACGTCGCGAGCCGAGCGTGAAATCTGCTCGTCGCCGCGCGCCATCACCCACTGCGCGCCCAGCGCCAGCGCTTCGAGTTCGTCGATCGTCAACATCAGCGGCGGCATGTCGAAACCGTCCGCCAGGACGTAGCCAAAGCCCGCCTCTCCGCGGATCGGCACCCTCTGGCCGATGAGATCGGCGACGTCGCGGTAGACAGTGCGCACCGAAACCTCGAGTTCTGCGGCAAGGTCCGCCGCCGTCACCGGCCCGCGCGCACCCCGCATGATCTGGATGATCTGGAAGAGACGCTCGGCCCGGCGCATGCATGCTGACTCCTGCTGACATAATGGTGGCAGCAGCCGCGTGGCACAAGGCGGTTCATGGCCGCCACCCGACCGGCCGTAGCAGGAGACTTGCCATGCATTTTGCCTCGACCCGCCTTATCGCGGCCGACATCGACAGCCTGGTCGCGTTCTACGAAACGCTCACCGGTTTGACCGCCGAATGGCTGGCCCCGGTTTTCGCGCAGTTCGCGACCGAACGCGGTACGTTGGCAATCGGCTCTGCCGAAACGGTCGCGCTGTTCCGCGAAGGCAGCGCCGAGCCGGCGGCGAATCGCTCCGCCATCCTCGAATTCCGCGTGGCCGATGTCGACGCCGAGCACGCGCGGCTCGCCGGCAAGGTCGAAGTCGTTCAGGCGCCCAAGCTGATGCCGTGGGGCAACAAGGCCGCGCAGTATCGCGATCCCGAAGGAACGCTCGTCAGCCTGTTCACCCCGATGTCCGACGAAGCGCGCACGCGCGCCTCGCGCTCGGTTCAGTCCTCGACGCTCAGCAAGTAGGTTTGCCGCGCGGCGTCGATCGGCTTGATCTCGCCCTCGTGCTCCATGTGCCAGAAGGTCCAGCCGTTGCAGCTCGGGGCGCCTTGCAGGGTCTTGCCGACGTGGTGGATCGAGCCCGATTCCTTGCCGCTGGCCAGCGAGCCGTCGGCGCGGACCGTCGCGCACCACTGGCGCTTCTTGTCGAACAGCTCGGTGCCCGGCGGGATCAGCCCGGCCTCGACCACCGAACCGAAGGCGACGCGCGGCTGGCTCTTGCGGCTCTGCATCGTCGCCAGCGCGCTTTCGTCGAGCGGCAGCTCCTTCTCGATCCGCTTGTAGGCCGCATCGCGGTAGCCCGCCTCGCGCTCGCAGCCGATCCACTGCCTGCCGAGCCGCTTGGCGACCGCGCCGGTCGTGCCGGTGCCGAAGAACGGGTCGAGCACGACATCGCCCGGTTCGGTCGTCGCCAGCAGCACGCGATAGAGTAGCGCCTCGGGCTTCTGCGTCGGGTGGACCTTGTGCCCGCCCTCCTTGAGCCGTTCGGGTCCGCTGCAGATCGGCAGGACCCAGTCGCTGCGCATCTGCAGCTCGTCGTTGAGCGTCTTCATGGCGCGGTAGTTGAAGTGATACTTCGCCTTCTCGCCCTGGCTCGCCCACAACAGCGTCTCGTGCGCATTGGTGAAGCGGGTGCCGCGGAAGTTGGGCATCGGGTTCGCCTTGCGCCAGACGATGTCGTTGAGCAGCCAGAACCCGAGGTCCTGCACGATCGAGCCGACGCGGTAGATGTTGTGGTAGCTGCCGATGACCCACAGCGCCCCGTCGGGCTTGAGCACGCGGCGCGCCTCGGCGAGCCATTCGCGGGTGAACTTGTCGTAGGCCCCGAAGCTGGCGAACTGGTCCCAGTCGTCGGTCACCGCATCGACATGGCTGCCGTCGGGCCGGTTGAGATCGCCCCCGAGCTGGAGGTTGTAGGGCGGATCGGCGAAGACCAGATCGACGCTCGCCGTCGGCAGCGAACGCATCGCCGCCACGCAGTCGCCCGGCAGGATCCGTCCCACCGGCAACGCAACCTCCGGCGTTCCGGCCTTGGCCGGGCGAAGCTTTTCGAGTTGTCCCATTCCGTCCTGTTCCCCTGAGTTATCCACAGGGTGAGTCCGCGGAGTCCTCAGGTCAAGCAGCAAGTTCGCCACACCCGCGGCCTAGCAGGATATGGTTAACGCGGAACGAAAAGAGTCCCCCACAGCATGTTGAGTCCCCTCGGGATTCGGGGACTCGATATCTTGTGGTGTGGCCCGGAAGACTCTCTCGCCTCGGGTCTCGCGGCGCCGGCGGAGCTATCCGCCCCGCCTTGCCTGCGCGGCGTCGATGCCCGGCCCGAGGGGATCCTTTTCGGCCTTCGCCGTCCCGTCGGGTCCGAACACCATGAGCTCGTCGCCGGTGCGCGAATACTGCGGCCAGTCGGGCAGGTCGCCACCGTTGGGATCGCCGGTCTTGGCGAAGTTGACGAGATAGGTGCTGATCGCCTCGCCCATGGCATTGTCGCGCGGGGTGGTGGCGGGACCGTACTTCGCCGCCTGGGTGTCGAAGAAGAACGGAATGTCGCTGGCATGCTGCGCGCCGTTGCCCGGGTCGAGCGATTCGGCGACGTAGGAGAAGCGGTATTCGTAGACCGGCACGTCCTGCGCCGCGATCGTGCCGGCGAGACTGCGCGCTCCGCCGATCATCTGGCCGGTCTTGCCGCCGATGTCGTCGCTGGTCGCGCCGATCATGATCGGCACCCGGGCGAAGTCGCCGCCGGCATAAGCCTTGCCCGCATCGACGGCGATCGTGCCGTCGGCGAAGGGACTGGCGAATGTCCGCGCCTGCCCGGGCCGCGGGGCCATGGCGGCGAGGTTGAGCCCGTCGGTCACCTCGGCGGCGCTCATCGCCCGCAGCTTAGCCAGGGCATCCGGATCGTCAGCCGCAATGCCCTTGGCAGCCGCGAAATCGACGCCGATCTTTTCCGCGTCCCCCAAACTCTGCGGCGCCCCCGGCATCCCCTGCCCGTCGCCCCCCGACATGATCGCGGCCTTCGCGAACAGCCCCTTGGCGAGCGGCGAAGTGACCAGCGCATGGACCGACATGCCGCCGGCGGATTCGCCGACGATCGTCACGTTGTCGGGATCGCCGCCGAACGCGGCGATATTGTCCTGCACCCACTTCAGCGCGGCGATCTGGTCGAGGTAGCCGTAGTTGCCGAGCAGTCCCTTGTCCGGGTCCTCTCCGGTCAGTTGCGGGTGGGCGAAAGTGCCGAAGCGGCCGAGCCGGTAGTTGGCGCTGACCACCATCACGCCCTGTTTGGCCAGTTCGGCGCCCGAGTAGGTCGGCGGCGAGGACCCGCCGTTGACGAAGCCGCCGCCGTAGATCCAGAAAATCACCGGGAGCTTCGCCTTCGCTCCTTCCGGCTTCCACACGTTGGCGTAGAGGCAGTCCTCCGCGGGCGGAGTGCCGAGCGGCGCGGCGTCGCTGGGGAACGGCACCTGCATGCAGTCGTGGCCGTACTCGGTGGCGGAGAGCACCCCGTCCCAATGCGCGGCCGGCTGCGGCGCGCGCCAGCGTAGGTCGCCGACCGGCGGCGCGGCGAAGGGAATGCCCTTCCAGCCGATTACGCCGTCCTCCAGCGATCCGGCCACCGTCCCCGCGGTGGTGACGACTTCGGCGGCGGCGACCTCGCCCGGCGATTGCGCTGCGTTGCACGCCCCCAGGGCTAGCGCGGCGCCGGCGGCGGCGGCCAGCCATCCTCTTGCAATCATGTGGTTCTCTCCTCTCGTTTGCCGCGAGCATGGCGTTCGCGCCGCCGGCGTCAAGGCCGTCCCGGGGATTGGCGCTTGCCTGTGAGAAGGCGGAATGAGACACACCCGCCGCATCACGGCACGCGTTTGAGGAGAGATCGCATGGGCCTTCAAGTCATCGGCGCCGGGCTCGGCCGAACCGGTACGCTGTCGCTCAAGCTCGCGCTCGAGCACATCGGCTTCGGCAAGTGTTATCACATGAGCGAGATGATCGCGCACATGCGCGCGCACCTGCCGCTGTGGGTCGAGAGCGCCAAGGGCGATCCGCAGTGGGACGCGATCTTTGCCGGCTACCATTCCTCGACCGATTATCCCGGCTGCATGTTCTGGCGCGAGCTGGCGGCGAAATATCCCGAAGCCAAGATCATCCTCACCACGCGCGACCCGGACAAGTGGTTCGAATCGGTCACCGCGACGGTGATGTCGCCCGAGCACCGGGCGCGGTTCGAAGGCAATCCGCTGATGGCCGAGTTCTTCCGCCTGACGGTGTTCGACGCGGACATCGAACGCCGGCTCGGCAATCGCGAGAAGATGGTCGAGTATTTCAACACCTGGAACCAGTCGGTGATCGACCAGGCGCCGGCCGAACGGCTGCTGGTCTACAAGGCGGGCGACGGCTGGGAGCCGCTGTGCGACTTCCTCGGCGTGCCGGTCCCACCCCAGCCCTACCCGCGGGTCAACAGCCGCGAGGAGATGACCGAGCGCACCGGTCAGGTCGACCCGTCGAAGGGCCCGCCCTCGCCCGAGATGATGGAACAGATCATCGGCGCCTATCTCGCCGACCTCAAGGCGAAGGCCTTCCCGACCTAGTCGCCCGCAGCGCGCGCCTCCGCGACGACCGCTTCGACCGCGTCGATCACCACCTGCGGCTTGGCGCGCTGGATGTAGTGGTGCGCGCCGGGCACGCGCATGTTGACGCCCCTGCTGGACAGGGCGGCCAGCCGGTCGTGCGCGAGGCTCCATTGCTCGAAAAACGCGTCGGATGCAGCGCGTTGATCGGCCGATGTATCGGGCGGCGCCGGAGGCTGGACGGTCGCGGTGAGCACGAGCAACGGCATATCTCCATAGTCGCGCGTGGGATTGAGAACCATGATCGATCCCTGGGGCGAGTTGGTCAGAAACGATGCCATGGTTTCATATTGGACAGGGTTGCTGGCCTTTTCGCCAAACGCCTTGGCAAGGCGGTCTGGGAAGAAAGACGGATAGGAGAGGCAATGATCCGGATCCGGCCCGCCCAGCCTGGCAGTTCCGGCGCGAATTTCCGCGGCGCACTTGCGGAAAGCCTGGACCATCGGATCGGCCTCTGCATCCGGCACCGCCATACCGGCGCGTTCCATGAGCGCGCTCTGATTGGGGACGCTCGGATCGACCATGACCATGCCCGCGACCTGGTCCGGGTGGCGATCGGCGTAGAGCAGGCTTTCGTAACCGCCGAACGAATGACCGACGAGGATGTAGGGTCCGGGAATCGCGCCGGTCGCGAGCGCCGCCTCGAGCGCCGCGGTGGACGTCTCGACCGTGTGTTCGCCCTCGGCCCCGTCGCTGAGGCCCCAGCCGGGGCGGTCCCAGGCGCAGACCCGGGTCGTGCGCGCCATGTCCGGCTGCACGCCACCCCACGAAATGCCCGCGAAGTCAGCGAGGCCGGGGATGAGGATCACCGTAGGACTGCCCTCGCCCATGCAGGTAAAATTGGCCTTTCGGCCGTCGGGCAGCGTCACGGCGTCGGCCGCGCTGGCATAGGGCTCCAACGTCTGTCTCATCTCCTCGGGCGATGGACCTTGTTGAGCCCTAGCGGGGCCGCAGGCCAGAAGTGCAATCACAAACAGGCGGAGTTTCATCGGCATGCCTCCTGCAAGACGATCCCTCACACCGCCTGTACCATCTCCAGCGGCAATTCGCACTGCGCGACCGGCGCGAAGCTGCGGCGGTGGAGCGGGCAGGGGCCGTGCTCGCGCAGCGCGGCGAGGTGGTCGGGCGTGGAATAGCCCTTGTTGCTCGCCCAGTTGTAGTGCGGATGCGCGAGGTGGTGCTGGCGCATCAGCCGGTCGCGGTATTCCTTGGCGACGATCGAGGCCGCGCCGATCGCCGGTTCCCTGCCGTCGCCGCCGACGATGGCGCGAGCCGGCCAGCGCCACAGCGGGGTGCGCCCGTGCGGGGTGAGGTTGCCGTCGATCAGCGCCTGGTGGCAGTCGACGCCGAGCGCCTCGCACAAGCGCTGCATCGCCAGCGCCATCGCCAGCATCGTCGCGCCGAAGATGTTGAGGCGGTCGATGTCCTCGACCTCGACCACGCCGATGCCGAAGGCGCAGCGGCGGCGGATGCGGTCTTCGAGCACGGCCCGGGTTTCGGGCGTGAGCTTTTTCGAATCGTCGAGCCCGGCGGGTCGCGGCTTGCACAGCACGACGGCGGCTGCGACAACCGGGCCCGCCAGCGGCCCGCGCCCGGCCTCGTCCACCCCGGCGACGAGGGCGTCGCCGAACTGGGCGCAGAAATCAGGTGTTGGCGTTCCGGAGAGCATGACCATGAAATTCCCGTACCTCGCCCTATCGCTTCCCGCGCTGCTGATCGCAAGTTGCGGCAGCGCCCGTTCGGGGGATAGCGCGGCAAATTCGGCCGCTTCGGTGGGCACCCCGGTCGAAGCGCCCGCGGGCGCGCCCTTCGCGATAACCTCGCTCGGCGCATTCAAGGAACCGTGGGCGCTCGCGGTCGAGCCGGGCAGCGGCAACGTTTTCGTCACTCTCAAAGGCGGGGGCATGAAGTTCGTCCAGCCGGCCACCGGCCGGCTTGGCACGGTCACCGGCATGCCCGAGGTGTCGTACGGCGGACAGGGCGGCATGGCCGACGTCGCCTTTGCCCCGGACTATGCCCGCAGCCACACGATCTACCTTAGCTGGGTCAAGGCCGACGGCGGCAAGCGCTACGGCGTGGTCGGGCGCGGAACGCTGAAGTGCGAGGAGCACGATTCGTGCGCGGTCGAGGACCTGAAGGAAATCTGGCGCCAGGTCCCGGCGCTCGACACGTTCGGCCAGTTCGCGCTGCGCATCGCCTTTGCGCCGGGCGGCAAGCACATGTTCGTCGCCTCCGGCGACATGGCCAAGGGCGATCCGGCGCAGGACAACAGCAACAACCTCGGCACCATCGTCCGCCTCAACCTCGACGGCACCGCCGCGGCGGGCAACCCGTTTGCCGGCCAAGGCAGCCCGACCGACCAGATCTGGACTTACGGCCACCGCAACCCGCTGGGCCTCGCCTTCGATGCCGGCGGCCAGCTTTGGGACCTCGAGCACGGGCCCCGCGGCGGCGACGAGATCAACAAGCTGGTGCCGGGCGACAACTACGGCTGGCCGGTCGTCTCGAACGGCATCAACTACAACGGCACGCCGATCCCCGACCACGACACGCGGCCCGATTTCCACGCCCCGGCGGTGTTCTGGACCCCGGTCATCGCGCCGGGCGGGATGACCTTCTACTCCGGCAAGCTCTGGCCCGAGTGGAAGGGCCAGGCCATCGTCGCCGGGCTCGCCACGCAGTGCCTCGCCCGCGTCACGCTGGACGCCGCGGGGGACAGCGGCAAGGAAGTCGCGCGTTACGATATGGGCAAGCGCATGCGCGGCGTCGCCGAGGCGCCCGACGGCTCGCTCTACGCGATCGAGGACGGCGACGGCGGGCGGCTGCTGCATCTGACGCCCAAGCCGTAGCGGATTGCCAGCCGGGTCCCCGGCCCCTATCGGCGCGCCCCTCATGTCCGCTGCGACTCGCACCCTGATCCCGCTCGAAGCGGTCGACCCGGCGATGCTCGAGCAGGTGCTCGACAGGGCCTTCGGGACGGGCCGCCACGGGCGCACCGCCTACGCCATTCGCGCAGGCACCGACTGGCTCCCGGCGCTGAGCTTCGCCGCGCTCGACGAAGACGGCATGCTCGCGGGCACGATCCAGGCCTGGCCGGTCGCGCTGACCGATCCGCAGGGGCGTGCCCACCCGCTGATCATGGTCGGCCCGGTCGCGGTGCTGCCCGAACTCAAGCACACCGGCTACGGGCGCATGCTGATGGCCGCGCAGGCCAGCGCGCTCGATCCCGCCGCGCCGCTGCCGCAAGTGCTGATCGGCGACGAGCCCTATTACCGCCAGTTCGGCTTCGTCGAGGCCCCGCGCGGCTGGGCCTGTCCGGGCGAGTGGGACCCGGCACGGCTGTTGGTGCGCGGGGCGCAGCCGGCCGTGCTGCCGCAAGCGGGCATGCTGGGGCCTTGGCGCGGCTAGGGCGATCTGGCATCGCCGTCGCACGATGCCCTACGAACCCCCACCCGACCTCGCCGGACTGACGCTGAGCGAGATCGCCGAGGCGGTTGCCGCGCGCAGATTGCCGCCGGTCGAAACATGGGATCCGCCCGAGACGGCCGACAGCCACATGCGCATCGCCGCCGACGGGACCTGGTTCCACGAGGGCCGCCCGATCGGCCGTCCGGCAATGGTTCGCGCTTTTTCCACGCTGCTGCTGCGCGACGAGGGCGGCCAGCACTGGCTGGTCACCCCCGAGTGCAAGCAGTCGATCGAGGTCGAGGACGCGGCGTTCGTCGCTGTCGACGTCAAGGCCGAGAGAGGGGCCCTCGCCTTCCGCCTCAACACCGACGACATCGTCGTGGCCGGGCCCGACAACCCGCTGCGCGCCCGCGGCGACCCCGAGGTCCCTGCCCTCTACCTGGCAGTGCGGCGCGGCTGCGAGGCCCGCCTCAACCGCTCGACCTGGCTGCAACTGGTCGAGATCGCGCTGGCCTCGGGCGACGATCTGACCGTCACCAGCCAGGGCGCTCGCTTTGCGCTGGTGCCCGCATGAGCGCCCTGTTCGATCGCCTCAGCCGCCTGTTCCATGCGAGCCACCACGTCGGCCCGGTGGGCCTGCGCGATGACAGCGCCTTCGCCCCGCCCGAACTGCGCCCCGCCGCCGTGCTGATCGCGGTGACCGATCGGCGCGAACCCGGGGTGCTGCTGACCCACCGGCCGGACACCATGCCGAGCCATCCCGGCCAGGTCGCCTTTCCCGGCGGCAAGCTCGAAAGCGGCGAGGATGCGGTTGCCGCCGCGCTGCGCGAGGCGGAGGAGGAACTGGCGATTCCCCCGGCGCAGGTGCGGGTGATCGGCGAGGCGCACAGTTTCGTGACCGGTTCGGGATTTGCCCTGACCCCGGTGCTCGGCATGATCCCGGCCGACCTGCCGCTGGTGCCCGATCCGCGCGAAGTGGCTGGCTGGTTCGAGGCGCCGCTGCGCTTCGTGCTCGACCAGCGCAACCATGTCCGCAAGCGCGGCCTGTTTCGCGGGCACGAGCGCGACTACACCGAGATCGAGTGGCAAGGCCACCGGATCTGGGGAATTACCGCGGGCATCTTGAGCAACCTTTCGCACCGCCTCGCCTGGCAGGACCTCGTCGATGGCTGAGCGGCACATCCAATCTCCGTTCGTGGTGGGCCTGTCGAACCACGCGCGCGTTCTTCGACAGGTTCAGGACGAACGGAAGTGAGCCCGAAAACTCTTGAGGCCGAATGGATAGCGCGCGCCGATCTCGCCGCCCTGGTCGCCGCGCTCGGCCCGGGCACGGTGCGCTGGGTCGGCGGCGCGGTGCGCGACACCTTGCTCGGCAAGCCCGTACACGACATCGACGCCGCCACCACGCTCGAACCGGCGGAAGTCGTTACCCGGCTCGGCGCGGCGAAGATTCGCTCGGTCCCGACCGGTATCGAGCACGGGACGGTAACCGCGATCCTAGAAGGCGGGCCGGTCGAGATCACCACCCTGCGGCACGACGTCTCGACCGACGGGCGGCGCGCCACGGTGAAGTTCGCCAACGACTGGCAGGACGATGCCGCGCGGCGCGATTTCACCATCAATGCGCTCTACGCCGATCCTTCGAGCGGCGAGGTGTTCGACTGGTTCGGCGGGCTGGAAGATCTCGAGACCGGCCGCGTGCGCTTCATCGGCGATGCCCGCGAACGCATTCGCGAGGACCATCTGCGCATCCTGCGCTACTACCGCTTCCAGGCCCGCTTCGGGGCCGCTCTCGATGCGGCATCCGAGCGAGCCTGCATCGAACTCGCCCCGACGATGAAGGGCCTGAGCCGCGAGCGCGTGGGGTGGGAACTGCAGAACCTGCTGGCGATCGCCGACCCGGTGGCGACGGTGCAGCGGATGTACGATGGCGGCGTGCTCGGCGTCGTCTTGCCCGAAGCGTCCGACGCGGGGATGGAGGCGCTTGCCGCGGTGGTCGCCAAGGAGCGCGAGGCCGGGCTGCCGCCCTCGCCGCTGCGCCGCCTTGCCGCGCTGCTCCCCGCCGACGAGAAGGTGGCCGCGCAGGTCGCCTCGCGGCTGCGGTTGTCCACCGCCAACAAGAAGCGCCTCGTTGCGGCAGCGCGGCGCAGCGGCACGCCGAGCGATCCGCACGTACTCGCCTACCGCCTCGGCCGCGAGGCGGCGATCGACCGGCTCCTGCTGGCCGGCCAGGACCCCGCCGCGCTCAGCGGCTGGGAGATCCCCGTCTTGCCGCTCAAGGGCGGCGAGATCGTCGCGCGCGGGGTCGCCGCGGGGCCCGAAGTGGCGCGCATCCTGCAAGCCGTCGAAGAGCGCTGGATCGGCGAGGGCTTCCCGCCCCGCGAGCGGGTCGAGGCCTTGCTCGACGCCGAGCTCGGTGCACGAAAGCCAGTCTGAACACTCGCTTCATCGCGGCTTCAGTCACGATTTGGCATATTTGCCCTTGCCAATCCGGCCTCCAGCCGGAAAGGTAGGGCAGTCCGCCCCGCGGGCACCTTGCGGTCATCGGTTTCGTCCGGTGAGAGCGCCTAGGCCCGGCGGGTCGCTGCTCGTTTCCGCATCCATATTCATCGGCCGCCCGTGCGCGGAATTCTTTGTGTGCGGCCGGCTGTTTTCGACAACCCTAAAGGGGGAAAGACCTTGAACCTGACCAAAGCCATTTTCACTGCCGGCGCGCTGTCGCTGGTTTCCGTTTCCGGCGCCGCGCTGGCGCAGGACGCCGCCGCCACGGCCAAGGCCGACGGCCCGCTGATCGCCGCCGGCGTGAAGGTCTACGGCCCCGAGGGCAACGAGGTCGGCACGATTACCGCTCTGGCCGATGGCGTCGCCACGCTCGACACCGGCACGCACAAGGTCGGCCTGCCGCTCGACCGCTTCGGCATGAACGCCAAGAAGCAGACCACCGTTGCGGTGACCCGCGCGCAGCTCGACGAGATGCTCGAGAAGGCCCAGGCCGAAGCGGCCGCCAAGCTCGACGCCCAGCTCGTCGCGGGCGCCCCGGTGACCGACGTCAACGGCGTCTCGCTCGGCTCGATCGGCAAGGTCGAGGGCGACGACGTCACCGTCGAAACCGAATGGGGCGCGTTCGCGCTCAAGCGGCAGAACTTCCAGCCGGCCGATGCCGGGGTGACCGCGCAGGTTCTCGCCGACCAGGTCAAGGCCGCGCTCGGCGCCAGCGCCGACGCCGCCGCGCAGTCGTAAAGGCTCGGCCTCGCCCGAACGAAAACAGGGGCGCCCGGAGAAATCCGGGCGCCCCTTTTCATGCCTGAGGCAACCGGCTGCTAGAGCCGCCGGACGATCACGCGATTCCGGGTGACAGCGCGCTCGCGCCGCGGCGGGGTGAAGTACCGGGCCTCGTCGACCGGATCGATGTAGGCATTGCCGTCGCGGATTTCGATCTCGTCGACCGGCACGCCGCGTCCGTCGTCGAGCACCAGCGCAGCGACGTGGTCGTGCTCGGGATCGACGAGCATGCGCTGGACAGTGCCCAGACGCCGTCCGTCGCGGGTCATCAGCGGATGGCCGCGCAGGTCCTGTTCGTCGTTGACGAGCTCGTAGTCGTCGAGTTCGCGCAGTTCTGTATATTGGTCTACCATGGTTCGTTCTCCTCGGATCGCGAGGGGGCGTCTCACCCCTTGTTCAGGATCTCGATGTTCGCTTCGTCGACCACCAGGATCGCATCCTGATCGGCGATGATCTTGCGGGTGTTCTGATTGAGCGAGTCGCCGGGAATGTCGTCGAGCGACGAGGCATCGTGCACCGTGCCGCCGGAAATCCGCAGGGTCTGGCCGGCGTTGATGTCCTTGGGCACCTCGCGCGGCTGGTCGATAATGAGCGCGAACATGCGGTTGCCGTTCTGCTCGACCCAGAAGCCGCGATCGGTCAGGTTGCTCCCCACATCGACCTCGCCAGAGAAGTCGCGGCCGAAATATTGCTGCGGGTCCGCGGTAATCTGCGCCAGGGTCAGCGCGCCGGTCGTGTCGGGGTTTGCCGCGTCGGCCATCGCCCCGCCGTTCACGCCCGCGGCGTTGTCCTGCAGCACGACGTCGTTGCCGGTCACCAGGTCTTCGTCGTTGTCGTTGCTCCCGGCAATCCACCAGATAAGCAGCGCCAGCACGATCAGGCCCAGCAACAGCCAGAGCCAGCCCATGCTGGTTTTCTTTTGAACCGGAATCTCGGCCATCGAAAATCTCCTGTTGGTTGGTGCGGCCGCGAATGCGCCCGCTCCCCCAATCAGTGGATCGCCCGGCCAGTTTGTTCCGAGATTTTCCCGCAGTTCCGGGATCTTCGCCGCTTCCCGCCCAAACCGGGCGGAAAGGTTCAGAACCTGTTGTCCTTGGGGAACCCGGTCGGCGGAAGCCTCCCGGCGGCGCCGCGGGCGACCTTCCACAGGTGGATGTCGCTCTCGGTCCGCGTGCGCCCGCTTTCGCCGCCCATGGTCCATGACAGGCCGTCTTCGAGCGTGAAGGTCGTCGCGTCGCTGAGGCCGCCGTCGCGGTAGCGTTGCAGCGTTACGCCCTGACCGCGGGTCATGACCGGCAGCTCCTCGAGGTTGAAGACCACCAGCTTGCGGTTGTCGCCGACCACCGCGACGTGGTCGTGTGCTGCGGCGATCGGCCGGGCGACGGCGAGCTTGGCGCGGTCCTTGAGATTGACCACCTGGCGGCCCTTGCGCGTTTCGGCGAGCAGTTCGTCGGTCAGCGCGGCAAAGCCCTTGCCGGTGCTTGCGGCGAGCAGCAGCTGCAGCCCCGGCTTGTGCACGATCAGGCTGACCACCTGCGCCTCGGCATCGATGTCGAGCGTGTTGCGGATCGGCTCGCCGAAACCGCGCGCGCCGGGCAGCTTGTCGGCCCCGAGGGTGAAGAAGCGCCCGTCGTCGCCGGCGATGAGCAACTTGTCGGTGGTCTGGCAATGGACCGCAAAGGCCGGCCCGTCGCCTTCCTTGTACTTGAAGTCCCCGCAGCCGTCGGCCCCCAGGTCGACATGGCCCTTGGCGCCGCGGATCCAGCCTTTCTGCGAGAGGATCACCGTAACCGGCTCCTTCTCGATCATCGCGTCCATGCTGAATTCGACCGCCGGCGCGGCCTCGGCGATGGTCGTGCGGCGCCGCCCGAGCGCGGTGTCCTCGGCATAGTCCTTGCGCAGCGCCTTGAGGTCGCGCTTGAGCCGGGTGCGCTGGCGCGCCGGGCTGCCGAGCAGCGCTTCGAGCTCGGCGCGTTCGTCTTCGAGCTCGTCCTTCTCCTGCCGCAGCTGCATCTCCTCGAGCTTGCGCAACGAACGCAGCCGCATGTTGAGGATCGCCTCGGCCTGGCGGTCGGTCAGCCCGAACTCGGCCATCATCACCGGCTTGGGCTCGTCCTCGGTGCGGATGATCTCGATCACCCGGTCGAGGTTGAGGAAGGCGATGATGTAGCCTTCGACCAGCTCGAGCCGGTCGGCGATCTTGGCCAGCCGGTGGCGGCTGCGGCGCTGCAGGATGTCGATCTGGTGCAGCAGCCAGTGGTCGAGCAGCTCCTTCAGCCCCATGACCATCGGCGTGCGGGTGGCATCGAGCACGTTCATGTTGAGCCCGAAGCGGCTCTCGAGGTCGGTCAGCTTGTAGAGCGATTCCTTGAGCAGTTCGGGGTCGACGTTGCGGCTCTTCGGGACGAGCACGATGCGGATGTTCTCGTCGCTCTCGTCGCGCACGTCCTCGAGAATCGGCACCTTCTTGTCGGCGATCGCCTGGGCGATCTGCTCGATCAGCTTGCCCTTGGCGACCTGGTAGGGGATTTCCGAGATGACCAGCTGGTACTGCCCCCCGCCGAGCCGCTCGATCCCCGCTTCGCGGTCGGCCTCGTCCTTCGCCTCGGCGGCGAAGAAGCGCCCGCGCACGCGGAAGGAGCCGCGCCCCGTCGCATAGGCCTGGCTGATCGATTCCGGCGAATCGACGATCAGCCCGCCGGTGGCGAAGTCGGGCCCGTGCATCAGCTCCATCAGCCGCGCATGCTCGACGTGCGGGTTGTCGATCAGCTCGAGCGCGGCGTCGATGACTTCGGCGGCGTTGTGGCTCGGGATGCTGGTTGCCATCCCCACCGCAATGCCGCTCGAACCGTTGGCCAGCAGGTTGGGAAACAGGCCGGGGAAGAGCGAAGGCTCTTCTTCTTCGTTGTTGTAGGTCGGGACGAAATCGACGGTGCCTTCGTCGAGCCCTTCCATCAGCTGCATCGCCGTCTTCGTCAGGCGGCATTCGGTGTAGCGTTCGGCGGCGGCGTTATCGCCGTCGATATTGCCGAAATTGCCCTGCCCCTCGACCAGCGGATAGCGCAGCGTGAAGGGCTGCGCGAGGCGGACCATGGCATCGTAGAGCGCGACGTTGCCGTGCGGGTGGAACTTGCCCATCACATCGCCGACCACGCGGCTCGATTTCTTGAACGCGTTGTCCGGGCTCAGGCGCAGCAGCCGCATGCCCCACAGGATGCGGCGATGCACCGGCTTGAGCCCGTCGCGCAGGTCGGGCAGCGAGCGGGCGGTGATCGTCGAGAGGGCGTAGACGAGGTAGCGCTGCGACAGCGCGCTGTCGAACGGAGCGTCGACGATGGCGTCGAAGGGGTCTTTTTCGTCGTCGATAGTGGCAACCATGCGGGTACTTCGTTCCGTTCGTCCTGGGCCTGCCGAAGGGCGTCGCGCGGGCGTTCATGGTTGGACAGGCTCACCACGAACGGGAGATGTTGTCGGCTGGCCGTAGCAGCGCCACGGGCCGTGGGACAGCGCGGAACAAGCCGCTTTCAACACCCGTTACGCGGACAAAGGCAATTCCGCCGCAAGGAGACAGCATAATGGCACAACGCATCATGATTCTCGCCACCGACGGGTTCGAACAGTCGGAACTCGAAGGCCCCTATTCCGCGATCAAGACCGCCGGGCTCGAACCCGTGGTCGTCAGCCCGCACGACGGCCAGATCAAGGGCTGGCAACACGACCACTGGGGCGACCCGGTCGATGTGAACCTCACTCTCGACGAGGCCGAGGCCGAGGACTTCGACGCGCTCGTCCTGCCGGGCGGACAGATGAACCCCGACAAGATGCGGACGGAGAAGAAGGCCGTCCAGCTGGTCAAGGACTTCTGCGAAAGCGGCAAGCCCGTCGCGGCGATCTGCCACGGCCCCTGGCTGCTGGCGGAAGCCGGCATGATCAAGGGCAAGACGGTCACCAGCTGGCCCTCGATCCGCACCGACCTGAAGAACGCCGGCGCCAATGTGGTCGACCAGGAAGTCGCGACCGACGGCAACCTCATCACCAGCCGCAACCCCGACGACATCCCGGCCTTCAACAAGGCGCTGCTCAAGGCGCTGCAGGAACAGGACCAGATGGCCGACGCCTGATCTCGGCTTCAGTTGCGAGCGGAAAGGCCTCGCCGGGCGACCGGCGGGGCCTTTTTCATGGCTTGGCCCCGAGCCGGCTTTCTTCCGGTCACGGGCCGAAGCGGATTGTCGACTTTCAGCCGCAGCGCGGGCGAGCGCGAAGGTCTGATAATGGGGTGCGAAGCGGACATGCCTCCATTCGTCATGCTGAACTTGTTTCAGCATCCATTACTCCAGCTGCGCCGAGCTAGCGTGAGGAGAGATAGACCCTGAAACGAGTTCAGGGTGACGAAGAACGGAACTGCCGCCATGGGGTCGTAGCGGACTGACCGCCTTTGCGGAAAGTGCGAGCGAAGCTACCTGTCGGCTAATGGCGAAAACCATGGCGGGCGGGAACGTCTGGAATTGGGTGGAAAGCGGACATTGCATTCAGCCGAAGGCGTCAGCATTGTTGGCGCATGAAATGCCAGAGCGTCATGATGGCCATAGTCCTTTCGTATCTAGTTGGTGGGTGCGGCGAAGACTTGTCCGACACATATGCTGCAGCCTGTTCGACGCCGTTACCAAACTGGGGCCGAGAAGCTGACGGGGTTGGTCATCTCCTCATCGTGCAGCCCATCTACGTCGCTTCGGACGGGGCGGTTCTGTGGAATGAAACGCCCATCTCAGACGATACTCTCGGTGATTACATGACGCGCGCGAGCAGTCTTGTTCCTGAGCCCCATGCCATTCTCGAGGTTGCTCCCGACGCGCCTTGCGAGCGCGTAAGTGAAGTCCGCCGCATCATGGCAGCGGCACCGCTGTGTCAAGGGCTTAACTCGCTCTGCAGCGAAGGCGCGAACTGGGAACGGTGGCCGGTGGCAGGAGGACCGTAACGTCCGCAATTGGGTCGTTAGCGGACTGACCGCCTTTGCGGGAAGTGCGAGCGAAGCTGCCTGTTGGCTAATGGCGAAAACCATGGCGGGCGGGAACGTCTGGAATTGGGGTGGAAAACGGACGTTTCCTAGGCCGAAATTACGGCCTTCCGAATTGCAGCGGGAACCCGTGCGAACGCCAGCAGCATGTTCATTCCGTAGAGCCATGTGAACGCGGCTGCGGCGAGAGAAATGGCTGTCAAAAAGCCACCGCTAATGAGGCCGAAAAAGAAGGCCAAAGCTGCAGCGACCGAGCAGAACACCAAACCATGAAGGCTACGAAGATCGTAGCGCAGAACTCGCTCTCGTTCATTTCCGTCAATCCAGAATCGACCGGCGTCGTAAATAATCATCGCGAGCCAATTCGGGGCGAACAGATCACCGAAGAGCGGATACTCGAACGTCAGGAGTTCGGCGGTTCGCATCCGCGTGTTCTTTCTCTGTCGATCTAGCAGCATTTCCAGCCTGTCGAACACAAGTTGGTCTGTATCCGTGGGACGCAAGGCGACCGATCCGCGCAAGTGCCAGAGAAAATCAAACATTTGAGGATGACACGTAAGGTTGACGCTCTTCGTCAGCAATGGGGTCGCTAACGGAATGGCCGATTCCCGCCATGCAGTCCCCGAAAGCTGCCTGTCAGCTATCGGCCCAGAAGCAGATCGACAGTTTCCCGCTGCCTCTCAGGTTCCGGAATGTGTGAGATTGGTGTGGTAGGCGGACTCTGGAGTTCACACCTCAGCAATGAAAATTGTGCATTGCGGAATGATGGCAATCTCGAAAGTCTTTCAGCTCATTTTTTGGTTGTTACTCAGTGCCATTTTTATGGTTGCTCTGATGCCTGCCAAGATAGCTCCGAGTGTGTTTGCCTCCGACAAGCTCAATCACATGCTGGCGTTCTTCGTTCTCGCTGCATTCGCCAAGAGTCTTTGGCCTCGTAGAGGGCTGCTAACGATCTTCGCCTGGCTCGCGCTCTACGGTGGGCTGATCGAAATCCTTCAATGGGCCTTGGGTTTCGGACGTGACGCCAATTGGATGGATCTCGCAGCTGACCTGGTCGCAATCTGCTTTGGATTGGTCGCCATGAGTTGGATGAAGTCGAATAGGAAAAGCATCTCCACGATCAAGTAGGCGATACTTCCGCAATGGGGTCGTTACCCGACAGGCGGCTCTCGGCGCGAAAGCCTGGATAGCAGCCTGCTCGCTTTCACGAGGCAACAAACGGTTGGCCCACGTCAGCAATGGGGGGAGAGGCGGATGTCCCCGCATTCGTCATGCTGAACCTGGTTCAGCATCCATTGTGCCTCCCAGCACCGGCATCGCGGGCGGAGAAATGGACCCTGGAAGCGAAGCTGTGCAAAGCACAACCAGGTTCAGGGTGGCGATTTTGGGAAGTGTGCAGGCAAGGTTCGCAGCGGGGCGCAAGCGGATAGGCCCTGGATCCAATTGTCCCAACACCGCCCGGCCAAAAAAGAACTTTCCTACAAGGTTCCTTTTATGTTCCACACTGGCGGATGACCTACCACCATATCCCGCTCTATCCCTACGACATCGATCCGCTGCGGATCGTCGGTCGCAAACCCGCACGGCCCGCCGGCACCGACCCCGCCGGCCCGGCCACGACGGAGGAGGAGCCCGGCTGCGGCGCGGCGCCGGGTCCGCTGGATCCTCCCCCGGACGGGGAGGTGGCAGCGCACAGCGCTGACGGAGGGGATTGTCCTCCTGGTGACGCGCGCGGGGGAAGTCCCCTCCACCACCCTGCCGGTGGTCCCCCTCCCCGCTTCGGGGAGGACGAGGACGACGAGCAGGACAAGGAGTCCGCCGAGGAGCAGGAGCGCCGCAATGCCCTGCGCAACTGGCTGCTCGGGCACTGGGAAACGGTCCAGGCGATGGCGCTCGCCGGCGAGCCGCCACAGCGCCAGGCGGCCACCGCTCGCCCCGAGCCTGTCGGAAGCGAAGCCCAACGGCCTCCCGTGCCCCGGGTGCGCCGTGCCGATCGCTGGGACAAGCCGAAGATGGCCGAGTTCCTGCGCCAGCTCGCCGCCAGCCACTCGGTCAGCGCCGCTTCGCGCGCGGTCGGCATGTCGCGCCAGTCCGCGCACCGGTTGCGCAACCGCCTCAAGGGCCAGCCGTTCGACATCGCCTGGGAAGCCGCGTTCCGCCACGGCTACGACAACCTCGCGCATTCGGCGCTCGAGCTGGCGCTGGAGGGCGAGGAAGTGCCCTACTATCACCGCGGCGAACTCGTCGGCACCCACCGCAAGCGCAACGCGCAGCTGATCGTGGCCCTGCTCAAGATGCGCAACCGCGAAGGCGCGCCGATGCTCGGCCGCTACGGCGCGGCGGCCGAGTTCTGGACCGAGGAGTGGGACCGCCTGCTGCGGCGCGTCGAGACCGGCGGGGTCGACTGGGACGACGAACGGCGCGCGCTCGGCGCCGATGGATTGGCGGCGCTCGACCTGCCGAGCGAAGAGCGGCGGATCGAACGGATCGCCATCCGCAACGCGCCCGACGAGCGCGCGCAGCGCCGCCGCTGATTCTCTTCGCCCCCCGCCATGCGTAACCCTGCTGCCAATGCGTAACCATCTGATATTAGGCGGTTATTGTCGCGTTCGGCAGGGTTACTGGTGTAACTCGGGTAACCCTGTTCGCGGCGCGGCGCGTGGGTGGCGGCGGCGTTAAGGCGCCAGCCGGCGAATGACGTAGGTCTCGTCGTCGAACCACAGCGCGCCGTGTTCGCGCAGCACCTCGCGGGTCGCCCCGAGATAGGCCGAGCCGGTCATCGCCTCGGCCAGCCGGTCGTCCTCGATCTGCGCGACGTAGGTCGCGGCGTTCCACGCGGCGAGCAGGGTCGAAGTGCCGATCAGCGTGTCGTTGCTGTCGATCTCGTCGGGCAGCGTGTGCATGGTGTAGCGCAGGCGCGACTGGTCGTCGGGCAGCGGTTCGAAGACGAATTGCGCGGCCTCCTCGCCGAGCGCCTCGCGGGTCGCGTCGAGCAGTTCGCGGCGCGAAGTGGTGAACGGGTCGGCCTCGGGCCAGACCTTGCGGACGATGTCGAGCCCCGGGTCGCCGCCGGCCGAATGCACGCCGAGCAGCCGCCCGCCCGGCCCGAGCGCGCGGGCCAGCGGGGCGAGCACGCGCCCGGCCTTGAAGCGCACGCTGGCGGCGAGCCGGAACGGCTGGCTGGCGAGAACGAGGTCGAAGTCGGCGCGCGGGTGTCCGGGACGCGGGATCACCGCATCGAGGATGTAGCGGCAGTCGCGGCGATAGAGCACGATCACGGTCGGCGTCTCGGGCAGCAGCACCCCGCTCTTCTCGCTCAGCCGGGTCCGCCAGTTGGCGGCAAGAAACGGCTGCAGGTCGTTGATCTGCTGCTCGAATTCGGCGGCGGTCGACCCAGTGAGCGCGACCTCGTGCCACACCACGTCGGGCTGCGCGCCGTCCTTGCGGTGGGCCAGCCACGGCGCATCGGCATAGGGCAGGTTGGTCAGCGCGAGCACCGTCTCGGGATGCTCGAAGAACCGGTCGGGCATCTTGTCGAGCGTCAGGCGGATGTCCTCGAGGCTGATTTCCTTGGCCGCGATGTAGAACGGCAACCGGTCGAACTTGCGATGCATCGAGCGCAGCACCCGCGCCAGCACGGTCCCGTCGCCCACCCCGGCGTCGAAGAACCGCAGCGCCGGGGCCTTGGGGGTGAGCGCGTCGAGCTCCTCGGCGACGCGCTGCGCCACCGCCCACTTCTCGGAGCAGGTGTTGACGAACATCAGGTACTTCTGGCGATTGTCGTAGAAGCGGAAATTCGATTTCACCGGCTCTCTCCCCAGGGAACGCCCCGTCAGCTCTTCTGCATGTCGCGGCTCTCGGCCGGTATCCTTACCTCGAGGCCTTCGATCTCGTCGCCAAGCACAATCTGGCACGAGAGCCGGCTGGTGCGGGTGACGTGGGCGGCGAGGTCGAGCATGTCCTCCTCCTCCTCGCTCGCCTCCGGCAGGCGGTCGAACCATTCGGGCGCGACGATGACGTGGCAGGTCGAGCAGGCCATCTGCCCCTCGCAGGTGCCCTCGAGCGGCATGCCCGCCGCCTGCCCGCATTGGAGCAGGCTGGTGCCGGCCGTGCCCTCGGCCTCGACTGCGTTGCCCTCGCGGTCGATGAAGCGAACCATCACCATCAGCCCTGCGCCTCCGCCGCCGCGAGGATCAGGCCGAGGCCTTCCTCCAGTTCGTCCATCGTCGTGTAGCGCCCGAAGCCGATGCGGATCGAGCTCTTCGCCTGTTCCACCGTCAGCCCCAAGGCGCCGAGAACGCGGCTCGGCTTCCTCGCCTCGCTGGCGCAGGCCGATCCGGCCGAGAAGCACACCTGGCGCGCGTCCGACATCAGCCGAGCAACGTCGATCCCGTCGCGGCGCACGTTGAGGTTGCCCTTGTACCTGTGCGCCGCGCTGCCGTTGAGCGTCCACCGGGCGAGCATTTCGCGCGCCCGGTCCCACAGCGCCGCGACGTGGGCCTCGTCCTCGTCCTGCGTCTCGAGCGAGAGCTTTACCGCTGCGCCCAGGCCGGCGCACAATGCGGGGCTGAGCGTGCCCGAGCGGATGCCGGCTTCCTGCCCGCCGCCGGTGATGACCGGATCGAGCGCGATCCCGTCCCTGATCCACAGCGCGCCGACGCCCTTCGGGCCGTAGAGCTTGTGCCCGGTGATCGCGATCAGGTCGGCATCGGCCACCGGCATCTTGCCCGCCGACTGCACCGCGTCGCACACCACCAGCGCGCCGGCGGCCCGGGCCCGTTCGGCGAGGTCGGCGACCGGCTGGATCGTACCGATCTCGTTGTTGACCTGCATCACCGCAAGCACGCCGAGATCGTCGGGCAGGCCAACCTGCGGATCGACCAGCCCGTCGGCGCCCACGGGCAGGACCGCGCAATCCGGGTCGAGCGCCAGTGCGGTGTTGAGCACGGCCGAATGCTCGATCGCGCTGACCGCGATGCGCTTGTCGCCCCGCCCCCGGTCGCTGCCGCGCAGCGCGATGTTGAGCGCTTCGGTCGCGCTGCCGGTGAAGATCACGGTGCCGCCTACGGGAAACAGCGCGGCGACCTGTTCGCGGGCAATGTCGACCGCAGCCTCCGCCTGCCGCCCGAGCCGGTGCGCGGAATGCGGATTGCCGTAGCCGGTCGTCTCCGGCCCGCCGAGCCACGGCAGCATCGACTCGCGCGCTTCGGGGGCGAGCGGCGTCGTGGCCTGGTTGTCGAGGTAGATCATGCGCCGCGCCATAGCCCGCGCCGCCCTTCCCCGTCACCCCGGACTTGATCCGGGGCCCCGCTTTTCTCTCCCGGCGGCGCGGAAGGAAGCTCGGTCCCGGATCGAGTCCGGGATGACGAGAACGTCAGAGGCTGCGCCACGCTTGGGCGAAGGCGTCGAGTTCCGCCGGGGTCGTGTTCCAGCCGATGCTGACGCGGATCGTGCGCGAGGCGGTGTCGTCGTCGATCCCGAAGGCATCGAGCACGCGGCTCTTCTTGAGTGTGCCGGAGGAGCACGCACTTCCGGCCGAGACGGCAAAGCCCATTGCATCAAGCTTGATGAGCAGGGCCTGCGCGCTGAACGTGGGATGGGCGAGCGAGAACAGCCAATCGCACTGGGGGCCGAGGATCAAGCCTTCGCCACGGTCCATGACGGCCTTGCGAAAGTCGAAGCGCTGCGTTTCGCCGGTGGCCCAGCCCGCCAGTCCGCCACCTTCCAGCGCGGCTGCGAAGCCCAGTGCGGCAGGCAAGTTCTCGGTCCCCTGGCGGTAGCCTCGCTCCTGTCCGCCGCTCGGCTCGAGCATGGAAAAGTCACGCACCAGCAGCGCACCGATACCGGTCGGTCCGCCGACTTTGTGCGCCGAGACGACCGCCATGTCGCAATCTGGCAAAGGGCGTTTCCCGGCCGATTGCGAACAGTCGCAAAGCAGCAGGCCGCCGGCAGCACGAACCGTTGCCGCCGTTTCGCCTTGGTCCGTGAGCACGAACGTGCCGGTCTCCGAATTGAGCGATTGAACCGCCACCACCGCCTTGCCGGGACGGGCCAGCAGGTCTTCCAGCCGGGCAAGATCGACCTGCGCCATGAGCGAGGGAATCGGCACCACCTCCGCCTCCGGCGCCGCTCGGAACAGCGCGTCGTGCTCCACCGCCGAGACGATGCGCCGGTCCACCTTCGCCCTCTGCAAACCAATCGCCAAAGCCTCGCTCGCCCCGCTGGTGAAGATCACTTCCCCCTCCCAGCCGAGCGCCGTTTTCACCCGCTCGCGCGCGTCCTCCAGCGCGGCGCGCGCCTTGCGGCCCTCGGCGTGCGGGCTGCTCGGGTTGGCCCAGATTTCGAACCCGCGCAGCATGGCCTCGCGCGCTTCGGGGCGCAGGGGCGTGGTCGCGGCGTGGTCGAGATAGATGCGGGTCATGTGGGAATTGCGATTTCAGGCGTAATCCCTATATAGCCCCGCACTTCCGGTGCGCCACCCGCGCCGCGTCAAACACAATTTGCAAGAGCCCGCCCAATGCCCTCCGTCATTTTTCCCGGCCCCGAAGGCCGCCTCGAAGGCCGTTTCTCTCCCCCGCCGCGTCCACGCGCACCGGTGGCGATGATCCTGCATCCGCATTCGCAGGGCGGCGGCACGATGAACGACCGCATTGTCCAGCGCCTCTACAAGACCTTCAGCGACCGCGGCTTCGCCACGTTGCGCTTCAACTTCCGCGGCGTCGGCCGCAGCCAGGGCAGCTTCGACAACGGCATCGGCGAGCTCAGCGATGCCGCCGCGGCGCTCGACTGGGTGCAGTCGTTCCACCCCGAAGCGCAGACCACCTGGGTCGCCGGGGTCAGCTTCGGCGCGCTGATCGGCATGCAGTTGCTGATGCGCCGCCCGGAAATCCGCGGCTTCATCTCGATCGCCCCGCCGGCCAACATGTACGACTTCAGCTTCCTCGCCCCCTGCCCTGCTTCGGGCATTTTCATCCAGGGCACCGCCGATACCGTCGTGCAGCCGAACGCGGTGCAGAAGCTCGTCGACAAGCTCCGTACGCAGAAGCACATCACGATCCATCACGAAGAGATCCCGCGGGCCAATCACTTCTTCGAGAACGAGCAGGACGAGCTGATGAAGTCGGTCGACAACTACCTCGACTTCCGCCTCGACCCGGACTGCCCGATCCGCTGACGCGGGGCATTCCGGCCTTTCCAGAGCCTGGCTGAAAGCCGCCACGGGGAGCGGTCGGGAACTCTCTTGCCATTTCGCGCGTTGCGTGAGATGTTACATTATTACATCGAGTCGAGGGACTCGACTCGTGGGAGTAAGGAGAGGTTCCCATGTCCTATCTCGATCAATCGCAAGACCCGCGCCGCCGCGCCACAGCAATCGCCAGCGTCACGGCGATTCACATCATCGTCGCGGCCGTGCTCGTCACCGGGCTCAGCTTCACCGGCGTCATCCAGCGTGAGGGGACGTTCATCGGTACCTTCATTCCCGATCCTCCCAAGCCTCCTCCCCCGCCCCCCTCGGATCCCGTGAAGTCCGAAGCGCCGGCCAAAAGCGACCACCTGACTGCACCGACGCCGCCGCTCGACCTTTCCGGCAGTGCGCAGGTCGAGGTGACGCCGTTCGATCCGATCAAAATCCCGCAGCCAACCACGAGCTCCGTCCCCTATGTGGCGCCCACGCCCACCCCATCCGCGTTCGCGCCCAAGCGCGCGGCGCCGCGCAACGATCCGGCGCGCTGGGTGATGACCGAGGATTACCCCTCGCGCGCGATCCGCGAAGGGGCAGAGGGCGTCGCAGGTTTCCGCGTTGTGGTCGGCAGCGACGGCAAGGTCGATGCTTGCGAGATCACCGCCAGCAGCGGCAACGCCGACCTCGACGCGGCGACCTGCAAGTACATCACTCGGCGCGCCCGCTTCGATGCAGCGACCGACGGCAACGGGCAGAGCGTCGTTGGCAGCTATTCCAGCACAGTCCGCTGGGTCCTGCCCCGCTGAGAAGAGTTCCCCCGGAGCGAGCCTATTCCGGGGCCACTTCGGCGCGGTCCAACGGGGCCGCGCCGTTTTTGTCCGGCACGGTCCAGATCGCCACATTGGCGAGCATGACGACCGCCAGCAGCACCATCAGCCAGACCTGCTTGGCTGGGCCCTCACGGCGCCACTGGAACCAGGCCCCCGCCAACAGCGCAAGAGCTGCCAGCACCACGATCGCAAGGATTGTGTCCATAACCCAGCATAGGGCAACGCCGATGCAGGCGGAACCCCGGCGTGCCCCAACTGTTCGGCCTGCACATGGCAGGAGAAGTTGGAATGAGCATTTTCGGCAAGATCAAGGACGCGATCTTCGGGCACGAGGCCGAAGCCAGGCCGACCCCCACGCCGCTCTCGCCCACCGACGGCGCGCGACAGCCACAATCGCAGGCCGCCGCGCCGGTAGTGGACATCGAGCAAAACCTCGACTCCATGCCCGGTGCCGACCGGCTTAACTGGCGGACCTCGATCGTCGACCTGATGAAGCTGATCGGGGTCGATTCGAGCTACGAAGCGCGCAAGGCCCTGGCGGCCGAAATGGGCCGCACCGATTATTCGGGCAGCGCCGAAGACAACGTCTGGTTGCATCGCCGCGTGATGCAGGACCTGTCCAAGCACGGCGGCAAAGTCCCGGCCGAATACACCGACTGAGCCTACGCAATTGACATATTTGGTAACCTTCCCGCGCTAACGGCGGGAAGAATGACCAAAGTCTACCTTACGATAGACACCGAGTATGAGTTCGGTTTCGCCGCGCAGAACGGGATCGACGGGCCCGCGCGCGAACAGAACTTTGCGCGGTCTATCCAATGCCGCGCGCCGGGCGGCGACGTCGGTATCGCCTATCAGATGGATGTGCTCGAACGGCATGGGCTGAAGGCGGTGTTCTTCGTCGACCCCATGCCGGCACTGGTCTGGGGCACCAGAGCGATAGCCCGCGTGGTCGAACCGATCCTGGCACGCGGACACGACGTGCAATTGCACGTGCACACCGAATGGCTCGCCCTTGCCGGGAGCGCCAATCCGCTCGGCGGCAAGACCGGGCGGAACATCAAGGACTTCACACGCGGCGAGCAGGAAGTCCTGCTCGACTATGCCCGCGAGGCGCTCATGGCTGCTGGCGCGCCGCGTCCGGTCGCTTTTCGCGCCGGCAACTACGGCGCCAACGACGACACGCTGCGCGCACTCGCCCGGCTCGGCTTCGCTTACAGTTCGAACCACACGCCGGGCATCGCGGGGTCGGAGTGCGACATCGATCTCGGACCCGAGCATCGCCGTCCCCTGCGCCGCCTCGGCGTTACCGAAATCCCGATCGGCTGCATCCAGGTGCCGGGCGGCCTGCGCCATGCCCAATTGACCGCTCTCTCGTGCCGCGAACTGCGGGGGGCGGTGAACCATGCTTGCCGTCACGGCATCGACAGCTTCACCATCGTCTCGCACAGCTTCGAGCTGATGTGCCGCGGGCGCCGGCGGATCAACCGTATCGTCCGGCGCCGCTTCGAACAGTTCTGCGCGGTGCTGGAGGCGATGCCCGGGGCCGAAACGGCGACCTATGCCGACGGCCGAGTGGTTGCGCGCACAGCACCACGCCAGCCGCGCCAAGTCCTCCCTCCCAATCCGGTCAGATCCGGCGTGCGGATTGTCGAACAGGCAGTCGCAAACGCCCTCTACGGCGCGGGTTGATCAGGCGCCCGGTTCGCGCGGTGGCTTGCAGGTGAAGCTGCTCGCCAGCGCGGTGTCGCCCTCGCCGTCGTACTCCGCGTAGAGTGGATAAGGACACAGCGGACGCGACAGCGGCTCGCGCGGGGGTGCCGGAGGGGCGCCGGGAAATCCCGCCCCGACGGTCGGCCGGGTCGCTTCGATCCGGTACGGCGCCACGCCGGTCGTCGCCCACCGGTCGATCGTTCCGAGCGTGTCGAACTGACTCACGCCTTCGCCGCCCGAGCAGTGCTCCATCCCCGGCACGATGTAGTAGCGCAACTGGTCCTGCGCCTGCTGCTGCGGCAGGTCGTGGTAGAGCATGGTGTAGAACAGCAGAGAATTCTTCGCCGGGATCAGGCCGTCGTTCCAGCCATGGCTGAGCAGCAACTTGCCGCCGCGGGCGAAGTAAGCGTCAAGGCCCGTCGGCGGCACGTCGAGGATCTCGCGGCCGTAGTCGATCCCCGCCTGGCGGTCGCGGATATAGCCGAAACTCTTCCAGTCCCAGTCCTGCCTGTCGCCGAAGACCAGCATCGAATAGTAGGTCAGCGCGACCGGAAACGGCGCCGGCCCCTGGGTGAGCGCGGCGAGCTGCATTTCCGCACCGTAGGGCCAGCCACCGAGCACCACCTTGCCGTTGGCGTCGCGGATGCCGTCGTAGATCGCCCGCATCGTCTCGACCTGCACGGGGGTCAGGCAGCTGTCGCTTTCCGCGCCGGTGCATTGCATGCTGGCCGGATCGAACGTGCAGGCCGTGGGATTCATGACCAGCCCGTCCTCGAGCCCGTCGAGCTTGTCGCAGCGCCCCAGCACCGCTGCGTGGACGTTCGCCAGCTTGGCCGGTGAGAGCTTCGCCCCCGGCGCCCGGTTCGGCTGCCAGCCGACCCACATCGACTGGGTCATTAGCTCGGTCATCGGGTTGGCCGGGGCCATCGCCGAAATGGCATCGAAATCGGCCGGGAAGCGATAGGCTTCCATCAGCCCCTGGCGCCCGCCGGTCGAACACGAATCCCAGAAAGAGAGCTTTGGACCGGCGCCGTAGAACGCAGCGACCGCCGCCTTGCCGGTAACGACCGTCTCGTGCACTGCACGGTAGCCGAAATCGACCAGCTTTTCGGGGTGGCCAACGGCCCAGTCGGCGGTCAGGCCGTTGCCGGTGTGCCCGGTATCGGTGGCCGCCACGGCGTAGCCGCGGGTGAGCGGGTCGCCCATCTGGGAATAGCTGATAGACCCGGCCCATACGCCGTTGCCGATGGTCACGAACTTGCCGTTCCACCCGCTTGCCGGGAGCCAGACCTCGACCTTGATGTCGCTGTCGGGAGTCGGGGTCATCGTCGCCTGCACGCGGCAGAACGCCGGCAACTTGGAGAAACCCGCAGCAAGTACGCCCGGCGGCGGACCGCCCGCCGCCTGTGGGAGCGAAAACTTGCCCGCCTCGATCCGCGCCGCCGACGTCACCTTGCCGTCGGCCAGCTTCAGGTTCGCGAGATCGGAACAGTCCGCCGCTGCGGCGGGCGCCGCCAGTGCCGCGACGAACCCCGCCGAAACGATTCCCCCGGCCCGCAGCGCGAGCCTCGTGAATTTATCCATGTCCATCTTCCCCCGGTGGTCGCGCTCTTGCCCGCTCAGAACTTGCCGAACAACTTCCCGGCAAACCCGGCAATATCGTCGAACGGGTTGCCGTCGTGATCGGCATCGAGAATTTCCTTGAACTGCGCCAGCGATCCTTCGCCGCCGATCTGCTCGACGATCTGGCTTAGGACGCCGGCGTCGATACCGGTCTTGGCGGAAGCCGCCGTAACGGTGTCTTCGGGCGCGTGGTGCGCCTCGACCAGCGCGGCGATCGCCTTCTCGGCCTCCTCCGGCTCGATACCGATCTTGTTGGCCATGTTCTTCAGGGTCGGATGATCGTGGGCCATGCCCAGAACCTGGTCGAAAAGACTCATCGCACTAAATCCTCCAAATGCCCCGTCCGCCCGTCACTGTGGACCGAATGCGGGCAAAGAAAAACCCCCTCCGCCAGTGCGGAGGGGGTCTTTTCGTGCAGCCCCCAATTCGCGGCGCGGCGGTTCAGGCCGGTTGCGGCGCCGCATCGCGCACGCCTTGGTCGACATGGCCGGCGAACTGCTCGAAGTTGTCGACGAACAGCTGGACAAGCTTCTGCGCGGTGCGGTCGTACTCGTCCTGGTCGGACCAGGCGGCACGCGGATCGAGCAACTTGGTGTCGACGCCCGGAACCTCGACGGGAACCTCGAAACCGAAGTTCGGATCCTTGCGGAACTCGGCGTCGTTGAGGCTGCCGTCGAGCGCGGCGTTGAGCAGTGCGCGGGTCGCCTTGATGGGCATGCGCTCGATACCCGGATCGGTCGCCTTCCCGCCCGACCAGCCGGTGTTGACCAGCCAGCACTGCGCACCGCCTTCGGCGATTCGCTTCTTGAGCAGGTTGCCGTAGACGCTCGGGTGGCGCGGCATGAAAGCGGCGCCGAAGCAGGTCGAGAATGTCGCCTGCGGTTCGGTCACCCCGATTTCGGTTCCCGCGACCTTAGCGGTGTAGCCCGACAGGAAGTGGTACATCGCCTGCTCGGGAGTGAGCCTGGCGATCGGCGGCAGCACGCCGAACGCGTCGGCGGTGAGAAGAATGATGTTCGACGGCGGCGGGCCGAGATTCTTCTCGCTGGTGTTGGGGATGTACTCGATCGGATAGGCGCCGCGGGTATTCTCGGTCTTGCTCGCGTCGGTGAAGTCGAGTTCCCTCGTGTCCTCGTCCATCGTGACGTTCTCGAGGATCGTGCCGAACATCTTCGTCGTCGCGTAAATCTCCGGCTCGCCCTCGGCCGAAAGATTGATCATCTTGGCGTAGCAGCCGCCTTCGAAATTGAACACGGCCTGGTCCGACCAGCCGTGCTCGTCATCGCCGATCAGCGTGCGGCTGGCATCGGCCGACAGCGTCGTCTTGCCGGTGCCCGAAAGGCCGAAGAAGATCGCGCTCCTGCCGTCGGGGCCGATATTGGCCGAACAGTGCATCGGCATCACGCCCTGCGCCGGGAGGAGGAAGTTGAGCAGGCCGAACACGCCCTTCTTCATCTCGCCCGAATACTCGGTGTTGCCGATCAAGATCAGCTTCTCGGTCAGGTTCACCGCGATGACCGTGTCGCTGCGGCAGCCGTGGCGCGCCGGATCGGCCTTGAAGCTGGGCAAGTTGATGATGGTGTATTCGGGCGAGAAATTCGCCAATTCCTCGGCAGTGGGACGGACCAGCAAGGTGCGGATGAACAGGTTGTGCCAGGCCATCTCGTTGATGACCCGAACGTTGACCCGGTATTCGGGCTGGCTGCCGCCGAACAGGTCGGCCACGTAAAGTTCGTCCTGGTCCTTCAGCGCGGCGAGGAAGTCGGCCTTCAGCGTGGCCCAGTGCTCGCCGGACATCGGCTGGTTGATGGCGCCCCAGTCGATCGTATCTTCGGTGGTGGCGTCGCGAACGATGTACTTGTCCTTGACGCTGCGCCCGGTGAACTTGCCGGTATCGACCAGCAGCGCCCCGTCTTTGGTCAGTTTCCCCTCGTCCCGCTTAAGAGCATGTTCGACGAGAGCCGCAGTGCCGAGGTTGGCATGGATCGTCGCGCCGGTGGCGAAACCCTGGTCGGACAGCGGATCGGAAAGCATGAGGGACAAGGCTGGGCTCCCAATATTTCTCAATGGCCGAAGTTTCGGTCGTGATGCGCGGAATGTCGCTGCGCATAGTGGTGAAGATATGTTGCGTCAATTTGTGCAACCACACTCTGTATTGCCAGTCAAAATTGTGAACGTTCGCAATGCAAACGAGTGCCGTATCGAGGCACGATTGTTGTGTCCGGCCGCGCAAGCCGGTAGGCGGTTTGCCGCAAGGATGAGCGATGACGCACAGCGGTGATGCAGCACACGAAGACGTCGCCCGGACAGCGGAGCCGCGGCGAACCATCGCGCTTGTCGACGATGACCGCAACATCCTCACCACCTTGTCGATCGCGCTCCAGGCGGAAGGTTATGCCACGCGGGTCTATTCCGATGGCGAGGCGGCGCTCAAGGCGTTGACCGAGAACCCTCCGGACCTGGCCGTGTTCGACATCAAGATGCCGCGGATGGACGGCATGGAATTGCTGCAGCGCCTGCGCGCAACGAGCGACCTGCCGGTCATATTCCTGACCAGCAAGGACGAAGAGCAGGACGAGGCCGCCGGACTCGCGCTCGGCGCCGACGACTATATCACCAAGCCCTTCAGCCAGCGCCTGCTGCTGGCCCGTATCCGCGCCATCCTGCGCCGCGCCGCACCGCTCGTGGCCGGGGCGCCGAGGGAGCCCGGCGCAAGACCGGAAGGATCGGTGATCGAGCGCGGCCGGCTCGAGATGGATCCGTCGCGGCACCGAGTAACCTGGGACGGCCAGCCGGTCTCGCTCACGGTGACCGAGTTCCTCATCCTAGAAGCGCTCGCCATGCGCCCGGGAGTGATCAAGAGTCGCAACCAGCTGATGGACGCCGCTTACCCCGACGATGTGTTCGTCGACGATCGCACGGTCGACAGCCACATCAAGCGCCTGCGCCGCAAGTTCCGCGCCGCCGATCCTGAATTCTCGGCAATCGAGACGCTCTACGGTGCGGGTTACAGCTATGCCGACGGCTGAGGGGTAATGACCGACGAGGGCTGGAACACGCGGCTCGATTCGAAGACGCGCGACCCCTTGAGCAGTTCGCGCCTGGTCTCGCTGACCTGGCGTATTCTGGCGGTCAACATCGTCCCGCTGCTGATGTTCGGGCTCGGCGTTTTCTACCTCGATTCGTACCGCAAGGTGCTGCTCGACGAACGCTATAAACTGGCGCGGATCGAGGCGCAGATCACCGCCGAAGCGCTCGCCGGGGCGAGCCGCGAGAGGCAGGAAGCGGTGCTCATGCAGATCGGCAAGGAGCAGAAGCTGCGCCTGCGCATGTTCGATGCCGAAGGGCGGCTGTGGGCCGATAGCTTCCAGCTCGACAAACCGGCCTTCCAGTTCGACACGCCGGGCGACGAGAACTGGCAGGAAAGCTTCGCCCGGTGGCTCGACCGTGCCGTCGACACGATCGTCGGTGCCGATCCGATTCCCGATTACATCGAGCCTGAAGACTCCAACGCCGACGCGTGGCCCGAACTGGCCCGCGCGCGCAAGGAAGGCTTGACCCAGATTCAGCTCCGCGACGCGCCCGACGGGACACCGGTCATCAACGCCGCCGCCCCGGTAGGTCTCGTCGGGGCGACGCTGCTGACGACCCGTAACGCGGTCGATATTACCGAAAAGGTCCGCGCCGCCCGCACCACGCTCGGCTCGGCCATCGGCCTCGCGCTGCTCGCCTCGATCCTGCTCTCGCTTTACATGGCGCGCACGATCGTGCTGCCGCTGCGCACGCTCGCCCGCGCGGCGATCCGGGTGCGCCAGGGCCGCGAGCGGCACGTCGAAGTCCCTCGCTTGCCCGAGCGCCGCGACGAGATTGGCCTGCTCGCGCGTGCGGTGGCCGAGATGACCGACGCGCTGCGCAGCCGGATCGACGCGGTCGAGACCTTCGCAGCCGACGTGGCGCACGAGATCAAGAACCCGCTGGCGAGCTTGCGCAGCGCGATCGATTCGCTGCCCAAGGTCGAGGACAAGGGCTTGCGCACACAGCTTATCGAAATCGCGGCGCACGACGTCCGCCGGATCGACCGGCTGGTCAGCGAAATTTCCGAGGCGAGCCGCATCGATGCTGAAATGAGCCGCGCGGTCTTCGAACCGATCAACATGGCGCAGCTGGTCGGCAACGTCGCCGCTCGGCGCGAGGCGCGCGGCGAGAACAACGGCATCCCCATATCGCTGCAAGGCCAAGGCGGGGCCGGCCTCGTCATGGGCGTGCCGATCCGCCTCGAACGAGTGGTCGAGAACCTTCTCGATAACGCGGTATCTTTCTCGCCCGAGGGTGGCTCCATTGTCGCCGCGGTAAACAGTCGTGGTGGCCGCGTGGAGGTCTCGGTCTGCGACGAGGGGCCGGGCGTCCCCGAGGAATCGCGTGAGAAGGTCTTCACCCGCTTCCACTCGCTGCGACCGGAGGCGGAGGATTTCGGCGACCACAGCGGTCTCGGCCTCGCCATCGGGCGGGCCATCGCCGAGGCTCACGACGGCACGTTGACAGTCGCCTCGCGGCCCGACGGCGCCGACGGCGCGTGTTTCATCTTGTCGCTGCCAGCAGCGTGAGCGACCTTCTCGCCAACGTCAGCTGCGTCGCCGTCGATGGGCGCGCAGTGCTCGTCGTCGGCCCGCCGGGTAGCGGCAAATCGAGCCTCGCGCTGGCGCTGATCGACCGCGGCGCTGTCCTGGTCGGTGACGATGGCGTGAGGCTCGAGGCGCGCGACGGTCGCTGCTGGGCCTGCCCGCCCCCGCACGTCGCCGGCAAGCTCGAGATCCGTAATGTCGGTCTCATCGAATTCCCAACGGCAGAAGCGCCACTCGCCCTCGCCGTCCGGCTCGACCCCGCTGCGCCGCGCTTCGTCGAAACGGCGACGCCAGCACGATATGCGGACCACACCGTGCCCGAGATCGCACTCTATCCGGATGCCGCAACCCTGGCGCTGCGGCTCGAATGGGCGCTGCGCCTCCATGGCACGCGATAAGTGGCTTCACATAGGCCGGGCGAAAGCGCAGGGTCGAAGCTGATGGCCGAAGCAGAACCCAGCGAGCACAGGCAGCGAATCCTGCTGGTCACCGGCATGCTCGGCGCGGGCAAGACCACCGTCCTGCGCGAACTGGAAGATCTCGGCTGGGAGGCGCTTGACAACTTCCCGATCCGCCTGCTGCGGCGCCTGATCGGCCCCGAAGGCGAGCGCCCCGAGAAAGACGCCCCGCCCCTGGCAATCGGTTTCGATAGCCGCACGCGCGGCTTCCGCCCGGAGGAGATCATCGCCCGGGTCAAGCAGCTCAGCGCACGCCCCGACCTCGTCATTTCGACACTGTTCCTCGACTGCTCGACTGCCGAGCTCGAGAGGCGCTTCGACGAGACCCGCCGCCGCCACCACATGGCGCAGGATTCTCCGCTCGCACACGGCATCCTCGCCGAACGCGAGCTGCTGGCCCCGCTGCGGCGCTGGGCCGAGGCGCTGATCGACACGACGCGGTACTCGACCAATGAGCTCAAGCAGGTCGTCCGCGACCGCTTCTCCGCGGAATCACCCAGTTCCCTTACCGTCACCGTCACCAGCTTCGGCTTCGCCCGAGGCGTGCCGCCGGCCGCCGACCTGGTGTTCGACATGCGCTTTCTCGACAACCCGCACTGGGTGCCCGAATTGCGCGATCAGACCGGGCTCGATGCAGCCGTGGGCGAACATATCAAGCGCGATGCCTCGTTTGCCCCGGCGTTCGAGCGCATTGCCGACCTCGTCACATACCTGCTGCCGCGCTATGCCGCGCAGGGAAAGGCCTACGTCACCGTCGCCGTCGGTTGTACCGGAGGGAGACACCGGTCGGTCTACACCGCGGAGAAGCTCGCCGGGGCCTTGCGCGAGGCCGGATTCGCGCCCACCGTCCTGCATCGCAACCTCGCCTCGCGCGCCGCCGAAATGATAGAAGGGGTGCAACAATCGTGAAAACGGGACTATGTCCCCGGCCCTGCCCGCGCGACTCGCGCGGCATGGAACCTGCAGTGAAGAGTTTTCCAATCGCATGATCGGCATGATTCTGGTGACCCACGGCCGACTGGCCGAGGAATTCGTCCACGCGATGGAACATGTCGTCGGCGAACAACGCGACGTGGCGACCATCTGCATCGGCCCGAACGACGATATGGAAGCGCGCCGCCGCGAGATTGCCAACGCGATCAAGCGTGTCGACAGCGGCAAGGGTGCGGTCATCCTGACCGACTTGTTCGGCGGGACACCCTCGAACCTCGCCATCTCGTTGCTCGACGCCGGCAAGACCGAAGTCATCGCCGGAATCAACCTGCCGATGCTGATCCGCCTCGCTGGCGCTCGCAAGGATCTCGATCTCGCGGCCGCGGTTGCCGCGGCGCGCGAAGCCGGGCGCAACTACATCACCGTTGCCTCGGAATTCCTCGGCCAGGACGCTTGAGACGATGGCGGAAGCGCGCCAGTCGGTAGAAATCGTCAACAAGCGCGGCCTTCACGCACGTGCCAGCGCCAAATTCGTCGCTGCCGCCTCGGCAATGGATGACTGCAAGATCACCGTGATCAAGGATAGCAACAGTGCGCTCGGCAACTCGATCCTCGGCCTGATGATGCTCGGCGCCGCGAAGGGCGACACGATCGAGATCGCAGTGGAAGGTGCCGACGCCGAAGCCCGGCTGGCCGAGCTGGTGGCAATGGTTTCGAGCAAGTTCGGGGAAGAGTAACCTTCCCGTGGCGCGGCGTGCGATCACCGGCTTTTCCAATCCCACGGTCAAGGCTCTGCGCGCGCTGCGCGACAAGAAGCATCGCAAGCGCGAGGGACGGTTTCTCGCCGAAGGGCTGCGCCTGTTGACCGACGCGCGCGAAAGCGGCCGGCTCCCGCAAACGCTCGTCATGGCCGAAGGTCGCGACCCGCACCCTCTGCTCGCCGCGATCGAGGCCGATGTCCAGGCTGGCGGCGGCGACGTCATCGAGACGACTCCCGACATTCTTTCCAAGATCACCGGGAAGGACAATGCCCAGGCCGTCCTGGGCGTGTTCGACGAATGGAACACCTCGCTCGAAGCGCTCGATCGAGAGGCCGCTCAGATCTGGCTGGTGGCGCAGGCGCTGCGCGATCCGGGCAACCTTGGCACCATGCTGAGGACCGGCGATGCGGTCGGTGCCGGCGGTCTGATCCTGATTGACGATTGCGCGGATCCGTTCTCCGCCGAGGCGGTGCGCGCCAGCATGGGTGCGGTGTTCACCCAGGCCATCGCCCAGGCGACCTGGGCCGAGTTCCTGCTTTGGCTACGCACCGGGAAGGGCCAGCTTGTTGCCGCCTCGCTGCGTGAGGCCGTGCCCTACCGCGGAGCGCCCTACGCTGCCCCGTGCTTCATCCTCGTCGGCAACGAATCGCGTGGATTGCCTGCGGACTACGAGGCGGTGTGCGACTTGCGGGTGACCATGCCGATGAAAGGCCGCGCCGACAGCCTCAACGCCGCGGTTGCTGCGGCCGTGCTGGCGTATGAAGTCCTCGCCAGTTTCGAAGCCTGATCAATCGCCCGCAACGAGGCTGACGATGCGCCACGTGCCGTTGCGCGAGGCTGCGCTCAAACGGTAATCGACGAGGCTGCGGAGATCGCTGGTGAGGATGAACCCGTTCTTGCCGTCCCGCGCGGTGACCTGCTGATAGGGGTCGTCGGGCCGCAGCGCATCGATGGTGACCACGTCCCAGGAAATTCTCTCCAGAATCGCGCTCTCGGGATCCGGCGATTCGCGCAGCGGCACCTTTTCCCCCGTAACCAGCATGCCGCTGAACGGATCGACTCCGTCGATGTTCTGGTCGAAGTACCAGGGGATGGTCAGGCCGCCCTGCTTGTTGGCCGAACATCCGAGCGTCAGCAGCTCGTCGAGCTCGTCCCACAAGTTCCATTCCTTGCCGGTCAAGCGCTTGCGCAGTTCGGCCCGGCCCGAGCCCTCGCCGAAGTCGAGCTTTACGTCCTCTGCCGCGAGAGCCGCGAATGCCTCGGCGTCGCGCGACTGGACTGCCACGGCGAGATCCTCGCGAAAGGCGTCAGCGCCCTTGAGATCGCCGCACGTGTCTTGTGGGGCGTAGCGGCCGGCCGCGAGCTTGGCGGCTTCAGGCTTCTCGCCGCCGACCAGCTGCCCCGCCTGCGCGGCGAGGTTTTCCGACGGTGCGTCGTCGCGTTGGCAGGCGGCCAACAGCAGGACCATCGGCAGAGCCGCGAGCAGAGCCTTCATGCGTCTTCGTTTGCCTCTTCCCTTGTCCCCCCGCCGCCCGGTTGGGTCAGCGCGAGGGTCTCCACGTCGCCCGATGTATAGCGTGGAGCGTTTTCGACAAGGGGAACATCTTCGATTTCGCGTTTGCCGATCTCGATGCCCTTTTCGGCCAGGCGCTTGGCCGAAGACAGGACATTGCGCTCGAAACTGCCTACGAACTTGTTGTAATGATTGACCGCCGTTTCGAGCCCGCCGCCGACCCGCTTGAGATGTTCGGCAGCCACCGCAAGCCGGTCATAGAGCTCTGCTCCCGCCTTGCCGATTTCGACCGCTTCCTTGGCGATGGTGTCCTGTCGCCAGACTTGCGCCACTGTCCGGGCAATGGCGACGAGATTGGTCGGCGTCGCCAGCAGCACCCCGTTGCGGAAGGCGAAGTCCCATAGCTCCGGATCGGCTTCGAGTGCGGCAGCGACGAAATGCTCGCCCGGCACGAACATCACCACGTAGTCGGGCGCCTCGTCGAACTGGCTCTGATAGCTCTTGGCGCCGAGTTGCTGGACGTGGTTGCGCATCGACTTGGCGTGCGCCGCCAGATGGCTGGCGCGCTCTGCGTCATCGTTGCACTCGAACGCCTGCTGATAGGCGTTGAGCGAAACCTTGGCATCGATCACCAGCTTTTTCTGGCCCGGCACGTGGACTATGGCATCGGGCCGCAGGCGGCCCTCGGCCGTGTCGATCGAATGTTCGAGACTGAAATCGGTGTGCTGCGACAATCCGCACTGTTCCAGCACGTTCTGCAGCGCCCGTTCGCCCCAGCGGCCGCGCGCCTTGGGGGCGTTGGTGAGCGAATTGCCGAGCCGCTGCGCCTCGCGCCGCACTTCCTCCTGCCCCGCGCGCATCGTCTCGATCAGTCCGGTCAGCTGGCCGAAGCTGTCGACCCGCTTGGCCTCCAGGGACGAAACATGCTCTTCGTATGTCTTGAGCCGCTGGTGGACGGGTTCGAGCAGCGCCTTGACCGCTTCCTTGCTCGCCGCTTCGGCATGGCCGAAGCGCTCGCTCGCGGCCTTGAGGAAGGCATCCTGCGCCTTCGACAACACTTCGCCGCCGGTCGCCTTGAACTGCGCCAGCAACTCCTCGCGCGCCTCTTTCAGCGCGGCGATCTGCTTGTCGAAGTTCTCGGCATTGGCACGCAGTGTCGCGAGTTCGATCTGCGCTGCGGCCAACTCGGTGGCGGCCCTCTTGAATTCCTCTTCACGCTTGCCGAGTTCGGCCTGGAACCCGGCAGCCGGGCGGTTGCCGAGGAACCAACCCGCGGCAAGGCCCGCGATCAGCGCGACGATGAGGAGAATAGCGGCGGTTGTGTCCATAGCTCGACCGGATAGGATGGGAACAGAGCGCGAACCTAGGCCGCGACCCTCGACGGCACAAGCCTGTGCACGCAGCATTCCCCCGCCGATCGCGGCGGGGCGTCCATAATCCCCCTTGAGATTCGCCCCGCTCAGATTGTATGGGACACATACAATTTCAGATTTGCGAAGTTTTCGCGTAAGTGAAGCGACCGCCAGAACAAACCGGAGAGAACGCCCGATGCCGACCGATATCGAAATCGCCCGCCAGGCCACCCTGAAGCCCATCGCCGAGGTGGCTGCCAAGGCCGGCGTGCCGGACGAAGCGCTGATCCCCTACGGCAAGTACAAGGCCAAGGTCGACCGCGACCTCCTTCCCGCGGCGGCCAAGCCCGGTAAGCTGATCCTGGTGACCGCCATCAACCCGACTCCCGCGGGAGAAGGCAAGACCACCACCTCGGTCGGTCTCAGCGACGCGCTCCACCGGATCGGCAAGAAGGCCATGCTGTGCCTGCGCGAACCGAGCCTCGGCCCGTGCTTCGGCATGAAGGGCGGCGGCGCCGGCGGCGGCAAGAGCCAGGTCATGCCGATGGACGAGATCAATCTCCACTTCACCGGCGACTTCCACGCCATCACCAGTGCGCACAACCTGCTTTCGGCGATGATCGACAATTCGATCTACTGGGGCAACCCGCACGACATCGACGTGCGGCGGGTGACCTGGAAGCGCGTGCTCGACATGAACGACCGGGCGCTGCGCCAGATCGTCGGTCCGCTCGGCGGCGTGGCCAACGGCTTTCCGCGCGAGAGCGGCTTCGACATCACCGTCGCCAGCGAGATCATGGCCATCCTGTGCCTCGCGTCCGACATCGCCGACCTGCAAAAGCGCATGGGCGACATCATCATCGGCTACACCCGCAAGCGCGAGCCGGTCTATTGCCGCGACATCAAGGCCGACAGCGCGATGGCCGTGCTGCTCAAGGACGCGATCCAGCCTAATCTGGTGCAGACGCTGGAGAACAACCCGGCCTTCCTCCACGGCGGCCCGTTCGCCAACATCGCCCACGGCTGCAACTCGGTGATCGCCACCAAGACCGCGATGACCATGGCCGAATACACCGTCACCGAAGCCGGCTTCGGCGCGGACCTCGGGGCGGAAAAGTTCATGGACATCAAGTGCCGGCTCGCCGGGCTCGCGCCCGACGCGATCGTGCTGGTTGCCACCGTGCGCGCGCTCAAGATGAACGGCGGCGTAGCCAAGAAGGATCTCGAAAAGCCCGACGTCGATGCCGTGCGCAAGGGTTCGGTAAACCTCGAGCGGCACATCGAAAACCTCAACAAGTTCGGCATCAATCCGACTGTCGCAATCAACCATTTCTACCTCGATACCGACGAGGAAATCGCCGTGATCCAGGAGATGGCCGCGAAATACGGCACCGAGGCGGTGATCTGCAAGCACTGGGCCGAAGGCGGCGCCGGCGCTGAAGAGCTGGCCAGGATCGTTGCCGCCAAGGCCGACAAGGGCGCCGCCTTCAAGACGCTCTATCCCGACGAGATGCCACTGGCCGACAAGATCGAAACCGTCTGCAAGGAGGTTTACAGGGCCGAGAGCGTGAGCATGTCGCCCGCGGTGAGGAACCAGCTCAAGCAGTGGGAAGAGATGGGCTACGGCAAGTTCCCGGTGTGCATGGCCAAGACGCAGTACTCGTTCTCCACCGACCCCACCGCGCTCGGCGCGCCGACCGGCTTCGAAGTCAACATCCGCGAAGTCCGCATCTCGGCGGGCGCGGGCTTCATCGTCGCCATCGCCGGCGACATCATGACGATGCCCGGCCTGCCCAGAGTCCCCAGCGCCGAGAACATCTATCTCGACGAAAACGGCCAGATCGAAGGACTGTTCTGAAGCCGCTTCCGGCAATCGCCGAACATGCGAGAGGGCCGTCCGAAAGGGCGGCCCTTTCCTATTCGGCCTTGCGCGACTGCCACGGCCAGCGGCCGTCGATTTCGACCTCGAGGCTGAAGCTGAGAAAGGTCCGGATGATGACGATGAGGCCGAGCACCAGCACGCTCTCCAACGTCGGTTCGACCGCCACCGTGCGAATGATATCGGCGGCGACGAGCAGTTCCAGCCCGGTCAGGATCGAGCGCCCCAGCGTCTTGCGGAAGGCCGGCACCAAATCCACGCCGCCGCCGGCCCGATCTCGTCCGCGTGCGCCGGCGAAGGCTCCGGCGAAATTGAACATCGCGAGGAGCGATCCCACGATGATCACGGCAATCCCGGCGACCTCGAATCCGCGCGCCACCGTGGTGGCGATCGTCAGCATCTGGGCGTCTGTCAGCATGACGTTCGAAATGGACGAACCGGGGCCTGCGTTCCATCGGATCGGTGGAGGACCCGGAACCGGCCGCACCCATGCGCGCTTTCCCTGCGAAGGAGAAGGCCATGTCGATCAAGGAAATGATCAAGGAACACCCCGCGGTGGGCGACGACTACAACGAGGCGCTCGCCGAAGCGGTCAAGCATGCGATGTACTGCGCAGCGATTTGCAACTCGTGCGCCGACGCCTGCAGCGCCGAGGAGATGGACATGCGCCGCTGCATCCGCCTGTGTATGGACTGTGCGGACGTCTGCACCGCGACCTATCGCGTCGCCACGCGGCGGACCGACGAGAACCGCCAGCTCATCCGCACGATGCTCGCCACCTGCATCGAGGCCTGCGAGACCTGCCGCGCGGAATGCGAACAGCATGACACCGACCACTGCCGGCGGTGCGCCAAGATGTGCCAGGAGTGCGCCGACGATTGCCGCAAGGCGCTGGAATCGCTGAACGACGAAGTTCACTCCGAAGGCGGAGCCAGCACTTTCGCGCACAACGCCGGCTGAAACGCGTCAGCGCGCGGCGCGGAGCATCCCTTCCTGCGCCACGCTGGCGACCAGGGTGCCGTCCTGCGCGAATATCTGGCCATGGTTGAGGCCCCTCGCCCCGCCCGTCCACGGGCTTTCCATCGCGTAGAGCAGCCATTCGTCGACCCGTGCATCGGCATGGAACCACAGCGCGTGGTCGAGGCTCGCCCCGCGCACGTCGCCGCGGGCGAAGGACAGCGGGTGCGGAAGCAGGCTCGTCGCCATCAGCCGCATGTCGGACCAGTAGGCAAGGATCGCGCGGTGCAGCGACGGGTCGTCCGGCAAGGGCGCGCGGACGCGGAACCAGACATATTGCCGCGGCTCGCCCGGCGCGCGGTCGAGAAGGTCGCTTGGATTGATCGAACGAACCTCGATCGGGCGCGGGCGGAGCATAATCGGCGGCGCGTTGGGGGCGATTTCGTCCCAGTGCCGCGCGAGCAACACATGCTCCGATTCGAGTTCGTCAGGACCAGCCACGTCGGGCATCATGGCCGACTGGTGCGCAAACCCACGCTCGCGCTTGTGGAACGATGCGGAGCAAGCGAACACGGGCTTGCCCTGCTGCGTTGCGGTCAGCCGGCGATTGGAGAAGCTGCCCCCGTCGAACACGCGGGTGACCTCGAATTCGATCGGGAAGTCTTCGCTCGCTCCGCGCAGGAAATAGGCGTGCAGCGAATGCGCCGGCCGACCGGCATCCACCGTAGCCTGCGCGGCGACTAGCGCCTGCGCAACGACCTGGCCGCCGAAGACGCGGCCAATGCCCTCGACACGGCGCGGTCCTTCGAAGCGGTCGTTGCCGAGCGGCTCGAGCGTCAGCAGTTCGAGCAGTTGGGCGACGAGCAATTCGGGCGAGGGATCGGCCATCCCAAGGCTTTGGAAGCCGCTGCGGCGGCGGTCAACTAGTCCTTCGCGCCAAGACGGCGCAGCGCGCGCCAGGCGTAGGCCTTGGCCGCGTTGCGCCGCGGCCAACGGCCGGGTCGGCGTGGATCGAGACCCCGCGCGCGCAACCACTTGTTCATGGCCCAGGCATCGGCCTCGGCGAAGCTCCAGGTCGAGCGCCAGGTGATCGACAGCGAGATCGAGACCGCGGGGCCGTTCTTGACGAAGTGGGGCGCCATGACCGGCACGAAGATCGCATCGCCGGGATCGAGCGCGAACGGAGTGCCGCCCGCGAGCAGGCCGTCGTCCCACTTCAGTTCGCGTGCGCCGCCGGTGTGATAGCCTTCATGAACATGGTCGGGCGCGAAGCGCGCGTCGTTCGCCGGAAACACCGTCATCACCTTGGAGCCGACCAACTGCAGCAGAATATTGTGCTCGGGGTCGAAGTGATAGGGCGTCACCGCATCCGGACTGGAGACGAAGATGAAGCCCTGCGTCTTGAGCATCCGGCCCGTCTTGGCTGTAATCTCGCCCTCGATCTCGCCCAGGAGCCCGGCGAGCAGCGCGGCATAGGCCGGGTCTTGTTCGATGTTCTTGAGCACGCACCAGCTGCCGCTGGTGGCAATGTGGCGGATCGTTTCGCCGATGGTCATGCCGTTCGAACCGGGTTTGCCATCGACGCCGATTGGCAGGTCGCCCTTGTTGTATTCGACTGACGTCTCGGGCAGCGCCTCGCCCAGCGCCGCGAGCGCGTCGAGTGCCAGCAAGGGGTGCTCGCGCAACTCGTGGCGCAGCACATGCGGAACTTCCGGGTAGTTCCGGGCAAACATTTCGCGCGAGGCCGCAGGGAACGCCCGGCAGGCGAACGCCTCGCCGGAAAAGGTCGTGTCGATAGCAGTCATTCGAGGTCTCCTGCCGTCCGCCCGGTCTCGCGCCGGGCCAGAGCGCGGAAAAGGGTCCGGCGCTTCGGCCCACCGAGAGCGATGTTGACCCGTCCTATCGGGCGCCGCTCGGTCCACAAGTGGTCGATCATCGGGTGATCCGCCGCGGCACAACTGTCGGTCCATTCGATCCCGGGCCGTTCGAGCACCGCCAGGTTCTCGCGCTGCAGCAGCACGCCGGGCGAATAGCGGGAATAGCGTTCGTCGAACGCGGTCTTGTACGAGAAGGCGCCCGGCGGGGTGAGAAAACTGGCGAGCATCGCCACGGGTTCGCCGTCGATTCTCAGCCCGAGCCGTTCAAGCTTTCCGCGCGCCGCGGCTCCGTCGATCGCGTGGCGAAACAGCGCTTCGGTGCCCGGGGAACTGGCCAGTGCCGAACCTTCGGCCCCTTTCCAGCCCGAGCGTTCAAGCGCCAGAAATTCGTCGATCCAGGTCTCCAGGCCTTCGCTGTCGATGCTGCGGCACACTTCGAAGCGGCCTTCTTCTTCCAGCCGGCGGCGCTGGCGGCGCAGTTCCTTGCGCTTTTTTGCGCCCAACGCCGCTTCGAAATAGTCTGCAGGCGCAAGCTCGGAAGCAAGCATGGCGCGCTCCTCGCGCTTGACCAGCCAAGCTTCGCGACCGTCTTTAGAACAGACCGCTTTGAGCGCATCCCATAGCGCGCCCTGCAGCGGCACGTGGGTCAGATGAAGAAACAGCGCGGGACCGGCGTTGCCGTCCAGCCAATCGAACAGCTCGCGCCAGAACGCGGTTTCGAAACCGCGCGCCACGAGCGGCGATCCGAGGAAGCAATTGCTGTGGATCCAGGTCGACCATTGCGGAAAGGGGTACTGGTAATAGGCGAGATCGCGGCGCAGCGGCATCACCGCGGCGAGTTGGCCTTCGCTTTCGAGGCACAGCAACCTGACCCGGCGGCGAGGATCGAACATCCGCAGCGACGGCAGCAGATACCAGCTTTCGAAGAAGGGATTGGGCTCGGCTGCCCGCTCCGCCAACGCATCCCAGCGGCTCTGCTGCTCTGCTCCGCCGAATTCCTCCCATTCGCGATCCACCATGCGCCAGGTGTCGGCGCGCGCCTCCGGCGGGCGCGCAAGGGGTTCGGCGCTGGCGGGCCTGGTGGCCATGCTTGGCGTTAACCTTCGTAGAGGCGGCCGGGCGTGCCGTCGCCCCGGCGATACGATTGCAAGACCAAGGAAGGATTAACGAACTCCGCCCGGACCATGAAAAACCCCGCCCGGATTGCTCTGGGCGGGGCCTTTCGACCAATCTGTGCCGTTCCGGGTCAGCCTGCGGCGAGAGCCGCGAGCAGCAGAAGCGCAACGATGTTGGTGATCTTGATCATCGGATTGACCGCCGGACCGGCGGTATCCTTGTAGGGGTCGCCCACCGTGTCGCCGGTCACCGCGGCCTTGTGGGCTTCCGAGCCCTTGCCGCCGTGGTGCCCGTCCTCGATGTACTTCTTCGCGTTGTCCCACGCGCCGCCGCCGGCGGTCATCGACAGCGCGACGAACAGGCCGCCGACGATCACGCCGAGCAGCAGCGCCCCGAGCGCGGCAAAGCCGTTCTCCTGCCCCGCGATGGCAGTGATCACGAAGTAGACCACGATCGGCGCCAGCACCGGCAGCATCGAAGGGACGATCATTTCCTTGATCGCCGCCTTGGTGACGAGATCCACCGTGCGGGCATAGTTCGGACGGCTGGTGCCGGCCATAATGCCCGGATCGGAGGCGAACTGGTCGCGCACGTCCTTGACGACGTCGCCCGCGGCACGGCCGACAGCGGTCATGCCCATCGATCCGAACAGGTAGGGCAGGAGCGCACCGAGCAGCAGACCGACGATGACGTAGGGGTTCTCGAGGCTGAAGTTGACCGTCAGCGTCGGGAAGAACTCGCGAAGGTCGGTGGTGTAGGCGGCGAACAGCACCAGCGCGGCAAGGCCGGCCGATCCGATCGCATACCCCTTGGTAACCGCCTTGGTGGTATTGCCCACGGCGTCGAGCAGGTCGGTCTTCTCGCGCACGCTGTCGTCGAGACCGGCCATTTCGGCGATGCCGCCGGCGTTGTCGGTGACCGGGCCATAGGCGTCCAGCGCCACGACCATGCCGGCCAGCGCCAGCATCGCGGTCGCCGCGTAGGCAATGCCGATCAGACCCGCCAACTGGTAGGCGATGATGATGCCGGCAACGATCACCAGCGTGGGCAGCGCGGTCGATTCGAGCGAGATCGCCAGGCCCTGGATGACGTTGGTGCCGTGACCCGTCTCGGACGCCTTGGCGATCGAGCGGACCGGGCGGAACCCGGTGCCGGTGTAGTATTCGGTGATCCAGATGATCAGCCCGGTGATGACCAGGCCGAGGAAGGAACACCAGAACAGGTCCATGCCGGTGAACCCACCGACGACCGCTGCCTCGGCCGCGACTGCGACACCGCCAGCGGCGGGGCCCGCAACGGACGCACCGACGGGCGTGCCGCCGATGACCGCGTTCATGTCGCCCAGTGCATAGGCAATGACGAACCAGATCAGCGGAACCGAAAGGACGGCGGTGAGCAGGAAGCCCTTGTACATCGCGCCCATCACGTTGGTGCCGCCGCCGAGGCGAACGGCATAAGTACCGATGATCGAGGTGACGATGCAGGCACCGCCGATCAGCAGCGGCAGGCTCATCATCGGCATCAACAGATCGCCGAGGCCCTTGAGGAGTAGCGCGGTGAGGACCATCGTCGCACCGACGGTGACGACGTAGGTCTCGAAAAGGTCGGCGGCCATGCCGGCGCAGTCGCCGACGTTGTCACCGACGTTGTCGGCGATCACGGCGGGGTTGCGGGGATCGTCTTCGGGAATTCCGGCTTCGACCTTGCCGACCAGGTCGGCGCCCACGTCGGCCGCCTTGGTGAAGATACCGCCGCCGAGACGCGCGAAGATCGAGATCAGCGAGGCACCGAAGGCCAGCGCGGTGAGCGCCTCGACCACTGTGCGGTCGTTGGCCGCATAGCCGGCGGGGCCGGTCAGGTACCAGAAGAACACCGAGATCGCGAGCAGCGCGAGGCCGGCCACCAGCATGCCGGTGATGGCCCCGGCGCGGAACGCCAGTGTCAGGCCCTGCTGCAGACCCTGTGAAGCCGCCTGCGCCGTGCGAACGTTCGAGCGCACGGAGATGTTCATGCCGATAAAGCCTGCGACCCCCGACAGGATCGCGCCGAGCACGAAGCCCGATGCGCTGATCGGGCCGAGGAAAAGCGCAACCAGAACGGCCACGACAATGCCGACAACGCCGATGGTGGTGTACTGACGCTTGAGATAGGCCTGCGCGCCTTCCTGGATGGCGGCGGCGATTTCCTGCATCTTTTCGGAACCGGCGCTGGCGCCGAGAACCTGGCGGCTGGTGACGAAGCCGTAAACGACTGCCAGCAAGCCGAGGATAATAGCAATGACTGTGAGGTCCATGTGGTGGCCTTCCCCCTTATTCTCCCAAGGCCGCCCTGCGCCGCTCGGACGCGGGCGATGCGGTTGGCTATAGGCCGCCCGTGCGCCGCGCAAGTCCCAATCTGGAGATTTCCGGTGGCGGCCCGCGGGCCCGACCGGTGCGCGCTCCGTGAGCTAACCCTCGGTGCCGTGAAGCCAGCCGAGTTCGCCATCGGGTTCCCGCCCGTCGAGCAGCAACCCCGAGGGTCCCGCTTCCATGATCCGGCCGATGCGCGATGCGCCGACGGGTGGTTGAACCTTGGCCGGGAGGGTAAACAACAATTCGTAATCGTCGCCCCAGCGGACCGCGTCGCCAAACCGGTCGCGGGAAGGCGCGAGTGGGATCGCCGCGCTGTCGAGCGAGACCGTTACACCGCTGGCCTCGGCGATACGCGCAGCATCGAGCAGCAGACCGTCGGAGACATCCATCATGGCCGTGACCAGCGGCGCCAGAGCCTCTCCCTCGGCGAGCCGCGCCATCGGCCGGCGGTAGGCCGTGCTGTCGGCCCCGGTCCTGTCGCGCAGCGCCTCGAAGCCGAGCATGGCGGCGCCGATCTCGCCGGTCAGCCACACCCCGTCCCCCCGCTGCGCCCCGGCGCGCGATGGGACGGGGCGGTGCGTTGCTTGCCCCACTGCCGTCAGGCCCCAGGCACGCCGCCCCTCGCCGGCGACCGTGTCTCCGCCCAGCAGCGGGACGCCGTAGTGCGTGAGGACCTCGTGAAGGCCGTTCAGGAAGCGCTCGTCGCCATTGCCGAGCATGTGACCGAGCAGAACGCCGAGCGGGCGCGCGCCCTTGGCGGCAAGGTCCGAGAGGTTCACTGCGACGAGCTTCCACGCAATGTCGGCGGGGTCCGCATCGGCAAAGACGTGGACTCCTTCGACCAGCATATCGTGGGTCAGAACCAGCGCTTCCCCGCCCAGTTCGATCACCGCGCAATCGTCGGCAAGCCCTCGCGCCGCGGGATCGGTGGCGAGGCGGCGCAAGGCTGCGACGAAACCGGCTTCCCCTTTCATCGCGCGGTCATACCGCTTAGCGAAAACGCCAGATCAACCGCACCGGGATTCGCCTGCATGAAACGTCTTGCCGCCCTTCTTGCCGTGTCCGGCCTTGCTCTGACCACAGCGCCCGCCGCCGCCTGGGGGCCGACCGGTCATCGCATCGCCGCCCAGATAGCGCAGGACAACGTCAGCGGCCAGACGCGGGCTCGGATCGAGCAGATTCTCGGCACCGAGGGCTTGCCGGAAAGCGCCACATGGCCCGACGAACAACGTTCGAGTCCTGACGAGTTCCTGCGCAAGACGGCCTACCCCTGGCATTTCGTTACGCTGCAACATCCCGAAGATGGCGCCGCGGATCTCGTCCATCCGCCCGAAGGCGATGCGATCACCGCGCTCGACAAGTTCACGCGCGAGCTGCGCGATCCGGCGACTCCGCCCGCCGAGCGCGCGCTGGCGCTGCGCTTCGTGGTCCACATCGTCGCCGACCTCCATCAGCCGCTGCACGTCGGCAAGGACGGCGACCGCGGCGGCAACGACATCAAGGTGCTGTGGTTCGACAACCCCGTCCCGCAGAACCTGCACTGGGTGTGGGACGTCGGGATGATCGAGAAGCAGGGTCTCAGCTTCAGCGAATACGCCGACAGACTAGAGGGGCGGATGACGCCCGAGCAGGTGGTGTCGTGGTGGGACCCGAAGCCGGCCGACTGGCTGGCGGAAAGCATAGCCGTTCGCAACAGGCTCTACCCTGCACCGAGCGCCGAGTACGGCAACGGAACGGTCGAGGCGCCGTTCAAGCTCGAATACCACTACGTCTACGACTGGACCCCGACGCTGGAGCTGCGGATGCAGCAGGCCGGTATCCGTACCGCAGCCTATCTCGACTGGGTGTTCGGCGGCGCGTGACGGCTAGGTGCGAACGGCCTTTGCCACCTTGTCGAGGACGCCGTTGACGAACTTCGCCTCGCGCTCGTCGAAGAATGCATGGGCAACGTCGACGTATTCGCTGATCGCCGTTCCGACAGGAACGTCGGCACGGGCCAGCAACTCGTAGGACCCGGCGCGCAGGATCTGCAGCAGCGTGCGGTCGAGCCGGGCGAGGCTCCAGCCCTCGGCCAGCCGTTCTTCCAGCAGTGCATCAATCTCGTCGCTGCGGGCCAGCGTGCCGCTGACCAGATCGTCGAAGAAATCGACGTCGGCCTCGGCATATTGGTCCCCGTCGATTGCGCGGCCGAGGCGGTGTTGGTGGAACTCGTTGAGCAGCCTGGCCGGAGCCGTGCCTTCCATGCGCTGCTGGTACAACGCCTGCACCGCAGCAAGGCGGGCGGCGGAACGGGACTGCGCGCGACCGCTCATGCGAGCCTCAACTTGACCGAATTGGCGTGCGCCGGTAGCCCTTCGGCCTCGGCCAGGGCGATTGCCGCCGGGCCGATCGCTGCGAGGCCGGCCTCGCCCATCTGGATGAAACTGGTGCGCTTCATGAAATCGAGCACCGAGAGCCCGCTGGCGAACCGCGCGCGGCGTCCGGTGGGCAGGACGTGGTTCGGACCTGCGACATAATCGCCAACCGCTTCTGGCGTAAGCCGGCCGAAGAACACGCTGCCGGCATGGCGCAGCTCGGCAAACATGGCTTCGGGGTCCTCGATCGCAAGCTCGACGTGCTCGGCGGCGAGACGGTTGGCCAGCGCAGGAGCTTCGGCCATGTCGCCGACCACGATCATGACGCCGTACTCGTCCCAGCTCGACCGGGCGATACGGTTCGTCGAAAGCATGGCGCACTGCACGTCGATCCGGTCCTCGACCTGTTCGGCGAACTCGGCGTCGTCGGTGATCAGGATCGACTGGCTCGAGGGATCGTGCTCGGCCTGGCTAAGCAGGTCGGCGGCGATCCAGTCGGCATCGTTCCTGCCGTCGGCGATAACCAGGATCTCGCTCGGCCCCGCGACCATGTCGATCCCGACGCGGCCGTAGAGCTGGCGCTTGGCTTCGGCGACGTAGGCGTTTCCGGGACCGGTGATGACGTCGACGGGCGGTATGCGGTCGGTGCCGTAAGCCAGCGCCGCCACCGCTTGGGCGCCGCCGACACGCCAGATTTCCTCGATCCCGGCGAGATGCGCGGCAGCCAGGACCAGCGGATTGATCTCGCCCCTCGGGGTCGGCGTCGCGACGACGAGCCGTTCGACCCCGGCGACCTTTGCCGGGATGGCGTTCATCAGTAGCGAGGAAGGATAGGCGGCGCGCCCCCCCGGCACATAGAGCCCCGCAGCGTCGACCGGCCGCCACTTGGCGCCGAGCCGCACGCCGACATCGTCGGTGTAGTCGCGGCCTGCGGGAAGCTGCACTTCGTGATAAGCGCGGATCCGCGCGGCAGCGAGCTCGAGCGCATCGCGCAGCTTGCCGTCGAGCGCCTTGAACGCCGCTTCGCACTCCTCCGGGGCAATGCGCCAGGTCGCGTCCTCGTCGGTCAGGAAATAGTTGTCGTAGCGCGCCGACAGTTCCTTGAGCGCCTCGTCGCCGCGGCTGCGGACCTTGTCGAGGATTTCCGCGACGGTTCGCTCGACGTTCTCGCCGCTCTCGCGCCGGTCCTCGACCAGCCGCTCGAACTTCTTCGCAAACTCGGCATCGGCGGTATTGAGACGGAGCATCAAGCCGCCTCGGCCCCGGCCTGCGCCTGGGTGCGGAACGTTTCCACCAGCGCCGCGACCCGGGGATCGGTCTTGAGCGCAGCGCGGTTGACGATCAGGCGAGCCGAGATGTCCATGATCGTCTCCATCTCTACCAGCCCGTTGTCCTTCAGCGTGCGCCCGGTCGAGACGAGATCGACGATCTGCCCGGCCAGCCCGAGCCCCGGCGCCAGTTCCATCGCGCCGTTGAGCTTGATGCATTCCGCCTGCACGCCCTTGGTTTCGAACCAGCGCTTGGTCAGGTTGGGATACTTCGTTGCCACGCGGATGTGGCTGGCGTTGCCCGGCGCGTAGCGGGCGGCATCCTTGGGCGCGGCAAGCGCCAGTCGGCAGTGTCCGATATCGAGATCGACCGGCGCATAGAGCTCGGAAAACTCGAATTCCTCGATCACGTCGGAACCGACGATTCCCGCCTGCGCCGCACCGAAGGCCACGAAGGTGGCGACATCGAAGGCACGCACCCGGATGAGTCTTGCGCCGCCGCCCTCGCAAGCGAAGGATAGAGCGCGGTTCCCCTTGTCGTGGAACGCACTTTCCGGCACGAGGCCGGCGCGCGCCATCACGGGCAGCGCCTCGTCGAGAATGCGCCCCTTGGGCACGGCGAAGGTCAGCGGTTCGGCCATCGAGGGCGCAGATAGAGAGCGGCACGGGAAAGGGCAACGCCAATGGCCGACAAGCCGGTTATGGAAATTGCCGATGTGCGTGAGGCGATCGATTGGCAGGCGACGCACTGCGAAAAGGCGGGGGCACCCTGCGCCGGCCGCGTGATCCGTGCCGAGCTGGCAATCCTCGACACCGAAACCGCCACAGCGCGGCGCATGGCCAACTGGCAGGGACTGTCGCTCGCCGACGCCATGCCTCTGCGCGTTGCGGCCGGCCTGCATTGGCTGTTCCTGACCGGCGAGGACCGGCGGCTCGAACCCGTCTATGCCGGCTTGCTGACCGATCAGAAGGCGATCGATGCCATCGTTGCCGACATTGCGGACAGGTTCGATGCCCGGCTGATGCCGTGGCTCGACGGCCCGCCGCAGACCAACGAAGCCGGCCGTTCGGCCAGCGTCATGGCCGGTCTGTTGTGGCTTTCGGGCAAGCTAGGGCCAAAGTTCGAACTCAACGAGATCGGCGCCAGTGCGGGCGTAAACACGATGATGGGCCGCTATCGCTACGATCTCGGCGGGACCACGGCCGGGCCGGGCCTCTCGCGGATGAAGATCGCGCCTGAATGGCGCGGGCCACCGCCGCCGCAGAACCCGGTCGAGATCGTCGATGTCCGAGGCTGCGACCTGACTCCGATCGACCTCACCGACCCCGACCAGGCGCTGCGCCTCAAAGCCTACGTCTGGGCCGATGCCACCGAGCGCATGACGCGGCTCGACACCGCGATCGCCATGGCCCGGCAGGCCGCGCCCGACCTCGTGCGGCAGGATGCAGCGGACTTCGTGCGCGAGATGCTCGCCCGGCCGCAGCAAGACGGCGTCACCCGTGTGCTGTTCCATACCGTGATGTGGCAGTACCTGCCCGATACATCGAAGCAGGCGATCAGCGAGATGATGGAGACGGCGGGTGCCGAGGCCGATTCGAATCGGCCGCTCGCGTGGCTCTCGCTCGAAACCAACCGTGCAACCTTCGCGCACGAATTGCGCGTCAGGTACTGGCCGGGCGGCGAAGAGGCCGTTCATCTGACTTCGGCCCATCCGCACGGTGCGTGGGTCGAATGGCTCGGCGGCTGAGCCGAACTATTTGATCCAGAACGGTTTGGGGACCGGCTTGGCCCTGCGCATTCCGCGTGCGATGCGGCGCTGGTAACGGGCGTACCGGACCGTCATTACGGCAACGGCAACGACCGCGAAAACCAGCATGACGAGGAGCATCGCCGCAATTTCGTAACGCGTCATGAGCCGTCTCTCACATTTCGGCCTCAATCGTTAACGTCGATTTACCATACGATGCCGCATTGCAGCAAGGGCGTTCGGACCACCTGCTTATGGCCGAAGAAACGCTTCCATGGCCGCGTTGACCGCATCGGGTGCTTCCCACGGAACAAAATGCCCGGACCCAGGAATCTCGGCGACCGTCAGGTCCGACACCTGCTCGTTCAGTCCGGCTAGGTTAGACGGCGGCAATGCCTCGTCCTCCATCGCCCAGATTACCAACGTCGGAATAGTGATACGCGGCAGCGATGGCACGGCGAAATCCGCCGGCAGCGCGTAGGGCGCATCGAGCGGCGGCACGACGATCTGGCTGGCGCGGTACCAATTGAGCATGGCGAAAGCGCGCGCCGGGTCGGCCCATTCGGCGATCAGCGCGGCGCGCTCCGCGTCGGGCCAGGGCGTGGGCCGCTTCCAGTCGAGCGCTTTCGTTAGCACGGGAGCGAGTCCGTACTCGCGCACCAAGGGATCGTTGCCCGGGTCGCGGAAGACGCGCATGTACTGGCTCGCCTTGCGCTGGACGGGATCGAGCCAGAGCAGCTTCTGGAAGACCTCGGCATGCGGCGCATTGGCAATCACTGCGCGCTCGACGCGGGTGCCCTGCCCCAGCGCGGCGACGATCCAGGCGATCGCCCCGCCCCAATCGTGACCGACCACAGTGAACTTGCCGATCCCCAGCGCATCGGCCAACTGGAACACATCACCGACCAGCTTGTCGGCCGTGTATTCGCCGACCTCCTGCGGTTGGTCAGAACCGCCGAAGCCGCGCTGGTCGGGCGCAATGCAACGGAAGCGATCCGAAAAATGCGCGACCTGATGTCGCCATGTGCGGTGGTTTTCGGGGAAGCCGTGGAGGAACAGGAGCACCGGCGCACCGCGCGGGCCGGTGTCCTCGACCGCGAGCGCCACGCCCGAGGCAAGCTCGACGCGCTCCATCAGGGATAGCTGACAGTCAGAGGCTTTTCGGGCAGCGGAATGAACTCGGCCTCGTCTCCCGGGACCTTGCCGAAGCGGCCGTCGCGCCAATCGGCCTTGGCCTGCTCGATCCGCTCGCGGCTGGAAGCGACGAAGTTCCACCACACATGTCGCCGCTCGGGGAAAGCCTCGCCGCCGAGCAGCATGGCGCGCCCGCCCTTATCAGAACGCAGCGTCATCGCCTCGCCGGGTTTGAGCACATAGAGCGTGTAGAGTTCGAGCGGCTGGCCATCGAGGCTGCCCTCGCCGCCAACCAGCATGACCGCGCGTTCGTCCGCTTCGGCTTCGATCGGAATCTTCCCACCCTCGGCGAGCACGATCTCGGCATAGATGGTCTCGGCGTAACAGGTAGTCTTGGCCGTCTCGCCCCACAGGCCGCCCATGATAATCCGCGCTTCGACTCCGCCATCGGAAACCAGCGGTAGATCGCCGACCGCCTCGAACGCCGGGTCGATCTCTTCCCTGCCGTCGGGCAGCGCGAGCCAGGTCTGCATGCCGTAGAGCCTTGGGCCGGCTTTGCGCTCATCCAGTGGGCTGCGCTCGGAATGGACGATGCCCTTGCCGGCGGTCATCAAGTTCACCGTGCCGGGATGGATCGTCGAGTAGGTGCCGAGGCTGTCGCGGTGGTCGATCGCGCCCTCGAACAGCCAGGTCACTGTGGCGAGGCAGATGTGCGGGTGCGGCCGCACGTCCATGCCCGAGCCGAGATCGAGCTGCGCCGGGCCGAACTGATCGACGAACACGAACGGGCCGACCATGCGGCACTCGGCGCTCGGCACCGCGCGCCGCACCGTGAAGCTGCCGAGATCGTGGCTGACCGGAGTGACGGCCTTGGTGATGCTCATTGCTCGTCGAGCTCCTCGTAGTGCCGGAAGATGCCGTCCTCGTTGAAATCCATCCGCCGCTCGCTGGCAAGGTAATCCGCCACGCCGTCGATCTCCGGTACCGCGGCCTGCAGCCCTTCGAGGTTGGCCCACGTGCCTTGCATCTTCCTCATGTACTTTGGAAACATGTAGTCGAGCCCTTCCATGACCTGGAACAGGCTGGTGTCGACATGGGTCCACTGCTGGCCGAGCGAGTATGGGCCGCCGTGCACCGCCAGGGCGTTGTCGAAATGGATCAGGAACTTGGGGATGCGGTTGGCGCGGAAGTCCTGCGCACGTTCGAACGCGGCGTCCATCTGGTCGGCGTAGTAGAGGCTGCTCGCGATCGGGTGGTGGACCGAATGCACTTCGGCGACGAAGTCGGTGATGTCGAGCTGGAGCTGGATCAGCTGCAGGTCGGTTTCGAGTTCGCCCGATCCGAGGCCGTACTTGTCGGTCAGGTAGGCGAGAACGTGCGCCACTTGGCCGATGCACAGGTCTCCATCAACGATGTAGGGCGGCGCGAACGGGCGAATGCCTTCGAGCGCGTGCATATGTTCGACCAGCGCGTCGGCTCCCTGCTCGCGCGCCATGTCTTCGTATTCGATTTCGGCGCCTTCCATGAACAGGCGCACGAACTCGCCGCGGCCGGGGATTTCGGGCCAGTACCACAGCTCGATGCTCACGCGGCCTCTCCCGGGGCGAGCGCGCGGATCGCCAGGGCGTGCACCCGCCGGCCGGGAATGTCGCCGAGCGCGCGGTTGACCATGCGCTGGCGGTCGAGCCGGGACTTGCCGGCGAACGCTTCGCTTTCGATCACCACCGAAAAGTGCGATTCGCCGCTGCCGTCGTCACCGGCGTGGCCGTGGTGCCTGGCGCTGTCGTTGGTCACCGCAAGGTGCGAAGGCGCGAAGGCTTCGCGCAGCAGGTTTTCGATTTCTTGTGCAAGCGGTCCGGCCAACGGGGGTTCCTTTCTGGGGCGAGTCTCCCCATCCTATAGCGGATGCGCAGCCAAAGGTTCCACGGGCGGTTCGAAGATAGCGGTAGGTCATGCGAGGCGCCGGGATGCGACGAGGCCGGCGAATTCCGCGCGCCCGGTTCGCGCGGCGCCGGCTTCGACGGACCCGGCGACTGGCGCTGGTTCTGTCTCGACCATGTGCGCGAGTTCAACGCCGGCTACGACTGGTTCGAGGGCATGAGCGCCGACGAGATCTACGCCGCGCAGTCGCCTGCGGCCGGCTGGCGCACCGAGACTAAGGCTTTCCGCGCCGATGCCGGAGTCGACGGCGTGCCGCGCTGGGCCGACTTCGACGATCCGCTCGACGCCATCGGCGCACGGGCTCGCGACTTGAAGGCGCGGGCCGGCGGGCGGGCGAAGGGGCACGCCGAGTTCGCCCGCTTCACGCCGCGCGAACGCGAGGCGCTCGGCGTGATGGGCCTCGACCCACAGGCCGACCGCACCAGCCTGCGTCGGCGCTATTCCGAGCTGGTCCGGCGCTACCACCCGGACCGCAACGGCGGAGACCGGAGCCACGAGGCGAGCCTGCAGCGTGTCGTCGAGGCCTACCAGTTGCTGCGCGGGGCGGCGGCCTTCGCCTGACGCCTATGCAGAAGGCTCGAGGAAACCCCGGACCTCGAGCCAGAGCATGAAGGCGTCGAACCAGCCGGGGCTGGTCGTGCCTTGCCTGCCGAGCCCGAACCCGTGGCCGCCGTGCTCGTACATGTGGAACTCAACCGGCTTGCCGGCCGCCTGCCACGCATCGAGCAGGCCGAAGCCCTTGTGCCCGAAAAGCGGGTCATCCGAGGCGATCACCGCGAACATCGGCGGCGCATCGGCGGGGACGCTGACGGCTTCCATCGAGCCGTAGATCGGGCCGATGAAGGCCGGATTCACCTCGGGAGCGGCGAGCGTGGTGACCATCGTCGTCATGGCCCCGGCGGAAAAGCCGATCATGCCGACGCGCGAGGGATCGACATGCCACTCCGCCGCGCGCGAACGCACGAGGGCATAGGCCGCCTTGGCATCGGCGATCTGGTCGCCGAGCCCCGCGATCGCTTCGTCCGGGCTGAGCCGCGAATCCGCCGATCCGACGTCGCTCATCCGTGCGGCGACGTCCTTTTCGAACTGGGCCAGCGAGGGAGCGGTGGGCTTGAGGCGATACTTGAGCACGAAGGCGGCAATGCCGCGGTCGGCGAGCGCGCGGGCGACCTTGAATCCCTCGTTGTCCATCGACAGCAGCATGAAGGCTCCGCCCGGGGCCACGATCACCGCGGTCCCGTTGGCCTTGGCCGGATCGGGCAGGACGGGAGTGAGCGTGGCGCTGACGACATTGCGGGCGAAACGGTTGCCGTCAGGTTCCCGGTACCAGGATTCGCCGGCCTGCGAGCCATCGACCCCTCCGGTGCCGAGCGGGATTTCCCCGGCGATGGCAGGCGTTTCGATGGCGATCATCTTGCTGTCCTGCGCCGCTGCCGGAACGGCAAGCGACAGTACGAGACCTGCAAGGCTGCACAAGAGCTTGCGAAAACCGCTGCCATACATCCACCCACTCCCTTTGCGCGCGTTGCTACGGAGCCAGCGAGACAGGGTCAATCGGCTGCGCGGGGTGCGCGGCCGAACCAGCTCAGCCCTCTCCCTGCAGGGTCTGCATTTCCGCCGTGTCGATGCGCTTGCCCTCCTGGTAGGCGGGCCGGGCGCGGCAGCGTTCGGCGTAGGCCTTGAGCGCAGTCCGTTCGGGCATGGTGCCGAACTGCAGGCCCCAGTCGACCGCCGAGCCGACATAGACGTCGGACATGGTGAAACGGCTTCCGCACACGTAATCGTGGTCGGCGAACCAGCCATCGAGGGCGTCGATCGTGCGATCGAAGCTGCCGAAGCCGACCGTCATTTCCTGCCTGTCGGTCGGGTTCCAGCCCATCGCCTTGCTGGTCACCGCCTGTTCGACCGGCCCGGCGGCGAACAGCAGCCAGCGAAAATAGTCGCCCTGTTCCTGCCCCGTCGGAAGCAGGCCCGCATCGCGATGGGTCAAGGCAAGGTAATGGCAGATAGCCGCCGCTTCCGTCACCACCTGATCTTTTCCGTCGAGGTGGTGGATGATGGTCGGAAGCTTCTGCATGGGGTTGGCGGCGACAAAGGCGGCAGGCTTGTCGTCCCAGCGCACGAGCACCGGATCGTAATCCGCCCCGACCTCGTGCAGCGCCCAGCGCGCGATCTGCGCCCGGCTCATCGGATTGTAGAAGAAGGTGAAGGCGGCCATCGTCGAATCTCCCCAGAACACTTCGCAGAACATTACGGGAACATACCGCTGCGGTCAACGTGATGACGTGGACCGCGCAACGGAGTTTTGAAAACTGTGGCTTTCGCCATACGCCACGGTTTTCATGGCGATTTCTCTCCAATTCCCGAGCCCCTGTGTGGCTTTTGCCCAATCACGCCCGCCGCTGCCTTCGCCTCGCTTCGCAAACCGGTGCCAACAAGCATCTCGGCTTCGTGTAGGACAGCGATTTTTTCAGTCGCGGTCGGGCGCACCGGGCGGAAAGAAGGCGCGGTAAGGCCGCGCCTCCTCGACGCAGCGCGCCACCGGCTCCAGCGCCAGCAATTCGGCGCGCAACGCCGCGAGCCGCGGCCGGTCGGCGGTGATCGGCTCGATCCAGTCGGCATAGAACAGGCTTGGCGCGGCGGCGCAGGTCACGAGGCTGACGTGCGGCGGCAGCCGGTTGGCCTCGAGCCAGCCCTCCAGCCAATCGTAGGCCTGGCGCAACCGCGTCCTCGCCGCTTCCTGTTCGGCCGGGTCCGGCGTTTCGCGCAGGCCCTGTTCGGGGCGGTCGCGGCTGACGAACCAGGTGGAAACGAACCGCTGCATGTTGCCCATCACGTAGTTGTCGAACACCCGGTCCAACATCCGCGCGACGACGGCTTCGGCCGGATCGGCCGGTATCAGCGGCGCCGCGCCGGGGTGTCGGACGGCGAGGTGTTCGACGATGCTCGTCGCTTCGACGACGACCTTGCCGTCGTCCACCAGGACCGGGATGTGACCGCCGGGATGGACCTTGCCGCAGAACTGCTGGTGCAACGGCTTGTCGCTGTCCATCCCGACGAAGGTGAACGGCGTGCCGTTGGCATAGAGCGGTATCAGCGCCTTCCAGGTGTAGGACGAAAAAGGGTGGCCATGGAGTTCGAGCATCACCAGGTGCCCTCAGCCATGCGTCGCTGGCGCTCCTGCTCGCGGGCGCTGCCGCTCTGCTCGGGCGCACCTTCCTGCACCGGCGGCAGCGCCCCGCCGGGTTTGTAGGTGGCGATGACCGTGCCTTTGTCGGTGACCGTGCTGCGCACCAGTTCGAGCATCCCGGCGGGCGTTCCCGGGCCGAACAAGCCCTTTCCCGGTCCGACGGTGATCGGCATGATCATCAAAGTGAGTTCGTCGAGCAGCCCCGCCGCGAGCAGCGCGGGATAGATCGTGCCCGAGCCCTGGATGATGATGTCGGGCCCCTCGCCGGCCTTGACCTTCGCGACGTCCTCGACGCCGGCCATGCGGTGGCTGTTGGCCCACTCGAGCGGCTGATCGCCGCGGGTCAGGACGTACTTGTTGGCCCTTGTGAAGGCTTCGCCCATCGGCGCTTCGGGGCCTTCGACATAGGGCCAGTGGGCCGCGAAGATGTCGTAGGTCCGCCGGCCGAGCAGCAGGTCGTAGTCGCGGTCGAAGATGTCGCCGATGGCGGCATCGACGCCTTCGTCCCACACGCGGAAGACCCAGCCGCCGTTGGCAAAGCCGCCGGTGGTGTCCTCGTTCGGTCCGCCCGGGGCCTGGATGACCCCGTCGAGCGTCATGAAGGCCGATCCGATGATCTTGCGGGGCATGGGCTAGTCTCCCGCCAGAGCAGCTTCGATCGCGGCAATATCGATCTTCTGCATTTCAAGCATCGCGGCAAAGCCGCGCTTCTGCGCTTCCTTGTCGGGGTTGTCGTACATGTCGATCAGTATCCGCGGGGTGATCTGCCAGCTGATGCCCCACTTGTCCTTGCACCAGCCGCAGGCGCTTTCCTTGCCGCCGTTGTCGACCACCGCGTTCCACAGCCGGTCGGTCTCTTCCTGCGTATCGGTATAGACCTGGATCGAAAATGCTTCGTCCGGCTGGAAGATCGGGCCGCCGTTGAGGCCGACGCAGGGTATCCCGCAAACGGTGAACTCGACGATCAGCACGTCGCCTTCCTTGCCGGAAGGAAAATCGGCCGGCGCGCGGTGGACCTTGCCCATTTCGCTGTCGGGGAAGGTCGCGGTGTAGAAACGCGCGGCTTCCTCGGCTTCCTTGTCGAACCAGATGCAATTGGCTGCCCTGTGACTCATGGCCTCTCTCCTACTTGCCGACGATACCGATCCGCGCTCCGGCGGGATCGGTCGCCACCATGATCGTGTCGCCGCCGGGCACCTCGTGCGGGCCGTGGACGATCGTGCCGCCGCTGGCCTCGACCGCGTCCCTGGCCGCGGCAATGTCCGCGACGCGCAGGTAGAACAGCCACATCGAGGGCATGCCTGCGGGTTTCATCGAGCCGATCGCGCCGATCCGCACCCCTTCGCACTCGACGAAGCGGTAGGTGTTGTCGCCCGGCATCGGCATCTCGCCGCAATTGCTCCAGCCGAGGAGGGCAGTGTAGAATTCCTCCTGACCGGGCGCGCCATCGGTGTTGAGTTCGTTCCAGGCCACGTGACCCGGCCGGGAAACGTCGAAGACATCGCTCTTTGCGTCGGGGTCGCCTTCCAGCGGGATCGGGTCCATCAGGTAGAAGGGCGCGCCTTGCGGATCGGAGACCATGGCGATGCGCCCGACCGGCAGGTCGGTCGCGGGCATGTGCACCGCGCCGCCACCGGCCTTCACCTCGGCGACCGCTGCATCGACGTCGGCGACGTGGAAGTAGGCGATCCAGCCCGGCTTGCCGCCGTGGTCGATCATGTCCTGGCTCATCTTGAGCAGGCCGCCGAGATTGCCGCCGTCGGGCCGGAATATCATCCGGTAATCCGATCCGCCGGGCGTAACGTTGCCCGCGGCCGGGATCGTCCACCCCCCGACCGCGGCATAGAAATTGGCGACGGCGGCCGGTTCGGGCGTCATCAGTTCGTACCAGATGGGCATGCCGGTCATGGCTCAGTCCCTTCTGAGGGCGACGATCGGGGACCAGGTGCCGACGATCATCCGCTTGCCGTCGAACGGGAAGCTGGTCAGCGAGGTGAAACGCTCGTCCTCATGGACCACCTCGTGCGCCGCATCGGCGGTCGCCTGGTCGGGCCAGAGAATCCAGCTGAAGACGATCTTCTCGCCCTTCTCGGCGGCGACGGCCCGGCGAAAGTCGGTCGCCTTGCCATCGGGCACCTCGAGCTCCCAGCCTTCGAACACCTCGATCGCGCCGTGTTCGATCATCAAGGCGTCGTACCACTGCGCCAGTTCGAGATATTCCTGCTTCTTTCCTTCCGGAACCGGGATCACGTAGCCGTGGATCACCATGGTCTCTCTCCCCTTGTCAGGCGGCAGCGGCGGGCGGCGCGCCCGTGAAATCGTCGATCTGGGCGGCCAGCGCCCGCTGGTAGGCGTCCCGCGCCATGCCGCGCGCATGGTAGGCGGCAAGGTTGGGAAACTCGGCGACGAAGTCGGTCTCGCGCAGGTTGTTGAGCACGGTCACCATCATGATGTCGGCAATGGAGAACTCGCCCGCGAGCCAGTCCTTGTCGCCCAGCGCGTCGGACACGCGCTTGAGCTTCTGCCTGAGCAGCGGCAGCACCGCCTCCTTGGCGCCCTCGGCCCAGTCCTTGCCGGCGTTGAAGACGGCGTAAGCGAAATAGCGCTGAAAGACCGGTTCGACGCTGTTGAGCCCGGCGAAGACCCAGGCGATCGCTTGCCACCGGACCCGTTCGTCCTTCGGCAGCAGGGCATCGTGCTTCTGCGCCAGGTAGAGCAGGATCGCACCGGTCTCGAACAGCTCGAGATCGCCGTCGCGGAAGGCCGGGACCTGTTCGAACGGCTGCCACTGGACGTAGCCCTCGGGCCGCGGCGCGGCGGCGCCGAACTTCTCGACCGCATAGGGCGCGCCGAGTTCCTCGAACGCCCAGCGCACGCGCAAGTCGCGCACGAGGCCCTTGGCGAAGTCGGGCACCCAGTCGAACGCGGTAACGACGGGGGTGGGTTGGCTGGCCATCTGCAATTCTCCCTGCGATCAGATTTCGACGTGTTCGACCGGCATTTCGCCGGCGGCGGCCTTGGGATCCATCCACATGACTTCCCAGATGTGGCCGTCGGGATCCTCGAAGCTGCGGCCGTACATGAAGCCCATGTCCTGCGTCGGCGTGGGATCGCCCGCGCCGCCGGCCGCAGTTGCCTCGGCGACGATGCCGTCCACCGCCTCGCGGCCGTCCATGCTCAGGCACAGCAGCACCTGCGCGCTCTCCTTCGCATTCGGGATCGTCTTGCTGGTGAACGTCTTCCAGAACGGATGCGAGAGCAGCATGACGACGATCGTGTCCGACCAGGCCATCGCAGCGGCGTTCTCGTTGGTGAACTGCGGGTTGTTGGTGAAGCCGAGCGCTTCGTAGAACGCCTGCGACCTGGCCAGGTCAGCGACCGGCAGGTTCACGAAGATCATTTTCGACATGAATTTCTCCCCTTCGACCGACTCGGTGGCGACTCGGCACTTGCGATTTGTGCCTCGATGAGTTACTAAAAGCAACTGTGAAGTTACAAAAAGAAACCACTTCGTCGCAAACCCGGCACGGCAAATGGTATGAGGACGCCTGCGGCACCGCCTTCGCGATGGAACTGGTGGGCGAGCGCTGGTCGCTGCTGGTCGTGCGCGAGTTGATGCTGGGCGGGCGGCGCTTTTCGGAATTGCGCAAGGCGCTCGGCGGGATTTCCGCCAAGGTGCTGACCGAGCGGCTCGAGAGCCTCGAGGCGGCCGGCGCGGTGCGCCGGGCCACTCTGCCCCCGCCGGCCAACGTCCAGGTCTACGAACTCACCGAATGGGGCAAGCTGGCCGAACCGGCAATCCAGGAACTCGGCCGCTGGGCGGCGACAAGCCCGCAGCACGACCCGACCTTGCCGCTCTCACCGGTCTCGCTGATGCTCAGCTTCCGCACGATGCTCGACAAGGCCCGCGCCGCGGAATTCGACGCCGTCGTCGGCTTTGACCTGGCTGGAGAGACCTATCTCGCCAGGCTGAAGGACGGCCAGTTGCCCATCACCCGCGAGGGGATCGGCGAGGCGCAGGTCGTTTTCCGCGCCCCGGCAGCGCCGCTGCTCGCCGCGGTCTTCTACGGCAAGGTCGCGCCGGAGGAACTGGCCGACGCGGGCGTGGTGCTCGAAGGCGACCGCGCGCTGGCGACGCGCTTCGTCGACCTGTTCCACCTGCCGGAGAAAGTCGGCGACTAGCCGCCGAGGCTGGCGAAGACCTGCGTCTCCTCGTCCGCGGCGCGCTGCCAGCCTTCGCGGGCGGCGACCCGGTCGTACCAGGCTGCGAGGCCCGGATATCTGGCCTTGTCGAGCGACCATCCGGCGTAGCCGAGCGTCTTGAGCGTGCAGGCGATGGAGATGTCGGCGATCGAGAAGTCGCCCACCAGCCAGCCTTCGCCCACTTCGCCCTCGAGGTAGGCGAGCGGCTTGGCGACCGCCTCTTCGGCCGCCTGCGCCGCGGCCTCGTCGCCTTCGGTGCCGAAAATCTTCGGCCGCAGGAAGCGGTTGACCACGATCGGCGCGCCCGCCGGGATCAGTACCGTATCGCTGACTTCCTCGAACCAGATCGCCCGCCCGCGCGCCCGCGGCTCGGCGGGAAGCAATGCCGGATCGGGGTGCTTGGCTTCGAGATAGGTGACGATGGCGGTCGAATCGGCGAGACAGAAATCGCCGTCGGACATGGCCGGGATCTTGCTGAACGGGCTGACCTTGAGGAACTCCTCGCTCGGCTGGTTGGGATTGGCCGGGATCAGCTCGTACTCGAGCCCCTTTTCACGTGCCGCGACCACGACCTTGCGAACGAACGGTGACAGCGGAAATCCATAGAGCTTCATAGCGGCGTCTCTTCCTCTCGAATGGCCGAGTTGCTTGTTGCAGCCCTCGCCGCCTCCGTCTAGGCGTTCGAGCGCGATGAACGAGATGACCAGCACCACAGGCGAAGGCGGCACCTTGATGGCCGCGCCCGATACCGAAGTCGATGTCCGCAAAACCTTCGGCGTCGATATCGACTGGACCGTTCCGGCCTTCTCCAAGGCCGACGAGCGGGTGCCCGATATCGACGAAAGCTACGTGTTCGATCCCGACACCACGCTCGCGATCCTCGCCGGTTTTGCGCACAACCGCCGGGTGATGATCCAGGGCTATCACGGCACCGGGAAATCGACCCACATCGAGCAGGTCGCCGCGCGCCTCAACTGGCCGTGCATCCGCATCAACCTCGACGCGCACATCAGCCGTATCGACCTGATCGGCCGCGACGCCATCGTGCTGCGCGACGGGCTGCAGGTGACCGAGTTCCGCGAAGGGCTGCTGCCCTGGGCGCTGCAGCATCCGGTGGCGCTGGTGTTCGACGAATACGACGCCGGCCGCCCCGACGTGATGTTCGTAATCCAGCGCGTGCTCGAACAGGCCGGCAAGCTGACCCTGCTCGACCAGAACCGGGTCATCCGCCCCAACCCGTGGTTCCGCCTGTTCGCGACCTCGAACACGGTCGGACTCGGCGATACCAGCGGGCTCTATCACGGCACCCAGGCGATCAACCAGGGCCAGATGGACCGCTGGTCCATCGTCACCGCGCTCAACTACCTGCCGGCCGAGACCGAGCTGGAAATCGTCAAGGCCAAGTCGAGCCTCGACCCCAAGCTGCTGGCCGACATGATCCGCGTCGCCGACCTTTCGCGGCAGGGCTTCATCGGCGGCGACATCTCGACGGTGATGAGCCCGCGCACGGTCATCACCTGGGCGCAGAACACCGAGATCTTCAAGGACCCGGGCTTCGCCTTCCGCCTGACCTTCCTCAACAAGTGCGACGAGGCCGAGCGGATGCTGGTGGCCGAATACTACCAACGCGTGTTCGGGGTGGACCTGCCCGAGAGCGTGGTCGGCAAGGCCTAGGGCACGACCAGGTACTTCTCGCCCGTGCGCCGGGCGTTGTATGCGCCGACCGCTTCTTTCGAGAGCATCTCCTCGAGCCCGACCCGCGCCTTGTAGTGGCTGGCGAAGGTCGTTGTCAGGTCCTTCATCACCCGCGCGCGCATCCGGCCGACCACTTCGGAACCGGCCTTTTGCATGAACGGCGTGAGCAGCCAGCCGCCGAGGTCCCAGGTCAGCCCGAAGGCGCGGTTGAGGATCGTCGGTCCGGTATCGAGCGCGCCGTAGATGTAGACCTTCTTCGGCACCGAGGAGCCATAGCGGCTGAACGCCGCGCCGCGGCTGGCGGAGCGCTCCATGGCGGCGAGGATCTGCCCGGCAAGCGTGCCGCCGCCGATCGGATCGAACCCGAGCATCGCGCCCGTGGCATGGATCGCGTCGGTCAGGGCCGCGTCGAATCCGGGCGCGGTCATGTCGAGCACGTGCTCCGCGCCCAGATCGCGCAGCAACTTTACCTGCGCCTCGCTGCGCACGATGTTGACCAGCGGCACGCCGTCCTCGGCGCAGATCCGCACCAGCATCTGCCCCAGATTGCTCGCCGCCGCGGCGTGGACGAGGCCGGTGAAGCCTTCCTTTCGCATCGTCTCGACGAAGCCGAGCGCGGTCATCGGGTTGACGAAGCTCGATGCGCCCTGTTCGGCGGTGACGCCCTCGGCCAGCGGCATGGCCATCGCCGCATCGGCGAGCGCGTACGTCGCGTAAGCCGTGCCCGGCACGCAGGCGACGCGCTTGCCGAGCAGCGCCTGCGCCGCCGGCGCCTCGCCCGCGGCGACGACCGTCCCGGCGCATTCGTTGCCCGCCGGCATGGCGATGCCGTGGCGGGCCTGCATTGCCCGGGTCGCCGCCTCGGGCATCTTCGCAACGACCTTGCCCGGCGAATAGTCCGCGCCCGCCGTGTCGGCGCTGGCGAAGAGCAGACCGAGATCGGAGGGATTGATCGGCGCCGCCTCGACCCGGACGAGGATTTGAGAACCGCTCGGTTCCTCCCAGCTCTGCGGCACGATTTCGACGGTCAGGGTGCCGTCGTCGTCCAACCGCGTGAGAAGTTGCTGGCCTTCATACGTCATCGGCATAATCCCAATCGTTTCGAAGCCGGCTTACGACGATCGCATCCGGATTGGAAATCGGCGGGCTCGATCGGGGCTACATCCGGCCCGCCGGCTGCGGCTGGCTCAGCATCGCCAGGCTCAGGTGCGCCGGAATCGCGCTCCTCTCCTCGCCGCTTTCGTTGACCGTCGAACGGCGCATGTCGCGCTTGTAGCGGCGATAGTCGTATTCGGTGCCGCGGTGGAGCGTGCAGCGGTTGTCCCAGATGACGATGTCGCCGGCCTGCCACTTGTGCGCGTAGACGAACTTGCGCTGGGTGGCGAAGGCCAGCAGGTCCTCGATCAGCGCGGTGCTTTCCGCCTCGTCCATGCCGAGAATCCGCGCCGCGTGGGCGCCGACGAACAGCGCCGGGCGGCCCGAGGCGCTGGTGCGGACCAGCGGGTGGACCGCGCGCATATAGGGGGCGAGCGGATTGTCGTCGGACACCGTGGCCCCGGCCTTGCGCCGCGAATGGAAATAATTGTGCTCGACTTCGAGCCCGGCGATCCGCGCCTTCAGCGCACCGGGCAGCGCATCGTAGACCAGCCGCCCGTCGATCAGCTCGGTCTCGCCCTTCTCGGGCGTGACGACGACCCCGCGCAGGATCGACCACTTGCTCGGCAGGTCGTTGAAGCTGCTGTCGGCGTGGAACAGCTCGTTGCCCTTGGAAATCTTCGCCCGCGGCGAATCCGGATCGGCAATCTCGCCGTCGGGGCCGAGATTGGAGACGTCGTAGAGCCCGAAGGCGACCCGCGCCATGTGGGCATTGGGCTTGCTGGCGGGCAGCTCGAGCGGGCCGAAGGCTCGGCTGAAGGCAAGGTGCTGCGCGTCGTCGATATGCCCCTGCCCGCGGATCACCAGCACCGCGTGCTCGCGCATCAGGTCTTCGACCAGCGCCACCAGCGCGTCGTCCGGCCGGGCGCAGTCGACGCCGGTCAGCAGCGCGCCGCTCGGTTCGAGCAATTTGACCTCGGGGTTCATGCCGCCTCGTCCCACTCTGGCAATAATTAGGAAGCTAACTATAACGCCCGACACCCGTTGGCTAGCCCCGACGTAGCCCCTCGCAATCGCTGTATTGTTCGTTTAACACAGCGGCCGATGGGTATGTTCCGTATCTTTCGCCGCAAGGATCCCCCCGAACAGCAGCCGGGCAGCGGCCATAGCGGGTATTTCCCGTTGCAGGACGCACCGGGCCGGTCGTGGGACGACGACGATGACGACATCGTCTACCGCTCGGGCACCGCCCGCCGCGCTGCGCCGGCGTGGGACGAGTGGGATTCGCGCCTCGATCAGCTCGATCGCTCGGTGGCGCAAGTGGAGCGCAAGCGGCAGAAGTGGTGGCGGCGCGCCTATTGGCAGGGCCGGCGCAAGCGCTGGTGGGCGGTCCGGATCGTCGCCGCGATCATCGCGCTGTTCTTCGCCCTCGTCGCCTGGCTGGCGATTACCGCGCCGCTGTCCAAGTCGCTCCAGCCGATCGCCCCGCCGCAGGTCACGCTGCTGGCCAGCGACGGCACCCCGATCGCCCGCAACGGCGCGGTGGTCGAGGCCCCGGTCGAGGTCGCCGAGCTGCCGCCGCACGTGGTCGAGGCGTTCATTGCCACCGAGGACCGGCGCTTCTACAGCCACTGGGGCGTCGATCCGCGCGGCATTGCCCGCGCCGCCTTCACCGGCACCGGCGGCGGCAGCACGATCACCCAGCAGCTCGCCAAGTTCACTTTCCTCACCCCGGAACGCAGCCTGACCCGCAAGGCGCGCGAGGCGCTGATCGCGTTCTGGCTCGAAGCCTGGCTGAGCAAGGACGAGATCCTCGAACGCTACCTGTCGAACGCCTATTTCGGCGACAACATGTACGGGCTGCGCGCGGCCAGCCTGCACTACTTCTATCGCCAGCCGGAAAACCTCAAGCCGAACCAGGCGGCCATGCTCGCCGGGCTGCTGCAGGCCCCCTCGGCCTATGCCCCGACCGACCATTACGACCGCGCCGAGCGGCGCATGAAGATCGTGGTCCGCTCGATGGTCGCCGCCGGCTATCTCACCGAGGCCGAGGCCCGGGCGATGAAGCCCCCGCGCCTCGACGTGCGCAACCTCGACGGCGACCTCCCGACCGGGACTTATTTCGCCGACTGGGCGCTGCCCGAGGCGCGTACGCTCAGCGACGTCGGCTATTCGCGCGAGACGCTGACGACGACGCTCGATTCGCGCCTTCAGGAGGCGGCCCGGCGGGCGATTGCCCGCGCCCCGCTGGGCAAGGCGCAGGTCGCGCTGGTGGCGATGCATCCCAACGGCGAGGTCGTGGCGATGATCGGCGGCAAGGACTATGCGCAATCCGCCTTCAACCGCGCCACCCAGGCGCAGCGACAGCCGGGGTCGACCTTCAAGCTGTTCGTCTATCTCGCCGCGCTCGACGCCGGGATGAGCCCCGACGACACCATCGACGGCTCCGAGATTACCGAGGGTTCGTACCGGCCGAAGAATGCCGAGGGCCGGTATGCGCCCTCGATCACCCTGGCCGACGCCTTCGCCCATTCGAGCAATGTCGCCGCGGTGCGGCTGCAGCAGAAAGTCGGGACCAGCGCGGTAATCGCCATGGCGCGCCAGCTCGGCGTAAGCTCGAAGCTGGCCGAGGGCGACCCGAGCCTGGCGCTCGGCACTTCGGCGATGAACCTGCTCGAGCTCACCGCCGCCTATGCGGGGGTGGCTGGCAACTCCTTCCCGGTCGAACCGACCGCCTTTCCGGTCGAAAGCCCGGGTTTCCTGGGCAGCCTGTTCGACGGCAAGGACAGCTTCTCCTCGCGCACCGAATCCGACATCAAGCAGCTGCTGCGCAAGGCGGTCAACGAAGGCACCGGACGCGCTGCGCGGCTGTCGATCCCCAACTTCGGCAAGACCGGCACCACGCAGGACCACCGCGATGCGCTGTTCGTCGGCTTCGCCGGCGACCTGGTGGTCGGCGTATGGGTCGGCAACGACGACGATACGGCGATGCCGGGCGTCTACGGCGGGACCATCCCGGCGCGCATCTGGAAGGATTTCATGACCCAGGCGCTCGGCAGGCAGGTCGCGCCGAAACCGACCTCGCGCCCCAACCCGCAAGGCCCGGTCAAGCCGCTCGACGTACCCGACGTCGGCGACATCCCGCTCGGCGACAGCGGCGCGACGCTCAACATCGACAGCGGCGGGGCGACGATCAACGGCGAGGTTGAAGGGGTGCCCGTGGGCGTCCGCATCGACGCCAACGGGGTTCAGCTTCAGCCGCAAGCGGCACCCACCGCTCCGCCGCAACCTCAGCCGGCTCCGTCATGACGTCGAGCTGCTACTCGCCGGGTGGGCGCTCGCGCGGGGCAAATTCGAGGATGATGGCGACCACCGCCCATATCAGCAGGGTCGGCATCAATTTGTCCGGCGCCGCGCTTCCAGTCGCGACGCGCACCGACGGCGGGAGCGCGACCGCGAAAGCTAACGCAAACAATGAATAGAGCACGCGGTGGCTGCTCGCGCTGATGTAAAGAATGGTGATGACCGCGCCCGCGCTCCCGATCAGCACGATTGCATAGTCGTAGACACCCAGGTTCTCCGCGGCCGCCAGCACAAAGCCGAGCACAGCGCCGAAAACGATATTGAGCCCGTCCTTGTTGGCCTCGAACTCGCGGTGCGACATCCACGGTTTGTCGAGCAGTTTCATCGGCGTGCCCCCCGAGTACCGGCCGGTCAATCTTCGTAGACGGCGCGAACGAAGTAAAGCCCTTCCGGCGGGGCGTTGAGGCCGAGCGCGGCGCGGTCGCGCGCCGCCAGCGCCTCCGCCACCTGCGCCTCGCGCCACTGCCCCTGGCCGACGAGCGCCAGCGTGCCGACCATCGAGCGGACCTGGTGATGCAGGAAACTGCGCGCCTCGGCCCGCACGATCACGTGATCGCCCTCGCGGCTGACGTCGAGCCGGTCGAGCGTCTTGACCGGGTCCCGGGCCTGGCAATGCGCCGAACGGAAGGTGGTGAAGTCGTGGCGCCCGACGAGGTGCTGCGCGGCGCGGTGCATCGCCTCGGCATCGAGCTCGCGCGCGATGTGCCAGGCCTGCCCGCGCTCGAGCGTCAGCGGCGCGCGGCGGTTGGCGATGCGGTATTCGTAGGCCCGGCCGATGCACGAAAACCGCGCGTGCCAGTCGTCCGCCACCACCTCGCAGGCAAGGACCGCGATCGGATCGGGCCGCAGCAGCGCGTTGAGCGCCTCCATCAGCCGGAACGGTTCGATCTCCTTGGCGATGTCGACATGGCTGCGCATGGCCAGCGCATGCACCCCGCTGTCGGTCCGCCCGGCGCTTTGCAGGGTCGCGATCTCGCCGGTGACGGCCGTCACCGCCGTCTCGACCGCCTGCTGCACGCTCGGCCCGTGGTCCTGGCGTTGCAGACCCATGAACGGACCGCCGTCGAATTCGAGGGTCAGGGCGAAGCGGGTCATGCAAGCCCTCTTGCCTGAAGGGGAGAGAGCGAGACGCGAAGCCCGTTCATCGCAGCACCGTCCCTTGCGCAACCTTGTGTCCGCGCAGAAAGGCCGCGGCGTCCATCGGCGGCTTGCCCGCCGGCTGAACCAGTTCGGGGCGCAGCGCGGCATTGCCGCAGGCGATGGTCAGCCGGTCGTCGAGCACCGCGCCGGTGGCTCCATTGGCACCGATGACATGCGCGCGCAGCACCTTCACCCGCTCGCTGCCCAGCTCGAACCACGATCCGGGAAAGGGGGCGAAGGCGCGCACTTCGCGCTCGAGCAGTTCGGCCGGCTTGCGCCAGTCGATGCGCGCTTCCGCCTTGTCGATCTTGGCGGCATAGGTCGCACCCGGCGGTTGCGGTTCGGCCTTGAGCTCGCCGAGTTGATCCACGGTCTGGACCAGCAGGTGGGCGCCGATCTCGGCGAGTTCGTCGTGGAGCTCGCCGGCGGTCTTGTCCTCGATCGGAACCCGGGCGCTCGCCAGCATCGGGCCGGTGTCGAGGCCTTCCTCCATCTGCATGATGGTCACCCCGGTGACGTGATCGCCGGCCAGGATGGCCCGCTGGATCGGCGCCGCCCCGCGCCAGCGCGGCAGCAGGCTGGCGTGGACGTTGAGACAGCCGTGCACCGGCCCTTCCAGGACCGCTTTGGGCAGAATCAGGCCATAGGCGACGACCACGCCCAGCTCCGCCTCGTGGGCAAGGAAATCGGCCTGGGTGTCGAGATCGCGCAGCGAATGCGGATGGCAGACGGGAACCCCCATTGCTTCCGCCGCGACGTGGACGGGGGACTTGCGCTCCTGCTTGCCGCGTCCCGCGGGACGCGGCGGCTGGGTGTAGGCGGCCACGATATCGTGCCCGGCTTCGTGCAACGCACGAAGGGTCGGCACGGAAAAGTCCGGCGTTCCCATGAAGACGATGCGCATAGTGCCGAATTCCATTCGCCCTGGCCTGTCGAAGGGCGCCAGAGCGGCGCAAGCGGGCTTCGACAAGCTCAGCGCGAGCGGATAAGGGGCTCGTCATGGCATCGCAAGAGATCGAGACTCTGGCATCCGCCCTCGCCCGCCTGCCCGGCCTCGGCCCGCGCAGCGCGCGGCGCGCGGTGCTGTGGCTGGTCAAGCGGCGCGAGACTTCGCTGGTGCAACTGGTCGAGGCGCTCGCCGCGGTGCAGGACACGCTGGTCGAATGCGAGATCTGCGGCAACGTCGATACCCGCAACCCCTGCGGCATCTGCGCCGACCACCGGCGCGATCCCCGCCAGCTCTGCGTGGTCGAGGAAGTCGCCGACCTGTGGGCGCTCGACCGGGCCAAGCTGTTCACCGGCCGCTACCATGTGCTCGGCGGACGGCTCTCGGCGCTCGAAGGGGTGCGGCCCGAGGATCTGGGCATCGGCACGCTGATCGAACGCATCGCCGCCGGGGGCATCGACGAGGTCGTGCTGGCGATGAACGCCACGCTCGAAGGCCAGACCACCGCGCATTACATAGCCGAGCGGCTCGGCGACTACCCGGTGCGCATCACCCAGCTCGCCCACGGCCTGCCGGTCGGCGGCGAGCTCGACTATCTCGACGAAGGCACGCTCGCGCAGGCGCTCAGGGCGCGGAGGCCGATGGGCTAGGTCAGGCCTGTTCGAGGATGGTTTCGGTGTGCAGCGCGCATTTCCACTCGCTGCCGTCCCTGACCCAGGTCGTGCTGTCGGCGCAGGCCAGGTCCATCGGGCCGTCCTTCATCTCGCCGGTCTGACGGACCTTGTAGGCGACGATGGCGGTGTCTTCGGCCGGGAACACGACCTCCACGTCCGAGAAATCGAAGGCGTCGAGCCGCCACTTCCCGTCCTGCATCATGCCTCGGTACTTGTCCGGATCGATGCGCATCGCGCCGCTCGGGCCGACAATCAGGCAGTCGTCGGCGATCATGGCCGAGGCGGTACCGACGTCCTTGTCGACCAGGGCGCGCCAGAAATCGCGCTCGAGCCGTTCGATGGTTGCGCTGTCAGGCATCGCTTGTCTCCTTCTCGAAGGAAAATGCTACCCAAGAAGAATGCGCCGACGCGAAAAGCTGTTCCGCCAGTTGCCGCGTTCACTTGTCGTTCGCGCGCGAAGTGCCTATTTTCCCGCCCATGGCCATCCGTGAAATTCTCGAAGTGCCGGATCCCCGGCTCAAAACCGTATCCACCCGCGTCGAAACCTTCGACGCGGCGCTCAAGACGCTCGTCGACGACATGTTCGAGACGATGTACGCCGCTGACGGCATCGGTCTCGCGGCGATCCAGGTCGGCGAGCCGCTGCGGCTGCTCGTCATCGACTTGCAGGAGCCGGACGAGGATGCCGAGCCGGTGCCTTGCGAGCATGACGGCCACGCCCATACCCACCAGCCGGTCAAGAACGATCCGCGGGTGTTCGTGAACCCGGAAATCCTCGACCCGTCCGACGACCTCAAGACCTACCAGGAAGGCTGCCTCTCGGTCCCCGAGATCTATGCCGACGTCGACCGCCCGGCGCGCTGCCGGGTGCGCTGGCAGGACCTCGAGGGCAAGGTCCACGAAGAGGACATGGAAGGCATGATGGCGGTCTGCATCCAGCACGAGATGGACCACCTCGAAGGCGTGCTGTTCATCGACCACCTGAGCCGGCTCAAGCGGCAGATGGCGCTCAAGAAGCTCGAGAAGCTGCGCAAGGCGGCCTGAGCCACCTCGCGCCTGAGTTACCTCGCCCCCGGGCCTGAAAAGCCCTTTCCTACAGGCATTCGTTTGCTGCATGGTCCCGGCGATGCCGCTTCGTACCCGCCCTCCACTTCCGCCTTGCGCCGATGCGCGCCGCGAGGTGAGTGTCGCGCGATATTTTTCCGGGCCCCCCGTGAGTAACCCTGCGATAGTCAGAGCTTTCGCCGGCAAGTCTTTGAAAATACGGCAGTTCTTGGTTTTAGCCCAGGTTTACTGGTGTAACTTCAGTCACCCTGCCCTGAGCATTGAGGCAGGCGCTGACGCGCGACGTCTGGCCTAGCGCCACCCCTTCTCCTTCGCCGCCGCCTCGGCCGCCGCGTCGAACGCCGGGCCCGCCGCCATGTCCTGCGCCCTCGCCAGCAGGTCGGCGTTTTCCGCCCCGGCCATCTGGTAGTCGGTGCCGCTCTGCACATGGCCCGGGCCTCTGAATTCGAGCTTCCAGCCGGTGTCGTCGCGGCAGGCGATGCCGCTTTGCGCGGCGGCGCTGAAGGCGCGGCAATAGTCGCCGTCCCTGTCGCGGAAGCTAACCAGCACCCTGACCCGCGCATCGTCGCCCTGCGTCGCCACCAGCTGCCCGTCGAGCGCGGAGGCGACATCCGGCCCGGCATAGCCTTCGGGCAGCGAGCCGCCGCGGGGCAGGAACACCGCGAGCGCGAGCGAAGCGGCCAGGGCCGGGCCGGCGATCCAAGCCCAACGCGGAATGCCGCGCCTCGCCTCGCGGCGCTGCCGGGCGGCCGCGATGTCCGCCACCCTCGCCTCGCCGCCGCCGAGCATCTGCGTGAGACGATCTGGCACCGGCGCGTCGAGGACCGGGGCGAAATGCGCGCCCAGCTTGGCCTTGAGCTCGTTGTGACGCCGCAGCTGTTCCGCAAGCGCCGCGTCCTGCGCGACTTCGGCGGCGACCTCGGCGCGGCGCGGCTCGGCCAGTTCGCCGTCGGCAAAGGCGGCCAGCTCCTCGGGCGTCACGCTCATGGTGCCTCTCCCAGTTTGGCGAGAAGCGCATCGCGCCCGCGCACCAGCCGCGAATTGAGCGTGCCGACCGGGCAATCGACGATCTCCGCCGCCTCCTTGTAGGCATAGCCCTCGACCATCACCAGCAGCACCGCCTCGCGCTGTTCGTCGGGCAAGGTGCGCAGCGCAGCGTCGATGTCGCCCAGCACCACCGCGGCCTCCTGCGCGCCGTCGCCGCCAACGCCGAGCCCGGCTTCCTCCGCCACGAACGTTTCGCCCCGGCGGGTACGGGCGCGGCTCTCGTCGATCCAGATGTTTCGCATCATCTTCATCATCCAGCTATCGAGGCGCGTGCCCGGTTGCCACTGCTCGCGCTTCGTCAGCGCGCGTTCAACGGTCGCCTGGCACAAATCGTCGCCGTCGGCCGGGTGACGCGCAAGGCCCATGGCGAAGCGCCGCAAGCGCGGCAGCAACGCCAGGACTCCTTGCTCGAAACCGTCGTCAGCTATGGTCGCCTCGTTGGTTGCATGGATTAAACGGATGGGCCCGCGCGTTTCATCCACGCTTAAGGTAAAATCTCAAGAGAATAGCCGATGCGCATGTTTCGTCCCGCCCTGCTCGCCCTCGCGCTGCTCGCCCCGGCGCTGCCAGCCGCGGCGCAGCTGGCTTTGCCGGGCGTGCGCTTGCCGCCGGTGCCGCCAGCGGGCGATGCGATCGGGCGCACGCTCGACCAAACGACCGAAACCCTGCGCGAAACTGCCGACCAGCTGCTCGATTTGCGTCAGGCCCGGATCGACCGCTTGCTGCGGCGTGAGCGCGACTCGGTCGAGGCCGATGCGCGCGGCGCACCGGCGCGGCGCGGCGAACTGCTGCTGCTCGATCCCGATGCGGCCACGCTCGAGGCGGCAAAAGCGGTCGGGTTCGCGCTCATCACACGCGACCGGCTCGGCGCGCTCGGGCTCGAAGTCGCACGGCTGCAATTGCCCAGGGGCGTCAAGCTGGCCGCTGCCGAGGCGCTGCTGAGCAAGGCCGCGCCCGAGGCCGAGATCGCCCCCGACAATATCTACTTCGAATCCGGTGCCGCGCTCGCCGCATGGGCGGCGGCCAGCGCGAGCGCGGATGCGATCGCCACCACCGTCGGTATGATCGACGGCGCCCCGGGCAAGGGCGCCGCCGTCGCCGCGCAGCGTGGATTCGCCAGGGGTGCGCCCTACGCCAGCGACCACGGCAGCGCGGTCGCCTCGCTGCTTGCCCGCGCCGGAGTGCGCCGCGTCCTGGCCGCCGACGTCTATGGCAAGGATCCGGCGGGCGGAAACGCGCTGGCCATCGCCCGCGCGCTAGACTGGCTGGCGGGAAGCGGCGCGAAGGTGGCGACGATCAGCCTGGTCGGCCCGAACAACGCGGTGCTCGCCAAAGCCATCGCCGGGGCAAGCCGTGCCGGGCTGGTGGTGGTCGCCGCGGTCGGCAACGACGGCCCTGCCGCGCCGCCCTCCTACCCCGCCTCCTATCCCGGGGTCGTCGCGGTCACCGCCGTCGACGGCCGCGCCCGGCCGCTGATCGAAGCCGGCCGCGCGCTGCACCTCGATTACGCCGCGCCCGGCGCCGATATCCGCGCCGCCACTCGCAGCGGCCGGAACAAAAGCGTGCGCGGCACCTCGTTCGCCACCCCGCTCGTCGCCGCCCGGCTCGCCGCGGCGCTCGACGCCGGCGGCGACTGGCGCGCCCGGCTCGACCGCGAGGCTGAAGACCTCGGCCCGCGCGGGGCGGACAAGCAGTACGGCCGCGGCCTGCTGTGCCGTAGCTGCGGCAAGTGACGCGAAAAATCGCCGGCGCCGTGAATTAAACGGCGCGCGGCATCCGTTTTCCTTGCGAGCCGGCGGGATTTCCCACCGGCGATGCGACAAGGAGAACAGCCATGAAGTCCCTTCTGATTGCCGGCGCCGCGATGGCGCTGATCTCGATCCCCGCGCAGGCCCAGCTCCTGGGCGGCAGCGGCGGGGGCACGCTTGGCGGCACGCTCGGCGGAACCGGCGCGATCGGCCTGCCCTCGCTGCCGAGCGCGCCCGACCTGCCCAATCCGACCTCCGACCTGCCTTCTGCCCGCGGCACGCTCGACGGTGCTGCCAGCGGCCACGGCTCGGCCAGGGCCGACCGCAAGAGCGGCAAGGTCCACGCCAATGGTGGCGGCAGCGCCAACGGCGCAGGGACGCTGACCGGCCCGCTGCTCGACGCTTCGGGTAACGGATCGGCTTCGGGCGAGGGCTCCGCTTCGGCCCAGCTGGTCGGTACCGATACCGTGCGTTCGGCCGCACAGTCGGCCCGCGCGGCCGGCACCCAGACCGCACAGCAGGCGCGCGGTACGGCCGCCGGTGCGGTCGGTACGGCCCGCTCGGCAGCCGGTAGCGCGGCCGCCCTCGCCGGCTCGGCTTCGGGCAGCGCCCAGGGTGCGGCCGGCGGTGCCGCCTCGGCCGCCTACAGTTCGCTCGCCGTGGCCGGCAGCGCCGCCGCCAGCGGCTCCGGCGCCTTCGCCGTCGACAAGGGCATGCCGGTGCTGGCGCCCGACGGCAGCAAGATCGGCAAGGTCCGCCAGGTCGTCGCGGATTCGCAGGGCCGCGTGCAGCAGCTGCTGGTCAAGGTCGATGGCAAGAAGGCCCTGATCCCCGCCGGCAATTTCTCCGGCAGTGGCAATGCCGTCGTCTCGGCGATGGGCGAAGGCTCGATCAAGAGCCTTGCCGACCAGCAGGACGAAACGGGCGCGAACGCCGGCTAACCCCCCACGGCACGCTCGTTTCGCGGCGCCCGGCAGGACATCTCCTCCCTGCCGGGCGTCTTTTTCGCGCCGGGCTCAGTTGGCCATCAGCAGCGGCGCAGGCGGATTGGACAACATGTCGCGGGTCACCCCGCCAAGCAGGGTTTCCAGCATCCGGCTATGGCCATAGGCGCCCATGACCACGAGCCCGGCGTTGCGGGCCCGCGCCGCTTCGCGCAGCTGCCCGGGCACTTCCTTGCGTGTGGTCCAAGGAAGGCGGACTATCTCGCAGTCGATCCCGTGGCGCGCCAGATATTCGGCCCCCTGCACGGGGGGCAGGTCGACTTCCTCGCCTTGGGTCTCGCCGTCGCCGACGGTGGCCAGCGTCACGCTCTCGGCCAATGCCAGCAGCGGGACGGCAGCGCGCAGCGCGCGCGAGGACTCGACCGACCCGTTCCAGCAGACAAGCGCCGGCGCATCGCATCGCAGCCCCGGGCAGCCCTCCGGCACGGCAAGCACGGGAACGCGGGCGTGGATCACCAGCGCACCGGCCAGCCACGAGGGTGCCGCCGCGTTCTTCGGCGCGCCTGCCCCGACCACCACGACATCGCTCAGCGCCGCGAATTCCTGCAACACGCTGTCGCCCAGCCCGATCCGGTCGTCCCATTCCCAGCGAACGTCTTCCGCCGCGAGCCTGACTTGCAACTTCGCGCGGAAAGCCTCGGCCCGCTCGCGCACGACCTGGGCCATTTCTGCCGACAAAATGCCGTCGACGTCCCAGGACATCGCGAAATCGAGCGACACCGCCTGGAGACAGGTCAAATGGCCGTCGAAGGCTCGCACCAGGTCGAGAGCGACCTGCAGGCGGACATCGAACGCGTCGTCATCGCGAGCATGGAGCAGTATCGATCGCATTTGCGCCTCCCAGGAACAAGCGCGGCGGATATCCTCCACGCGAGGGGTGCGTGCATTGATGGCGGTCAAAGGTGCGAGTTCACCCGCCGGGGTGATAAAAGTCGTACACCGCCTGGGCCACGCCCGCGCTGACTCCGGGCGCGCGCTGGAGGTCGACGAGGCTCGCCGCCCGCACCTTGCCCGCCGTGCCGAAGTGCAGCAGCAGTGCGCGCTTTCTCGCCGGGCCGATGCCGGGGATCTCGTCGAGCGGGCTGGCGCTGATCGCCCGGCTGCGCTTGGCCCGGTGCGCGCCGATGGCGAAGCGGTGAACCTCGTCGCGCAGCCGCTGGAGATAGAACAGCACCGGCGAATTGACCGGCAGCATTTTCTCGCGCCCGTCGGGGAAGTGGAATACCTCGCGTCCCTCGCGCCCGTGGTGCGGGCCCTTGGCAATGGCGATCAGCGGCACATCCTCGATGCCGAGTTCCTCGAGCGTGTCGCGCACGCTCGACATCTGTCCCTTGCCGCCATCGATCAGCACGAGGTCCGGCCAGATCCCCCTTTCGCGTTCGGGGTCTTCTTCGAGCGCGCGGCTGAAGCGCCGGGTCATCACTTCGCGCATCATGGCGAAATCGTCGTTGGTCTGTGCGCTGCGGATGTTGAACTTGCGGTACTGGCCCTTGAGGAAACCTTCCGGCCCGGCGACGACCATCGCCCCGACCGCCTTGGTGCCCTGGATGTGGCTGTTGTCGTAGACCTCGATCCGCGCCGGGACTTCCGGCAGTTCGAGGAATTCGGTCAGCTCGCGCATCACCCGGGCCTGCGTTCCGCTCTCCGCAAGCCGGCGGTCGAGAGCCTCAGTGGCATTGCGCGCGGCCTGTTCCATCAGCCGGCGGCGCTCGCCGCGCTGCGGCACGCTGATCTCGACCTTGCGCTCGGCGATCACGGCGAAAGCTTCTTCGAGCAGCGCGCGATCGGGCAGGTCGCGATCGACCAGAATGGTGCGCGGCGGCGGCACTTCCTCGTAGAACTGGGCCAGCACGCGGGCGAGAACCTCCTCGTCGCTGACGTCCTGGATGTGGCTCGGGAAGAAGGCGCGGTGGCCCCAGTTCTGCCCGCCACGGATGAAGAACGCCTGGACGCCGATCTGCCCGCCCTTGGCCGCGAGCGCGAAGACGTCGGCATCGCCGACTCCGCCGGCGTTGATCGCCTGGCTGCCCTGAATGAATGTCGCCGCGCGCAGCCGGTCGCGCAGCATGGCGGCGCTTTCGAAGTCGAGCGCTTCGGCCGCGGCGGCCATCTGGGTCTCGATCTTGGCCTGCACCGCCCCCGACTTGCCGGTCAGGAAGTCGCGCGCTTCCTGGACCAGTTCGGCATAGCCGGCCTTGTCGATACGCCCCACGCACGGCGCCGAGCAGCGCTTGATCTGGTAGAGCAGGCATGGCCGGTCACGGCGGCTGAAAAAGCTGTCGGTGCAGGATCTTAAGAGGAAGAGCTTCTGCAGAGCATTGATTGTCGTGTTGACCGATCCGGCGCTGGCGAAAGGACCGTAGTAGTCGCCCTTGGCCTTGCGCGCGCCGCGGTGCTTCATGATCCGCGGAAAATCGTGCTCGGCGCGCAAAAGGATGAAAGGGAAGCTCTTATCATCGCGCAACAAGACATTGTAAGGCGGGCGGAATCGTTTGATCAGCTGCGCTTCGAGCAGCAGCGCCTCGGCTTCCGAGTTGGTAGTGACGATTTCCATCGCGCGCGTCTGCGCCACCATGCGCTGCAAGCGGCCGGAGAGGTTCGCCACCTGGCAGTAATTCGCCACCCGGTTTTTCAGCGCCCGCGCCTTGCCGACGTAGAGGACGTCGCCGCGGGAATCGAGCATGCGGTAGACCCCCGGCACCGGCTTGAGCGTCTTGACCGTGTCTCGGATCGCCCTGGTCCCGGCCTCGATGTCGGGCTTGCTCGAACCCTGGACGACATAGGTCGCGCGCTCCTCGTTGAAGCGCTCGGCGCCGCGCGGATCGTGAGGAGAACCTGCCGGAGTGCGGGACATGGGCCCGAGATAGGACCTCGTGCCCGCCGCGTCACCCCGTCAGCCGTCGCGTCCGGGCACGTTTACCGGGGTGTGGAGCGTTTCCTCCACGTAAAGCCGCTTGATCAGCACGAAGACGACGATCAGCAAGGGGGCGGCGAACAGCAAGCCGATCGGGCCGAACAGAATCCCGCCGGCAACGACCCCGAAAACCGAGACCGCGGGCGGCAGCGAGACGACCTTCTTGTGAATGAAGGGCGTGACCAGGCTGCCCTCGAGCTGTTGGATCCCGACCATCGCCACGAGTGCGAGCAACAGAGTCTGCTGTCCCTCGCCCGCCGCCATGGCGAGGATGGGTACGGCCGCGAGGATCGGGCCGAGGTACGGGATGATCTCGAGAAAACCGGCGATGAGGCCCAGCACGCTTGCCGAGGGAACGCCGACGAGCCACAGTACCAGGCCAGTGGCCACCCCGATGAAGGTCATGGAGATGAACTGGCCGAGCATCCACAGGCGAAGCGAAGCGCCTGCTTCGCACAGCGCCTCTCCGGCCAGGTCGCGCTTGCTGCGCGGGAACAGCATGAGCAGTCCGCGCCGATAGAGGCCGGGATCGCTGGCGATGAAGACCGCGCCGAACAGGAACAGGACCGTATCGGTGACCGCGGTGGCCAGCGAACTGAGGGCCGACGAGAGCCGCGGAACGACCTCGTCTCCCGAGAAAGAACCGCTTTTCAGCGACGCGACAATCTTGTCGCCGCCGGGGAAGGACGCAATGCTGCCCTCGAGACTTTGCCAGGTCTGCGTCAGCGTGCCCGACAATCGCGTGAAGTCGTTCTGCAGCTGGGCCCCGAAGAACCATCCCAACCCGCCGATCACCGCCACGATCAGCAGCAGCGCCGCATAGAAAGACGGGCTGTCTCCCAAAGGGGAGTGCGCTGCGATCGCATCGGCAAGCGCACGGATCAGCGTGCCGGCGACCACCGCGGCAAAGACCAGCACGAGCAGGCTCAGCAGCTTGAAAATCACCAGCACGATGACGACGACTGCCGCCGCAGCGATCAGCGATTTGATTATCAATCGGAAGGGGTCTCGCGGCGCATCCATGCCGATTGAATGGATAGGTTTGCCGAAGGGTCCCGCCTCCGTCCGCCCAATCGGCACCCAAACGTCAGAACAACTTGCGGAACTCCACGCTGAACGTGCGGCCGAGCGGATCGAGCAGTAGCGGCTGGTAGCGCAGCGGGGTGTCGCCGTTTCCGTCGGTCACCCGCTGGTGAGCATCGGTCAGGTTGTCGACGCTGAAGGAGACCCGGGTGCCCTTGAGGAAGGGCACCTTCTCGACCAGCTTCTCCTTGCGGCCGAGGTCGGCGAAAAGCCGCAAATCGAGCGTGAACAGATCGCCGAAATAGAGATCGGTGCTGCCCGGTAGCCCGCTGCCGTCGACCCGCGTCTTGCCGCTGTACTTGCCGCGGAGGCGCAGGCCCATCCCGTTGTAGAACGCCCCGCCGTTCACCTCGAAGCTGTTCTTCGACACGCCGCCGCCGGTCAGGGCATCGCCGTCGAGGAGATCCAGCAGCGGCCCGCCCGGCGCGATCAGAACTGTGTTGTCGAGTTCGCGGGTGTAGTTCACCGACAGGTTCCAGCGGCCGAAGTTACCGCCGCGGCCTCTCCCGAAAGGTACGCCTGGGGCCGCGGCGGCGCCTTGGCGCTGGCCGCCGCCACTGCCTGCGCCCGGTTGGCTCGATTGCCCGCCCGGAGCTGCCTCTCCGCCCTGCGCTGGGCCGCCGGCGGCAAACTGCGCCGGATCCGCAGCGCAGACGCGTTGCTGCAGCTGGGCGACGCGCTCGGCATCGGGTGTGACCCCGTCGGGGCCCATGAGCCGTTGACGGAATTGTTCGGGCAGGACCGAAAGGTCCGGCTCGGCCTTGGCTTTGCCGTCCTCGCAGAAGGCTGCCTGCAGGCGCTGGAAACCCTCCCGGTTGAATGCCTGCCCGGGGCCGCCTTGCCCATTCGCGCCGCACATGCGCTGGCGCATCTCGGCGAGCCGCGCGGGATCGGGATTGCCGTCGGCGCCCTTGAGCCGTTGCTGCATCTGCTCCGGGAGACCCGAGATGTCCGGCGCTCCGCCGCCCTCGGCGCAGAGCTGTTCGCGGAATTTCTGGAACGCCTCGCGGTTGAAGGTGCCCCCGCCGCCTGCGCCCTGCTGGCCTCCGAACAGGAAGGGCGGAGGACCGCCGCCGCCCGGACCGCCTCGACCGGCGGGCGCTGCGCCGCCTCCCGAACCGCCGGGTCCGGCACGGCCGCCCGAACCGCCGCCGCCACGCTCGCCGGGTTCCGGGCGCTGGCCGATGCGGCCGGAAAGATTGAGCCCCGCGCGGATGCGCGACGAGCGCTGCTCAGCGAAAGTCACCGGTCGTTGGTCCAGGGCGACCAGATTGCCGGCTCCGTCGCGCGTCACACGGCCGGGGAATGCGGCCTCTATCGCCGGGGTCAGAACCGGGAAAGACGCGGTCACGTCGTTCGAGCGGTTGCGGAAATATTCGATGGATACGGTCGAGCGGTCGAACAGCGGCAGGTCGTAGAACGCGCCGAACCGGAGATCGCGCTGCGTCTCGCGCCGAAGGTCCGGATTGCCGCCGCTCGTCACTTGCGCCAGCACGGTGCGGTTGTTGGCAAAATCGTACACCGGCACATTGAAGGTCGTGATTGCCGGCGCTCCGAGCTGGCTGAGCCCCGGCGCGGCATCGCGCACGATCCGCGTCGCCTGGAGAGACAGTTTCTCGAACGGGCTCCAGGTGAGCCCCGCGGTCCAGTCGGTCAGAGTGCCGAAATCCGAAAGGTGGTCGGCCCCGGCGCTGAACGTCGCGGTCAGGTCGCCCAGAAAGGCGAGCACCTCGTAGTCGCGGCTGGCAATCGGCACCGAGACGTTGACGCCGCCGTTGAGATTGCCGCGCGTCAACTTCGTCTGGGGCAGTGCAGTGCGCGTGTCGTCGCTCTTGATGCGGTCCCAGTCGAACCCGGCGTCGAGCGTCACCGCGAGATCGCCTGCCGGCAACGTGAGGGGCTGGCCGATGGCCGTGAACTTGGCGCTGGCGTTGTCGGAGATGCTGTTTGCGGTGTCGAAACCGGGCGAAGCGAACGAGGAAATCGGGTCGTCGAGTCCGAAGGTCCCGGCGAGTGCCGCAGCCTGCAGAGCCGCGGTATCGGCGCGCCTGTCGATCTTGGTCGTCGTATCGTTGCGGCTGGCGTCGAGCGTGGCGGTCAGCTGCCAGTCGCCGGCATTGGCGTTCAGCGTCGCTCCCAGCGCCGCGTTGTCGGTGCGCGAGCGGCGCGCCAGCGGATCGTCCGCGCCGAAGATGCGCAGGCGGCTATCGCCAACCGGATCGACCAGCAGCACGGTGTTGAGACCCGACAGCGAAGTGCTGTCATTGCGACTGAGAGTTCCGTTCAGGCTGAGTGAAGCCCCGGCATCGCCAAGCCCGCGGGTCCAGTTGGCGGTCAGCTGGTAGGTCTGCGCGTCAGCCACCAATGTCCGGTAGGGCGCCTGATCGGGATCGCCGGGTGCGGCCGGGACGATGGTCTGGACGATACCGCGCTCGGCTTCGGTCAGTGGGCTGGTATCGGTGACATCGAGGTCGAGATTGAGACGGCTCGCCCCATCGATCCTGAGCAGGGTCGCGTCGGCTTCCTTGGTCGAGGTCCCGCCGCGATCGGGCTGGCTGTACTGGAGTTCGAGCTCCTTGCTCGAAAAATTCTCCTTGAGGATGAAGTTGATGACCCGCTGGTCGGGCGGATAGCCGTATTTCTGTGCCACTTCCTCGGGAAGGATCTCGACCTTCTTGATAGCCTCGGGCGGGAACGAACGCATTTCGCGAAACGAGGACACGCGCAGGCCGTTGAGCAGGAAGACCGGGCGGCCAGCGCCGCGCCCACGGCCGCTGCCGGTTTCGCTCGACAGGGCGGCGACGAGGTCTGCCAGCGACCCGGCGCCGTAGGAAGCGATGTCCTCCTCGTTCAGCTCGACGATCGCCGGTTGCGGAGCGTCGACCTGGCCGCGCAGCGATCCCGCGATGACCAGGATCTCGTTCTCGGACAGGTCCTGCTGCTGCTCCGGGGTCATCTGCTCGACGCCGTCTTGGGCCTTGCCGACAGTCGTCGAATCCGCGGCCGGTGCGGGCGTCGAATCCTGCGCAAAGGCAGGTGTGCTCAGGGCAACGGCAAGGGCGGCGAGGCTAGTGGCGGGATGCAGTCGCAAGCGCGGATATCCTTCGAATACACGTGTACAAGCCCCCGGCGCGCTATTTGGAGAAACCCACCATTCTCACAAGCGCAGTTCGGGTAATAAAGTGTCGCAAGTGTATCGCGCCCTAACGACCTGCCGCGGCGAGGCTTCCATTTTGGCGCAGGCACGGGTATGGGCGCGGCCACCAGAGACAAGGCAACGGAACTACGAACTATATGGCGAAAGAAGAACTCCTCGAAATGCGCGGAAAGGTGGTCGAGCTGCTGCCCAACGCGATGTTCCGGGTTGAGCTCGAAAACGGCCATCAGATCATCGGACATACCGCCGGCAAGATGCGCAAGAACCGGATCCGCGTGCTCGTCGCCGACGAAGTCCTTGTCGAACTGACGCCCTACGACCTGACCAAGGGCCGCATCACCTACCGCTTCATGCCCGGCCGGGGCGGCCCGGGCCCGCAATAAGCGGCGGGCGGCGCTTGGACGCCCCCTCCCTGATCCTCGCGTCGGCCAGTCCGAGGCGTCTCGAACTGCTCGCGCGGCTCGGCGTCGAGCCCGTGCGAGCGAGCGGCGCGGATATCGACGAGACGCCGCTGAAGGGCGAACTGCCGCGAGACTATGCCGAGCGCATGGCCCGCGAGAAGGCGGCAGCAGCGAAAGAGGGAGAGGCTTTCGTGCTGGCCGGCGACACCGTCGTCGCAGTCGGCCGGCGCATCCTGCCTAAGGCCGAAGACGAAGCAACGGCGCGCCGTTGCCTTGAACTGCTCTCTGGAAGGCGCCACCGCGTCCTGTCCGCTATCGCCCTGCGCGCGCCCGACGGCGGCCTGCGCGAAAGGCTGAGCGAGACGCAAGTTCGCTTCAAGCGGCTCTCCGAGGAAGAGATCGCCGCGTACCTCGCCGGAGGCGAGTGGCATGGCAAGGCTGGCGGCTATGCCATTCAGGGCAGCGCCGAAGGACTGATCGCGTGGATTTCCGGGAGCCACTCCGGCGTGGTGGGCTTGCCGCTGTTCGAAACCCGGGCGCTGCTACGCGCAGCAGGCTTCGCCATTGGCTGAGTGGCTGATCGAAGAAGGGATCGGCGAGCACCGCGCGCTGCTCGTCGAGGACGGAGACGCAATCGCTGCCAAGCTCGACTGGCCCGGCGGCCTGGCAGCCGGATTGGTCGCGGACGCGAAGCTTTTGCACTACGAACCGGCCCGGTGCCGCGGGACGGCGCTTTTCCCCGGCGGCGAAGAAGCGCTAGTTGCGCGCTTGCCGGCCGGCAGCCGTGAGGGCGCCACCATGCGTCTTGAAGTGACCCGCCCGGCAATGGCCGAGCGGGGCCGTTTCAAGCGCGCGCAGGCGCGGCCATGCGGTGCAGAGCCCCGTCCTGTCGCAAGTCTGGCGGTGGCGCTGGGAGGAAAGGTCGTACGCGCGTTCCCCGCGGGTCTGTGGGAAGAGGTGTGGGCGCAGGCCTGGTCCGGCGAAGCAACCTTTCCGGGGGGCAACCTTACCATCTCCCCGACCCCGGCACTAACCGCGATCGATGTCGACGGCGCGCTAGCCCCCGCACAGCTCGCGCGCGCCGCCGTACCGGCGATCGCCTCGGTGCTGCGCCGGTTGGATCTTGGCGGCTCGATCGCCATCGATTTTCCCGCCTTGCCCGACAAGGCCGAGCGCCGCGCGGTCGACGCGCAACTGGCTGCTGCGCTCGACGGCTGGCCGCACGAGCGCACAGCGATGAACGGCTTCGGCCTGGTGCACATCGTCGCGCGGCTCGAGCGTCCATCCCTGCTCCATCGGCTCGCGCTGCACCGCGCCGCCGCTGCGGCAAGGATGCTGCTGCGGCGCGCCGGACAGGTCGCCGACCCGGGAACGCTGCTGCTCACTGCCCATCCCGCCGTGGTGGCGCAGACCAGCGCGGAATGGCTCGACGAACTCGCCCGCCGCAGCGGCCGGAACGTGAGCATTTCTCAAGACCCCGGACTTGCACTCGACGGCGGCTTCGCGCAGGCGCTGACGGCATGACCAAGTCCAGACCCTGCCCGATCTGTCGCAAGCCGCGCAGCGAAGAGTTTGCTCCGTTCTGTTCGGCGCGGTGCCGCGACCGCGACCTCGCCAGCTGGTTCAACGAAGGTTACGCAATACCGGGCCCGGCCGTAGAGCCAGAAGACGAGCTACGCGACGAGGACTGATTACGCCCGGCCCCCGCTTCCTGGACGGCGGACGGATTACCCCCTTGCAAAGCACGCCGGCGCCCGCCATAGGCGCGCTTCCAACCGCTCGCGGGCCGGTTTTCCGGCCCTTGCTGCAGCGATGCCCGGGTAGCTCAGTTGGTAGAGCACACGACTGAAAATCGTGGTGTCGGTGGTTCGAACCCGCCCCCGGGCACCATATTCTCGATAGCTCGAGCGGCGGCCAAGCCACAGTGGCAAGCCGCTGCCCGCACTACATCTCCAGCAGCTCACGCTGCCTTCATGGCGGCGTCGGCGTCGACCTCACCGCCGGTCGTTTCGAGATCGAGCGCATAGCGCCGGGCCAGCACGAGGTCGCCGCCGCGCGCCCGGCACCGGGTCGGGCGTACCTCGCCGGTTTCGCGGAAGCCGAGCTTGCGCAGCACGCGGCCCGAGGCCGGATTGTCGAGATAATGCCCGGCCACGAGCTTGCGATGTCCGATTGCGCGCGAAACCTCGATCATTGCTCTGCCTGCTTCGCTTGCATACCCGCGACCCCAGTGCGCGCGGGCGATCCAATAGCCCAGCTCGGCCCCGCCCTCTTCCTCGTGGAGGCCGATGCAGCCGATCACGGGCGCACCGGAGGCATCCGGCAGGGTAATGAGGAAGCGCGGCTCTTTGGCGGGCACGTCGCGGGCACAGAATTGCTCTGCATCGGCCATGCGATAGGGCCACGGCGCGCGCGACAGCATCGCCACGACACCGGCATCGCAGATTCCGTCGTACACCGCCCTGGAATCCTCCGGGAAGGCGGGCCGCAGGAACAGCCTCTCACTCCGGTAGAACATCGCACTTACTCCCTCGTGCCGACGCGCCCTTGCCTGAGGGACGTGACGGTCTTGTTGCGAGGGAGACTAAAAAAGGGAGACGGGTCTGGCCCCATCTCCCTCGACTGGCCGGAGTTCTTGCCTCCGGCGGGGCCATCCCGGTGGATGACCCCTTTATCGGTTCATCCGGTTATTCGGCGGCGGCTGCCATCATGTCGACCGATACGTACTTGCGACCGAGCTCACCGTCGTGGAAGCGCACGCGACCGGCTTCGAGCGCAAACAGGGTGTGGTCCTTGCCGATGCCGACGTTGGCACCCGGATAGAACTTGGTCCCGCGCTGGCGCACGATAATGTTGCCCGGAATCACTTCCTGGCTGCCGAACTTCTTCACGCCGAGGCGACGGCCGGCCGAATCGCGACCGTTACGCGACGAACCGCCTGCTTTCTTGTGTGCCATCTCGTCTTACTCCGTACTCGGCTTGATTACTTCTTGGCCGCCGGCTTCTTCGCCGGGGCCTTCTTCGCGGCGGGCTTCTCGTCCGCTGCTTCCTTCTTCGGCGCGGCAGCCTTCTTGGCCGCCGGCTTGGTTTCGTCGGCCTTGGCGGCGGTCGCGGCCTTCTTGACCGGCTCCGCCTTCTGCGCCTTGTCTTCCTTCGCGGTGTCGACGCCCTTGGCCGGGCTGTCCTTCTGCGCTTCGTGGTCCGCCTTCTTGGAGACCTTCACCGGGGCCTCGTCCTTCTTGGGGGCAGCCTTCTCCACCTTCGAATCGCCGACCTGGACGATGCGCAGCAGGGTCATCTGCTGGCGGTGCCCGGCCTTGCGGCGATAGTTGTGCCGGCGGCGCTTCTTGAACACCGTGACCTTCTCGCTCTTCGCCTGGGCGATGATCTCGGCCGCGACCTTGACCTTGGCCGCGTCCTTCATATCGCCGCCGTCGCCGGCGAGCAGGACGTCGCCCAGCTCGACGGTGTCACCGGCTTCGCCAGCCAGCTTCTCGACCGCGATCTTGTCTCCGGCGGAAACGCGATATTGCTTACCGCCCGTGCGCACTACTGCGAACATGGTTCACCTAATCCGTTCGTATCGACTGCCTTCACACCCCACATAGGAAAACGCGCGGCGCAAACGACAAAAAGGGCACCCAACCGGGTGCCGGAAAGAGCGCAGCCGTTAGGCGAAGAGGCTCGCGCTGTCAACGCCCGCGGGACGGGAATTTCGCCCGATCGTGCTGGAAAGCAGGGCCGCGTGGCGCTAGGTGCCTCGGCGATGGTCAAACGCGTCGCTCCTGCTCTCCTTGCCATAGCCCTGGCCGCCTGCGCCAGCCCGCAAGGCACCTATCCCAGCCTCGCGGTGCGCGATGCGGAGCGAGCCACCGGCACGTTGCAACGGCCCGAGCGCTATGTGCCCGCCCCGCCTTCCGCAGCGGCCATGAACGACGTCGAAAACCTGGTCGAGCAGGCGCATGCCGCTTTCGAGTCGTACCGCGACAAGCTCGACGGAGTGCGCCGTGCGGTGCTGGCTGCGCGCGGCGCAGAGGTCGGCAGCGACGCCTGGGCGCGCGCCAGTGTCGCCATTGCCGGTCTCGAGACCGAGCGCAGTCGCACGATGGTGCCGCTGGCCGACATCGACCGGATGCTGGTCGCGGCGGCGACAGAAGGCGCCCGGACCGCGGAGTTCAAGGACGCGCAGGCGCTGATCGGCGAGATGGTGGATTTCGAGACCGCCGGGATCGACGAGATCCGCAGCGCCCTGCGCTGAGAAAAAGGAGCGCGGGCCACGTGGACCCGCGCCAGGGGAGGAGCTTGTGAGCGAGCGGAGGGCCACGGCGGTGCTGTGCCCCGATTGCTTGCCGCGATAATGGTGATCGCCGCGCCGACCTGCATTGACCGGAGTCAATCTCGCCCCGTCGCCTCGCTCCAGCGCGCGAGGTCGGCGTGGTCCTCTGCGCGCGGTTCGATCCAGTGCCATGTCCCGCCGCGCTTCTCGCGCTTCCAGAACCAGGCGTCGGACTTGAGATGGTCCATCGCGAAGTCGACCGCCTCGATCGCAGCGCGGCGGTGCCGAGCCGCTGCGGCGACGAGCACGATCGGCGCGCCCGGACGCATGTAGCCGACCCGGTGATGGATCAGCAGCCCGTCGAGCGGCCAGCGGCCGGCCGTCTGGGCGGCGAGCGCGCGCATCCCCGGCAGCGTGAGCGGTTCGTAATGGCTCAGTTTGAGCACCTGCACCAAGTCGTCGGGCCGCACCTTGCCGACGAAGCTGGCGATGCCGCCCGCCTCGGGATGGGCCTTGGCGAACAGGCCGAGCGCTTTGCCGGGCGAGAAGCCCTTGTCGAGCAGGCGGACGTCGGGGTCCAAGTCAGCCTCCCGAAACGGGCGGCAGCAGCGCGACCTCATCGCCGTCGCCGGCATCGAGGGTGTGCTTGTCGGCAAGGACCGTCCCGTTGAGCGCGAGCCGGACCTTGTCGCCCTCTATCGCCTCGGCGAGGTCCGCATCGAGGCCTTCGACAAGCGAGCCCCAGTCGAGCGGCGCGTCGACCTCCATCTCGGGCGCACCCGCGAGGTCGGCCAGCTTGCCGAGGAAGACCAGCTTCACGCCCATGCTCAGCCCCCGGTGAGCGACATGTGCCGCGGCTGGGCCGGGGCAGCACCTTCCTCGATGCGGAAATGGTGCCGTTCAGGCTTGATGCGCATGGCCTCGTCGAGCGCTTCGGCGAGGTTCGCATCGGGCGCATCGGAGCGCAGCGCGGCGCGCAGATCGACCTTCTCCGCCCCGCCGAGGCAGGCGTAGAGTTCGCCCGTGGCCGTCACGCGGATGCGGTTGCACCCGGCGCAGAAGTTGTTGGTCAGCGGGGTTATCAGGCCGACCCGCCCGCCCGTTTCGGCCACGTCCCAGTAGCGCGCCGGGCCGCCGCTGTTGTGGCCCGAAGGAGTCAGCGTCCAGCGCGCGTCGAGCACGTCCTTGATCGCGGTCAGCGGCAGGTAGTGATCGACGCGGTCGCCCTCGATCTCGCCAAGCGGCATGACCTCGATCAGGGTGATCTCGTGCCCCATCGCGTGGGCCCATTCGACGAGGAACGGTATCTCCTCCTCGTTCAGCCCCTTGAGCGCCACGGTGTTGAGCTTGACCTTGAGCCCCGCCTCCTTCGCCGCGGCGATCCCGCGCAGCACCTGCACCAGCCGGTCGCGGCGGCTCAGCTGCTGGAACAACTCCCCGTCCATCGTGTCGAGCGAGACGTTGATGCGCCGCACGCCGGCCACGAACAGGTCGGCAGCGAATTTCTCCAGCTGGGTGCCGTTGGTGGTCAGCGTCAGCTCGTCGAGCCCGTCCCCGAGCTTGCGGCCGACCGCGCGGACCAGTTCGATCATGTCGCGGCGGACGAGCGGTTCGCCGCCGGTCAGGCGGATCTTGGTGATCCCGCGGTCGATGAAGGCGAGCGCGAGCTTGTGCAGCTCTTCGAGGCTGAGGACGTCCTTGCGCGGCAGGAACTGCATCGCCTCGGGCATGCAGTAGGTGCAGCGCAGGTCGCAGCGATCGGTCACCGACAGGCGCAGGTAGCTGATCCGCCGGTTGAACGCATCGACGAGGGGTTTGTCGCAGCTCATGGCGCCATTGTGGAGGCGGCGGCGGGGAAGTTCAAACGCATTTGGCCTTGGGCAGCGATTCGTTCAGCTTTCAGCGCGTTCCTGCTGACGAAGGTGACAGACATGGACCGGGTGTTACACGATCCAGGACGAAAAAACTCGCCCTCGCGCAGATTGGCGTGCGGACAGGGGCGGAAAGGCGGATTGCAGGCGAGCACGCGCATCGGCCAACCCAAGCAGATCGCCGCGGTGTAGGAAAGGGCTAGGCAACAGCGAGGAGCTGGCCGGTGACGCCCGGAGCGCGCTCCAGGTAGGCCAGCGTGCGCGCGATATCCTGCCGGTCGGCGCCGACGATGCCGTTGACCCGGCGGGGCGCCATCTCGCGTGCGAGTTCCTGCACCGCCGCCAGGCGCCAGGCGCGGTGTTCGTGCGATGCGGGCGGAAAGACGATGACGAGAGCTTCCCCTGCACGGGGAGAGGGCAGCGGCGCGGACGCCGACGGAAGGGATTCCCGGCCCGGCGACTCCCCTCCACCATGCTCCGCATGGTCCCCCTCCCCGTTACGGGGAGGAAGGTGCGCCCGGGCTCTCGGCAGCCACGTCGCGTAGAACTCCGCCGCGGCGTCGAGCGGACCGGCGGGCAAATCGGCCACGTCGATCTGCAATGTCACCATCAGCGCCGCTCGCGCGTCAGGGTAATGCCGATCTCCTCGTCCGCCTCGCTCAGCGCCAGCTTGACGATCTTGACGCTGACTTCCTCGACCCGCTGGTCCTGGACGAACAGCGTGTCGGCGACATGCTCGGCGACCGCCTCGATGAGCTTGAAGTGGGTGTCGCCAAGGGCTTCGGAGGCGGCGAACTTGAGGTCCATGTAGTTCTTGCTGGCGTCGAGATGGGTCTCGGGCTCGTAGCGGTCCTGTGCCTTGAGTTTGACGCGCACGGTGAAGCGCAGCGGCTGCGGCCGGCCGGTCTCCTCCGAGTAGATGCCCGTGTGCACCATGTGCTCGAAGTTGGCGATTTCGAGATAGAGGCAGTCGGCCACCGGAGTCTCCCGCAAGTACGCGGCGCGGATGGCAGGCGGTGCGGCGCTTGTCCACCACCCACACCAGGGCACTGGGCTACAGACGCTCTTGCGGTTATCTGCGGACCGATGCCGGAAACACCAGCACGATCGATGGGGCACAAGGCCCGCACGCTCGCCGCGCTCATGCTGCTGCCCATGCTCGGCGGCTGCGTGGCCGCGGCCGCGCTGGCCGTGCCTTCGATGACCGCGCTGGGCGTGATCGAGAAGGGCAAGCGCGACAAACGCGAGCGATCGGAAGCGGCTCCGTCCGCCGCTGCGGAGGCCGCGGCATCAGTCCCCGACCGGTCCTGGGAACTGACGCCGCTCACGCAGTTGCCGGCCAATGCCGGCCCGACCTCGCCCGGGGCACCGGCCCGGCCCTGGCAGAACTTCCTCGACTACGCGCTCGCCGGCGCGGGCGAGGAAGACGGCAGGGAATCCGCGATCCTAGCGCCCGAGGCCGCGCAACGCCTGCTCCCTCGCCAGGAGCCATGCGAGCGCGGCGAGAAGGCCGTCATCATCGATCTCGACCACGGCGCAAAGGCGTTTTCGCCCGATGCGGAGCTCGAGCCCTCTCCGGGCCTCGCCACCGGGCTTGCGCGACTGCGCGAAGCCGGGGTCGTCGTGATGTGGATCTCGCAGCTCGACGCAAACCGGGTGGACGACGTTGCCAAGGCCCTGATGCGCTCGGGCCTCGACCCCACGGGCAGGGATCCGATCCTGCTCGTGCTGGGCGACGGCGACCGCAAGCAGGCCTTGCGCGAGCAGGCGGCCCGCAGCGCCTGCGTGCTCGCCATCGCCGGCGACCGGCGCGAGGACTTCGACGAACTGTTCGGCTACCTGCGCGACCCGGCCACCGCGAGCAACTTCGACGTCTTGATCGGTTCGGGCTGGTTCCTGGTGCCCGATGCCCTCTCCGCGGCGGCCAACGAGCCGCAACCCGCCGGCTAAGAGTTGCGCCAGCGGGCGAAGATCGCGGTGGGGAGCAGACGGCCGCCCTCCCCCTCCTCGCGGACGGCCAGGTCGCCGTGTTCGATCGTGCCCGGCAGCGCGGCGAAGTGTTCGGCCAGCAGCCCACCGAGCGCGAGGCTGCTCATGCGCACGGCATAGACGGTGAGAAACAGGAAGCGGCTCTCGGCATCGAGCAGCGTGCGGCAGTCGGCGACGAGGCCGGGCAGACCCTCCTCGAGCCGCCAGGTCTCGTTCTTCGGGCCGCGGCCGAACTTGGGCGGGTCGAGGATGATGCCGTCATAGCGGTTGCCGCGGCGCACCTCGCGCGCGGCGAACTTGGCGGCATCGTCGACCAGCCAGCGGATCGGGCGGTCCTCCATGCCCGACAGCGCGGCATTATCTCGCGCCTGGGCGACCGACTTCTTGCTCGCATCGACGTGGGTCACGGGACCGCACTCGCTGAGCGCAAGCGTGCCGACGCCGGTGTACCCGAACAGGTTGAGCGTTCCTCTTCCTCCCGGTGGCGGGGAGGTGGCCGATGCGGCAGCATCTGACGGAGGGGGTTCGCCACCATCGCTTCGCGTGCGGCCCGCCCCCTCCACCACACTGCGTGCGGTCCCCCTCCCCGTGCCGGGGAGGATACCGCGCATCCAGTCCCACACCGGGGCCATGTCGGGGAAGAAGCCGAGGTGGCGGAAGGGTGTGTTGTGGGCGGTGAACGTCACCTCGTTCCAGGCGAGCGGCCAGCCGTCTTCGGGCACCGGGCGGTCGAAATGCCAGCGGCCGCCGCCGTCTTCGTCGCTGCCGGGAATGAATTCGCCATCGGCCCGCCACTCGCCCAGCCGCGGGCTCCACATCGCCTGCGGCTCGGGGCGGACGAAGCGATAGGGGCCGTAGCGTTCGAGCTTGCGGCCGTGGCCGGAGTCGACGAGGCCGTAGTCGGCCCAGCCCTCCCCCTCCATGACGAGCGGCTGTTCGACGAGATCAGCCAACCGCGCCTCCGCGCATCCCCACGCCCGTTCGTGCAGAGACTGTCGAAGCACGCAGGCGGAACGTTTGTGCCAATCGTCCTTCGACAGGCTCAGGACGGACGGAAGTAGGAGGCGCCGGCATCACGTTAGCGTGAGGGCGCCGCGTGCTCCGCGACATAGGCGGCGATGGCGTCGTAGTCGCCGGGGAGCTCGGCACAGGCCTCGTCGCGCTCGAACAAATCGCCGATTCGCGCGGGCAACTGCGGACGCAGGCCGGTGGCGCGCTCGACCGCGTCGGGGAACTTGGCCGGGTGCGCGGTGGCGAGCGTGACGACCGGGACGGCCGCCGGCAGGTCCGCCGCGCGGGCAGCATGAAGGCCAATGGCCGTATGCGGGTCGACGACTTCACCGTCGCAAGCCTCGAAGGCCCAGCGCATCGCCTGGCTCATCGCGTCGGCATCGACCCGCGCACTGGTGAACAGAGCCGCGGCGCCTTCGCGCTGGGCGTTGGTCAGGCGCATCGCCTTGCTGCCCTCGAAGCCGCGCATCTGCTCGGCCAGCGCCTTCCCGTCGCGGCCGCCGACGTCGAACAGCAGCCGTTCGAAGTTTGAGGAAACCTGGATGTCCATGCTCGGCGCTGCGGTCGGGGTTACGGCGCCGGCGGAATAGTCGCCATTGGCGAGCGCGCGGTGGAGGATGTCGTTGACGTTGGTGGCCACGATCAGCCGCTCGATCGGCAGCCCCATGCGCGCCGCGACGTGCCCGGCGAAAACGTCGCCGAAGTTGCCGGTCGGGACGCTGAAGGCGACCTTGCGCTCGGGCGCGCCGAGCTGCAGCGCGCTGGCGAAGTAGTAGACAACCTGCGCCATCAGCCGCGCCCAATTGATCGAGTTGACCGCGCTGATGCGGAAGCGGCCGGTCATGTCGGTGTCGCCGAACATCCGCTTCACCATCGCCTGGGCATCGTCGAAGCTGCCGTCGATGGCGATGTTGTAGACGTTGGGCGCCTTGACCGTGGTCATCTGCCGGCGCTGCACGTCGCTGACCCGCCCCTTGGGGTGGAGCATGAAGATGTCGATCCGCTCGCGCCCGGCGACCGCGTCGATCGCCGCGCTGCCGGTATCGCCGCTGGTCGCGCCGACGATGGTCAGCCGTTCGTCGCGGCGGGCGAGGAATTCCTCGAACAGCAGGCCGAGCAGTTGCAGCGCCACGTCCTTGAACGCCAGGGTCGGGCCGTGGAACAGCTCGAGCAGCCAGTTGCGCTCGTCGAGCTGGGTCAGCGGGGTGACCGCTGCGTGGGGGAAGCGGCCATAGGCCTGCGTGCACAGTTCGTGCAGGCGCTCAGGGGTGAGGGCATCGCCGACGAAGGGCTGCATGACCCGTGCGGCGAGCGCGGCATAGGGCAGCCCGCGCATGGCGGCGATCTCGTCGCTGGTGAAGCCTGGCCACTCGGCGGGCACGTAGAGGCCGCCGTCGCTCGCCAGCCCGGCCAGCGTCGCGCCTTCGAAATCGAGCGCCGGGGCGCTTCCGCGTGTCGAGACGTACTGCATCGCGAACGGCGGTTAGCCGCGCGGCGTGCGGCGGGCAAGCAAAGGGCGCTACCGACCGCTAAAGCGCCCATTCGTCCTGAGCCTGCCCAAGGACGAATCTGCGCCCGATCCGCCTGCCGGCAATTCGTTCGACAAGCTCACCGCGAACCGACTGTGTCCGTCTCGCCCTCGAGTTCGCGCTTGAGCTTCGACAGGCCCGCCGCGGCGGCCGCGGCATGCGGGCCGATCCAGCGCTCGTGAATCGCCTGGATCGGCATGGCGTCGAGGTGATTGAAGCGCTCGCGCCCCTTGCGCAGCGCCACCACCAGCCCCGCCTCCTCGAGCACGCGCAGGTGCATCATCACCGTGGTGCGATCGAGCTCGGGAAAGACTTGAGCGAGCTGGCCGGTGGTCAGCGGGCGCAGCTTGAGCTCGTCGCAGATGGCGCGGCGCACGCGGTTGGCCAGCGCCTTGAACACGCGGTCGATTTCGTCATCGTTTGACATGTTATATTTTTATAACATAATGGCGAGCGACTCAAGAGGAGAATCTGCCGTGGACCTCAAGTTTCGCGTTTTCGCCACGATCTCGAAGCCCGTGCACGAAGTGTTCGAGGCCGTCGCCGATCCCGCCCAGCTCTCGCAGTACTTCACCACCGGCGGCGCGCGGGGGCGACTCGAGGAGGGGGCGACCGTGACCTGGGACTTCCACGACTTCCCCGGGGCTTTCCCGGTCTACGTCGGCGAGGTCGTGCCCGACGAACGAATCGTCCTCGAATGGAAGGCCAACGAGCCCGGCGCGGACGGGCCCGATTACAACACCACCGTGACGATGAGCTTCAGGCCGGTCGACGGCGATCCCGCCCGGACGCTGGTCGAGATCGCCGAGGAAGGCTGGCACGAGACCGAAGCCGGACTCCAGGCGAGCTACGGCAACTGCATGGGCTGGAGCCAGATGCTCGCCGCGCTCAAGGTGTGGATCGAGCACGGGATCAACCTGCGCGAAGGCATGTACAAGTAGGCTAGCGCGCGTCCCGCCCCTCGGCGCGCCATTTCTTGCGCAGCGCCAGTGCGTAGATGACCAGCGCTGTCAGCGCGAACAGGAACCACTGCACGGCATAGGCGAGGTGGTTGTTGGGGATCTCGCTCGGATCGGGCACCGCGAGCTGCTGCAGTCCGCCCTGCGGGGGCGATGCGACCAACTTGATGCCGCCCTTCGACGGACCGATCACGCCAGCGACTTCGCCGCCGCTCCATTGCGGGGCGGCCGAATCGGTCGACCAGCCGAGCGCGACCTCGGCGCTGCCGCCACCGGCGAGCGTGCAATGGGCGATGTGCGCCCAGCCGCTGCGCTGGTCCTGCGAACGGCCGGATATGGCGTCGAACCCGCGGACCGAGGCGCAGTCGACACTGCTGCGGCGGTAGAGCGCGCCCGCGTAGTCGGCGGGATCGCTCGGCCAGGGCACTTGGGCGCTCATCGCCTGCGCGTCGTGGTAACGGGCCAGCAGGCCTTCCTTCCACTGCAACCGCTGGAGCTGCCAGACGCCGAGCGCGATCATCGTCGCGGCGGCGAGTACGACCACCACCGTCGGCACGATGGGCAGGCGGCGCATCAGTGCCTGCCGCCGCCGCGATGGTATTCGGAGTAGAGCAGCGCCGCCTTGGCCACGCGCAGGCCGCCGATGACCCCGACGACCGTCAGCGGGAGCCAGAGGACGACGTGCAGCCACCAGGGCGGATCGAACGCAAGCTGCAGCCAGACGGCAAGGCCGGTGACCAGCGCGCCGATGATCAGGATCAGGAACGAGGCCGGACCGTCGCCGACGTTGAATTTCTGGAAATCGAGCTCGCAGGCGCGGCAGCGCGGGGCGAAGGCGGTCCAGCCGCCGAACAGCGTGCGCGCACCGCAGCGGGGACAGAGACCGAAAAGGGCAGCATGGCCGAGACCCTGCTGCCCCTTCGAAGGTTCGGGCGTGTCGGCCATGTCAGCCGTGGATCGGCGCGCCCCACCCGCCCCAGACGTAGACCACCACGAACAGGAACAGCCAGACGACGTCGACGAAGTGCCAGTACCACGCCGCCGCCTCGAAGCCGAAATGCTGCTCGGGCGTGAAGTGGCCCTTGTAGGTGCGCACCAGGCAGACGATCAGGAAGATCGTGCCGACCAGGACGTGGAAGCCGTGGAACCCGGTCGCCATGTAGAAAGCCGAACCGTAGGTGTTGCCCCCGAAGGCGAACGGCGCGTGGACGTATTCGTAAGCCTGGATACTGGTGAACAGCATGCCGAGCAGGATCGTCAGCCACAGGCCCTTCTTGAGCCCCTCGCGGTCGCCGTGGATCAGGCTGTGGTGCGCCCAGGTCACCGTGGTGCCCGAGCACAGCAGGATCAGCGTGTTGAGCAGCGGCAGGTCGAACGGGTTCATCACCGCCTCGATCGCCTTGGGCGGGAACTGTCCGCCGATCACGTCGGTCAGCGTGCTGGGGAACAACGAGAAATCGAACCACGACCAGAACCAGCCGACGAAGAACATCACCTCCGAGGCGATGAACAGGATCATGCCGTAGCGCAGATGCAGCTGCACCACCGGGGTATGATCGCCCGCCTGCGCTTCGCGCACGATGTTCGAGAACCAGCTGAAGAAGGTGGCGATCAGCCCGGCGATGCCGAGGCCGAGGACCAGCCAGTGATTGGGCATGTCGTGCATGTACAGCACCATGCCGCTGGTGAAGGTCAGCGCCGAAATCGAACCGACCAGCGGCCAGATGTCGGGTGGCAGGATATGATAGTCGTGGTTCTTGGCGCCGGCCATGATGATCGCTTCCTGGTAGATGTTGCCGCAGCCCTTAAAGGCCCCGGTCCCTTGGCTCAAGAGGTTAAGACGGCTGCTCGACCGCCTTGTGGAACGTGTAACTCAGCGTGACCTGCTCGACCCCGTCCATGTTGGGATCTTTCAGCGCGGCGGGATCGATATAGTAGATCACCGGCATGCGCACTTCCTGGCCCGGACGCAGCGTCTGTTCGGTGAAGCAGAAGCACTGGATCTTGTTGAAATAACGCCCCGCCTGCTCGGGCTCGACATTGAAGCTGGCATTGCCGGTAATCGGAACGTCGGACAGGTTCTTCGCGGTGAAGATGGCCATGTCGCGCTGGCCAATGGCGACCGTGTCGGTCACTTGCAGGGGCTTGAACTTCCACGCCAGATCGGGCGCGGTGTTGGCGTCGAAGCGAATCGAGATCGTGCGCCCGCCGGCGCTGCGCGCCATCTCGGCAGCGGTCACCGCGTCGGCGTCGGTGGCACGCTGGGTAGTGCCGGCAAAGCCGGTCACCTGGCAGAATATCCGGTACAGCGGCACGGCGGCGAAGCCGAGCGCGAGCATGCCCGCCGCGACCACGGCCATGATCGCGGCGGTGCGGCGGTTGCGGTGCTCGACAGGGACGCTCGCCATGATTCAGCCCAGCTTGACGTAAGTGATGACGTAGAACAGCACCACGAAACCGACCAGCACCAGCGCCAGCGCCACGTTGCGGCCCTTGCGGGCGCGCTTGAAGGCCTCTTCCTCTTCGGGCGTCATGCCAATGCTCCAAGGTTGCGTAACGCCGCGTCGATCACCAGCACGGCGAACAGCGCGAAAAGATAGATTACCGAATAGCCGAACAGGCGCTTTTCCGGTTTCATCGCATCGCCCTCGAACGATGCGCGGAAGGCCACCGGCGCGGCAAGCGCGAGGAAAACGCCCGACAGGACCAGCGCCGAGACGCCGTAGACGGCGCCGGTTCCGCCCAGGACCCAGGGCAGCAGGCTGACTGCAAACAGCACCACCGAATAGACGAAAATCTGGCGGCGCGTCGCCTGTTCGCCGGCGACCACCGGCAGCATCGGGATGCCGACCTTGGCGTAATCGGTCTTCACGAACATCGCCAGAGCCCAGAAGTGCGGCGGGGTCCACACGAAGATGATCGCGAACAGCAGCACCGGCATCAGCGTGATGTGTCCGGTCACCGCGATCCACCCGATCAGCGGCGGAAAGGCCCCGGCAGCGCCGCCGATGACGATGTTCTGCGGCGTGCGCGGCTTGAGCCAGATCGTGTAGATGACCGCGTAGTAGAAAATCGAAAGCGCGAGCACCGCGCCCGACAGCCAGTTGACCACCAGGCCCATCATCAGCACCGAAGCGACCGACAAGGCGATGCCGAAGTCGCGTGCGTTGCTGTGCGCCATTCTGCCCGCCGGCAGCGGGCGCCGCGCGGTGCGCTTCATGCCCGCGTCGATATCGGCTTCCCACCACTGGTTGAGCGCGCCCGAACCGCCCGCGCCGAGCGCAATGCACAGCACCGCGGTAAAGCCGATGACGGGATGGATTGTACCGGGCGCCGCGAGCAGGCCGCACAGCCCGGTGAAAACCACCAGGCTCATCACCCGCGGCTTGGTCAGCGCGAAGAAATCGCGCCACTCGACGGGGAGACTCGCGGTCGGGACGGTGGTCATAGCGGACTCGGTATAGGCGGTCACTGGCATGGCTGAAACCCGTTGCGGCGCAAAAGCGAAGGGGCGCGGCCGTCGCCGGCGCGCCCCCGCTTTTTTCTGGTCGAGGTGCGGCGGCCTAGTGGGCGGTGGCCGTCCCGTCGCCGATGTGATCGTGATAGCTGTGATGCTCCTCGATCACCGGCAGCGTCTCGAACTGGTGGAACGGCGGCGGGCTCGACAGGCTCCATTCGAGCGTCGTCGCGCCTTCGCCCCAGTAGTTCGCCGGAGCCCTCTTGCCGGCCACGAAGGCGTAAATGAGGTTGGCGAAGAAGAACAGCATCGAGCCGGCCATGACCATGTAGCCGACCGTGGCGAGCTGGTTCCAGTAGGTGAACGCCGGAGTGTAGTCGGGGATGCGCCGCGGCATGCCGTCGAGCCCGAGGAAATGCATCGGGAAGAAGATCATGTTCACGCCGATGAAGAAGCCCCAGAAGTGCAGGTGCGCGAGCAGTTCGGAGTGCATCCTGCCGCTCATCTTCGGGAACCAGTAGTAGAAGCCCGCGAAGAGCGAGAACACCGCGCCCATGGACAGCACGTAGTGGAAGTGCGCCACGACGTAGTAGGTGTCGTGCAGGTTGTCGTCGATGCCGCCGTTGGCCAGCACGACGCCGGTCACGCCGCCGATGGTGAACAGGAAGATCATGCCGATCGCCCAGACCATCGGGCTCTTGAACTCGATCGAGCCGCCCCACATCGTCGCGATCCAGCTGAAGATCTTGATGCCGGTCGGCACCGCGATGACCATGGTCGCCGCGGTGAAGTACATCTTCGTGTTCACGTCGAGGCCGGTGGTATACATGTGGTGGGCCCAGACGATGAACCCGACGACGCCGATCGCGACCATGGCGTAGGCCATGCCGAGGTAGCCGAAAATCGGCTTGCGGCTGAAGGTCGCGACGATCTGGCTGATCATGCCGAAGCCCGGCAGGATCATGATGTAGACCTCGGGGTGGCCGAAGAACCAGAAAAGGTGCTGGTAGAGCACCGGATCGCCGCCGCCCGAGGCGTCGAAGAACGTCGTCCCGAAGTTGCGGTCGGTGATCAGCATGGTGATCGCCGCGGCGAGCACCGGCAGCGCGAGCAGCAGCAGGAAGGCGGTGACCAGCACGGACCACACGAACAGCGGCATCTTGTGCAGGGTCATGCCCGGCGCGCGCATGTTGAAGATCGTGGTGATGAAGTTGATCGCGCCCATGATCGAGGCGGCACCGGCAAGGTGCAGCGAGAAGATCGCGAAGTCGACCGCCGGACCCTGCGAGCCCGAGGTCGAGAGCGGCGCGTAGACTGTCCAGCCGGTTCCCGCGCCGATGCCCGTACCGCCGGGCAGGAAGGTCGAGATCATCAGCGAGGCGAAGCCCGCCGCGGTCAGCCAGAACGAGATGTTGTTCATCCGCGGAAAGGCCATGTCCGGCGCGCCGATCATGAGCGGCACGAACCAGTTGCCGAAGCCGCCGATCATCGCCGGCATGACCATGAAGAAGACCATGATGAGGCCGTGCGCGGTAATCAGCACGTTCCACATGTGCAGCGCCTGGTCCATGCCGGTCTCGCCGTAGAGGTCGAGTACGACCTTGGGCAGAACCTGCAGGCCCGGCTCGGCCAGCTCGGCGCGCATGACGCCCGAGATGACGCCGCCGATGATGCCCGCGCAGATCGCGAAGATCAGGTACAGCGTGCCGATGTCCTTGTGGTTCGTCGACATGAACCAGCGGGCGAAGAAGCCCGGCTTGTGATCGGCGTCGTGATGCGCGTGATCGTCGTGGTGGGCCTGAAAGGCATCGGCGGTGGTGGCCATCTTAGCTTACCTTGCTTCTCGAAATATCATTGCGTCAGGCGGTTGCCGGCGTCGTCGCCGGGGTTTCGGGCGAAGGCGCTTCCCCGGCGGCCGGCGCGCCCGGCTCGGCCGAGGCGGGAGTCGCGGCGGGCGTCGGCGCCGAAGGAGCCGCGGCCGGCTCTTCGCCTTTCAGCGTGCCGCCCTGCGAGCGGACCCAGGCTTCGAACTGCGGCCGCGGCAGCGCTTCGACGGCGATCGGCATGTAGCCGTGGCGCGCGCCGCACAGTTCCGAACACTGGCCGTAGTAAATGCCGGGTTCCTCGATGAACATCTTCTTCTCGTTGAGACGCCCGGGGACGGCATCGAGCTTGAACCACAGGCTCGGCACGGCGAACGAGTGGATCACGTCGGCGCCGGTGGTCTGGATGCGGATCCATTCGCCGGCCGGCACGACCATCCGGTGGTCGACCGCGAGCTGCGGCGGCAGGCCCTTCTGCACCGCTTCCTCGTCGGGCAGCATGTTGGAGATCACTTCGAAGTCGCCGTTGTCGGGATAGCTGTAGCCCCAGTACCATTGGTAGCCGGTGACCTTGACCGTCAGCGCGTCCTTGGGCGGCGAGGCGTACTGGTCGCGCAGCAGCATGATCGAGGGCACGGCAATGGCGACCAGGATCAGCACCGGAATGACCGTCCAGACAATCTCGATGAAGGTATTGTGGCTGGTCTTCGAGGGCACCGGGTTGGCCGACTTGCGGAACCGCACCATCACGAACAGCAGCAGGAACAGGACCAGGAGGCAGATCGCCGTGATGATCGGCATCAGCCCATAGGCGTGCATGTTGTGAGCGAAGTGGCCGGTCGGTGAATACTGCTTCTGGAAATCCCATCCGCCCGGGCTCGGCTGGCCCTTGATCCACTCCGGACCGAGCGGCGTGTAGCCGGAGTCCGCAGCCGCGGCATCGGCCGGGGCAATCGCCGCCGTATCGGCAGCAGCCGGAGCAGGCACCGCGACGGCCGCAGGCGGAGCGGCAGCGGCCGTCGCCGCAATGGCGCCTTGCGGCACGCTCACCAGGGCCAGGGCCCCGATCAGGATCGAAAGGAAACTCAATCGCTTGCGGGCGATGGTGCCAGGAATCATCTGTCTGCCGCTTTCCGTCCAGTAACGTTGCGCGCATCGGCGCGGTCGGCCCCGAAAGGGCCTGGGTTTGGCGGGCCTATACGCGCGCTTGCCCCATGCCTCAAGCGCTTCTAGGGAGATTTTTCGACAGGCTCCGGCCGCGCCCCTTGCGGCGCCGGGAGGGGCCCCATGCCTGCCTGGGAAATATCGAAGACACCATGACCGAAGACGAGGTCCTCGCCGAATTCCGCGCCTGCCAAGCCTTGCTCGAAGGGCATTTCAAGCTCTCCTCGGGACGGCACAGCGCCCATTACCTGCAATGCGCGCGCGTGCTGATGAACGCCGAGCGCGCGGCAACGCTGGCCCGCGCACTGGTGCAGAAGATCCCGCGCGACATCCGCACGCAGATCGACAAGGTGGTCAGCCCGGCGATGGGCGGGCTCATCATCGGCCACGAGATCGGCCGCGCGCTGGACGTCGACGCGATGTTCGTCGAACGGCCCAGCGGCACCTTCGAATTTCGTCGCGGTTTCGACCTCAAGGAGGGCGAGAAAGTGCTGATGTGCGAGGACGTGGTCACCACCGGCCTTTCCGGCAAGGAGGCGATCGCGGCGATCGAGGCGGCCGGGGGCGAAGTCGTCGCCGCCTGTGCGCTGGTCGACCGCTCGGCCGGCGAGGTCGACATGGGCGTGCCGTTCTTCCCGCTGGTCGAGATCAACTTCCCGACTTACGCGCCCGGCGAACTGCCGGAAGAGCTGGCCGCGTTGCCGGTCGAAAAGCCGGGGAGCCGCAAGGCTTGAGCCGCGAGGACAAACTCCGCCTCGGCGTCAACATCGATCACGTCGCCACGATCAGGAACGCGCGCGGCGGGGACCACCCGGACCCGGTGCGTGCCGCCGAAATCGTCGCGGCCTGCGGCGGCGACGGCATCACGGCGCACTTGCGCGAGGACCGGCGGCACATCCGCGACGGGGACTTGCAACGCATCCAGGAGGCGACAGGCCTGCCGCTCAACCTCGAGATGGCGGCCACCGAGGAAATGCTCGCCATCGCCCTCGCCCACAAGCCGCACGCCGCCTGCATCGTGCCGGAAAAGCGCGAGGAGGTGACGACCGAGGGCGGGCTCGATGCCGCCGGGCAGCACAACCGGCTGCAGCCGATCGTCAGCCGCCTGACCGACGCCGGCATCCGCGTCAGCCTGTTCATCGAAGCCAGTGAACGCCAGGTCGAGGCCGCCTTGCGGCTCGGCGCCCCGGTGGTCGAATTCCACACCGGCGAATACGCCCACGCCGAAGGGGAGGACCGCGCCGTGCAATTGAAGCGAGTCGCCGACATGGCCGCGCTCGCCGCCAAGAACGGCATCGAGCCGCACGCCGGCCACGGCCTGACTTACGACAACGTCCAGCCGATCGCCGCGATACCCCAGCTGCGCGAGCTCAACATCGGCCATTACCTGATCGGCGAGGCGATCTTCACCGGGCTGGAGAACGCCGTTCTACGCATGCGCGCGCTGATGGATATGGCGCGGTGAATAGGCTGCTCCGTCATCCCAGTTTGGGTAACCCGCCATGATCATCGGCCTCGGCTCCGACATCACCAACATGGAGCGCATCGCCGCTTCGCTCGAGCGCTGGGGCGACAAGTTTACCGCGCGTTGCTTCACCGATATCGAGCGCGCCAAGGCGGCGCGGCGGCCGTTCACTGCGGTCGGCACCTACGCCAAGCGCTGGGCCGCCAAGGAGGCCTATGCCAAGGCCATCGGCACAGGATTCAAGCGCGGGGTGTTCCACAAGGACATCGGCGTGGTGAACATGCCGAGCGGTGCGCCGACGCTGGCTTTGACCGGCGGCGCCGCCGAGCGGCTTGCGGAATTGATACCGGACGGCCATGAGGCGCTCGTTCACCTCACCCTCACCGACGATCACCCATGGGCGCAGGCCTACGTTATCATCGAGGCCCGTCCGTTATGAGTTCCCGCCCAGCCGATCCCGCGATGACCGATACCGAAGAGACGAGCGACGCCGCCGAGGCGAAGAAGCCGAAGGAGAAGGTCAACTGGCTGCACGAGATTCGCGGTCTGGCGCTGATGCTGCTGGCGGTGCTGGCGTTCCACACCTTCATCGCCAAGCCGTTCTACATCCCCTCCGGCTCGATGATGCCCAACCTGCTGGTCGGGGACCGGCTGGTGGTCAGCAAGTATCCCTACGGCTGGTCGTGGGTCTCGGTCAGCTTCCACTTGCTGCCGCGCAGCGACTGGCGGATCAAGCCGGCGACCCCCGAATACGGCGACATCGTCATCGTCGTCCCGCCGGACAAGACCGAGGACTACATCAAGCGCGTGATCGGCCGGCCTGGCGATACCATCGCCCTCGTCAATGGCCAGGTCATTCTCAACGGCCGCGCAGTCCCGCGCGAGCAGGAGCCGCCGGTGCAGCTCGCGGCGGACCAGCAGATCTGCGACGGCAGTCCCTGCCTCGGCGAGTTCATGCGCTATCGCCATCGCCTGCCGAGCGGCAAGGTGGTCTACGAACCGCCGACCTACCGCGAAACGCTGCCCAACGGGGCCAGCTACCTGGTCATCGACGAGGACGATTACGGCATGGCCGACAATTTCGGCCCGGTCGAAGTGCCCGAAGGCCATGTCTTCCTGATGGGCGACAACCGCGACCATTCGGCCGACAGCCGCTTCGAGGCCGGAATGCAGGAGGGCCTCGGCGGCCCGGTGCCGCTGGCCGACATTGGCGGGCGCGCCGAATTCATCACCTTCTCGCTCGACGGCAGCACGACGCTCAACCCGCTGACCTGGTGGAAGAGCTTGCGTCCCGACCGGGCCTGGACCAGTCTGCGGCCGCAACTGAGGAAAAAACCGGCAAGCGATGAGTGACGACAGCGCGAGACCGCCCGCCAAACCGCTCGAGGGCGAGGCCCCGGTCGGTTCGAGCCCGACACACATTTCCAATCCCAAGCTGCGCTACGAGGCCGAGCGCGCGTTCGTCTGGTCGGTTGTCGTCGGCTTCGTGGTGCTGGCGGTCTACCTCGCGCAGTCGCTGCTGGTGATCGTCGGGGCGCTGGTCTTCGCCACCCTGCTCGACGGCGGGACGCGCCTGCTCGGCCGCTGGCTGCCGCTGCCGCGCCTGGTGCGGTTGCTCATCGTCATGCTCTGCGCCATCGCCTTCATGGTCTGGCTGATGTGGTCGGCGGGATCGCAGATCTCGCAGCAGGCGGCTGAGTTCCCCGCGCTCGTCGTCACCCAGATCGAGCGCTTCATCGCGTTCCTGACCGACAAGGGATTTTCGGTCGGGCAGGACGAAATCCAGCGTGTCGTCGGCTCGGTGTTCAGCGGCGTGGGCACGGTGACCCGGGCCATCGGCGGGCTGTTCGGCGCGGTCACCACGATGGTGCTGATCGTGATCATCGGACTGTACCTGGCGATCGATCCCCGCCCCTACGAGCGCGGCATCGCGTGGATGTTGCCCGAGGATAGCCGCGAGCCGCTGGCCGAGACGTTCGATGCGGTCGCCTTCACTCTGCGCCGTCTGCTCGCGGGCCGACTCGCCGGCATGGTCTTCGAGGGCCTGCTGACCTTTGCCCTGCTCAAGCTGCTCGGCGTGCCGATGGCGGCGCTGCTCGGCATCATCACCGGGCTGCTGGCCTTCATCCCCAACATCGGGGCGATCGTTTCCGGCGTCCTGATGACCCTGGTCGGGTTCTCGGTGAGCACGGAAATCGGATTGTGGACCATCGGCGTCTACTTCCTGGTGCAGAACTTCGACGGCTACATCGTTGTGCCGATGATCGCCAAGAAGACGGTCGACCTGGCCCCGGCGCTGGTGCTCATGGCACAGCTGATTTTCGGGGTTCTGTTCGGCATTCTCGGCCTGGCGCTGGCGGACCCGATGCTGGTGATGATCAAGGTCGCGCTCGAACGCCGGGCGGAGCGGCTCGACCGCAGGGATCGGAGCCGGCGCGAAAGCGTCAAGGCGGCGTCCGCCTGATGGTCCGCAAATTCCTCAACTTCATCGCGATCTGCGTCGTGCTGGTCATCGTCGGGGCCATCGCGCTCGCCGTCTGGTCGGACAAGGCGACACAGATCGCTTTCGTCCCCACTGCCGCTTTCGTCGACCAGAAGCCGTTCGAAGTGAACGCTTACCAGGACCCGGCGATGTGGTACTCGCGGCCCGGCTTCGGCGCGCCTAACGATCCGGCGCTGTGGCAGCCGCCGGAGGCAGCCGCAAAGGTGGCGGGAAGCGCGGCGCGCGCGGCCGAGGCCCCGCCGCGGCCCGCAGCGAGTCCGAGCGCTGCACCGCCGCCGTTCGCGGTCTTCTTCGTCCACCCGACCAGCTACATCAATCGCAACGCGTGGAACGCCCCGCTCGACGATCCGGACGGCGAGGCCCGCGCCCGGCTGTTCATCAAGGGCATGGCCAGCCCGTTCAACCGCGCGGCGGAGATCTGGGCGCCGAAATATCGCCAGGCGACCTTCGGCGCCTTCCTGACCGACGATCCCGCGGCGGACAGGGCGCTCGATGCCGCCTATCAGGACGTCAGCCAGGCGTTCGACTTCTTCGTGTCGAGCATCCCGCCCGACATGCCGATCGTCCTGGCCGGGCACAGCCAAGGCGCCGCTCACCTGACCCGCCTGCTCGAGGAGCGCATCGCCGGTACGCCGCTGCAAGGCCGCGTGGCGATGGCCTATCTGATCGGCTGGCCTATCTCGGTCGAGCACGACCTGCCCGCGCTGGGTCTGCCAGCGTGCGCGACCGCTGAGCAGGCCGGCTGCATCATGGATTATTCGAGCTTCGCCGAGCCGGCCGAGCCGGGCCTGCTGCTCGAACGTTACCGCACTTCGCCCGGGTTCGACGGCAAGCCCCGCGGCGAGGACGGCCTGCTCTGCGTCAATCCGCTGACCGGGACCATTGGCGGCGAGGCCGGAGCCAGCGCCAACCTCGGTACGCTGAAGCCCAATGACGATCTCAGCTCGGGCGAGCTGGTCCCCGGCGCGGTGCCGGCGAAGTGCAGCCCGCGCGGTTTGCTGCTGATCGGCGACCCGCCGAAAATGGGCCCCGGCGTGCTGCCCGGCAACAACTTCCATGTCTACGACATCCCGCTGTTCTGGCGAAACCTGCAAGCGGACGTCGACCGCCGCATGCGGGCATGGGCGGCGCAGCACCCGTGATCTTCACGACCGCGGCGGAGCTGCGCGGCGCCTTGCCCGAGGGAGGGGTATTGCTCGGAATCGACCTCGGCACCAAGACCATCGGCACCGCGCTGAGCGACGCGGGCTGGCGCTTCGCCACCGCCGGCAAGACGCTCGCTCGGGGAAAATTCTCGCGCGACCTCGAGGCAATCCGAGCGGTCGTCGCCGATCGCCGGGCGGCCGGCATCGTCCTCGGTCTGCCCCTCAACATGGACGGCAGCGAAGGCCCCCGCGCCCAGAGCGCCCGCGCCTACGCGCGCAACCTCGCCCCGCTGGCCCTGCCGGTGCTGCTGTGGGACGAACGCTGGTCGACGACCAGCGCCGAGCGCGACCTCGTGGCGCAGGATTGGAGCCGCACGAAGCGCAAGGACCGAATCGACAGCCACGCCGCTGCGATCATCCTTCAGGCCGCGCTCGATGCGCTGACCGGGGGGCTGTTCTAAGTTCGACCCGGTCGACGGCGTAATCGGCGTGTGTATCGCCCGACGGAGCGCTTCAGTCGCAGCAGGAGCAGCGGCGTTCAACGGGTGCGCAGGACCAGCGTGAGGCCGGGCGGATCGCTGCTGGGTGCGGCGTCGAGCGGATAGCGCATCGCATCGGCGCGGGCGCGGTTGAGGATTGCCGCCGGCACCTCCGCTTGATGGAGGATGGTGTCGGCCACGCCGAGCAGTTGCATCTGGCGCATCGTCAGCTCCTCGGGGTCGGCGCTGACGGTAAGCTCGATGCGGTTCGCTTGCGGCCCGTCGGCGAGATCGGAGGCAAGCCAGCGCTCCACTTCCTCGGGCCCCGCGCCCCCAAGGGGGTCGAGCGGCCCGCCCTCTGCGAGCGCCGCGTCGAGCGCACCGCGGCGCTCGGCGGCGCCGGGCCAACGCGCGCGGATCGCGCCGCGCGAAAGCGCCAGCGCCTGCGCCAGGCGTCCGACGCTGACCGGGAGAATGCTCTCGAGCCGCAGGCGCAGGTGCTTGGCCAGCCCGGCCGAGGCGCCGCCCGTACCTATGGCGATCTGCACGGGTTCGCGTTCGAGCACGCTCGGCGTGGTGAAGTCGCAGAGCTCGGGCCTGTCGACGACATTGACCAGCATGCCGGCCTCGCGCAGGCGAGCGGCCGCCGCTTCCGCGAGCGCCGGGTCCTCGATCGCGACGAAGCCTATCCGCGCGCCGGCGCCGATCGCCCCTGCCTCTTCGCGGATCACCTTGGCGCCGGCCCGCTCGGCCAGGCGGCGCTTGGCATCGGCCGCCGTCCCCTCCCCCAGTACGAGAACCGGCTTGCCGGCCACGCGATGGAAGAGCGGAAGCGAGATCATGCTATTCGAGCCAGTCGGGCACGCGCTCGGCGGCGGTGATTTCTTCGGGGGCGATACGGTCGGCCACGACAGCGAACTTGTCGCCGTCGACCATGACCTCGGCGACGAAGCCGCGGCTGTTATAGCTCGAGGCCATAGTCGCACCATAGGCCCCGGCGGTGCGGAACACCGCGAGGTCCCCGGCGACGAGCGCGTCGATGTCGCGATCCCGGGCGAAAGTGTCGCCGGTCTCGCAGATCGGACCGACGACGTTGGCGGTCATCCGCCCGCCCGAAGGCCTGACCGCATCGATATCGTGCCAGGCGTCGTAGAGGGCGGGCCGAGCAAGGTCGTTCATGGCTGCATCCACTATCACGAAGGGTGGCCCGTTGCCTCCGCGTTTTACCCGGATCACCCGTGTCAGCAGCACCCCGGCGTTACCCGTGATGACTCGCCCGGGCTCGAACATCAGGCGTACGTCCCAGCCCTTGGTCGCGCGGGCGACCATCGCGCCGTATTCGGCCGGGCTCGGCAGGACTTCGCCAGCCTTGTAGGGCACGCCGAGCCCGCCTCCGAGGTCGACATGGGTGATGGCGTGGCCCTGCGACCTCAGCGTCTCGACCAGCGCCCCGACCCGCGCAAACGCCTTCTCGAAGGGGTCGAGGCTGGATAGCTGGCTGCCGATATGCACCGCCAGCCCCCGCAGGTTCATGCCGGGCCGCTGCGAAAGGTCGGCGAAGATCTCTTCGGCGCGATTGATCGGCACACCGAACTTGTTTTCGGCCTTGCCGGTCGAGATCTTGGCGTGAGTCCGGGCATCGACATCGGGATTGACCCGCAGCGCCGCGGGCGCGCTGAGGCCCTTGCGCTCGGCGATCAGAGCCAGCTCGTGACCCTCTTCCTCGCTCTCGATGTTGAACTGGCCGATCCCGGCATCGAGCGCCTCGGCCATCTCGCGATGGGTCTTGCCGACGCCGGAAAAGATGATGTCCTGCGCCTCTACGCCAGCCGCGAGCGCGCGCTTCATTTCACCGCCGGAGACGACGTCGGCGCCGAAGCCCTGACGTTGCAGCACCTTGATTACCGCGAGGTTGGGATTCGACTTGAGCGCAAAGGCGATGTGCGGATTGTCGAGTTCCGACAGCGCCTCGCGAAACACGCGAGCATGACGCTCAAGCGTGGCGCGCGAATAGACGTATACCGGGGTGCCGATTTCTTCGGCTATGCGCGCCAATGGCACGTCCTCGGCGTAGAGTTCGCCGTCGCGTAACTGGAAATGGTCCATAATCTGGTCAGCCTTCGGGAGGGAGGTCGAAAGGATCGTCTTCGCGTTCCTCCGACCGTTTTCGCAGCTCCACGCTGCGCTCCGGGGCGGCCTGGGTGGGCGGTTCGAGCAATTCGGACGCGCTCAGCTGGTGGTCGCTGCCGTAAGGTGCGACCGGCAGGTCGTGACCGGGGAGCGGTTCGAGGTCCTTCTTCTGGCCGCAGGCGGCGAGCAACAGGAGCCCGGCAAGCGGGGCGAGGCGGCGGATCATGCGTCCATTCCTAGCGCCTTGCGCGCTTCGGCGACACGCTTGTTCACTTCGGCCGGAGCGGTGCCGCCATGGCTGCTGCGCGCGGCGACCGAGCTTTCGACCGACAGCGCCTCGAACACGCCCTCTCCGATGCGGGAGTCGATGCCCTGCAGTTCGGCGAGGGAAAGCCGGTCGAGCGCCACCCCTTTGCTCTCGGCCAGCTTGACGACCGCGCCGGTTACGTGGTGCGCCTCGCGAAACGGCAGCCCCGCTTCGCGCACCAGCCAGTCGGCCAGGTCGGTCGCGGTGGCATAGCCGAGCTCGGCCGCCTGGCGCATGCGCTCGGTGCGGAACGCGGCTTCGCCGATCATCCCGGTCATCGCCGCGATCGACAGGCCGAGCAGGCTCGCCGCCTCGAACACCGGCGGCTTGTCGTCCTGCATGTCTTTCGAATAGGCCAGCGGCAGGCCCTTCATGGTCACCGAAAGCGCGGTCAGGCAGCCGATGATGCGCCCGGCATGCCCGCGCACCAGTTCGGCGGCGTCGGGGTTCTTCTTCTGCGGCATGATCGAGCTGCCGGTGCTAAGCGAATCCGGCAGGCGGACGAAGCCGAACGGCTGGCTGGCCCACAGGATCAACTCCTCGGCCAGCCGCGAGAGGTGCAGCGCGCACTGCGCGGCGGCCTGGAGGTAATCGAGCGCGAAGTCGCGGTCGGACACGGCGTCGAGGCTGTTGGCGGTCGGCCGGTCGAAACCGAGCGCCTGCGCGGTCATCTCGCGGTCGATGGCGAAACCGGTTCCGGCCAGCGCGGCGCTGCCCAGCGGGCACTCGTTGAGCCGGGCGCGGGCGTCGTGGAAGCGGGTGCGGTCGCGCCGGACCATCTCGTAATAGGCCATCAGGTGGTGGCCGAGGGTGACCGGCTGCGCCGCCTGCAGGTGCGTGAAGCCGGGCATGATGGCGCCGGCATGCTCGCCCGCACGCGTGACCAGCGCTTTCTGCAGCGCCTCCAGCCCGGCATCGGCCTGGTCCATCGCATCGCGTACCCACAGGCGGAAGTCGGTCGCCACCTGGTCGTTGCGGCTGCGCGCGGTGTGGAGCCTCCCGGCCGTGGAGCCGATCAGGTCGGCCAGCCGGCTCTCGGTGGTCATGTGGATGTCTTCGAGGTCCCAGTCCTCGGGGACGCCCTGCGCTTCGTATTCGGCGGCGACCTGGTCGAGACCCTGCTCGATGGCCAGCGCATCGTCGTCGGAAACGATGCCGCAGGCGCCGAGCATGGCGACATGGGCCTTGCTCGCGGCGATGTCCTGGCGCCACAAGGCTTTGTCGAACGGGATCGACGCGTTAATCTCGCGCATGATCGCAGCCGGGCCTTCCGCGAAGCGCCCGCCCCACATCTGATTGGAGCTCTCAATGCCCCGCTTGCCCTTGCTATCGCTCACTTGCGCCATCGCCTTGTCTGTGGCGGCTTGCGATAGGCAAAGCGCCGATGAGGCGCAACAACAGGAAAACTCCGCCGCCGCCAAGCCAGACGAGGCGCTGAGCGGGATCGTCGACCGCAGCCAGGCCGGAACGCCGCTGCCCGAGGTGACCGTGGCCGACCCGACCGGCACGACGCTCGATCTCGCCAAGGCTGGCGGAAAGCCGGTGCTGCTCAACCTGTGGGCCACCTGGTGCGCCCCGTGCGTTGCCGAGATGCCGCTGCTCGACCGGCTGGCGGCCGAAAAGGCCGATTCGCTGCGCGTCATCACCGTCAGCGAGGACATGAAGGGCGCCGAGCTCGTGGTGCCGTTCTTCGCCGAGAAGAAATTCGCGCATCTGCCGCAATGGATCGACCCGAGGAACGATCTCGCCTTCGGCATGGGCGGCGGGGCGAGCCTGCCGCTGACCGTGCTCTACGATACCGACGGCAAGGAGCTGTGGCGCGTGATCGGCGGGTTCGACTGGTCGAGCGACGAGGCCAGGGCGATGCTCGCCGAGGCCGATGGCTGAGGACCACTCGCAACTGGCGCTCGACCGCCGCGCGACGCTCGGTCTGCTCGGGCTGGGCGGCGCGGCACTGGCCGGGTGCGGCGGCGGGGCGCGGGCGGCAGCCTGCCTCGCCACACCGGCCGAGACGCGCGGCCCGTTCGCCGGCGATGGCGGCAGCGACCGCGGCGGGCGGCGCCTCACGGTGCTCGCCAGCGACGACGTCATCCGCAGCGACATTCGCGGCAGCTTCGCCGGCCTCGACGGACACGCGGACGGCGTCCCGCTCGACCTGACGATCACCTTGCTGGGCACCGCCGGAGGGTGCAACCCGATGGCCGGATGGGGCCTCTACCTGTGGCATAACGACGCGGCGGGGAAGTACTCGCTCTACGACCTGCCGCACGCCAACTACCTGCGCGGACTGCAGCAGAGCGGCGATGCGGGGACGCTGCGCTTCCGGACGATCCTGCCGGGCTGCTACGGCGGGCGCGCGCCGCACCTGCACTTCGAGGTCTATTCGAGCGCTCAGGCCGCGATCGCCGGGGATCCTGCCTTGCTCGCCTCGCAATTTGCCCTGCCCGAAGACAAGTGCCGCGCGGTCTATTCGGCCGATCCGCGCTATGGCGACAGCCTCGCCAACCTCGACCGCTGGCCGACCGGACGCGACTTCGTGTTCCGCGACGCGAGCGACGAGGAACTGGCGCTGGAGACGATCGCGCTGGAGGGCGATGCGAGGAGCGGCCTCAGGGGGGCGGCGACTGTCGCCATCGCCTACTAGCGCGTGGGCGCTGACGGGCTCGAACCGCCGACCCTCTCGGTGTAAACGAGATGCTCTACCAACTGAGCTAAGCGCCCCACGCGGGAAGCGCGGATTTAGCGGGTTTTTCCGGTCTTACAACCGCCACCCGCGTCATCGGCGCAAACTAGCCCGGCAGCTTGAACAGGTGTGCGGCATTGCCGCCGTAGATCGCCCGCTTGACCGCGCCTGGCAGCTGAACCTCGTCCATGAAGCGCACTGTCGGCTCCATCTCCTCATAGGGATAATCGATCGCCCACAGCACGTTCTCGGCGCCAAGAACCTCGACCGCATAGGCAAGCGTGGGCGCATGGACGAACCCACTCGTGGTGACCGCAAAGTTGCGCAGGAACACCTCGGACGGCTTCAACTTGGCCTCATACGATTGCGGCCGGTACTCGTACCAGTGATCGGCCCGCGAGAGGTAATACGGCACGTTCTCGCCCATGTGGCCGAGGACTATCCTGAGTTTCGGGTAGCGCACGAAGACGTCCGACAGGATCATGCGCATGGCGTGGGTGCCGGTCTCAATCGCATATCCCCAGATCGCGGCTCGCAGGCGATTGTCGCGAAACGGACCGGCGAGGCCGTCCGACGGACAGCGCGGGTGGATGTAGATCGGCCGGTCGAGCGCCTCCGCCGCTTCGAGGATCGGCCCGAAGCGCGGATCGTCGAGGTAGAGGTTGTCGGTGTGCGAATTGACGATGAAGCCGTGCAGGCCGAGCTGGTCTATCGCCCGCTCCATCTCGCGCGCAGCCGCCGCGGGGTCCTGCGGCGAGAAGCTGGCAAGTCCGCCGAACCGGGCCGGTCGATCGGCCACGATCCGCGCCAGCCTGTCGTTGGCCACGCTCGCCATCCTCACCGCATCGGCCCGCCCGAGCAGTTGCACGCCGGGCGAGGTCAGCGACAGCACGTGCATGTCGATCCCGAGCCGGTCCATTTCCTCCAGCCGGCGATCGGTATCGAACAGGTTCTCCACCAGCGGATTGCTCGCGGACGGGTTGGCGCCCGGCGGCGGCCGCAATTGCACGAGGTCGAGATTGTCTCCCCCGGCGACGGCGATATCGCGGTTCATCGCCATGATTTCCGGAAAGCTCCAGGCTTCCTCGACGGCGATGCGCCGCATCGGTCCCTGCTGCGCCAGCGCGCTACCGCTGCCGGCAACCGCGGCACCCGCCGCTGTAGCGGCCAGGAATTTTCTGCGATCGATTGTCATGTCCCTCTCCTCGAGGCTGCATGGGATACTTGGGCCGCGAGACTCTGCAAGATCGATTGCGTTTGCCGCTGGGCGCCCGGGCGCATTTCACGCTGCTTGGCGCGAACGGTCGGCGCGGCTAGAGGCGGCGCATGGCGCAACCGTGCATCCGCATCCTTGCCACCGGCGGGACCATCGCCGGGACGAGCGGCTCGGCCACCGGAAAGGCCTATCGCGCCGGGCAGATCGGCATCGAAGCATTGCTCGAAGAAGCGCGTGGGCTCGATCTCGGGATGGCCTGCGAGGGGCGGCAGATCGCCGCGATCGGTTCGCAGGACATCGGCTGGGCCGAATGGGACGCCCTGCACCGCGAATGCAGCGCGGCGCTGGCCGACGAGACGGTCGCCGGCGTGGTCATCACCCACGGCACCGACACCGCCGAGGAGACCGCTTTCCTGCTCGACCGGACGCTGCCGGCCGCCAAGCCGATCGTGCTCACCGGGTCCATGCGGCCGGCCGACGCGCTCGGCAGCGACGGGATGCGCAACCTTGCCACCGCGCTGCGCGTCGCGGCCGATCCGGGCGGAGCGGGGCGCGGCGTGCTTGTCGCGATGGGCGATCAGGTGTTCGCCGCGCGCGACGTGCGCAAGGCCGCGACGCAGGGGCCGGAGGCCTTTCGCGGCTTTCCGCGCGGCAGCATCGCGGCGGTCTCGCCCAGTTCGCTCGAATGGTTCGGCCCGCCAGCGCGAACCGGTGAAGCGGCCCATTTCGCATGGCCGCAAAGCCTGCCGCGGGTCGAAGTGATCCATGCCGTCGCGGCGATGGACCGGACGATGGTCGATGCCGCGCTGGCGGCCGGAGCAGCGGGAATCGTGCTGGCAGGGCTCGGCCAGGGCAATGCGCCGCGCGCGGTGCTCGAAGCACTCGGCGAAGCGGCGGCGCGCGGCGTCGTGGTCGTGCGCGCCAGCCGGACCGACCAGGGCTTGGTCGACCGCAACGTCGAGGTCGACGACGACGCCTTCGGCTTCGTCGCAGCGCGCGCGCTCAACCCCGCGAGGAGCCGGATCCTGCTGCAGCTGCTGCTGGCGTCGGGCACGACCGGGCCGGCGCGCATCCAGGCGGCGTTCGACTGAGCGACGGGCCGGCCGCGCGTCAGATCGCCGCGGCCGCCGCCTTGCCCAGTTCCGCGAAATAGCGCGCCATGGCATCGGCCGCCTTCTCGCTCAGCGCGATGAAGGCGCGGCGGCGGTCGCTCTCGTCCTCGACCCGTTCGAGCAGCCCGGCCGAGGTCATCTGCCCGATCCAGCGCAGCGCGGTGGTCGGCGGGACCCCGCTGGCGATGCACAGGCTGGTGACCGAGACCCGGGCGTGCTCCGCGCGCGCGGCGGTCAGGTCGAGCAGGATGTCCCACGCCGGATCGGCGAACAGCTCGCCGTCGAAGAACTTGCTCCGCAACCGCCGCTGGCGAATGATCTGCCGCACCAGCCGCGGGTCGGGCAGCGGCGGACGAGGGCTGCGGATCAGCCGGCGTTCGCCGTCCTTCGGCCCGTGCCAGTCGGGCGCCGGGCTGGCGAAGCGAAACGCCCCGCCCTCGTCCGAAAGGCCGGGCGCGCCCATCCGTTCGAGCCGCGCGGCGATCTCGCCCACCTGTTCGGTCAGGCGCAGCAAGGTAATGCGATCGTCACCCGAAAGTTCGCGCAGCCGCAGGTTGGGAATTCGCGCCAGGACATTGCCGAGCGCGACGATCCGCTCGCCGTGGTTCGGATCGACCAGGATCTGCGGGGCCGAACGCTCGCAGCAGGCAAAGACGTCCTCCAGCCTGGCGGCGCTGGTCGAAATGACGAGATGCGCCCCCGAGCGCGCGGCGCGCTCGTCGAGCCGCACCAGTGCCGCGACATCGGCCGGGCGCACTTCGGGACAATCGAGCAGCACGACTTCGCCCAGCGGGCGGACCTCGGCGTCGAGCAGTTCGGCCACCGCCCCGCACTCGCGCACCAGCAACCCGGCATCGGCCGCATCGTCGCGCATCTGCTCGCGCAGCATGGCGCTGTCGGCAAAGATCGAAACCGCGAGCGCGGTGCCCGCATCGTTGGCCGGCTGGTAAGCGAAATCGGCTTGCGCCATGGCGTCACGCCCTCCTGATTCGTTGGAACAGGATGCGAACAAAACGCGATCAGGTCAAGGTTGAAGCGCCGTTAGTCCTCGAACGGATCGCGCACCAGAATCGTATCGTCCCGCTCGGGCGAGGTCGAAACGCTCGCCACCGGGCACTCGATCAGCTCCTCGATGCGGCGAATATACTTGATCGCCTGCGCCGGCAGTTCGGCCCAGCTGCGCGCGCCGGCGGTGCTTTCGCTCCAGCCGTCCATCTCCTCGTAGACCGGCTCGCAGGCGGCCTGGTCGGCGGCGTTCGACGGCAGGTAGTCGACAACCTCGCCGCCGAGCTTGTAGCCGGTGCAGATCTTCAGCGTGTCGAACCCGTCGAGCACGTCGAGCTTGGTCAGCGCGATGCCGGTCACGCCCGAAATGGCGCAGGACTGGCGCACCAGCACCGCGTCGAACCAGCCGCAGCGGCGCTGGCGGCCGGTGACGGTGCCGAATTCGTGGCCGCGCTCGCCGAGACGCTGGCCGTCGGCATCGTCGAGCTCGGTCGGGAACGGGCCCGAGCCGACGCGGGTGGTATAGGCCTTGACGATGCCCAGCACGAAACCCGCCGCGCCGGGGCCGAGGCCCGATCCGCTCGCCACGGTGCCGCTCACCGTGTTGGAGCTAGTGACGAAGGGATAGGTCCCGTGGTCGATATCGAGCAGCACGCCTTGCGCGCCTTCGAACAGGATGCGGCTGCCGGCCTTCTTCTCCTGGTTGAGGCGGCGCCAGACCGGCTGGGCGAACTGCCGCACGAACGGGGCGATCTCGGTCAGGTCGGCGAGCAGGCGCGCGCGGTCGATCGGCGGTTCGTCGAACCCGGCGCGCAGGGCGTCGTGGTGGGCGCACAGGCGGTCGAGTTGCGGTTCTAGATCGTCGAGATGGGCCAGGTCGCACACCCGGATCGCCCGGCGCCCGACCTTGTCCTCGTAAGCCGGGCCGATGCCGCGCCCGGTGGTGCCGATCTTGCCCTTGCCGGCCGCCGCCTCACGCCACACGTCGAGGTCGCGGTGAACCGGCAGGATCAGCACGCAGTTGTCGGCGATGCCGAAGTTGTCCGGGGTGATCGAGACGCCTTGTCCCTCGAGCCGCTCGATCTCGTTCTTGAGCGCCCAGGGATCGAGCACCACGCCGTTGCCGATCAGGCTCAGCGTGCCGGTAACGATACCGCTGGGGAGCAGCGAGAGCTTGTAGGTGGTGTTGCCGACGACCAGCGTATGCCCGGCGTTGTGCCCGCCCTGGAAGCGCACGACAACGTCCGCCCGGCTCGCCAGCCAGTCGACGATCTTGCCTTTTCCTTCGTCGCCCCACTGGGCGCCGATCACGGTGACGTTGGCCATGGGTACAGCTCTCCACCTGCCAGGGTGGGTCCGGTTCGCCCTTCGACAGGACTCGGCGAACGGATTGGACTACAGGGCCTCGCGGCCCCCGATGCGGAGCGCGCCCTATCGGCAGCGGCGGCGCAGTGTCAAGCGGGGCACGGTTCAGGTCGATACCGGAGAATCGGGAAACATCGCGGCTCCCTCCGATTGGACAGAGGAAGGAGACACGTATGACCGATCAACCCACTCTAACCCTCAACGATGGCCGCACGATGCCGCAACTCGGCTTCGGAACCTGGCAGATCGATGACGACATGGCGGCCGAGGCGGTGAAGACCGCGCTCGATGTGGGCTACCGGCTGGTCGATACGGCCGCGATCTACCGCAACGAGGAGGGAGTAGGCGCGGGTCTCAAGGGTACGGACGCTGTGTTCCTGACGACCAAGATCTGGAACGACGATCAGGGGTTCGAGAGTGCCAAAGAGGCCGCCCAGCGCAGCCTCGACAGACTCGGGCGCGACCACGTCGATTTGCTGCTGATCCACTGGCCATGCCCCAAGAAGGACTCCTACCTGGAGACCTGGAGGGCGATGATCGAACTGCGCGAGGCCGGCCTGACGAGGTCGATCGGGGTTTCGAACTTTCGCGCCGAGGACTTGCGCCGGCTGAAAGACGAAACCGGCGTGGTCCCGGCGCTCAACCAGATCGAATTGCACCCGAGTTTTCAGCAGCGCGAGCTGCGCAAGGTCCATGAAGAGCTCGGGATCGCGACCCAGTCCTGGTCGCCGCTCGGCCAAGGCGGAGGAATGGACAATCCAGCGGTCCGGGCGATCGCCGACGAGGCCGGCCAGCCGCCCAGCGCCGTGATCCTTCGTTGGCACCTGCAGCACGGACTCGCGGCCATTCCCAAGGCCAGCAGCCGGGCGCACATGGAAGCCAATTTCGCCGCCCTCGGATTTGCGCTGGACGAAAGCCAGATGGCGCGGATCGACGCGCTCGACACACCCGAAGGGCGCATGGGGCCAGATCCGGCAAAATTCGACTGACGGCGACAAAGCACGACAATTGGCGACTGGACGGGTCGCCCTGGCGCAGTCAGAAGGAGTTCAGCGGGGGCCGAGCAGGAGTTGCGCCGTGCACGTCATCGCTCTCACCGCCAGCCTGTTTTTCGCGTCCGCCTCCTCGCTAGTCGTGGCCGACGCCGCCTGGGCCGCCTTGCAACCGGAAGAGAGCTCCGCCGCGCGGCGCGTGCCCAGCATGCAGGTCCTCGCTTACGGCGCCGATCCGCTGCAGCAGCTCGATTACTGGCCCGGTTCGCGGGCGGATGCCCCGCTGGTCGTCTATGTCCACGGCGGCGGCTGGAAGCGCGGCGACAAGGCAATGATGCAAGGTTCGGCCAAGCTTGCCGACTGGCAGGCCGAAGGCTACGCCGTCGCTTCGCTCAACTACCGGCTGGTGCCCGCCGCAAGGGTGGAGGATCAGGCGCAGGACGTGGCAGACGCCATCGCCTTCCTGCGCAGCAACGCCGCCCAGCTGGGTTTCGACCCGGCCCGCATCGTGCTCGTCGGACACTCCGCGGGCGCCCATCTCGTCGCCCTGGTCGGGACCGATTCCACCTGGCTTAATCGCGCCGGGCTGACGCTCGACCAGATTCGCGGCGTGATCGCGCTCGATGGCGCCGCCTACGATGTGCCCGACCAGATGGGCGAGAACGCGCTGCTGATGGGCAAGACCTACGAGCAGGCCTTTGGCACCGACCCGAAACGGCAGCTGGCGCTTTCGCCGACCGCCCACGCCGGCGCGCCGAATGCCCGGGCGTTCCTCATCCTTCACGTCCAGCGGAAGGACGGCGTCGCCCAGTCGCGCGCCCTGGCCGACGCCCTGCGCCAGGCCGGCACGGTGGTGAGCATCGAGGGTCTGCCCGGCCGCGGCCTGCGCGGACACGCGGAAATCAACCGGAGGTTGGGCGAGGCCGACTATCCCGCCACGCCGTTGGTCGACCGCTGGCTCGCCAGCGTGTTTGACGGAGCGGGATCAATTAACTGATTTTAAACTCTAAAAATTGTCCGGACCCGGGAACCTGAGAGCGAATTCGGCTGTATTCCGGGCATGATTTCCAAGCCAATCGATCAGCCTGGGGCCGCGCCGGAAGATCCGCCGCTCTCCGGGCCTTCCGAACAAATGTTCTTCTTCGGCGCGCCCCTTGCCCATGTCATTACCTACGAAGAAATCCGGCGCGACGAGCGTCTGCGCTGGACCTACCGTCAACGTTCGCGAGAATTGCCGGTGCCGCCGCGCTTCACGTGGGGAGACACCGTATGACGGTGGCCGATTCCGGCGGACTTGGTGTCGTCTGCAGAACTCGCGGACATAGCTGCGAGGCGGCGGTGTCGGCGCTTGATGAGCGCGGTTGCCTGATCGAGACCGGCAACGGGTTCCTCAGCGACGGGGACCGGGCAACCCTGCGCTTCGGCTGCGGCATGCGGGTGGTCGGCCGAGTACGACCCTTGAGTGCGCGGTTCGCGCGGATCGAGTTCGAAGCGGCGCTCCATCCGGCAGTGCTTGCCCATCTCAGCCCGCCCTCGGCCCCCGTCCGTCACGCGCGCGGGCGCCGGCGAATTTAGCCGCCGAGCGGGTGGACCGAAGCGCCGGTCAGAACGTGTGTGCAACCCAGCGCTTGCGCGTCGTCGCTGCCCGAAAGGGCGGCCACGGTCCGCCAGCCCTGGGCCCGCAGCTGCGCCGCAGCTTCGGCATCGTGGCCGAGCGGGAGGAACACCGCCTTGCGCTGCGGCTCGCTCGCCTTGACCGCGTCGACAAGATCCTCCGGATAAAGCGAAAAACCGGTCGCCGGTTCGTCGCTGCCGCCGATGCGGTAGGTCCCGCCGCGGCCCATCGTCCCGCGCACGCCCTCGGCATAGATCGTGAAGCCGAACCAGGTCTGGTACTCGAACCCGTGGCGTTCGCTGGGGTCGAGCGTCAGCCGCGCCCGGCTGGCAACGCGTGCCGCAATCTGCTTGAGCCCGTCGATCCGGCTGGCGAGCGCGCCGCTGCCATCGAAACCGGCAAGCTTGGCCAGCGCTTCTTCGAACGGCCCGGCGGCGTAGAGCAGCGGCAGGTAGGCTTCCCCGCCCGCCGCGCGCAGTGCGCCCGCGTCCTTGGCATCGAGTTCGCGGCGCACCGCGGCGATCTGCCCGGCCTCGAGCGGGAATTCCTCTGCCGCCAGCGTGTCGACCAGATCGGGGAGCGTGAAATCCACCGAAATCCCGCTCGCCCCCATGGCTTCGAGGCTGGCAATCGCCAGCTCGACGATCTCGGCCGCCGCCGCGACGCTGTCGCTGCCGATCAGCTCGGCACCGACCTGTAACGCCTCGCGCCGCGGGTCGAGCTGGTCTCCGGCAATGCGCGCCACCATCCCGGCGTAGCACAGCCGCAGCGGCCGCGCCGCGCGGGCGAGACCCGTGGCGGCGATGCGGCCGACCTGCACCGTCATGTCGGCCCTGAGGGCCAACGTGCGGAGGCTTTCGGGATCCACGAAACGGAACATGCGCCGCGTCGCCACGCCGTCCATGCGCGTCGCCATCGAGGTTTCGAATTCGATCAGCGGCGGGCGCACCCGGTCGTAGCCGCAGGAGTCGAGCACGGCGAGCGCGGCCTGCTCGACGCGCGTCGCGACCGCCGTGCTCTGCGGCAGACGGTCTTCGAGCCCTTCGGGCAACAGGTCGCGGGTCGGGTCGGTCATGGATGCCCCCTACCCCCTTCGTCATCGCCGCGAAAGCGAGGATGACGAAGGGGGAGTTGCCTCAGAACGCCAGGGCCTTGACGGTCTTCACGCCCTGCAACTTGCAGGCCTTCTCGATGAGATCCTGCGGGATCGGTTGATCGACCGAGAGCAGCAGCACCGCCTCGCCGCCGGCGTCGCGCCGCCCGAGGTGGAAAGTGCCGATGTTGATGCCGGCCTCGCCGAGCAGGCTGCCGATCCGGCCGATGAAACCGGGTGCGTCCTCATTGACGATATACAGCATATGCCCGGCGAGATCGGCCTCGATGCCGATCCCGAAGATCGAGACGAGCCGCGGCGCCTCGCTGCCGAACAGCGTCCCGGCGACCGACCGGTCGCCCTGGCTGGTCGCCACGGTGACGCGCAGGAGCGTGTGGTAAACGCCCTCCCGCTCGTGCCGCACCGAGCGCACATCGAGACCGCGCTCCTTGGCGAGATAGGGCGCGTTGACCATGTTCACGCTCTGCGAATAGTGCTTCATCAGGCCCGACAGCACGGCGGCCTCGATCGGCTTGCCGTTGAGCTCCGCCGCGGCCCCCGAGCGCTCGATGCTGATCTGCGTCAGGTTGCCGTGAGCGAGCTGGCCCACGAGGCTGCCGAGCTTCTCCGCCAGGCCCATGTACGGCTTGAGCTTGGGCGCTTCCTCGGCGCTCAGCGAAGGCACGTTGAGCGCGTTGGTGATGCCGCCGTTCACCAGGTAGTCGGCGATCTGCTCAGCCACTTGCAACGCGACGTTGACCTGCGCTTCGCTGGTCGAGGCGCCGAGGTGCGGGGTGCAGATGAAGTTCGGCGTGCCGAACAACGGGTGGTCCGCAGGCGGCGGCTCGACCGCGAAGACGTCGAGCGCGGCGCCGGCGATGTGCCCCGAATCGAGCAGGTCCTTGAGCGCCACCTCGTCGACCAGGCCGCCGCGCGCGCAGTTGACGATGCGCACCCCCTGCTTGGTCTTCTCGAGCCGTTCGCGGCTGAGAATGTTGCGCGTTTCGTCGGTCAGGGGAGTGTGCAGCGTGATGAAATCGGCCCGAGTGACGAGCGCTTCGAGGTCGACTTTCTCGACGCCCATCTCGATCGCCCGCTCCTCGGTCAGGAAGGGATCGTAGGCAATGACCTTCATCTTCAGGCCAAGCGCCCGGCTGGCGACGATCGAACCGATGTTGCCGGCCCCGATCAGGCCCAGGGTCTTGCCGGTGACTTCTACCCCCATGAAGGCGTTCTTCGGCCATTTGCCGGCCTGGGTCTGGTCGTTGGCCTCGGGGATCTGCCGGGCCAGCGCCATCATCAGCGCAACGGCGTGTTCGGCGGTGGTGATCGAGTTGCCGAACGGGGTATTCATTACGACGACGCCGCGCGACGAGGCATGCGGAATGTCGACGTTGTCGACCCCGATGCCGGCGCGTCCAACGACCTTAAGGTTGGGCGCGACGTCGAGGATTTCCTTTGTCACCTTGGTCGCCGAGCGGATCGCGAGGCCGTCGTACTGGCCGATGATCGCCTTCAGCTCTTCGGGCGTCTTGCCGGTTATGACATCGACCTCGCAGCCGCGCTCCTTGAGGATGCGCTCGGCATTAGGGTCCATCTTGTCGGAAATGAGGACTTTGGGCTTGGTCATGTCGAATTCCTTGAATTCGTCATCCCGGGCTTGACCCGGGATCCCGCTTTTCTGACGCGGGCTAAAAAAGGGAAGCGGGACCCCGGCTCAAGGCCGGGGTGACGCAATTGGCTAGCGCAGCGAGGCGCCTTAGAGCCGGCCTTCCTTGAGCTCTTCGTAGGCCCACTCGATCCACGGCAGGAGACGCGCGATGTCCTCCTGCTCGAGGCTGCCGCCGCACCAGATGCGCAAGGACGGCGGGGCATCGCGATAGCCGTTGAAGTCGTAGCCGACGTCCATCTTCTCGAGGGTCGAGGCGATCTTCTTCGGTACGGCCGCTTGCTCTTCTGCGGAAAGACTCTCGTACCAGTCGCCCTGGAAGACCATGCACACCCCGGTGTTGGTCCGCTTGGCGGGATCGGACACCATATTGCGCAGCCACGGCGTCGACTCGATCCAGTCGGTCACCGTCTTGGCGTTGCGGTTGGCGCGTTCGAACATAGCCTCGCGCCCGCCGATCGACTTGGCCCACTCGAGGGCGACGATGTAGTCCTCGGTGGCGAGCATCGATGGGGTGTTGATGGTCGCACCTTCGAAGATCGAACGGTTGATCTTGCCGCCCTTCTTAAGGCGGAACAGCTTGGGCAGCGGCCACTCGGGATCGTAGCTCTCGATCCGTTCCACCGCTTTGGGGCCGAGGATCAGCATGCCGTGCTGCGCTTCGGAGCCCATGACCTTCTGCCACGAGTAAGTCGTGGCATCGAGCTTGGCCCAGTCCATCTCCATCGCGAAGACGGCGCTGGTCGCATCGTTGATCGTCACGCCGGCGCGGCCCGGGGCGAGCCAGTCGGTATTTGGAATTTTGGCGCCGGAGGTCGTGCCGTTCCAGGTGAAGACGACATCGTTGTCCTGCGGGATCGAGCCGAGGTCGGGAATTTCGCCGTAGTCGGCGTCGAGAACGGTCAGGTCCTTCAGCTTGAGCTGCTTGACCGCGTCCTGAATCCAGACGTTACCGAAGCTTTCCCAGGCTGCGACTGTGGCCGGGCGCGCGCCGAGCATGGTCCACATCGCGCATTCGAGCGCGCCGGTGTCGGAGCCGGGCATGATGCCCACGAGGTAGTCCTCGGGCACGCCGAGCAGCTCTTTCGACAGGTCGATGGCGTACTTGAGCCGGCCCTTGGCATATGCCGAGCGGTGCGAGCGGCCGAGCGACTTGGTGTCGATCTTGTCGAGCGACCAGCCGGGCGGCTTGCAGGTGGGTCCGGATGAAAAGAAGGGACGCTCCGGACGGAGCTTCGGTTGTTCAGTCATGTATTCTCTCCTTGCAGAGAGCTCGCGCGGCGTTGGGACCGCGTGGCCCGAGGGGCGAACTAGGCCCGCGCGGGATTGAGTCAAGCGCCAATGAAGTTGCAGCGGATACCGGTCGGGCGAAACGTTGCGGATACGGGTTGGACGAACAGAAAATTAGGAGAAAATTAACCAAACCTTCGGCAAACTCGAGCGCATGGCGCGCACCGCTCTCACGCTCGTTTCGCTGCTGGCCCTCGCGGGCTGCTCGGTCCTGCCCGAGGGGGGCGAGCGTGGAGCGGGCAACTCGGCACGGCAGGTCGCCAGCGCTGCGCCGCGCATTTCCAACGCCCCGCCCGTGCGCCAGTGCCTTTCCGAGCTCGGCCTGACGCGCGCCAGCTTCACGCCCTTGCCCGACCGCTATTTTGGAGGGGGCTGCAGCACCGTCGGCACGGTGCAGCTCGCCAGCCTGCGTTCCGATCAGGACCAGATCGCGCTGGCCAACATCGGCCCCGTAACCTGCAACGTGGCCGAAACCTTCGCCGGCTGGGCGCGCTACGGCGTGGACCGCGCCGCGCGACAGCTGCTCGGCAGACCGGTCCGCGCGATCGAGACATTCGGCAGCTATTCGTGCCGCAACGTTGCCGGCAGCGGCAGACTTTCGGCCCATGCCACCGCAGACGCGATCGACGTTGCCGCGTTCGTTCTCGAGGATGGACGCCGCATCAGCGTGAAGCAGGGTTGGAACGGTGGTTCAAGCGCGGAGCGGCAATTCCTGCGCGTGGTTCACGAAAGCGCCTGCAAGCGCTTCGGCACCGTTCTGGGCCCCGCGTACAATGCCGCGCACCAGGATCACTTCCATCTCGAGAAAGTGGTCGAGGGGAGCGCGTTCTGCCGCTGAGCACCGTTCAGACCGGACGCGAGCGTCGCGCGGGATGAGTGGTTTCGCCCCTGTCCCGTTCGCCGAGAGCATCGAGCCACGTTTCCTGCTCGACGAGGTCGGGCACGGAAATCACATGATCGAGCCGCGCCTCGAGCCACAACCGGACGGCTTCGGCGGCGTGGTTGGCTCCCAGCTTGGTCATCATGTTGGAGCGGTGAATTTCCACCGTGCGCGGGCTTATTTCGAGCTCGCGCGCAATCTGCTTGTTGGAGCTGCCTTCCGCCAACCATTCGAGCACCTCGCGCTCGCGCCGGCTCAATGTAGCGATTTTCTCTCGGGCATAGGTGAGCCGCTGCCGTGCCGCGCTGTGCGCCCTCGCCTCGCGCATGACGGTGGTCAGCGATTGGGCCAGGCGATTGGCTTCGAGCGGCAACTGCAAATAGTCGAGCGCGCCGTGCTTGAGCGCCGAGACGACGCGTTCGAGCAGCAGTTCCGACGCGCAGACGATGACCGGCAGCCAGATGCCGCTGTCGCCCAATCGGTCGAGCAGGTCGGCAAGCGTTTCGTCGACCGAACGCTGGCGAAGGAGCAGCACCCCGCGCTGCGGCGGCCGCGCCAAGAGTTCGTCGAGATCGTCGTAAACCTCGGCATGGTGCCCGAGCGCGAAGGCAGTGCGCGCCTGTTCGGCGCGCGAGCGCATGTCGCCGTCGACGATGTGAAGGGTAATACGCGTTTCCATGGAAACGGGCATGCTCAGCCCCTCACCAAGTGTAACGCACGCAAGCCTCGGAAACGGAGGCTTAGTGGGGGCGCGCTGTGCGGTTTATGGACTTGAGAAGGTCGCAAAATTACCTCCAGAGTGGAGGCAATATCAGTAGAAGCCCTAACCGCCGATTACCCTACAGGTTTCACACCTAGGTGCGTCTACCTAAATCAGGCCGATTCCGCCTCGGTTTTCTCGAAATGATAGTTCGGCAGTGAATGGAATGCAGTACGCAAAGCGTCGCTCCAGCCGCTCGAGACCGATTGGAAGTATTCGTCGGTCGCCTCGATGCGCTGTTCGTGCGCGGGTTCGTAGATGTCGCGTTCGATTACCATCATGTCGAGCGGCAGGCCGACCGAAAGATTCGCCTTGAGGGTCGAATCGAAGCTGACCATCAGCAACTTCACCGCATCCTCGAAACTCATATTGCGATCGTAGCCGCGGATCAGGATGGGGCGCCCGTACTTGGTCTCGCCGATCTGGAAGAACGGCGTGTCGAAACTGGCCTCGATGAAGTTCCCTTCGGGATAGATCATGAACAGCCGCGGCTCCATGCCCTTGATCTGCCCCGCGACGATCAGCGACGCCGTGAAGCGGCCCTTGCCCTGTTCGCCGTTTTCGGCCTGGGTATCCTGCACCGTCTCGCGCAGCAGCTTGCCGGTCTCTACGGCGACCTGGAACATGGTCGGAAGTTCCAACAGCGAGTTCGAACGCTCATCCGGCGCCTTGCTGCGTTCCTCCAGCCGGCTGATGACCGCCTGCGTGGTGGCCAGGTTGCCCGCCGTCATCACCGAGATGATGCGCTCGCCCGGCACCGACCAGTGGAACATCTTGCGAAACACGGAAATGTTGTCGACGCCCGAATTGGTCCGGGTGTCGCTCATCAGCACGATCCCGTGATCGAGGACCATTCCCACGCAATACGTCACGAATCTACACCTCGCCCAACGTCAAAGACGGCTACTGTTCCTGCACCTGCTGCTCCACGGCAAGGTCCACATGCAGGTTTTCCGTAGCGGCGCCGTAGCTAATGCCGGTAATCGGCGCCGCGTCGCGATAATCGCGTCCCGTGGCGACACGGACGTAGCGCGGGTCGGGACTGATGCCGTTGGAGATGTCGAAGCCAACCCAGCCGAGGTTCTGCACGAAAGCTTCCGCCCACGCATGCGTTGCCTCTTGCTCGATCCGGTCGTCCATCATCAGATATCCGCTGACGTAGCGCGCCGGGATTTCCAGCGCCCGCGCCGCGGCGATGAAGATGTGGGCGTGATCCTGGCATACCCCACAACCGAGCGCGATGGCCTCTTCGCCGGTGGTGTCGATGTTGGTCGTGCCGGTCTTGTATTCGACCCTGTCACGGATCGTGGTGGACAGGTTGTGCAGCGTTTCGACCATACCCCCTTCGCTGCGCTCGACTTCGGCGATGAGCTCGCGCACGCCGGTTCCGGCCTTGGTCAACGGGGTTTCCGCGAGAAACGCCCATAGCGGCAGGTGCCCGGCATGGTGCCCGATGACACCGGCGCTGTCCTCCGTGTCGACGGTGCCGCGGCACGTGACGACAACCTCCGACACGTCCTCGTCCGCCGCCACCAGAGTGACGTGATTGAAGTTCTGGTCGTCGTAGTGGAGCTGCTCGTGCGCGCCTTCGTATTCCATGGTCCAGTCGACAATTCGTTGACCTTGGGTCTCCTTCGGCGTCAGCCGCAAGCGCTGCAGACCATGCACGATCGGTCCTTCGTAGCGATAGCGGGTGGTGTGACGGATCGCGAGACGCATGGCTGGGCTCAGTCTATGAAACGGAAGTCTTGCCCGATCTTTTCGGCGATCAGGCGGTTGGTGGAAATGAACTCGAGCAGGAACTGGTGCAGGCCCTGATCGAAGATATCGTCGATGGAACGCTGGCTCAGCGTCTGGTCGGCATCGCGGATCAGCACGTTGGCCTCCCCCTCCCCGCCGTGGAGCAGGGCCAACGAGGCGAGATTTTCGCGTAGCTGGTCGAAGCAGAATGCCAGGCTGCGCGGGAAACGTTCGTCGAGAATGACGAAGTTGGTGATCGAGCGCGCATCCATCCGCCCGGCGTTGAGCCAGCGATAGGCTCGCTCGCCCGAGAGGGCGCGCAACACATGTTCCCACTGGCCGGTATCGAGCGCCGTGCCGACATAGGAAATCGACGGCAGCAGGACGTAGTATTTCATGTCGAGGATGCGCGCGGTGTTGTCGCCGCGCTCGACGAACGTACCGAGCCGGGCGAAGCTGTAGACCTCGTCGCGGATCATCGAACCATGGGTGGCGCCGCGCGCCAGGGTCGATTCGCGGCGGATCGCCGCCAGCGCCGTGCCGAGGTTGCTCTCGCGCACCGGGCGGGCGAGCAAGTCATGCAGCGTCATCCACCCTTCGTTGACCGCTTCCCAGACTTCTCCGGTGATCGCCGACCGGCACAACCGGGCGTTGGTTCGCGCGGTTTCGAACATCCACATCACGCTCTCGGCATTGCCCTTGCCCCGCAGCACGAAGTCGCAGACATGCGCGGCGCTGTAGTCCGGGAACACCGCCTGGTAAGCCGGGCGGAAGCCGAGCGTGGCGATGACCGACTTCCATTCTTCGCTCGCCGCGTCGCCGCCGCGGGTCATCGATATCCGGTGAGCAGCTTCGAGCAGGCGGGCGGTATTTTCGGCGCGCTCGAGATAGCGGAACATCCAGAAGATGTTGTTGGCTGTGCGGCCTAGCATGCGCGCCCGTCCGCCATCAGTCCGACAGCACCCAACTGTCCTTGGTCCCACCGCCCTGGCTCGAATTGACCACCAGCGAACCCTTCTTGAGCGCGACGCGGGTCAGCCCGCCGGGCGTGATGTCGACGCCTTCGGGCGAAACCAGCACGAACGGCCGCAAGTCAACGTGGCGCGGAGCAAGACCGGCCTTGGTGTAGACCGGACACGTCGACAGCGAGAGAGTCGGCTGGGCGATGTAATTGTGCGGTTTGGCCTGCAGCTTATGCCGGAAGGCGGCGATTTCCTTCTTGCTGGCGGTCGGGCCGATCAGCATGCCGTAGCCCCCCGATCCGTGAACCTCCTTGACCACCAGATCGGGGAGATTCTCCAGCACGTACTTGAGGCTGTCGGGGTCGGCGCAGCGCCAGGTTTCGACATTGGGCAGCAGCGGCGCCTCGCCGGTGTAGAATTGAACGATGTCGGGCATGAAGGCATAGATCGCCTTGTCGTCGCAAATTCCGGTGCCCGGTGCGTTGGCGATGGTGATGCCGCCGGCGCGGTAGACGTCGAAGATGCCGGGGACGCCGAGCACGCTGTCGGGATTGAAGGTCAGCGGGTCGAGGTAGTCGTCGTCGACCCGGCGGTAGAGCACGTCAATCGGCTGGAAGCCGCTGGTCGTGCGCATCTGCACCCGGCCGTCGATCACCCTGAGATCCGTGCCTTCGACCAGTTCGGCGCCCATCTGGTCGGCGAGGAAGGCGTGCTCGAAATAGGCCGAGTTATAGATGCCAGGGGTCAGCACGGCGATCGTCGGGTTTTCGCCGGCGCACTCGGGCGCACAGGCGGCCAGGCTCTTGGCCAGCCGGCGCGGATAGTTCGAGACCGGCTCCACCTGAATCTTCGAAAACAGCTCCGGAAACATCGCCATCATCGTCTCGCGGTTTTCGAGCATGTAGGAGACGCCGCTCGGCGTGCGGGCATTGTCCTCGAGCACCAGGAACTCGTCCGGGCCGGTGCGCACCAGATCGATGCCGACGATGTGGGTGTAGACCCCGCCGGGCGGGGTGAAGCCGACCATCTGCGGCAGCCAGGCCTCGTTGTTGCGAAACAGCCGCTCGGGCAAGCGGCCGGAGCGGATGATCTCCTGGCGGTGATAGAGGTCGTGCATGAAGGCGTTGAGCGCCCGCACCCGTTGCTCGATCCCGCGACTCAGGCGGCGCCATTCCCCCGCGGTAATGATCCGCGGGACCATGTCGAACGGGATCAGGCGTTCTTCGGCATCGTTCTCGCCATAGACGTTGAAGGTGATGCCGGTGCGGCGAAAAAAGCTCTCGGCTTCGAAACCCTTGCGGCGCATCCAGCCCTTTTCCTGGGCGTCGAGCCACTCGCAATATTCGGCATATGCCGGGCGGACGCCACCGTCCTCCGCACGCATTTCATCGAATTTGGGCCCGTCCGGTCCGCTCATGATTCCCTTGTTGCAATGCAGCATGGCACTGTCCGGGCCTGCCGCCAAGACCTAACACCAAACGGACTCAGGCGTCGTCGAGTTCCCTGAGGACGGCGCGAATGCAGTCGGGGGAATTGGGAAAGCCGACATGGTTGCAGCGGATAGCGATCGCGCGGTCGCGCTCGCCGGGCTTACCGCACGATGCACGGGGGCTGACGATCCCGTCGCGGGGACTCCAGATCGCGACCGTTTCGACTGGCGGCTTGACCGAAAGCTCGGCCTCGACCGGCGGCTGGTCCACCGCGTGGCCGGTGATCAGGTGATAGATGCGCCAGGCGTTGTTGTCGTAAGGCGATCCGGAGAACGGCGATCCCATGGTGATGATCTTGGCGATAGCATCCGGATGGCGCTTGGCGAGTTCGCGGGCGAATACCCCGCCGAGACTCCACCCGACCAGAACCACCGGCTGACCGTAGCGATCGCGGACGGAGAGAACGCGCTCCGCAAGCGCCTCGAACACCTCGGGTGAAACTCCGAGGTTGAAGCCCAGTCCCCAGCGTTTGACCGTGTGTCCGGCGCGCTCGAGCTGGCGTGCCATGTAGCGCATGCGCACCGGGTGGGTGCCGAACCCGGGCAGCAGGATGACCACCCGCTTGTGCGTGGCCGGAGCGACGTCGATCGGAGGCTGGAAGGCCCGCCGCACCGGTTCGGCCAGCTCGGCGATTTCCCCGAACAGGCGCTTGAGCGCGGGGCTGCGCGCGTCTTCGGGCGCCTCGCGGCCGAGCAACTCCACACGCCGCTCGATCATGTCGCGCAGCGTCGGTCCGGAAAGCTCGCCGGCACGCCGCGCGCGGTCCTCGTTGAAGTCGTCACGCGTCATCGGCCAGCTCCGGGCCCCTCGCCGCTACGCCTTGCAGTCGCCAACCCGCTTGGTGTCGACGCGCATTTTCATGTGAATTCCCTCGCCCTCGATCTGGGGCATCATCTGGGTCGATTCCATCGTCATCGTCGAGCTGTCGCCGTCCATGGTCCCCTGGACCTTGATGTGGCTCGATATGCCACCTGCCATCTCGCAGCGCATTGCCGCATCGACACTGCTCGCCGAGGCGTCGTAGCGCTCCACCGAGCAGTTCCCGTCCTGCAGGTGCTTGAGCATTTCCCCGCGTCCCTGCTTCGCTTCGTCGGGCGTCAGGCAATAGGTATGGGGCTTGTCCAGGTTGGCGGCCATCGATTCCCTGAGCCGGTCTTCCATGCCTGCAGGCATTCCGGCCATTTGCGGCATGGTGAAGTCGAGGATCGTGGTTTTCGCCTCGTAGAGACCGGGCCGCAGTTGCGGGCCGTCGGCGGCTCTTGCGGCGACGGTCTCTTTGCCGGCCGGGGCTCCTTTCTCGCCCCCATCGCCGCCTTGCGAACAGGCGCAGAGGGCCAGGCTCAGGATAACGGCGGTGTGGGTCGATCGACGCATGCTGGAACTCCCTGTCGGCGAGGCGATGCCGCAGTCTATCACCGCCGCAATGGGCCTGCCAGCGTCGTCACTTTCCGTCCGGCGGACAGTCGCCGGTGCGCTGGTTGGCGATGGCGATGGTCATCCGCGCCTCTCCGCCAGGTATGGCGTCGCTCATCTGCTCGATCTCGAGCTTGATCCGAGAGCTCTGCGGGTCGGCCGTGCCGGTCATCGTCACCAGCGAACTGCCGCCGGCCTTCATCGTGCAGCGCATCTGCGCATCGAGCGCTTCACGCCGCGCCGCGAAGCGCTCGATCGTGCAGTCGCCGTCCTGCATCGACTTCAACATTTCGCGAAAACCGCCCTTGGCATCGGCGGGGGTGAGGCAGAATTCGCGCACCTGCGGGCTGAGGCCGGCGAGCCGCTCGCGGACGATGCGTGCATCCTCGGCGTCGGCGTTGGGCAGCGCGTACCCCTCGAACGTGGTGGTGCTGCGATAGAGCCCGGGCAGCGGCTCCGCCAGCTTGCCCGCCTCCTCCAATACCGCATGATCGTCGGGCGCTTTCGCCTCGCACCCGGCGAGGGTCGCGAGAACCAGCGCCGCGATCAGGCGCTGCATTCGCCCACCCGGCGAGCATCGGTGCGCCATTTCATCCGCGCGCCCTCGCCCGGCATTCCGGGGATCGACTGGACGGTCTCGAGCGTCATAGACGAGGTTCCACGCGCACTCGTGCCCTCGACCTTGACGGTGCCATTCAGACCGCCCTTGCCCTTGCAGTTCATCTCGCCCTTGATGCCGGTGCCGGTCGCATCGAGCGAGGTGATCGAGCAATCGCTCTCGGCCATCTGGCGGAGCATGGCCTCGCGCCCGTTCTTGGCCTGTTCGGGGGTGATGCAGAAGCTGGTCGGCTTCTCGAGCTCGTCGGCGAACGTCGAGCGCAGCGTGTTGACCTGCGCCTCGGGCAAGCCGGAAATCTCGAACTCGAGCAGCGTGGTACGTCCTTCGTACTGGCCGGCTTCGATGGCCGGCGCCTTGTCCATCTGCTCGGCAACCGCGCCGGTATCCATCGCTTCGCCGGAATCGGCATCGTCGCCGCCCGAACAGCCCGCCAGTCCCAGCAGGAATACGGCGACAATGGGAAACGTGCGGCGCATGGCGAACTCCTGTCGTAGCGGTCGTGGTGGCGGACCCTAACAAGCGCATTCGCCGCTGCCAACGCATTGCACCGGGCCGTCCACTGCACCATATCGGCGGGCATGGCCGAACTGGTAATTCGAAGGGGGCTCGAAGAGCCCGACACGTCGGGGACGTTCACGCCGCACAAGCCCGAGCGGCCGGAAAAGACGATGCCGGGGCGGCGCTTCGAGATCGTTTCGGACTACGAGCCGAGCGGAGACCAGCCGGCCGCGATCAAGGAGCTAGTTGCCTCGGCGCAGGATGGCGAGCAGACTCAGGTCCTGCTCGGCGTGACTGGCTCGGGCAAGACTTTCACCATGGCCAAGGTGATCGAGCAGCTGCAGCGCCCGGCCCTCGTCCTCGCCCCCAACAAGATTCTCGCCGCGCAGCTCTACGGAGAGTTCAAGAGCTTCTTCCCGAACAACGCGGTCGAGTATTTCGTCAGCTACTACGATTACTACCAGCCCGAGGCCTACGTGCCGCGGTCGGACACCTACATCGAGAAGGAAAGCTCGGTGAACGAGGCGATCGACCGCATGCGCCACTCGGCCACCCGCGCGCTGCTCGAACGCGACGACGTGATCATCGTCGCCTCGGTCTCGTGCCTCTACGGCATCGGCTCGGTCGAGACTTATTCGGCGATGATCTTCGACATCAAGAAGGGTGAAACGGTCGACCAGCGCGAGATCATCCGCAAGCTCGTCGCCCTCCAGTACAAGCGCAACGACGCCGCCTTCCAGCGCGGCTGCTTCCGGGTGCGCGGCGACAGCCTGGAGATCTTCCCCAGCCACTACGAGGACATGGCCTGGCGGGTCAGTTTCTTCGGCGACGAGATCGAGGAGATCAGCGAGTTCGACCCGCTGACCGGCACCAAGGGCGCGAGCCTGGACAAGGTCCGCGTCTATGCCAACAGCCACTACGTCACCCCCGGCCCGACGATGAAGCAGGCGATGGAGGCGATCCAGTTCGAGCTGACCGAACGGCTCAAGGAATTGCATGCCGAGGGCCGGCTGCTCGAAGCCCAGCGGCTCGAACAGCGCACCAACTTCGATCTCGAGATGATCGCCGCCACCGGAAGCTGCGCGGGAATCGAAAACTATTCACGCTTCCTCACCGGCCGCCTCCCCGGCGAGCCGCCGCCCACCTTGTTCGAATACCTTCCCGAAAACGCCCTGCTGTTCGTCGACGAGAGCCACCAGACCGTGCCCCAGATCGGCGCGATGTCGAAGGGCGACCACCGCCGCAAGATCACCCTGGCCGAATACGGCTTCCGCCTGCCGAGCTGCATCGACAACCGTCCGCTTCGCTTCAACGAGTGGGATGCGATGCGCCCGCAGACCTTCGCCGTTTCCGCCACGCCGGGTTCGTGGGAGCTGGAGCAGACCGGCGGCGTGTTTGCCGAACAGGTCATCCGCCCCACCGGCCTGATCGACCCGCCGGTCGAAATGCGCCCGGTCGAGGATCAGGTGCAGGACTGCATCGAGGAATGCCGCAAGACCGCGCAGAAGGGCTATCGCACGCTCGTCACCACGCTGACCAAGCGCATGGCCGAGGATCTCACCGAGTTCATGCACGAGGCCGGACTGCGGGTCCGCTACATGCACTCGGACGTCGAGACGCTCGAGCGCATCGAACTGATCCGCGACCTCCGGCTCGGGGTCTACGACGTGCTCGTCGGCATCAACCTGCTGCGCGAAGGGCTCGACATTCCCGAATGCGGCCTCGTCTGCATCCTCGACGCCGACAAGGAGGGCTTCCTGCGCTCCGAGACCAGCCTCATCCAGACCATCGGCCGCGCCGCCCGCAACGTCGAGAGCAAGGTCATCCTCTACGCCGACCGGATCACCGGCAGCATGGAGCGGGCGATGGCCGAAACCGAGCGGCGGCGCGAGAAGCAGCAGGCCTACAACGAGGAGCACGGCATCACCCCGACGACGATCATCCGCGGCATCCAGGACATCGTCGCCCACACCGCCAGCCGCGACGGGGTGCTGGTCGATACCGGCGACGACGAGCGCAACAACCTCGTCGGCCACAACCTGCGCTCGTACATCGAAGACCTCGAAAAACGCATGCGCGCCGCCGCCGCCGACCTCGAGTTCGAGGAAGCCGGCAGGCTGCGCGACGAGATCAGGCGGCTCGAGAACGACGAACTCGGCATCCCCGACGGCGAGAAGAAGGCGCCGCAGGTCGGGCGATCGAACGAGGGCAAGCCGGGAACGCGCAAGACGCGCTATGGCAAGACACAGCGCAAGTGGGGGCGATAGGCTTCGTCGGCACTACCGAGAAGAAATCAATCGCCACCGGCGGGATATCCCCCCGTCATGCTGAACTTGTTTCAGCATCCATTGCGCGTCCAGAACCGGCATCGCCCGACCCTGAAACAAATTCAGGGTGACGCTGGTCTTGCAAAAGCACCATCGGACCGATCAGCCCGCGACTGCTTCCTGCCGGTGAAATCTTACGCAATTCGGCGGGTGTAGATTGCAATCGGCCGACGCCGCAGCCAGATGGGCGGCGATGCGTCGCGCGCTTGTCCTCGCCTGCCTTCCCTTCGCCCTGTCCGCCTGCGACAGGCCGCAGGCGCCGGTGGACGCGCAGCGGATCTCGCTCGACGATGCGCGCGGAGAGATCGAGCAGCCGCTGCCCTCGCCCGATACCGAAAACGCGAAATGGACCGTGGCGAAGAACGGCCAGTCGATCGATTTCGGCAACGAGGGCGAGAAGCCCTTCCTCACCCTGTCGTGCAAGCTCCGCGACGCGCCGCCGACCATCCACATCGTTCGCCATGTGACCACCCGGCCAGGCGAGAAGGCGCTGTTTCCGGTCATCGGCAACGGCATGGTCTCGCGCTTCAAGGTCGATGCCACGCTGGCCGACGGCGAATGGCGCTGGGAGGGCGCGGTGCCGGCCGAGGACGGCTCGCTCGAGGTGTTCACCGGGCGGCGCGAACTCGAAGCAACGCTGCCCGGCGCGGGCAGCATGAAAATCGCCGGCAGCGCGATCCCCGGCGAATTCATCGACTGGTGCCGCAAGGGCGGCGCGGTGGCGAAGGCGGTCGAGAAGGAAGGGGCGGCGGACGAAGCCGCCGATGCGGCGAGGGGCCCCGCTAACTAGCCGAGGCGAGCGCGACCAGCGTGTCGGGCGTCAGGACTTGCGGCAGTTGCTGCGCCTCGCCGCCCGCGGGATACCAAAGATAAAGCGGCACGCCGGCCGCGCCGTGGGCGGTGAGGAAGCGGGTGATTTCCGGATCGCGCCGGGTCCAATCGCCGACCAGCGGCACGACCCCTGCCTTGTCAAAGGCAGCTTTGGTCGCCTCGCGCTCGATCGACACGCCTTCGTTGACCTTGCAGGTCAGGCACCAGTCGGCGGTGAACCACACGAACACCGGCTTGCCCGATGCGCGGGCCTCGGCCAGCGCGGCCTCGCTGAACGGCTTCGCGGCAATGACCTCGTCGACGCTGTCGGCCAGCGCGGTTTCCGAATACAGCCGTGGCAGGAGGAAGAAGCCCAGCCCCACCGCGAGCACGAAACTGGAGAGGACCGGAACCCAGGCCTTGTGCCCGCTGTGCTGGGACCTGCCTGTCAGCCAAAGCCCGGCAAGCACGATGGCCGCCACCGCAGCTACGCCCAGCGCGAAAACCGTGCCTCCCAGCCTCCAGCACAGCCACAGCAGCGCCAGCGCGGTCAGGCCCATCGGCACAGCCATGACCTTCTTGAAGGTATTCATCCACTTGCCCGGCCTGGGCAGCATCTTCCTCAGCGGCGGCACGAAACCCAGCAGCAGAAACGGCAGCGCCAGCCCAAGACCGAGCGCGGCGAACAATATCAGCCCCTGCCACCACGGCAGCAGCAGCGCCGCGCCCATCGCCGCGGCCATGAACGGGCCGGTGCACGGGGTGGCGACGAACGAAGCGAGCAGGCCGGTGGCAAAGGCACTCGACCTGCCGCCGCTCTGCGTGAACGACAGTGAGGGCAGCTCAAACAGCCCGGCGAGGTTGGCGGTAATCGCGGTTGCCAGCACCAGCAGCGCGACGACCACGCCGGGCTCCTGCAGCTGGAACGCCCAGCCGACCTGCGTGCCGGCCGCGCGCAGCGTCAGCAGCGCCCCGCCCAGCGCCAGCGTGGCGACCAGCACTCCGGCGGTGTACGCCAGCCCTTCGCGCCGCGCCTCGGCCTCGCTCTCGCCGGCCCGGGCCAGGCTCATCGCCTTGAGGCTGAGGATCGGGAAGACGCAGGGCATGACGTTGAGGATCAGCCCGCCGAGCAGCGCCGCGCCGAGCAGCCACCACAGGGAGCCGATCCGACCGCTCGCATCGCCGCCTGCCAGCGCGGTACCGCCGGTCGGCACAGGGCCCGGCGCAGCGGCGAAGCGCACGCCCTGCCCGTCCTCACCGAAGTCGAGGATGCCCGCGAGGGCGGAAGGATCTTCGGCAATCCCCTTGCGCGGGATCTCGGCCACCAGCGTATCGCCGTTGCGGTAAAAGGATTGCGGCGCGGCGTAGTCGATGAGCTGAGTTTGATCGAGGAACACATGCGGTGTGCCCAGCGCCAGCGAGGCGGGCAGCGGGATGGCGATGCGCAGGCTGTCCGGCGTGAGCTCGAATGTCGCCTGCCGGTCGAGCGCGGCGGGGATCGCCGCGCGCCAGGCATCGAACCGTACATCGCGCTGGCTGACCTGCGAGAGGTCGAGCGAGAGTTCCTTCTTCTCGGGCACGCAGATCTGGTCGGTGCAGACCAGCATGTCGGCGGCGAGGCCGAGCGGCGGGGCGGCGGAAACGTCGGCGCCGGCCGGAATGGTTAGCGGGACGAGAACCGCGTAGTCGCTCTCGTAGACGTGGTTCATGAGCCCGCCGATGACGAGCTGCTGCGGCACCGGGTATTCGGGCGTGCCGGCCTGCCAGCCGGCGGGCAGGTCCCACTTGAGGTCCATCCCGTATCCGGCGTCGCCCGGGTTGAGCCAATAACCATGCCAGCCCCGTTCGGGCGTGAAGTGCAACGCCAGCGTTATCGTTTCGCCGGGCCTCGCCGGCTGCTCGGCGAGCAGCTCCGCCTTCATGTGGTTCGACTGCGCCAGCGCCTGGGGGGCACCGAGGAGAGCCACAAGGGTACAGAGGAGGGCCAGAACCGCACCGAGCCGGCGCGGATGGTGCATTCGTCTTGCGTGCATGGTGCGGCAGGCTCTACGGCTCTGCCGCATGAGCGACAAGCGCGATCTCCTGATCCTCGGCGGCGGTCTCGTCGGGATGACCCTGGCCCTCGCGGCGGCGAAGAAGGGACTGTCGAGCCACGTCGTCGACCGTGCCGATCCGGCCGAGCTGACAGCGCAAGGCTTCGACGGCCGGGCCAGCGCCATCTCGACCGCCAGCTGGAACCTGTTCGGCAACATCGGCCTGCGCGAGCGGCTCGAACCGCACGGCTGCCCGATCGCGAAAATCGCCGTGGCCGACGGGATGAAACCCGGGCACATCGACTTCCAGCCCGAACCGCACGAGGGCTCGCTCGGGCGGATGTTCGCCAACCGCGAGCTGCGCCTGGCGCTGTTCGAGGCGGCGAAAGACGAACCGCTGATCGCCTGGCATGCCAAGGCAGAGGTCGTCGGCCGCGACCGGGGCGAACACCGCGTTTCGGCGACCTTGGCGGACGGCAGCGTCCTCGAAGCGAGCCTGATGGTCGCCGCCGAGGGCCGCCAGTCGCCGACCCGCAAGGACGCCGGCATCAGCATGGCGCACTGGGATTACAGGCATCGTGCGATCATCGCCGGGCTGGTCCACGCCAAGCCGCACGACAACGTGGCGTGGGAAATCTTCTACCCGGCCGGGCCGTTCGCGCTGCTGCCGCTGCTCGACGGACCGGGCGGCGAGCACCGCAGCGCTCTCGTCTGGACCGTGGCCGAGAAGGACGCCGCCGGGGTTCTCGCCCTCTCCGACCGCGCCTTCACCGCCGAAGTCGCCAAACGCATGCACGGCATCATGGGCGAGGTCTCGGTCGAAGGACCCCGCTCGTCCTACCCGCTTTCCTTCCAGCACACCGCCAAGATCGTCGACCACCGCCTCGCGCTGGTCGGTGACGCGGCTCACGGCATCCACCCGATCGCCGGCCAGGGGCTCAATCTCGGCCTGCGCGACGTCGGCGCGCTGGTCGAAGTGCTGGCCGAGGGCATGCGGCTCGGGCTCGAGCCGGGCGATGCCCAGCTGCTGGCCCGCTACGAGAAATGGCGCGGGCTCGACAGCTTCACCGTCTCATTGGCGACCGACGGTCTCACCTGGCTGTTCGGAGTCCCCGGCAAGCTGCCCAGCCTGGTTCGTCGTCTCGGGATGGGAGCGGTCCAGCGCACCCCGCTGCTCAAGCGCTGGTTCATGGACGAAGCCCGCGGCATGAGCGGCACGCTGCCCGAGCTGCTGAAAGGCTAGTCCGCCTTGTCGCCGGCCGGGCTGAGCTGCTGGACGGCATTGCCGGCCCCGTCGCGCAGACCGCGCGAATCGAGGATCGCGGTCGTCTCGAGCAGTTCGAGCGCGCGCTGGGCCTTGCCGTAGCGCTCGGCATCCTCGATCCAGCCCGCCGCCAATTCGGCATTGGGCAGGTTGCGCACTTCGGCCACCGCGGCCTCGGGCCGCGCGCTCTCGAGGAACATCCGGGCGCGTTCGAGCCGTTTGCGCGGTTGCGGCGACGGCGTGTCCTCGTGCCGCACCACGAACAGCCCCTTCAACTCGCGGCCGATCCACGAGAACGGATCTCCCTTGACCTCGTCGTTGGTGAGTTCGGAGGAGAGGCCGTCGAGGCGGGCGATAAGCTGGTCGAGCGTGACCGGATCGCGCGAGACGGCGATGATCGTGGCCACGGCATTGGGCCGCGCATCGCCGAAGCGCAGCCGAAGCTGATCGCCGAGGTAGCCGAGCGGCGCACCGCGCTCGATCGCACGGCGCGCGGCGAACGTGATCAGCAGACCCTCGGCGCGCGCCGCGTTGCCGGCCGCCGCCTGCGCCTGAAGATCGAGCTTGGACAGGCGTTGCTCCATCGCCGCAACGCGCGAATCGAGCCCGCCTTGCTGTTCCGCCACGCGGTCGACCTTGGCGACGGCATCGGCGGCATCCTTGGCGGTCGCCTGCTGGGTCTGCGATGTCTCGGCCGGAGTCGGCGTCTCGGTGGCTGGCGGCGACGCCAGCGGCGCCGGTTCCTCGCGCACCACCCGCACAAGATCGCCGGTGCCGACGCCTTGCCACCAGAGCAGCGCAACCACTGCGGCGCCCAGTGCGAATGAGCCGCCGGCAATCCACAGGACCGGTTTCAACGATCCGGCGACCCGCTGGCGGGAAAAGTCACGATACGATTCGTCCATCGTTATCCTTCGCGAACCCGAAGGCGCCTTGCGGCGTCCGTCTCACCCCCGCAACGGCTCATGGCACAGCTCCCGCGCCAAGGCCAGCAAGGCCGGGTCGTTCGGCTCGTCCGCCGCGGAAACCGACGCCCAGCCCGGCCCGGCGGCAGCGGCGATGCGCTCTCCCAGCGCGGCCAGACGGATCGCGCAGCGGGCCAGGCCGAGGCGGTCCACTTCGGCAGCAAAATGCTCTGCGGCCGAGGCGGAATGCAGCAGGACCACCGCTCCCCGTTCGAGCGAGAATGCCAGATCCGGGGAAACGGGCAGCGCCGCGACGCGGTAGGCGATGACGGTGGCCATTGTGACGCCGGCGGGCGGGTCGAGCGGCACGTGGTCTTCGCCGGCGATGCGCAGAAGCCGCAGACGTTGCCCGGCCAATTCGTCGAGAACCGTCTGCAGACCTCCCTTTCCGGTGACTGCGACTCGGAAGCCGCTTTTGCCCGCCGCTTCGGCCGTGCTCGCGCCCACGGCGTAGACCGGCTGGCCCGTCAGCTCGCCCAAGAGCGGCCCCCCCTGGCGGAAGGCGTTCGCGCTGCCGGCAAGGATCCCGTCGAACGCACCGGCGGGCATATGCCACCCCAGCGGCACGATCTCCGACAGCGGATGAGCCTGGGCGCGCAGCCCCATCGCACGCGCCGCCTGAACCGTCGCGCTGCACCCCGGCTCAGGCCTTATGGCGACGACCGGCGTCACGTCCGATCCGCGAACACCGCCCGTATCGCCGGCGCGGCCCGGGCAAGGAGGTCCGCGGCCAGTCGCTCCGGTCCATTCCCGCCCGGCGCGAAGCGCACCTCGCCGCGCACGGTCTCGCGGCCGTCGGGGCTGAACAGGACGGCGGTCATCGCCAGGGCGCCGGTTTCGGCCGAGCAGAGCGCCGCCACCGGGCTGTGGCACGAGCCGCCCAGCGCCGCGAGCAGCGCCCGTTCGGCCTCGATCTCCATCCGGCTCGGACCGTGGTCGATCGCCGCCAACAGGCCGCGCACCCGCGCGTCTGCCGTTCGGCATTCGATGCCGATGGCCGCCTGCGCCGGGGCGGGGAGCCATTCGTCCAGGGCCAGCGGGTGGCCGGTGCCCGCTTGCCCAAGCCGGTCGAGACCGGCCGCGGCAAGGAAGGTCGCATCGACCTCCCCAGCCTGTAGCTTCGCGATTCGAGTGGCGACGTTGCCGCGCAGCGAAACAACCGTGCAGTCCGGGCGGGCGTGGAGCAGCTGCGCGGCCCGGCGAGGGGCGCTGGTGCCGATCGTCGCGCCTTGCGGCAGGGCAGCGATCGTCTCGGCGCCGAGCAGGACATCGCGCTTGTCGGCCCGCGGCAGGACGGCGCCAATGACGAGCTCGGCCGGACGCAGCGTCTCGACGTCCTTCATCGAGTGCACCGCGGCGTCGATGCGGTCTTCGAGGAGCCAGCCATCGAGTTCGCGCGTCCACAGCGCCTTGCCGCCGATGTCCGCCAGCGGGCGGTCCTGCACCTTGTCGCCGCTCGCCACGACGGGGATGAGCTCGACCTCGGACTCGGCCCAGCCATGCGCTGCGCAGAGACGCGCCCGCGTCTCTTGCGCCTGCACCATGGCAAGAGGAGAGCTTCGCGTGCCGAGACGGATTTGCGGGGAACTGGCCATCGGGTTTGCTTGCCCTAATGCCCATTCCGTTGCAGGGGAAGCCGCCATGGCGCTGGTGCTAGGCATCGAAAGCAGTTGCGACGAAACCGCCGCCGCCCTGGTCGACGGGGAGCGGCGCATCCTTGCGCAGCGCATCGCCAGCCAGGAAGAAGCCCACGCGCCCTATGGCGGGGTCGTTCCCGAGATCGCCGCCCGCGCCCATGCCGAGAGACTCGCTCCGCTGATCGAGGGGACGCTGGCCGATGCCCGGCTGACGTTGGCCGATTGCGACGCGATTGCCGCCACGGCCGGACCGGGTTTGATCGGCGGGGTCATCGTCGGCCTGGTCACAGCCAAGGCGCTGGCGATGGCCAGCGACAAGCCGCTGATCGCGATCAACCACCTCGAAGGGCATGCGCTGAGCCCGCGTCTCGCCGACCCCGAGCTCGATTTTCCCTACGCCCTGCTGCTTGTTTCGGGTGGGCACTGCCAGATCCTGCGCGTTTCCGGCGTGGGGCAATACCAGCGCCTCGCCACCACGATCGACGATGCGCTGGGCGAGGCGTTCGACAAGACCGCCAAGATCCTCGGCCTCGGCTACCCCGGAGGGCCCGCCGTCGAGGCTCTTGCCCGCCACGGCGATCCGCAGGCCGTGCCCCTGCCACGCCCGCTCATGCGCAGCAAGGATCCGCACTTCTCGTTCGCCGGGCTCAAGAGCGCGGTTCTGCGCGCCCATGACAGCGGCCAATATTCCCACGCCGACATCGCTGCGAGCTTCCAGCAGGCGGCAATAGAGTGCATTGCCGATCGCTTGACGCGGGCACTCGAGAAAATGGATGAGGTGACGGCGCTGGTCGTGGCCGGCGGCGTGGCGGCCAACCAGCGCGTTCGTGCTTCGCTCGAAGTCCTGGCCGCAGGCCGCGGCCTGCGCTTCGTCGCTCCGCCGCTGGCGCTGTGCACCGACAATGCGGCGATGATCGCCTGGGCCGGGATCGAGCGGCTCGGACAGGCAGGTTTCGTGGCCGACCCGCTCGATACCGTGGCTCGCCCGCGCTGGCCGCTCGACCCCGACGCCGAGCCGGCGCGCGGCGCCGGGGTGAAGGCGTGACAGTCGGCGTTCTCGGAGCGGGCGCCTGGGGCACCGCGCTGGCGCAGATGCTGGCGAGCGACGGCCGCGAGGTGCTGTTGTGGGCGCGCGAGCCCGAACTGGTCGAGGAAATCAACGCCCGCCACAGCAACTCGCTGTTCCTCCCCTCCGCCGACCTCTCCCCCGCGATCACGGCGACGGGGGACCCGGCCGACATGGCGGACTGCGATGTCCTGCTGGTGGTCACGCCCGCGCAGCATCTCGGCGCGGTCATCGCCGCAATGCCGGCTTATCCGCGCGACCTGGTGCTGTGTTCTAAGGGCATCGAAGCCGGCAGCGGACGGCTGATGAACGACGTCGCGCGAGACGCCGCGCCCGGCAGCGCCATCGCCATTCTCTCGGGCCCCACTTTCGCGCACGAAGTCGCCGCCGGACTGCCGACCGCGGTGACGCTCGCCTGTGCCGGGGGTCGCGAGCAGTGGGAACGGCTCAGCCCGGTCGTCGCCCGCCCGGCTTTCCGCCCGTACTACTCCGAAGACGTAATCGGCGCGGAAATAGGCGGCGCGGTCAAGAACGTGCTGGCGATCGCCTGCGGGGTGGTCGACGGCCTCGGCCTCGGGCAGAACGCCCGCGCCGCGCTGATCGCTCGCGGCTATGCCGAGATGCTGCGTTTCGGCGAGGCGCTCGGCGCCGAGCGCGACACGCTGGCGGGCCTGTGCGGTCTCGGCGATCTCGTGCTGACCTGCTCGTCGACCGCGAGCCGCAACTTCTCGCTCGGCAAGGCGCTCGGCGAAGGCCAGTCGCCGGGGGCGCTGATGGCCGATCGGCGAACCGTGGCGGAAGGGGCCTTTACCGCGCCCGTCCTGATCGAGCTGGCCCGGCGCCATAAGGTGGCGATGCCCATCACCGCCGCGGTCGTGCGCCTGCTCGACGGCGCCCCGGCGCAGGACGTGGTCTCGCAGCTGCTCGCCCGCCCCCTCAGGTCCGAAGGCGCCGACGCTTGAACGAGACGGCGACAGGGGGGCCTCCCGGCGGCGGCAGCGATATCGCTGCGCTGGCCAAGGGCGGGCAGCAGAATTTCGTCGGCTTCCTCATGCGGCTCGCCGCCCGCCTGCCGTTCCTGTTCATCGCCGGCCGCCTCTACGGCGCCGATGCGCTCGGCCGCTTCGCCTCGGCCCTGGTGGTGGCCGAGCTGGTCGCGCTCGTTTGCTCGATCGGCGAAAAGCGCGGCCTCGCCCAGCGTCTGTCGGAAAGCGACGAGCCCCAGGCCGGGCTGGTCTACGACAGCATGATCGTCGCCGTGATTCTCGCCTCGCTGGCCGGCGTCCTGCTCTACTACGTTCCTGCGCCGCTGTTTCCGAGCGGCGAATACACTCCGCTCGACAAGCTCATCGTGATCGCCATCCCGGCTTATGCCCTGACGGAAATCGTCCTCGCGGCGCAGGCCTATCGCTACGACATCGCCACCACGGTGCGGGCCCGCGCCGTGGTCGAACCGTGGACCATCTCGATCCTCGCCGGGGTGCTGTGGCTGTTCAAGCCGGTGCGCGAAGCGGGGCTCTCGCTGGCCTACCTCGCATCGATCTATGCCGGCCTCTTCACCGCGCTGTGGACGTTCGTGCGCAGCTACGGCGCGCCGCAAGGCTGGACGCCGGACCTGCGGCGCATTGCCCGGATGACCTGGCGGGCGCTGCCGCTGGCGATGGCCGATGCGATCGAATGGGGGACGCGGCGGATCGACCTGTTCATTCTCGGGCTGTTCGCAGCACCTGCAGCGGTCGGCGTCTACTACGTCGCGCAACAGGTCGCGAGCCTGCCGCAGAAGCTCAAGACCAGCTTCGAGCCCATCCTCGGGCCGGTGATTACCCGCGCGCTCAAGGACAAGGATTATGCGGCCATCGCCCGCCAGGTCTGCCAGGTCGGCTTCTGGATCACGGCCGCGCAGGCCGGAATCGCGCTGGCCCTGGGCATTCCGGGGGAGGCGATCATGGGCCTCGTCGGCCCCAACTTCGTCGGCGGCACCTGGGCGCTCGGCTTCCTGCTCGCCGCCGAAGTCGTCGCGGCGACGGCAGTGGTCTCGGAAGCGGCGCTCATCTACGTCGCGCGGTTCCGCAACCTGCTCGTCAGCGTGGCGATGATCTGCCTGCAGGCGGCGCTCACGGTCGCCGCGATGCTGGCCGCCGATGCCTATGGCCTCTCGGATCTGTGGCGCGCCGCGGGGGCGGCATTGTCCCTCATGCTCGCGCTCGCCGTGTCCTCCATCATCAAGGCGGTGATGCTTTCGCGGATTCTCCAGGACAGGGTCAACAACTGGCGCTGGGCGCTGGTCTGGGCGGCCGCGGCGGCGATCGTGATCGGTCAGGCTGCGGTTCTGCTGCCCGAATGGGCCGAGCTGATCTTCGGCATTCCGGCGATCCTCGGGGTCTATGGCTGGGTCATCTGGCGGCGCGGCTTCGGCCCCGAAGACCGGGTGCTGTTCCGCCGGCAGAAGAAGATCGGAGACGTTCTCTCGACGGCGGCGCCCCCGGCGGGCTAGGTTGACGCCATGCCCGCGACCAGCCACCCGCGTATCGCCGTTCTGATCGGCGCGCTCGCCGTCCTGGGTCTTGCCCTTCTCGCGGCCCGCATCACCGGTCCGCGGATGGTGACCCAGCTCGAAGCAGAAACCAGAACCGCGATCGCCCAGGCCGGCGGACGTCCGGTGGAAGCGAGCTTCATCGCCCCCGACGGCTCGCTCAGCCGCAACCCGCTGCTGAGCGGCGGCGAGGGTCTGAGCGAGGCTGTCCGCGACCGGGTGGCCAAGGCGGTCGCCGCCGTACCGGGCATCGGCGGCATCCGCTGGGCCGACGGCACCGCGCTGGCCGAATCCGCGGACATCGTGCCGACCCAGCTGCATTGCCAGGACGACGTCGAGGCGCTGCTCAATGCCCGCACGATCCGCTTCGAGGAAAGCTCCGCCCGCATCGATGCGGCGAGCCGCGAGCTGGTCGACGAAGTCGCCACCGCGCTGCGCCCCTGTCTGGGCAGCATCATTGCCATCACCGGCCACACCGATTCGTCCGGGCCCGAGCCGGGTAACCTCGCCCTCTCGCGCGAGCGCGCCGAAGCCGTGCGCGACGCGTTGATCGCGCGCGGCATCCCCGCCGATGGCCTGCGCGTGCGCGGGATGGGGTCGCGCCACCCGGTAGAGGGGCTGGCGCCGACCGATCCCGCCAATCGCCGGATCGAATTCTCGGTCATCGCCACGGTGCCGATCAAGCCGACCCCGGTCGACACGCCCGGGCCGAGGTAGGTCTTGCGCCGCACCGGCGAGCGCATAGAAAGCAGCGCACGATTGGAGGACCCATAGTGCCGATCTGGCTCGAATTGCTGATCCTGATGCTGCTCGCCTACGCGATCGGCCTGGGTCTCGGCTGGCTGCTGTGGGGCCGCGAAACGCGAACGACAAGGCATGGCGACAATGGCTGAACTGCTCAAAGAAAACCTACTCTTCATCGTCATCGCGCTGGTGATCGGGCTGGTCGTGGCGTGGTGGATATTCTCCGCCAGCCGCAAGACGACGATCGAGCGCGAGCCTGCGGGCGATGACCGGCTCGCCGCCGGAGCAAAGCGCAATCAGGCGCTGATCGACGCGGCCCCTGCCGCGTCCCCGGCGGCCGAAGTTCCCCCGCCGACTCCCGAGGGACTGGCCGGAATAGGCACCGTCGTCGCCGCCGAAGCGGAGCAGGTCCAGCCCGCCGAGCCGCCCGTCGCCGCGCCCGACGACCTCAAGAAAATCAAGGGTGTGGGGCCGAAAGTGGAGAAATTGCTCCACGGCATGGGCATCACGACGTTTGCCCAGATTGCCGCGTGGGACGATGCCGATGTGGAGCGCGTCGACGCCGCGCTGGGGACCTTCGCGGGTCGGATCGCGCGCGACGACTGGCGCACGCAGGCCCGGTACCTCGCCGCGGGCGATAGCGCCGGATATGAGCAACGGTTCGGCCGACTCTAAGCCACGGTCCAGCTTGACCGGCTCTATTTCGGGAACCGCCGTGACCCAAAGTCATTGAATATTCGATCAAGCGCCCGTGGGGAGAACGCTGGCAACAGAGTATTGGCAAATGCAGAATTGTGAACCACCGACAGTCCTGGTTGTAGAGGACGAATTCATCGTAGCACTCGATTTGAGCGAGACGGTGCGCGACCTCGGCTACGACGTCGATGGCCCTTACGCCCATACCAAGCGCGCGCTCGCGGCGGTCGAAAAGGCCCTCCCCGCGTTCGCCATCCTCGACGTCAACACCGCCGACGGAGAAGTCTATCCTCTGGCCGACAAGCTGAGCAAGGCGGGCGTGCCGATCATCTTTCATTCCGGCCACGTCTCGCCCGAGGAGATCGCCAAGCGGTATCCCTCTGCGACGGCTTGCGCAAAACCGTGCCCGCCGGGCAACCTGGTTACGGTGATCGACGCCGTCGCGACCGGCCGCCAGGCCGCCTGAACTTCCCCGGCCGAGCGCGATTGGCATCGCTCCCTGAGACCGCTAGAGGCGGTTTCAAAGGAGACTACCTGCAATGGCCGACATGGTGCCCTTCGACTGGGCCGATCCGTTCAACCTCGACGACCAGCTGACCGAAGAAGAGCGCATGGTGCGCGACGCCGCCCGCGGCTTCGCGCAGGATACGCTTCAGCCGCGCGTGATTGCGGCCTTTGCCGACGAAGTCGACGCGCCCGAACTGTTCCCGCTGATGGGCGCAGCCGGCTTGCTCGGCGTCACCATTCCGGAAGAGTTCGGCGGCGCTGGCGCAAGCTACGTCGCCTACGGTCTCGTCGCGCGCGAGATCGAGCGGGTCGATTCCGGCTACCGCTCGATGGCCTCGGTGCAGTCGAGCCTCGTGATGTACCCGATCCACGCCTACGGCTCGGACGCTCAGCGCGCAAAGTACCTCCCCGGCCTCGCCAGCGGCAAGCTGATCGGCTGCTTCGGCCTGACCGAGCCCGATGCCGGGTCCGACCCCGCGGGCATGCGCACCGTGGCCAAGCAGGACGGCGACGGATACCGCGTGTCGGGATCGAAGACCTGGATCAGCAACAGCCCTTTCGCCGACGTCTTCGTGGTCTGGGCCAAGTCCGAGGCGCACGGCGGCAAGGTTCGCGGCTTCGTGCTCGAAAAGGGCATGGCCGGGCTTTCCGCGCCGAAGATCGAGGGCAAGCTCAGCCTGCGGGCCTCGACCACCGGCATGATCGTGATGGACGACGTCAAACTCGGCGCCGACGCGCTGCTGCCGGGTGTCGAAGGCATCAAGGGGCCGTTCGGCTGCCTCAACCGGGCCCGCTACGGCATCAGCTGGGGCAGCATGGGCGCGGCCGAGTTCTGCTACGCCGCGGCGCGCCAATACGGCCTCGACCGCAAGCAGTTCGGCAAGCCGCTCGCCGCCACCCAGCTCTTCCAGAAGAAGCTCGCCGACATGGCGACCGAGATTGCGCTCGGCCTGCAAGCCTCCCTGCGCGTCGGGCGGTTGATGGACGAAGGCCGCTTCGCCCCCGAGATGATCAGCGTCGTCAAGCGCAACAACGTCGGCAAGGCGCTCGATATCGCCCGCGCCGCGCGCGACATGCACGGCGGCAACGGTATTTCGGAGGAATACCAGGTCATCCGCCACATGCTGAACCTCGAGACGGTGAACACCTACGAGGGCACGCACGACGTCCATGCGCTGATCCTCGGCCGCGGGATTACCGGCATACCGGCCTTTTGACAGGCGGCTCGCACGCGCCGGGCGGCGCGCCGATCAGGGCTGGTGCGGACTTGACCGCCTCCGCTCGGCATGAGACTGTGTTGCTGGGCTAATACAGCAAGGGGTCGATGGTGTTCCGCCGACGCGAGCGCGAAGCCGATGTCTGTTCGACGCGGGCCGCGGCGGCAGATGCCTGGGCCGCCGCCTTTCACCGGGCGCAGCCAGCGCCCGCGCTGAGCTGTGCCGTCGCCACTCCCGGCGGCGTGGACTGGTCCGCCGCCCTTGGCAGCGCCGACCTCGAGCTCGGCATTGCTGCACGCTCCGAACACAGCTTCCGCATCGGTTCGGTCAGCAAGGTCATAACCGCGACTGCCGCCGCCAGGCTCATCTCGCGCGGCCTGCTCGATCTCGAAACGCCGATATCCTACTGGTGGCCCGACCTGCCGCCACACCACCGCGCGACCACGCTGCTGCACTTGCTGACGCACCGCGGCGGTGTGCGCCATTACCTGCCCAAGGACCTCGATCCCCACCAGCCGGGCGGTCCGATCTTCACCCGCGCGAGGTGGGACAACGCCGCGATCCTCGACGCTTTCATCGGCGACGAGCTCGTGGGCCCGATCGGCAAAGAGGTGAGCTATTCGTCGTGGGGATACACGCTTGCCTCGCTGGTGATCGAGAAGGCGGCGAACCAGCCGTTTCTCGACATCGTCGAAAGCGAGGTCGGCGCCTGTTTCGCCGTGCCCTCGCTCAAGCCCGACCGGCCCGGCTTGGTGGTGCCGGGCCGGGTACGCGGCTATGTTGCGGCGCAGGAGCGGAGCATGCTGCAGGCCCAGTTTCCCGGCGCCGGTTTTGCCGACGCCGAGGGCGACTGGGCCAACGCCCCTGCGCTCAACCCCGCGTTCTGCTGGGCCGGGGCCGGGTTCGTGATGAGCATGCCAGACCTCGCGCGCTTCGGCGCCGCGCTGCTCGATGGCCCGGCCAGCCGCATCACCCCGGCCGAGCGGGCGCTGCTGTTCACCCCGCTGACCGCCGCGAGCGACAAGAGCCCGCCGCTCGGTCTGGGTTGGCGCGTCGACGAAGACGCCGCGGGCCGCCCGCGCTGGCACCACGCCGGCGCCACGCCCGGCGGGCGGGCCTCGCTCGTCGTCTATCCGGAGCAGGGCCTATCGATCGCACTGGCCGGCAATTGCATGACCAGCCCGGGCGACGTGCTCGCCCCGAGCGCGGAACTGGCCGACATTTTCGCCCCCTAGGGGTTCGCCCAACCCGGTACTCGCGCCGTTCATCTACCTTGTGTATGGGCGGCGCCGTGCTGCCGGACCGGATTGCCTCCCTCATCCAGACCGACCGTGGTCGCCGCATTGCCGGCGTCACCGTTACGCTGGCGATCGAGGCGGTGCTGCTGCTGGCGTTGTTGACGCTGGGCAGCGGCATTTCGATGACGACGACGACGCTACAGAACATCGTCTCTTTCGACGCCAAGGACTACAGCAAGCCGGCACCGAATCCCGAACCCTCGCCGCGCCCGGCGACGCAGCCGCGCATCCAGCCGCAACCCATAACCCCGCCGGCGGCGCAGCCCACTCCGGCGCCCGCCGCGGTCATCCCGGTCAATCCGACGCCGGCCCCCGTGGTCCAGCCCGAGCGGCCGATCGGGCCGCGCCCGATCACCGCGCCGCCTCCGGGCGCCAAGCTTTACGGCCCCGCCGCTCCCAACCGGCAGGCGGATTCGCAGCGAGTCGGGACCGCGGCCAACGGCCAGCCGCTCTATGCAGCGACATGGTACCGCCGCCCGACCGACAAGGAGCTTCTCGGCTACCTGTCAACCGCGACGGCGGGGTATGCGATCATCGAGTGCCGCACGGTCCCCGATTTCCGCGTCGACGATTGCGTGCTCGACACCGAGTCCCCGGCCGGATCGGGAATGGGCCGGGCGGTGCTCTCCGCCGCCTGGCAGTTCCGCGTCCGTCCGCCGATGATCGGCGGCCAGTACCAGGTCGGCGCGCAGGTCCGGATCCTGATTTCCTACGACATCCAGCGCAACCGCTTCGAGTACTGAGGGCTATTCGCCCGAGGCACTGGTAACCGCGCCGAAGATCGCATCGAGGCGGCCGAGCAGTTCGGACGGCAGCGACGCGGCGAGGATCGCGGCGATGTTTTCCTCGAGGTGCGCCGCGCTGCCGGTGCCGGTGAGCACGACGTGCGCGCCGGGTTCGTGGCGGCAGAAGCGATATGCCGCCTCGACCTGGCTCTTCACGCCCGGTGCGGCGCGCAGGAACCCGAGCGGGTCTTGCCGGTCGACCAGCTCCGGATCGATCTCGCCGCGTTCGACCAGCTCGGCCACCGCCTCGGCGGCGTTGGCCACCGAATTGAGCCCGCGGCGCACGGCGAACATGATCAGCGTGCCGATGTCGTGGGCGATGGTCAGCGGAAAGACCGTGCGGCGTGCACCGGGGTTGAGGATGTTGAAACCGGTCATGACCACGTCGAAATCGTCCGTCGGCACCGCCTGCTGCAGCATCGCATGGCCGGTGTCGTAGCGGAACACTTCGGTCACGCCGACGAAGCGCACTTTGCCCAGCTCCTGCTGGCGGCGCAGCTCGGGGACGATCACCTCGCGGGCATAAGGGAGCTGCTCTGCCGATACACCGTGGAGGTGGAACAGGTCGACATAGTCGGTGCCGAGCTTGCGCAGGCTTTCTTCGAGGCTGGCGGTGAACTCGGCGGGGCGGAGATAGTCCGGGTTGTCCTGCGACTGTCCCCGGCCGACCGACGACTTGGTCGAGAGGAACAGCTTGCTGCGGTCATGCCCGGCAATCCCCAGCCCGACCGCCTCCTCGGTGCCATAGCTGTGCGCGGTGTCGATGAAGGTCACGCCGAGGTCGATCGCCCGCCGGACGATATCGGCCGCCTCGTCGCTGCTCGCCCCGCGCGCCATGCCGAGCCGGCTGTGGCCGCCGCAGCCCAACCCCGCTACGGAGACCCGGGCTTCGGTGCGGCCAAGACGGACGGTTTGCATCGGCTAGCCGGTCACTCCACCAGCATCAGCGCGTCGAGCGCGGCGACGCCTTCTCCCTTGGGGTGGATGATCACCGGGTTGAGGTCGATCTCGCGAATGCGCGGATTGCCGGTCATCACCCGGCCGATCTGGACGATCAGCTCGGCCAGGGCATCGACGTCGAGCGCCGGGGCGCCGCGCCAACCCTTGAGGATCGGCGCCTGCTTGAGTTCGAGCAGTCCTGCCTTGACCTGTTCGACGCCGAGGTCGGGGGTGAACAGCTTGACGTCCTTGAGGATTTCCGCGGTCACCCCGCCGAAGCCGGCGAGCACGACGGGGCCCCATTCGGGGTCCGATTTGGCGCCAACGATCATCTCGGTGCCCATCTTGCCCATCTTCTCGATGAGCACGCCGTCGAGCGCGATGCTCTCGTCGTAATTGGCGACGTTCTGGTACATGCGGATAAAGGCGGCGCGTACCTCGTCGGCCGTCTTCAGGTTGAGAATAACCCCGCCCGCGTCCGACTTGTGGCCGAGCGCAGCGGCCTGCGCCTTCATCACCACCGGATAGCCAATGGCTTCGGCGGCGGCCACGGCATCTTCCTCGTTCCCGGCGAAGCGGCTTTCGGGAAAGGCGATGCCGAGCGGCCCGAGCAAGGCCTTGGCCTTGTACTCCGGGACCACGCCCGAGACCGTCTCCAGCCCCTCGATCACGAGCGGTTCGCCCGAGCGGTCGGTCAGGTCGCGCTTGGCGAGATCGGCGAGGCGAGCGATGGCGCGATAGGCGCGCTCGGTGCTCGGGAACCACGGGATGCCCACATCGTGCAGCCCCTCGATGTATTCCTTGGGCACGTTCGCGCCCTCGTCGACGCCGGCGAAGACCAGCGGCTTGGAAAAGGTCCCGTCTTCGAGCACCTTGATGATCGCCGGGAACTTGATCTTCGAGGTGATCGGATCCGACTGGATGATTGAGGCGACCACGCAGCCGACCCGTTCGTCCTCGAGCAGCGCGGTCAGCACCTTGGTGTAGATCTCCGGCTCCGACAGGCCCAGCGCGGTGATGTCGGTCGGGTTCGAGACGGGGACGAAGTCGGGCAGGATGCCGCGCAGCACGGGCGAATTGTCGTCGTCCAGGTGGAGCAGGTCGAGACCAATGTCCTCGGCGAGATCGAAGGCGAGGCCGCGCAGCGCGCCGCTCTCGCCCAGCACCACCATGTTGGCGCCCGGCAGCGCCTTGCAGCGCAGGGCGATCTCGGTGATGTCGGCCAGTTCCTCCAGCGTATCGGCGAAGATCACGCCTTCGCGCGCCAGCTTGGCCTTCATCAGCTGATAGTCGCCGGCCATCGCCCCGGTGTGGGTGGCGGCGGATTCCTGCGCCTTGTTGCTCTTGCCCGGGTGCAGCATGACGATCGGCTTGCCGGCTTTGCGCGCACGCCGCGCGGCGGCGACGAAGGCCTTGGGGCGGCGCAGGCTCTCGACATACATGGCGATGACGTGGGTGTCCTCGTCGTCGACCAGCCACTCGACATAGTCCTCGACGCCCGAGGCCGCTTCGTTGCCGGTCGATACCGAGGTCGAGACGTAGAGACCGCGCGGATGCAGCGCGGTCGCCAGCACCGCCGCGAGCGCGCCCGACTGGCTGGCGATGCCGACCGCGCGCGTCCCCTTGGGCGGGGTCTGCATGTTGGTCTCGACGAAGGTCAGCGGAACCCGGGCGACGTAGTTGGTGCAGCCGAGGCAGTTCGGCCCCTCGATGACCATGCCGTGCTCGGCGGCGATGCGGCCGAGCTCGAGCTGGTCCTTCATCCCTTCCTCGCCGGCCTCGGAGAAGCCGGCCGAGTAGATCACCACCGCGCCGCAACCCTTGGCGGCGAGGCCGCGCACGGTGTCGATCACGAACGGGCGCGGAATGGCCAGGACGGCGCAGTCGACGCCTTCGGGCAATTCGTCGACCGAATGATAGACCTTGAGCCCCTGCAGCTCGTCGCGCTTGGGATTGACCGGGTAAATCTCGCCGTCGAACTCGTACTGGACGAGATTGTTGAGCAGCGTCGCGCCGAGCGCCCCGTGGCGGTCGGAAGCGCCGATCACGGCCACGGACCGGGGCCGCAGCAACCGGTCGATCTGCGCGTTGGTGAAGCGGCGGGTGTCGGTCATTGGGAAATCTCTCTCCGGAAGCAGCGCGAATTCCTAGCCAGCATTCCCTCGCTCGTCATCCCCGCGGTTGCGAAGCACTGCCGGAGGCAGAGCGCGGGGATCCAGCGCGGCGTCGCGCGGCCGGACCGGATTCCCGCCTTCGCGGGAATGACGAGGATTCCGGGTTCGCCCCCTAGTTGTCCTGCAGCTTGCTCTTGTCGAACGCTCCGAGGCCGGGCTTGAAGCTCTTTTCGTCAAGGAACTGCTTGGTCGCTTCCTTGCGCGCCTCGAGCCCGCCGAACTGGTTGAGCGCCTCCTGCGCGCGGATCAGGTAGTCCTCGGCATTGTCGTAGGTCATCTCGCGCACCCGGCGCACCGCCCACTTGGTCGCGCGCAGCGCCTGGCTGTCCTTCTTCTTGAGCACGTCGGCGACTTCCTGGACGCGGTCCTTGAGCTTGTCGGCGGGGAGCGATTCGTTGACCATGCCCTTCTCGGCGGCCTGCTTGCCGGTCAAGTTCTCGCCCATCATCGCGTGGTACATCGCGTCGCGGAAGCCCATCAGCTCGGCCGCGACCTTCGAGGCGCCGCCGCCGGGCAGGATCGCCCAGTTGATTTCCGACAGGCCGAACTGCGCATCGTCGGAGCAGAAGGCGAGGTCGCAGGCGAACAGCGGGCCATAGGCGCCGCCGAAGCACCAGCCGTTGATCATCGCCACGGTCGGCTTCTCGTACCAGCGCAGCCGCTCCCACCACGAATAGGCTTCGCGCTGCGACTTGCGGATGGCGTGGAGGCCCTCGGCCTCGGTCATGCGGAAGTATTCGAGCAGGTCCATGCCCGCCGACCACGAACTGCCCTCGCCGCTGAGCACGAGCACCTGCACGTCGTCGCGGAACTCGAGCTCGGTCAGCACCTTGAGCATCTGCCGGTTGAGTTTGGGGCTCATGCAGTTGCGCTTGTCGGGACGGTTGAAATAGACCCAGGCGACGCCCTCGACGATGTCGTAGCGGACGGTTTCTTCCTCGGGGCGGGGATCGGGTTGGCTCGGCATCGCCATGATGTATTTTCTCCAAATCGCGCGAATCGCAGGTAGGCGCTTATCGCAATTGCTATTGCCGATAGCCATCTGCTTTGTTATCGGCAATAGCATTCTTATGGAAGACCCGCTCGCCTCCCTCCCCGGCTACGCGCTGCGCCGGGCCGCGAACGCCACCGGGGCGGAGCTGGCCGCGCGGCTTGCCCCGTTGGACTTGCGCCAGTCGGACGTTTCGCTGCTGCTGCTGGTCGAGGCCAATCCCGGCGCCATCGCCAGCGCCATTGGCCGCCAGCTCGACATCCAGCGCGCCAACATGGTCCCGCTGCTCAAGCGCCTCGAAGACGCCGGACTGATCGAGCGCGAGGCGATCGACGGCAAGTCGATGGGGCTCGAGCTGACCGCCAAGGGCCGCCGCCAGCTCGCCGCGGCGCGCAGCGTGGTCGAAGCGTTCGAAGCCGAGCTGATCGCCCGCGTGCCCGAAGACCACCGCCCCCACCTGCTCCCCGCGCTCAACGCCATCTGGCGCTAGGCGCCGCGCTTCTCTAGTCTCCCCGCCGAGCGAGAGAGGAGCCCGCGAATGCACGAGCATGCCGTCCACCCCGTCCCCCAGTGGTGGGCCGAGAACGCCCTGATCGGCGCCGACGAATACGCGGTGAAGTACCGCGCCTCGGTGGCGGACCCGGACGACTTCTGGCGCGGCGAGGCGCAGCGGCTCGACTGGATCAGGCCGTTCTCCAAGGTCAAGGACACCTCGTTCGACAAGGACGACTTCCGCATCCGCTGGTTCGAGGACGGCACGCTCAACCTCGCCGCCAACTGCCTCGACCGCCACCTGCCCGCAAAGGCGGACGACACCGCGATCCTGTGGGAGCCCGACGATCCTTCGCAGCCCGGCCGCACCATCACCTACGGCGAACTGCACCGCGACGTCTGCACCTTCGCCAACGCCCTGCGCGCCGACGGCGTGAAGCGCGGCGACCGGGTGACGATCTACCTGCCGATGGTGCCCGAGGCGGCCGTCGCCATGCTCGCCTGCGCGCGGATCGGCGCGGTGCACTCGATCGTCTTCGCCGGCTTCAGCCCCGACGCGCTCGCCGGGCGCATCTCAGACTGCGCGAGCGACATCGTCCTCACCGCCGACGAGGGCCTGCGCGGCGGCAAGACCATCCCGCTCAAGGCCAATGTCGACGCCGCCTGCGAAAAGGCCGCGGTCCGCCGCGTGGTCATGCTGCGCCGCACCGGCGCCGATGTGCCGATGGCCGAGGGCCGCGACGTCGATTGGGCGGACTACGTCGCCGGCCAGGGCGCCGAGTGCGAGCCGGAGGAGATGAACGCCGAGGACCCGCTGTTCATCCTCTATACCAGCGGCAGCACCGGCCAGCCCAAGGGCGTGCTCCACACCACCGGCGGCTACGGCGTGTGGGTGGCGATGACTCACGAATACACCTTCGATTACCGCCCCGGCGAGGTGTTCTGGTGCGCCGCCGACATCGGCTGGGTCACCGGGCACAGCTATGTCGTCTACGGCCCGCTGGCCAACGGGGCGACGACGCTGATGTTCGAAGGCGTGCCCAACTACCCCGACTTCAGCCGCTTCTGGCAGATCGTCGACAAGTACCGGGTCGCCACCTTCTACGCCGCCCCCACCGCGCTGCGCGCGCTGATGCGCGAGGGCGACGCGTGGGTGAACAAGACCAGCCGCCAGAGCCTGCGCCTGCTCGGCAGCGTCGGCGAGCCGATCAATCCCGAGGCGTGGGAGTGGTACTACAACGTCGTGGGCGACGGCCGCTGCCCGATCGTCGACACCTGGTGGCAGACCGAGACCGGCGGGCACATGATCACCCCCCTGCCCGGCGCCACCCCGCTCAAGCCCGGCAGCGCGACGAAGCCGATGTTCGGCGTCCAGCCCGCGCTGGTCGATCCGGCCGACGGCCACCTGCTCGAAGGCGCCGCCGAAGGCGCGCTGGTCATCACCGACTCCTGGCCCGGCCAGATGCGCACCGTCTACGGCGACCACGAGCGCTTCTTCCAGACCTACTTCAGCCAGTACCCGGGATACTACTTCACCGGCGACGGCTGCCGCCGCGACGCCGACGGCTACTACTGGATCACCGGGCGGATCGACGACGTCATCAACGTCTCCGGCCACCGCATGGGCACCGCCGAGGTCGAAAGCGCGCTGGTCGAGCACGACGCGGTCTCCGAAGCCGCCGTGGTCGGCATGCCGCACGACGTGAAGGGCCAGGGCATCTACGCCTACGTCACCACGATGGAGGGCGTCGAGGACACCGAGGACCTGCGCCGGGAGCTGGTCCAGTGGGTCCGCAAGGAAATCGGCCCCATCGCCACCCCCGACGTCATCCAGTTCGCCCCCTCGCTGCCCAAGACCCGCTCGGGCAAGATCATGCGGCGCATTCTGCGCAAGATTGCGGAGAACGACGTCGGGAATTTGGGCGATACCAGCACCCTCGCGGACCCGGGGGTTGTGGAGGATTTGGTGAAGGGGCGGCCGGGGGGCTGAAATGTCGAACTCTGCTGCGTCTCCCGAAGACGATCCCAGATGTTATTGCTTCGAGAACAGCGAGGCTGAGGAGGCCATCGAAAAATCCATCGCTGTCCTCGTCGGTAAGATGCAAGAAAAGTCGCGACTGACGTTTATGAACGAGCACAACGTCCTTCGCCTGAACCACGGCGCAAATTGGGAGCATGCTGCGAGGGAACCGGACCCCGATATTACAATGCATACGATTTCAGCAGAGTGGGTCATTCCCTTCAAGGACATTGCGGAAAACGACCTCGGTTTAATCGCTCGCACCATCCTCCCCATGAATGAGGAAATGCAAAGGCAGTTTGCCCAAAGCATTTATGGTGCGGTTGGGGCAGCCGCCGAAAAGGTTGGAAACGTCGTCGATGCGCGAGATGCTGGCTCGTTCGCGCAGTCGATGTTGGAAATGTTGAAGAAGATCGAGCTCGGCGTTGATCGTGACGGGACCGTCAGCATGCCGCAGATCCATGTGGGTCCCGAAACGTTCGAACGCATCACTAAAGAACTCGAAAATGTGCCTGCTGAACTTGAGGCTGAGATCGAACGGGTCAAAGCTGAGAAAATCCAAGCGGCGTTGGAACGAGAAGCCGATCGTAAAGCGAAATTTAAGCGAGTCCCGTCGTGAGCGGCAGAGCCCTACTAGCGATTGGTTGTGACACATACGATCTCTTGCCGGTGCTAACCGGCGCTGAGACTGACGCAAAAGTTATCTTTGAAACGCTCATGGAGCCGCAGATCGGCGACTATGATCAAGCTCGCTCTGGTTTGTTGTTGTCACCAACCCTGCTTGAGGTCCGTGACGCGCTCACGACCGTGCTGTTCAGTGAAGAGCCCTTGGACACTTTAACGATTGCGTTCGCAGGACACGGTGCAGTGAGTGCGGGCAGTTTCTACATGGCCACCCGGGATTCACGATTGGAGGCCTTGTCTGCCACCGCGCTTCCGCTTGCAGACCTATTCCGCATGATTGCGGAAGCCGCGCCTAAGCAGACCTATCTCTTCATCGACGCCTGCCAGTCGGGTGCACTGATTTCGGACCTCAATGTCATTCTGAAATCGGAGGTGATGGGCGAATTTGGATCGCCAGGACTCACCCTGCTTGCAACGGCGGCATCCAATGAAGTTGCCACCGAAGTAGGGGGGCACGGCATTGGCACCACCGCACTGCTCGATTGCATTCGCGGCGACACCTTCATTCAAGACAGCAATCCTGCATTGGACCTTGTAGAAATTGGAAGGGCGGTCTCAGAGCGAGTCAGTGCCGTCGAACAGCAAACGCCCGTCGTTTGGGGCCTCAATCTCTATGGTCCGTCGAGCTTCTGTCGGAACCCCCACGCACAAAATGGAAACGCGCCGCTGCGAAGTGTTCTCGCGGGTTGGCCGGATGTCGGGACGGCTCCCGCCATTCGGGCGAGTCTGCGGCAACTATGGGAGCCATACATAACAATTCCCAATCGTTGGAACGCTCGCGTTTTCGTCGACCGTGTTGCGTCCTTGTTGGGCGAGGTCCGGACCGATCCCGCCGCACTGATAAACATGGCGCACCGGATCAGTGAGGCTTGCAGTGCGCAGGCCGATGACTCACGGGACCGCTTTCGCCGAGTCGAAGTCAAAGCTGCATGCTCAGTAGCGATGCTGCCATTTGCCGCCGACGCCCGAATAGCAGCACATCTAGAGTCGGAATGTACTGAGATTTCGGTTCTTGTTGAGGACGCAATTGACCACGTTGTAGAGGCAATCAAGAAATACGAATACGCTTTGGTGACGGGGGGAATGGGCGATCTCTATTACCTCCCGATCAGACTAACAAAGTTGCTTGGCTGGGCCGGTTTTACCGTGCACTCGCGGCTGGCGCTTGAAAGGGATTCTGGGATAGCCGCGACGAAGTTGGCCGAACTATTCGCTCGTATCTCAAAGACCTACTCGCTCTCTCTCGTGGCAATGAGCGACAGCCAGTCGCCTTACGTAATCTCTGCGCTAACGGCGCTAGCTCGTGTTGGCCTTAATGAGGAAGGCGAACAGTTGCTCGGGCACATGTTTTCATCGAGTGTGAATTGCGGCGGACGCGTCGCGCGCGGGGATATCGATCCTTCGAAAGTTCTCGGTTATCTCGTCGCGCGCTATAATGGGCAGCTAAAACCTAGCACGGAAATGGTGGCACAGCCCACTGAGCTAGTGCTTGCCTTGCTACGCGCATCGCGACTCTTTGATCTAACCGACGAATTCGACGCCGCATTGGATCAACTCGATCATCTGGCCCTGAACGCCTATCTTCCGGAGGATTACACTGAGTTCGGTGCCGAACAAATTCCCGGCGGCAGGAATGCAGTGTTTCAAGTGGGTCATGATGTTTGGAGCGTCTCTGATCTTGAGTCCGTTTGGCCGAATTTCCCATCGCCGGAGGATGGCGGGCCGAGGTTGGCCGCGTTGTTAGCAAGCCTCCTATTTCCGGACCGCTCGCCTTGGTTCCTCTTGCCCGTGCCTTTGCTAATCGAAGGCAATAGAAATATTCCTGAGCAACATTAGCAGACTTGGCCATCATCAGGGTCTACGAAAACAACTTTCCTACACACCCCCAAATCTGCTTCATCCTGCCGGATGACGCCCGCCTCGCCTTCCCCGCGCCGCCCCTACCGCCGCCTGCGCGTGCCCGCCTTCTACCCCGTCCCGGTCCGCACCCGCCGCGATGGCTGGACCATCGAGCGGCAGGCCGATTTCCTCGGGCTGCTGGCCGAGACCGGCTCGGTGATCGGGGCGTGCGAGGCCGTGGGGATGAGCCGCAAGAGCGCCTATCGCCTGCGCGCCCTCCCCGGCGCCGAGAGCTTCGCGGCGGCGTGGGACGCGGCGCTCGGGATGCCCTCGCGGAAGGTAACAGCTCCGCCGCGCGATTTTCTGGGCTGTAACCCGCTCGTCCACCTGGTCATGTTCCGCGGCCGCTACCGCGGCGCCTGGCGCCACGCGGCGAACGGCGCGCTGCTGCACCACGTCCGGCAGCCGCGCGGGGCCGGAGAGGAGCGACTGCCTGTCGCGCGGATGGTGACATAAGTCCGGCCCGTCCGCCGCCGGCGCCCGGCGCCACCCCCCGGGCCCCGGCGGCGCGGCGCACCCGGCGGCGAGCATGACCTTCGAAGACCCTCCCCACCGCCCGCCCAAGGCGTTTGACCGTTGCAAAATGCTTCGCAAACAGGGCATAGCGGGACTCGTCGTCCGGAGAGGGAAAACTGGTCATGCGCAAACAGTCTCGGCTGGTCCGATACACACGCCTCGCTGCGGCCTGCATGCTGCTCGCCGCGGGTGCGGGCGCCGCCGCGCAGGATCACGCCGATCACGCCAAGATGGCGATGGACGCGCCCACCCCGGGTGCGATTGCGCGGACGGTCAAGTGGTCGGACCCCGCGGCATGGCCCTCGGGCAAGGTGCCCGCCGCCGGCGAGGCGGTGACCATCCCGCGCGGCACCGAGGTCGTCCTCGACGTCAGCCCCCCGGCGCTGCGCAGCGTGACCGTGCAGGGCAAGCTGACCTTCGCCGACACCCGCGACTTGTCGCTCGCCACCGACTGGATCTACCTGCCCGGCGGCGCGCTGCAGATCGGCACCGAGGCCAGGCCCTTCGCCCACAAGGCGACGATCACCCTGACCGACACCGTGCCCGGCGAAGACATCAACACCATGGGCGACCGCGGCATCATGCTGATCAACGGTACGCTCGAGCTGCACGGCAATCGGAGCCATAGCTGGACCAAGCTCGCCGCCACCGCCGAGAAGGGCGCGCGGCAGATCGAGGTGCTCGACGCGAGCGAGTGGCAGGCCGGCGACGAGATCGTCCTCGCCTCGACCGACTTCAACCCGCGCCAGGCCGAGCGGCGGACCATCACCGCGGTCAACGGCAACACGCTCAGCTTCGCGCAGCCGCTCGACTACATGCACTTCGGCGAGGTCACCTACGGCGTCGACGAGCGCGGCGAGGTCGGTCTGCTGACGCGCAACATCAAGGTCGAGGCGTCGGGCGATGCCGAGCAGAGCTACTTCGGCGGCCACATCATGGCCATGCCCGGCTCGACCGTCCATGCCGAGGGCATCGAGCTGAACCGCATGGGCCAGCACCTGCACCTCGCCCGCTATCCGATGCACTTCCACCTCGTCGGCGCAGGCGCCGGAATGTACATCAGGAACGCCGCGATCCACGACAGCTACAACCGCTGCGTGACCGTGCACGGCACCCACGACGTCGAGGTCGAGAACAACGTCGCCTACAACACGGTGGGCCACTGCTTCTTCATGGAAGACGGCATCGAGCACGGCAACCGGTTCGTCCACAACCTGGCGATCCAGACCAAGTGCCATCCGACGCTGGACTGCGTGCCCACCAACCTCGCCGCCAACGGCGAGAAGCCCGCGCTCGCCGCCGACCGCGCGGCCTACGCGAAGGCCAGCTTCCACGGCGGCAACACCCTGCTGCCGTCGGACAACACGGCGGCCTCGTTCTGGATCACCAACCCGGACAACACCTATATCGACAATGTCGCGGCCGGCTCCGACCAGGTCGGGTTCTGGCTGTCGATACCGCAGCACCCCAACGGCGCCTTCCTGGGTACGGAGGTTTCCGCCAGGACCTGGCCGCGCCGCACGCCGCTGCGCGAGTTCAGGGGCAACACCGCGCATTCGAACTTCGACGGGTTCCTGATCGACCGGCACATCGACGAGGACAACACTTTCGGGCTGGCCTCGCTTCCGCTCATCCCGCTGAAGGATCCCACCGATCTGGAAAGCGAGGTGATGGAAACGCACTTCGTCGACCTGACCGCCTACAAGAACCGCAACGGCGGTCTCTGGGGCCGCGGCGACATGTACGTCTACAGCAACATGAAACTCGCCGACAACGCCATCGGCATGACCCAGGCCGCGGGCGATATCGGCAGCCTGCCGTTCAGCTCGCGCCTGGTGAACTCGCTGGTGGTGGGGGAGAGCGACAATATCGGCAACCCCACGACGCCCGAGGAAATCGCCATCGGCCGGAGCCTGCCCAAGACGAAGATCCCCGACTTCCCGATCCGCGGCTACGAATACTACGACTACCGCGACGATGTGGTGAACACCACGTTCGTGAACTTCCGGGACAACGATCTGCGCAAGACGGGCGCGCTGTCCTTCCTGCTCTACACCAGCGCCGGGCTGAGCACCGGAAGCACGATCAGCGGGGCGAAGTTCGTCAACGCCAAGCCGGTCTATTTCCCCAAATACGACAAGCGCTTCGACAACGACAACCGCGGCGGAGACGAATACCGGACGCTGTCGATCCACGACGTCGACGGGTCGGTGACCGGCATTCCCGATTCCCAGATCGTGCTCGCCGACGGCGAGAACGACAGCGTCGTCATCGACGACACCTGCGAAATGCATCCGAGCTGGAACGCCGCCGTGTGCACGGGCGACGTCGGCCGCCTCAACCTGTCCGACGCGAGGGGAGAATTTCCCGCCGCGGTCGATCTGGAATCCCGGACCGCCCGGTTCGCCCTCATCGCCTCGATCGGCCCGAACGCGCCCGACACGCCGCTCGTCAAGGCCCAGCGGGCTGCGCTGTTCTCCCGCCGTCCTCCGCAGGCGCCCATCGCGCTCGTTCGCGGCGGCAGGGAATTCAAGGTCAACGGCGACCAGAGCACCGTGCGCGCCGGCAGCGAGATCGAGGTCAAGACCGAGAGACCCAAAGTCACGCTCAGCCTGGCCGAAATGGACGCCGGCTCGTGGGTCATGTTCCAGCTTCCGGGCTTTACCGAGGCGGCCTCCGGCAAGGAACAGGCGAGCATGGAGGCCCTGCGCAAGGCGAACGAGACGTCCTATTACCGCGACGGCGACGATCTCTGGGTCAAACTGGTCGCCGCGCCGCCGGTCAGGCCCGTTATCCGTCCAACCGATCTGCAGGCCAGCATCACGGTCAGCCGGGAGGGCCTCGGCGGCTGACGGTTCCCGCAAGGCGGCGGCGGCTCTCTGCACAGGCTCGAAGGACCCGCATCGATGATCACCATCTACCACGCGCCGAACTCGCGATCCCTGCGGGTCCTCTGGCTGATGGAGGAGCTGGGCGAGGATTACCGCCTCGAGACGGTGACCTTCCCCGTCCCGCCCGAATACCTCGCGGTCAACCCGGCCGGGTGCGTCCCGGCGATCTCCGACGATGGCATCGCGATGTTCGAATCCATCGCCATCCTGCAATACCTGACAGGGCGGCTGCTGGTGGCGGGCGATGCGCAGGCGGCGGCGCTGACGGTCGGCCCGCGGCCCGATCCGGCGGCCTATGCCGAGCACCTGCAGTTCCTCCACTTCGGCGAATCCGACCTGACTGTGCCGGTCGGCGTGCTCTACAACGCCCGCCGGCGGGGCGCGCCCGACCACCCCGTCCTGCAGTTTGTCCGGGAGCGGCTGGCGAAGCGGCTGGCATTCCTCGACGATCACCTCGCCGACGAGCGCGAGTGGGTGACCGGAGAACACTTCACGATCGCCGACATCTCGCTCGGCTATGCCCTGTTCCTCGTCGGCCACTCCGGCATCGACGTTGAGCTGCCCGGAAAGGTCGCGGCCTATTGGCGGCGGCTGCAGGAGCGCCCGGCCTGGCAGCGGGCCAAGGCGCGCTAGGCACGATACCAATTGCCACAATTGCCCGGGTAGCGGCGCGCGCCGAATTGGCTATGGTCGTCTTCCGAGGGGATTCTCCGTGGGGACGGGGAACAGATGGGGAGAGACACCGATGAAGCTTCCGATCCACGCCGCGCTGGCCTGCCTGGCGCTCGGCCTGGCCGCGCCCGCCGCCGCCGACGAACCGCCGGGCGGCGTGCCGCTGGCGAAGCACGAATGCCAGCGGGCCTGCCTCGAAGGCTACATGAACAAGTACCTGCAGGCGATGGTCGACCAGAAGGTCGGCGACGACCTCTTCGCCCGCTCGGTCCGCTTCACCGAGAACGGGGTCGAGCTGCCGCTCGGCAACGAAGGGCTGTGGGCGACCGCCAGCGGGCTCGGCACTTACAAGTTCTACGTGCCCGATCCCGAGACGCAGATGATCACCTTCATGGGCACGATGATGGAGCAGGCCTCGTCGAGCGCCGCCGGGGCCGCGCGCGCTCCCGAGCCGGTCGGCATCGACGTCCGGCTGCGGATTGACGATGCCGGCAAGATCAGCGAGGTCGAGCAGATCGTCGCCCGGCCCGACCGTCCGCTGGGCGGCGCCGCGGCGGGCGGCGACGGAACTCCCTTCGGCGCCACGGGCGCAGCGGTCGAGAAGATGGGTAGCCCCAGTCCGATCTTCCTCGAGACCGTTCCCGAAAGCGAGCGGATGAGCCGCGCCGACCTGATCGCGGTCGCCAACCAGTATTTCGAAGGCATGCAGCGCAACGACGGCAAGGGGTATTATCCCTTCACCGACGACTGCCTACGGCGCGAGAACGGCATGCTCGCCGCCGCGCCCGGCGGGCAGCCCGGCATGCGCGGCAACCCGGTGATGACCTGCAAGGGCCAGTTCGAAACCGCGCTCAAGGGCGTGGTCACCGGCATCCGCGACCGCCGCTTCGTCGCGGTCGATCGCGAGCGCGGGCTAGTCTATTCGTTCGCCTTCTTCGACCACCGCCCGATCAACTGGACCTGGCAATTGGGCGAGCTGTTCAAGATCGAGAACAACAAGATCCGCCGGATCGAGGCGATCTTCATCCGCGGCCCTTACGGCATGTGCTCGGGCTGGAGCACTTACCAGCAGTGCCGCAGCGAAGAGATCCAGGACGTGAGGTAAGTCATTGTTTTCATCGTCATGCTGAACCCGTTTCAGCATCCATCGTGCCCCACCGGCAGACCTTTGCAAGTGGAGAGATGGACCCTGAACCGAGTTCAGGGTGACGGATAGGGAGAAGAACCATGAGAATTGCCACCACCATCGCCGCCGCACTGGTCGCCGCCGCCATAGCCAGCCCTGCCCTGGCCCAGAACGGTCCGCCGCCGAGCCCCTACACCCCGCGGGTCGACAAGCCGACCTGCACGATGGACGAGCTCAAGGCCGCGACCACCGCCTATGTCGAGGGCCAGAAGAAGGGCACGCTCGCCGCGCTGCCGCTGCACGACAAGGCCGAGTACCTGCAGAACATGAAGACCGTTCCGGCGGCCGACGGGCTGTGGAACACCGCCTTGCCCGTAGCTCACGCTATGAGCTTCCATGACCCGCTGCGCTGCAAGACCTTTTCCGAGGTCATCGTCACCGAGGGCACACCCTACGTGATCGGCACGCGGCTCTATCTCGACAAGGGCAAAGTCATCCGCGTCGATTCGATCGTCACCAAGAAGGGTGACTGGCTGTTCAATGCCAACGCCTATGCGAAGTACTCGAAGGCCGAGGATTGGGGGCCGCTGATGAAATACCAGCACACCCCGCCCGCCGAGATGATCCGCGGCGCGAACGCCTATCTCGACGCGTTCGCCGACAAGTTCACCGATATCCCGTGGGGCCAGCCCTGTGCACGGCTCGAAGGCGGCGCCTATACCAATCGCGAGGGCAAGCCCGACGCGAGCTGCGAGGTCGGCATTCCCAAGGGCGTGCTCTACATCGTCAACCGCGATTACCTGATCGATCCCGAGAAGGGCGTGATCAACGTGTTCTGCCGCTTCGGCAGCTCCGAAGGCGGCGCCGATGTGCACACCTTCCGCTACATCGACGGCAAGATTCGCGCTGTGCACACGCTGACCGCGATCCCCGGCCCGCAGGCCAACGACGAAGGCGGATTCGATCGAGCCGGAGTGAATCCCAACGCCTGACGGCATACCCTGCCCGCCGCGGCGTCGTATATTTCCTAATGCCGCCGCTCCCAGGCGGTGACATATTGCGAAGCGGTCAGGTTCTGGGAGTGGGAAGATGATTCGCCGTAAGATTGTGTTGGTTTCGGTTGGGACTGTCGCACTCGCCGCCGGGGGCGCGGCGCTGTCGCAGCAGCAGGTCAGTCCGCCGATCGCGCGCTACACCGTCGATGCCGGGACCACATCGGGGATGGCCGCGATGGCCGCCGGCGCCGGTGCTGGCGGAGTGCTCTCCGCGCTGCGCGGAGGCGGCGCCCAGGCCATCCACGAGCTGCAGCTCAGGCTCGGCTCGAGCCGAGCCCCGACCGGAAAGCCCGAGGGCGATCATTTCATGCCGCCGGCTGCCGGGCTCGGCGCGTCGGTCCCGCTGGTCACACCCGTCGATAGCCCCTCCCCGCGCGAAACCGGTGTGCCGGGCATGCCGCAAGGCCAGATGCCCAAGGGCCGCCTGCTGCTGTTCTGGGGCTGCGGCGAGCACGCCCCCAAAGGCCAGCCGGTGGTCATCGACTTCTCCAAGCTGGCGCGGGGTCAGGTCCCCCCCGGTCTTTTCTCGCAAGGCGTCAACCTGCCCGACGAGTGGAGCGTGACCCGACAGAACAGCAAGACCTACGGCGAGTGGCCCAATGCGAAAGACAGCAAGTCGGTGCCCGCCAATGCCTCGCTGCTCGGGGCGCACAGCGTCAAGAGCACTTATGCGCCCGACATCGCCTTTACCCTGTCCGACGACTTCATGGCGCCGCTCAATGCCGCCTCGCGCGACACGCCGAGCGGCGCGTTCGACTTGTCGTGGAACGCGCTTCCCACGGCGACCGGCTACTATGCCTGGGCGATGGGCGCCAACACCGACGCGCGCGGGGAAGCGAGCGACATGGTCTGGTGGACCTCTGCCTCGACCCAGCAGTTCGGCGGCAGTCTCGCCGAATGGCTCTCGCCCGCCGCGGTCAGGCGGCTGGTGGATGCCGGTACGGTGATGCCGTCCAGCCGGACCTCGTGCGCGATCCCGGCCGAGGTCCGCCAGGCCGGCGCACAGATGCCGATGATCAATCTTTACGCCTACGGCCCGCAAGCCGACTTCGCTTACCCACCGCGGCCCGCCGACGCCAAGGCCGCATGGAAGCCGGAATGGATAGCCCGCGTACGCTTCCGCGCAAACACCATGATCATGCATGGCATGCCGGGCATGGGTGGCTTCTCGTCCGGCGAAAACGGTAGCGGCAACGACGGCGCAAGCAGTAGTCCTCAAGCGCCGTCCGCTCCGGTCAAACCGCCCTGCCCCAAAGGCTTGAAGGGCATCGCCGCGCGCGCCGCCGGGCTCTGCGGCTAGGGCCTGGTTAGCACAGGGGTAACCACGGCCCTACCGCCCGGATTAACCGCCGCCTGCCAGGGTGCCGGCATGGCAAAAGGCAAGAGCGCAAAACTGGTCCAGTCCGGACCGAGGGATCGCACGGCCGGGCGCGAGCAGGTCGCCATCCCAGGCCGGTGTTCGATCGGCGGTCGCGAGGAGGAAGAGGTGCTGGTCACGGACTTGGGTCGCCACGGCTGCCGCATGCACACCGGCGCGGTCGGCGTGACAAGGTCCGAGCGCCTCGTCCTCATCCTCGCCGGCTGCGCGCCGATCCAAGGCTCGCTCAAATGGAGCAAGGGCGGCGCTCTCGGCGTGCGCTTCTCCGAACCGCTCGGCCAGGAGCAGCTCGAAACCTTGTGCGCCGAGCAATCGGCACCGAACGTCGTGCCCATCCGCAGCTAGGCAGCCGCACTCCACCCGCGAGGGGGAAGAAGCCTAGGCGCGCATCCCGAGATGTTGCCGCTACCGCTCATCCCAGCAACCGCCGCAGCCCACGCTCCAGGTCCGCGGCGGCCTGCGCCGCCAGCGTGGTCTCGGGCACCATCTCGAAGGCATGGATCGCGCCGGGATAGACGTGGAGTTCGCACGGCACCCCTGCGTCGATCAAGCGGCGGGCGTAGTCGAGGTCCTCGTCGAGAAACAGGTCGAGCGCGCCGGTGGCGATATAGGCAGGCGGCAGGCCTGCAAGATCGTCGGCCAGCGCAGGCGAAAACCAGCCTTTGCACTCGCCCGTCGGATCGTAATTGCCGCGTAGCGCTTCCCAGCCGAACCGGTTCTTCTCGTGGGTCCAGATCCATTCGCCGGTATGAGCGTTCTTCCACTGGCAGTCGGGCCCGCCGGTGCGCCAGTCGAGCATCGGGTAGACCAGCACTTGCCCGGCGATTTTCGGACCGGCTCGGTCGCGCGCCATCTGTGCCAGGCTGGCGGCGAGCCCGCCGCCGGCGCTCTCGCCCATCACCACGATGCGACTGGGATCGACACCGAGTTCGGTAGCATGGCCGGCAAGCCAGAGCAGCGCGGCGTAATTGTCCTCCTGCGGGGCGGGGAACGGGTTTTCCGGGGCGAGGCGGTAGTCGACCGAAGCGATCACCACGTCGTGTGCCTGCGCCAGAGGAAACTTGGAGATCGAAGTGTCGGCGGTGCCGACGACCATGCCGCCGCCGTGGATGTGGAGAATAGCGCCGCGGCCTGTCTCCTCGCTCGGCGGGTTCTGGATCACCAGCCGGACGTCGGGACCGTGCTCGCTCGGGGCGTAGACCTCGGTCACTGGAAACGGGGGCTTTGGCAGCTCGTCGGCGGAAAACAGGGGGTTGGCGCGGACATCGGCCAACGTCTCGGCGTTGAGCTCGACCGGCGGCATGTCGAGCATCGCGGCAATCTGCGGGTCGACGAGGTGGCGCGAGCGGCTCATGCGGCAATTTTCCAGACCGGCGTAGTGGCCGGGTGCTCGTCGTCGTTGGTCGGTTCGCCGCGTCTCGGTCGTTCGATCCGGCGGCGCTTGCGGCGCTGTCCGAAGACCCTCCGCAGCCGCGCCGCCATCTGGCTCGTTTGCGCTCGCAGCAGCGTGAAGCCCGTGCGGGAACGCGCCACGCTCGCCGCCGCCATGACCGCGAGCATTCCGTCGATATAAAGCGAGAGATCGAGAGCGTAGAGCACGAACAGGTCGGCGCTGCCGAGCGCGACGATCATTTCGCCCCCTATCGCGAGCAGGGCGAGGAACAGCACGGCGAAGATCAGGTGGTGACGTCGCATGCTGCCAAGCCGCTCAAGCGGTCGCTCGACGCCGTGCCGCAGCAACCAGTTCCCGAGCGGCGAGTCCGGCGCCAGTTTCATCACCAGCATCAGCGCGATCAGCAATCCGTAAACGGTCATCCGCGATCCTCCCCCTTCATCAGGTGGTCCCGCCACTCTTGCCCAGGTCGCCCAGCGCGTCCTTTAACAGGACCGAGGCGGCCATGTCGCCCGTTACGTTGACCACTGTCCGGCTCATGTCGAGCAGGCGGTCGACCCCGAGAATGATGACCAGGCCCGCGGCGGGAATGCCGAATCCGGCCGCCACGCTGGCGAGAATGCCCATGCTCACCCCCGGCGTACCCGGGGCCCCGATCGAAGAGGCGACCAGGGTCCCGATGATCAGCAACAACTGGCCGGACCCGAGTTCGATTCCGGAAATCTGCGCGAGGAACAGGATCGCGACGCTCTGGTAGAGCGCCGTGCCTGCCATGTTCATCGTTGCCCCGATGGGCACCACCATGCTGGCCACGCGATCGGGCACGCCGAAGCGTCGGGCGGTCTGGATGGTTCCCGGCATGACCGCCGACGAGCTCGAGGTAGAGAACGCCAGCACGAGAGTCTGTCCGGCCCGGGCGAGGAAGCGGCCCGGCCCGATCCTGCCGACAGCGGTGAGCAGGAGCAGATAGCCGAGAAACAGCAAAACCAATCCGAGCAGCACTGTCCCGACATAGGCGACGAGGCCGAGCAGGCTGTCGGCGCCGACCTGGATCATCAACTTCGCCATCAAGCCGAAGACCGCCAGCGGCGAGAGCAACATAGCCCACTGGACGATCGTCATCGAGACCGACAGCACGCCGTCCAGGAGCGCCAGCAGCGTGTCGGCTTTGCTCTTCTGGATACGAGTCACGGCGACACCGGTGAGAAGCGCGAGTATGACGATCGCCAGCAGGTCCCCCTGGATGATCGAGGCCGCCGGATTGGTCGGCAGAACGCCGGCCACGAGGTCGGGCAGGCGCGCAATGTCGAAGGCGGGCACGGCGCTGGGGAGGGGCGAGACCGCCGGGACCGGTACGTCGACCCGCTCACCAGGCGTGAACGCCAGCGCCAGGCTGACTCCGATGGTCGCGGCAAGGCTCGTCGACAGCAGGATGTAAAGTCCGAGGCGAAGACCGATCGCGCGCATCGCCTCGCTCGACGGAGTTGCCGCAAGTCCGCCGACGATCGAGGAAAAGACCAGCGGAACCAGGACGATGGCGATGAGGCCGAGGAAAAGCTGCCCTGGCAGAGCCAGCCAACCGCCGATGGCCTCGGCGGTCGAGCGGGGGACCAAGCCTGGCGCAGGACCCAGCAGCCAACCCGCAAGTACGCCCAGCGCCATAGCGATAAGGACCTGAGCCCAGAGGCGCGAGCGTACCCAGAGCCGCATCTTGGTGCGCTGGTGGTAGAGCCGGATGAGCCGTTCCGGCGTGACGTCGCGAAGCAGTTCGTCGGTCAGCACGCTCGCTTCCGCTTACTCCGGCGCAATATGGAACACGCGCTCGGCGTTGCCATGGCACAGCGCGTGACGCTCGGCCTCGGTGCAGGCGAAATCCTCGATGAATTTCACCGCGGGCTCCATCGGCTGGTAGGGATAGTCGATCGCCCACATCACGTTGTCGATGCCGAGCTTGTCGATCGAATAGCGCAGCGCCAGAGGGTCCTCGACGCCGCTGGTGGTAATGACGAAATTGTCTTGGAAATATTCGGCCATCGAACGCTTGGTCTTCTTCGAGCGGCCCGCCTTCTGCGCGCGGGTGTTCATGAAGTTGAGCCGCCAGAGCCAGAACGGCACCGCCTCGCCCATGTGGCCGATGCAGATCTTCAGGTTGGGGAATTCGTCAAACACCCCGCCTGCCATCATCCGCACTGCATGGGTGCCGACTTCCATGCCGTAGCCCCACATCGCCGAGTCCATGCCGTAGTCCTGCAGCGGACCCTTGAAGCCATAGGACGCGGCGCGCGGGTGGATGTAGATGCAGCGGCCCAGCGCCTCGGCGGCTTCCAGGATCGGCCAGAACTTCGGATCGTCGAGGTACTCGTCGTAGGTGTGGCTGTTGATCATGAAGCCGTTGAGCCCGAGCTCGTTTACCGCCCGCTCCATCTCCCTGGCCGCACGCTTGGGGCTGTGCGGGGCGAAGCTGGCGAGACCGGCGAAGCGAGTCGGGTACTTGCGGCACAGGGCGGCGAGCCGGTCGTTCGCAACGATCGCCAGCTCCATTGCGGTATCGGCATCGAACATCTGCACGCCGGGAGCCGTGAGCGCCATCAGGTGCATGTCGACGCCCAGCTCGTCCATTTGCCTGAGCCGGGCCTGCTCGGCGTCGAGCAACCCGTCGAGGAAGTTGACCCCGGCATACTGCGCGCCGCCGCCTTCCTGGTCGTAGATGCCCTTGACCAGCAGCTTGTCGAGGCTCTGCGAAGGGCCGTTGGAGACTTTCTTGAGCTCGGCGGCGACCTCGGGAATCGTCCAGGCTTCCTCAGTGGCGATCAGGCGGACTTTTCCGGACATCGACGCTCTCTCCGTGCTTTTTGACTTCGTCCCAAAGCTAGCCAGCCCCGCGCGCCGAGACCAGCGCCGATTGCGCCTGGCCCCCCGGAGCACGCGCGTCAATTCGAATCGATCTGGATGAAACTGGCTACCGGCCGCCCATTGGCGTCGAGCGCTGCGCTGTAGATGTCTCTGACCACAGACGCGCAAATTCTCTCTCGCCAGCCATCGTCGACATAGCCGGCTTGGACGACACATTGAGTTGGCTTGCCGTCGGCGTCGATCATCAGCCGAACGGGGACCATCATGCCGTCGCGGGAAACTATCTCGGTGGCCTTTTTGCGGCGGCGCTCGGCCCACCCGGGAAAATCGCTGGTAGGCTCGGGGGTGAGGATTTTCCGGCCTTCCCCGGCCGCGACGATCTGTACCGGGCGCGATAGCGATCGGTGGGCGACCGGATCGAAACCCCAGCTGGCGACCAGATCATCGATACAGCGATGCATGGCTGCGAACGGAGCTGCCATGCTTCCCGTTTCAAGCCTGATGGGCTGGAAGTTGCGAAAATCCAGTGTGACCGATTCCACGCTGCCTTCGAACGCCTCGACGGTCTGTCCTGCCATGGGCCGGAATCCAAGTCTGAACGATACTGCGCTCTTCCCCTCGAATGTGCCCGCTCGCAGGAGGAAGCGCTCGCGCTCGCCCGGATCGGGTGAATAGCCCACCCTAAGCTCGGTGATCGGCACGGCGCGCGATACCGGGACCAGCCCACCAACCAACGTCACCCGGTAGTTGAAGCTTGGCCCGTAGGCGTCGATCTCCAACCGGATTGCATCTTCGCCATCGCCGAACTGCCGGATAAGGCTGCAGCGCTCGTCGGCAAAATCGAGCCTCCATTGCGACGTTGGTTGGAGGACGAGCGGCATCTGGTCGACAGCGCTTGCCGGACTGGCTGCCAAAAGCACGACGATCAACGCGGCAAACGCGGATCGTTTCATGACATTCTCCCTCAGGTTGGGAGAAGATAACCCAACATATTCGTCAGACAAACACCATTGGTTTATATGATCATAGACGTGAAGCCGTCTTATTCGTAATGTGATAGCGAGCCGAGCCAGAGCACGAAGTCGGGACCATTACTGGCTGGTCGCAATCACCTCGCGTGTCCGAACAGCGTCCTCGAGCGATTTCACCCCAACGATGACGTAAGCGATCCGGCAATCCATGCTCACGCTCCCTTCGTCCGGGAAGTACGGCAGCGCGACTCGACGCGCTATTGCGAGAACGGCAACTTATATCGCGGACGCGCCAAATGGTGCGTAGGCGGTGCCGGCGACGGGAACCTTTCGCCGGCGCCCCGCGCGGATTTGTCGCGGAGGGTCTCTTCCGGTATCGATGGACCGGGACATGAGGAGGGAGCAGATGAAGTTACGCTACATTTCTGCCGCGTTGGCGGTGATTTCCACAGCGGCGGCGGGTCAGGTGCCGGGCTGGAACTATTACGAGCCCGGCGACGGCACAATCCAGGCCGTCGTGGTGGCGGCAGACGGCGCGCAGTTCATCCTCAAGTGCGACAAGCCGGGCAAGCGCGAGGTCGTCGGGATCGTGGCCAACACCGCCCAGCTTGCCCGCCCATTGCCCGACGGACAATTTGAAACTCAGCCAGTCGCCGTGCGTTTAGACGGCGGCGCGCCGTACGACGATCGCTGGCGCTTCAATGACCGCTTCGCGATGGCGCTCAACAAGGGCAACGAACGCTCGCTCGACCGGTTGCTTATCAAGCTGGTCGACGCAGACACGATGGAGCTGCGCCTCAAGCCGAGCAAGCAGCCCATGACGGTCCTGACCTTCGATCACCTCGCCGGGGCGCGCGAAGCGATCGAGCGGGTCTTCAACAGTTGCAAGGACGAGGTGCCTTTCGATTGAGCGGGAGCGAATGGCCAGGCCTCTCCCGTCACCCGAAGACTCCAGTTGGAGCAGCGCCGGACTCGGCAAGCGTGAGGCGCTGCGCGAATGGCGCGATTGGGCGGCGAGCACGATCGCGCCGATCGAGGTGCAGGTGTTCGACCAGGACAGCTTCGCCGCGCGCTGGGTCAGCCACGGCATCGGCCAGCTGCGCCTGCTCCACCTCCACGCCCCCGCGCAGCGGGTGACGCACACCGGCGCCGACGGGACAAGCGGCCGCGCCGCCCCATCGATACAGCTGGTCTACGCCCGGCGCGGCAGCCTCAGGACGCAGATGGCCGGCAAACGCTTCACCGTCGAGCCAGGGCAGTTCGTGCTGCTCGACAACACCCGCTTCTACCAGATGGAGATGGACGGCGAGCACGAAGCGGTCGACCTGATGATGCCGCAAGGCTGGCTCGAGAAGTACCTGCCCGATCCCGAGGAGCTGCTGGCCCGCCCGTTCGACAGTTCGCGTGGCTGGGGCGCCCCGCTCGGGGCGTTGCTCGAGGCCATGCTCGGCAACCTCGACGAGGCGCCCCTGCCGCGCTCGCTCATCGCCGAACAGGTCGGGCATCTGCTTGGCCTCGCCACGGGCTTCCCCGACCCGCCCGCCAGCTCACGTGCGGGCAGCCGACACCGCGGCCAGCTGGCGCGTGAAATCCTGCGCCGGATCGAAAGCGATTACGCCGAGCCGAACCTCTCGCCCGAGGCGGTGGCCGACAAGCTTGGCATATCGAAGCGCTACTTGCAGACGCTGCTCGCGGGCAGCGGGACCAGCTTCGTGCAAGAACTCAACGCCACCCGGCTCGATCGGGCGAGCGACCTGCTGGCCGATCCGCGGGCCGCCGGCCTGCCGGTATCCGAAATCGCCTGGCGCTGCGGCTTCCTCGACGCCGGCTATTTCACCCGCCTGTTTCGCAAGCGTTTCGGCATTACCCCGCGCGCCTGGCGCGCCGGCCACGCGCCGCAGAGCTGACGAAGAACAAGACAAAACAACCCGCGCATTTGTCCTGTTCGACTTGCGCACGAATCCTTGCGGGCGCGCCCCGCATGGGCTTACTCTCAGCTTCGAGGAAACCCTGACAGACGCCGATACGGCGCGCGGGCCCCATCTGAGAGGTTGCCGACCATGAGCCAAGACAAGTCCTTCCCCCTGCCCAGCTCGATCAAGGTCGTGCCCGGGACAGAGGCCGCGCAGGCCGCATACCCATACTACACCCAGTTCGTGCCCGAAGACGACGAGAAGTTCTGGTTCTACAACTCGATGCACTTTCCCGAACCGATGCATCACTTCGACATGATCACGGCGGAAGCGGCCTATGTCGCGCTGGGCGCGTTCAACACCCGGGTCCACGTGCTGCCGACCGCCAAGGGCATCGACCACCGGGTCATCAACGGCCGCGTCTACATCGGCGGCATCGCGGTGACCGACCCGGACGAGATCGAGGAACGGGTCGGCGAGTTCCAGAACCGTGCGTTCTACTACTACGAGAACTGGGAGGACCTCTACGCCCAGTGGAAAGACAAGATGAAGGCGCTGATCGCCGACGCGCAGGCGTTGCCGACCCCCTCGCTGCCCAAGTACGAACCGCTCGAGACGACCCACACCGGCAAGGGCATCGCCGCCAACCACGCGCTGCTCGACATCTACCAGAAGCAGATCGAAGGGTACCACCGGATGTGGCACCACCACTTCGAGTTCCTGCTGCTCGGCTACGGCGCGTACATGACCTTCTTCGATTTCTGCAAGAAGGCCTTCCCGGAGATAAGCGACCAGGCGATCAGCCGCATGGTCGCAGGGATGGAAGCCGAAATCTTCCGGCCCGACGAAGAAGTGAAGCGCCTCGCCCGCCGCGCAGTCGAGCTGGGCGTCGACGCGCATTTCATCGACGATGCCGACATCGACAAGGTCCTCGCCGATCTCGACGAACTGGGCGAGAAAGGACGGTCCTGGCTGGCGGAGCTCGAGACCAGCCGCAACCCGTGGTTCAACGTCAGCAGTGGCGACGGGTTCTACCATTACCATCGCAGCTGGAACGACGACCTTAGCCTGCCGTTCGCGGCCTTCCCGGGTTATATTGAGAAGATCAAGGCGGGCGTGGACCTCGAACGCCCGACGGCGCAGCTGATCGAGGAGCGTGAGCAGCTCGTCGCCGATTACCGCGAGCTGCTCGACACCGACGAGGACAAGGCGACCTACGACCAGCTGATCGGCCTCGCTCACCGCGTGTTCCCTTATGTCGAGGGGCACAAGTTCTACTGCGAGCACTGGTACACCAACCTGTTCTTCAACAAGATTCGCGAATTCGGCGCCCTGCTGGCCGAACACGGATTCTTCGGCCCCGAGGGCAAGGAAGACGACGTGTTCCACCTCAACCAGTACGAGCTGGAAAGCGCGATCATCGACCTGATGCTCGCTTGGGGCATCGGCGGGACCCCGCGCGGCCCCGCCCACTGGCCGGCGCTCGTCGCCCAGCGCAAGGCGGCGATCGAGGAATGGGGCAAGCACGGCTGCCCCCCGGCGCTCGGCAACGTGCCCGACGCGATCGACGATCCGGCGATCGTCATGCTGTGGGGCATCACCCGCGAAAACCTCGATGCCTGGCTCGAGGACGAAACCGAGAATGAAAAGGAGCTCAAGGGCTTCGCGGCGTGCTCGGGCGTGGTCGAAGGCACGGCACGGGTGGTCAAATCGGTCGCCGAAATGGGCCGCATCCAGCAGGGCGATATCCTGGTTTGCCAGGTCACCAACCCGACGTGGTCGCCGATTTTCCAGAAGATCGGCGCGGCCGTGTCCGACATAGGCGGTTCCATGAGCCACATGGCCATCGTCGCGCGCGAATACGGCCTGCCCGCCGTAGTCGGCACCGGCAAGGCGACAACGCTGATCAAGGACGGCCAGCGGATCCGCGTCGACGGTGGCCGCGGGACCGTGACCATCCTCGACGACGAACCGGTGCTGGAGGACGCGTGATCCGATGAGCGATGCGGTTGCCTGGTTCAGGGACGTCGGCATTGTCGACCGCCCGACGGTGGGCGGCAAGGGCGGCTCGCTCGGTGAGCTGACCCAGTTCGGGATCGCGGTACCGCCCGGGTTTGTCGTCACCACATCGGCGTTCGAGACTTTCCTCGAAGCGCTCGAGGCACGCGAACCGGTTCGCGCCAAGGTCGAGGCGCTCGACCCCAATGACATGGGGGCGGCCACGAAATTGTCGGAGGAACTGCGCCGCCGGGTAGTCGAGGAACCACTGCCGGCGGAGGTCGAGACGGCCATTCTCGCGGCGCATGGCGAACTCGGCGCCGGCGCGGTCGCCGTCCGCTCGAGCGCCACCACCGAAGATGCCGAGGACGCCAGCTTCGCCGGCCTGCAGGACACCTTCCTGTGGGTGCTGAGCGGCACAGACATGGTGCAGAAGGTGCGCGAGTGCTGGGGCAGCCTCTATTCAGTCGAAAGCATGACCTATCGCCGCAAGCAGGACTTCCCCGAAAGCAATGTCGCGATGGCGGTGGTCGTCCAGAGCATGGTCGATGCGCGCTGCGCCGGAGTGATGTTCACCCGCTCGCCGACCAGCGGCGACAAGTCGGTCATCACCATCGAGGGTGCGCCGGGCCTCGGCTCGGCGGTGGTCTCGGGCGAGGTCACCCCGGACCGCTGGGTTATGGGAAAGATTACCGGCGAGATCAGCGTGCGCGACATCTCCGACAAGCACGCCAAGCAGGTCATGGCCGAAGGCGGCGGCATCAGGGAAGTCGAGCTGGCGGGCGATGAACGCACCAAGCCGTGCCTGTCCGACGACGAGTTGCAGCAATTGCGCGAAGTGGGCCGCCGGATCGAGCGCCATTACGGCAAGCCGCAGGACATCGAGTGGGCCTTCGACAAGGACGGCAAGCTGATGATGCTGCAGAGCCGCCCCGAGACTGTGTGGGCGATGAAGGATGCATCGCGTCCGGTCGCCGAGCCGCAGGCCAACCCGCTCGCTCACGTCATGGGCATTTTCGGCGGGGGCAAGCGTTGAGCCTGACCGCTGCCGACATCGCCGAGATCGCCCGGCTGCTCGACGAATCTAAGTTCTCCAGCCTCAATCTCGAGATGGGCGGCTTCAAGCTGCGCATCCGCCGCGATGGCGGTGGCTGGGCCGGAGAACCTGCGTCGTTCGAGGAAACGCCTGAGCCCGAGCCCGCCCCCGCTCCCGAAGCGCCGGCTCCGGCCCTGTCGCAGGAAGCCGGCGCGGCCAGGGCCGGCGAGGTCGACGTACCGGCCCCGCTGCTCGGCAACTTCTATTCCTCGCCGCGCCCCGGCGACCCGCCGTTCGTCGAAGTCGGCGACACGGTCAACGAGGACACGACTATCGCCATCATCGAGGTGATGAAGCTGATGAACCCGATCCGGGCCGGGGTCTCCGGTACCGTCGTGGCGGTGCTCGCCGAAAACGGCAGCGCGGTCGAGGAAGGCCAGCCGCTTATCCGAGTGAAGGTGGGTTAGGATGAGCGCGAGGCGCCTCTCCACGTTCGTTCTGAGCCTGTCGAAGGGCGAGCCGGCTCAGCGGTTGCGCAGACGTGCTTCGACAAGCTCAGCACGAACGGTACTTGTGAGCGTGCATCGTGGCTGAGCTCCAGATCGTCGAAACTAGCTTGCGCGATGGCAACCAGTGCCTGTGGGGCGCGCTGGGCATCGATACCGCCAAGACGCTTACCATAGCTCCGGTGATGGAGCGCGCCGGCTATCGCGCGATCGACTTCACCACCAGCACGCACATGGGTGTGGCCGTCCGCTATAAGCAAGAGGACCCGTGGGAGCGGATTCGCGCCATGGCGCAGATCTGCAGGAACACACCCTTGCAGTTTCTCTCGACGGGCTTCCGCTTCATCGCCTGGGAGACCGCGAGCCCCGAGTTCATGGAATTGGCCTTTCGCACGCTGGCGGGCAATGGCATCCGCCGCTTCGCGCTGGCCGATCCCAACAACGATGCGGCATCGAACGTCGAGGTTGCAAAGCTGGTAAAGCGCGCGGGCGGCGAACAGGTCGTCGGCGCGCTGGTCTTCACGCTCAGCCCGATCCACGACGATGCGCATTATGCAGAGGCGGCGCGAATCATGGCGGCCAGCCCCGACATCGGATCGCTCTATATCAAGGACCCGGGCGGGCTGCTGTCGGCCAAGCGCGCGAGCACGCTGATCCCGGCAATCATGGCCGAAATCGGCGACAAGCCGCTCGAACTGCACAACCACTGCACCACCGGCCTCGCCGAGCCGGCCTGCCTCGAGGCCGCCGACCTCGGCGTGGCGGCGGTGCAGTGCGCCAGCGGCGGCGCCGCCGACGGGACCAGCAACCCGCCGATCACCCGGATGATCGCCAACCTCAAGGCGATGGGCCATAGTGTCGACATCGACGAGGAGGCCGCTCGCGAGGTGGCCGAATATTTTACCGCGCTAGCGGAAGCGGAAGGTCTGCCGATGGGCCGTCCGATGCACTTCGATGCGGCCTACCTGCGCCATCAGCTGCCCGGCGGCATGGTCGGCACGATGCGCCGCCATCTCGCCGACCACGGCGTGCCCGAGCTGGAAAGCAAGGTGATCGACGAGATGGGGCGCGTACGCGAGGAGCTCGGCTGGCCGATCGTGATGACCCCGTTCGCCCAGATGCTGCAAACCCAGGCCATGCTCAACGTCACCGGCAAGGAGCGCTACGGCGTGATCCCCGACGAGATCATCCGCTATGCGCTCGGCAGGTTCGGCCGGCCCAACGTGCCCATCGCTGACGAGGTGATGGACCGGATCATGGCCAATCCGCGCACCAAGGAGCTCGAGGCCGAACCCGGCATGGCCGAACTTTCGGACCTCAGGAAACGGATCGGCAGCAATCTTTCCGACGAGGAATTCCTGCTGCGCGCGACGATGCCGGCGAACCTCGTCGATGCGATGCGGAAAGCCGGCCCGGCGCCGCGCGAATACGATCCCTCAACCGTGGCGGTGATGAACCTCATGCGCGACGTCCTCAAGCGCTCCGATATCGACGGAATTGCAATCGAGAAGGACGAGTTCAAACTGGAACTCGAAGCGTGAACCGTTCAGGCCGATTTTTCCCGTCAACGTGACCCTGAACTTTTTCCAGGGTCTATTTCTCCACCCGCACCGTCGTTGCGGAGCGAAGGATGGATGCTGAAACAAGTTCAGCATGACGGGTAAAGGGAAGGCACCTCCCAGAAAGCGAGCATATCCTTGAATTCCAACCGCTCCCCTGTCCCGCCCAAGGGCTTCATGTTCGACCTCGACGGCACGCTGATCCTCAGCGACCGCAAGCTCGGCGGATATACCGTCATCCCGGGCGCCGCAGAAACGCTCGCCGCCCTCGACGAGCGCGGCGTCCCGTGGATCGCGATGACCAACGGCAGCGCCTATCCGGCATCGGTTCAAGGCCCGAAGCTGCGCGCCGTCGGTCTGCCGATCCCCGACGAGCGTCTCTTCACGCCAAATTCGGTCGCCGCCCGAGCCACGGTGGAGCGTGGCTACGAGCGCGTTCTCGTTCTCGGCACATCGGGGGTGTCCGATGCGCTCGAACAGCTTGGCGTGCCATGCGTCGATCCCGCATCGGCCGATGCGCATTCGGCGGATGCGGTTTACGTGGCCTGGCATCCCGACTGCACGATGACCGATATCCACCTGGCCTGCGAGCGGGTACTCGAGGGAGCCGCCTTCCTGACGGCCTCCGACATCCCCTATTTCGCGGCACGGGACGGCCGCGCATTCGGATACAGCTGCGCGATCAACGGCGCAGTCGCGCGGATTACCGGAAGAGAGCCAGAGGCTTGCGGCAAACCCTCGGCGCTCGCGCTGCGTCTGGTTGCCGAACAGCTAGGCGTGGCGGAAAACGAGGTTGGCGTCGTGGGTGACGATGCCAAGGCAGAAATCGAGATGGCGCATTACGGCGGGGCCACCGGAATCGCCGTCACCAGCGGCTCGACCTCCCGCGATGAGTGGGAAGCCCAGACGGCTGACCGCAAGCCGGACCTGATCCTCGAGAATGTGGCCGACCTGCTGACGACCGGCTGGCTCGACTAGCGCACGATTCCGGCGCCGCGCGGGTAGAGCGGGTTCTTGCTGTCGTCAGGCGCCGCCGGGTCCTGCGCCTCGACCGCCGCCATCGAACGCGGGAGTTCGAATGGCAGGCGCCCCTTGGCGGTCGCCTTGCCGGTCAGCACGTCGAGCACCGCAGCGTCGCTCGCCCCGAAGTTGCCGAGGATCACGTCGGTGAGCGGCTCGACGCTGGTCAGCACCGCCGGGCGGTCGAGGAAGATCGCCAGCACCGTGGGAACATGTGCCTCGGCCTGCAGCAGTGCCTCGTAGGCTTCGTCGCCGGGCCGGAAGTCGAGCCGGCCCTCATGGTAAAGCCGGCCGAAGAAGTGATAGGGGTGCAGCAACTCCGAGGGCGTTTGTGCGCGGACGATGGCGACATCCGCCTGCGCCGGGTCGCCGACAACCGTCAGACCCGCGGCGCGAGCGGCGGCGGCGTCCATCCCGGAGAGCCAGACCCTTGCGCCGGGCTTGAGCGGCAGCACGCCCTTGTCCTTGAGGAGGACCTGCGCCTCGCGCTGGGTCCGCGCGGCGAGCGCAAAGTCCTCCGGAGTCCCCGCGGCGGCCTGCGCCCTGGCTGGATCGACATAGGGGTTCTCGAACAGCCCGAGGCGGAATTTGGGCAGCAGCACGCGGATGACCGATACATCGAGCCGGGCCTCGGACACTTCGCCCCCGACCACCGCGGCCAGCAACGGCCCCACATCGTCGGTCCCGCCGAACTGGTCGAGCCCGGCGGCAAGGCCCTTCACATAGCGTTGTCGCACCGTCAGGTCCTCGACGCCCCAGGCTGTAGAGATGTCCTGCGGGCGCTGCGGGGCTGCCGCAGTGGGCGCGCGGCAGCGCTCGTTGCAGTCGCGGGTAATCGCCCAGTCGGACAGCACGATGCCGTTGTAGCCGAACGTGCCGCGCAGCAGTCCGCCCAGCAGCTGCTCGCTGAAGCCCGGCCCCACTGGTTCGAGCGGCTGCCCGTCGAGCGTGGTGTCGGCCATGATCGGATAGGCCGGCATGACACCCGCGGTCTTCGCCGCCAATGCGCCGCGGAACGCTTCGATATGCAGGGGAAGGAATTTCCCCGGCCGGGCGAGACGGCCGTACCAGTTGTGCGCATCGAACCCCTCGGGCTCCGCGCCGTATCCGACCCAGTGCTTGACCACCGTCATCACCCCGTCGCGGGCAAGCCCGTCGTCACCGCCCTGGAAGCCGGCGACATAGGCCGCGCCGAGCCGGCTGGTGAGCGCGGCGTTGCTGCCGAATGTGCCGCTACCGCGAGCCCAGCGCGGCTCGGTCGCGAGATCGAGCTGCGGGGAGAGCGCCATGTGAATGCCCAGCGCACGGTACTCGCGCGCGGCGATGCGCCCGAAGCGGCGGACGAGCTCGGCGTCGCCTAGCGCGCCGAAGCCGAGCAGTTCGGCCCACTGGGTATTGCCCTTGGCCTCTGCCGAAGCGCCGAGCACGAACTGAAAATGATTGCGCGGATCGGTGCTCACGGTGACGGGGATGCCGAGCCGCGATCCTTCGCCCAGCTCCTGGACCGCGTTGTTCTGCGCCGCGAGGCCCGCGGGCGGGAGCGAGAGGCGGGTGATGAAGCTGGTGATGTGCTTGTCGTTAACGAGCGCGCCGAGCGCCTTCATGTCGTATGCCGCCGCCGCGCCGAGCTCGCCCTCCAGCCCCGGCAAGGTCGCGTGCATCAGCGTGCCGACCTTTTCCGCCACGGTCATGCGCGAGGCGAGATCGCGGGCCCGCGCCTGATCGTCGAGGCGCCAGTCCTCGTAGGGATCGAGTCGGCCGTTGGCGTCGAGATCGCGGAACCGAAATCCGTCGATGCGCAGTACGGGCTTAACCCGCGCCTCGATCGCGGGCTGCGGCGCCTGTGCGCCGACATTGGGTACGCATCCTTGCGTTAGAATGGCCGCAAGAGCCGCGCAGCCAAAGGCGGCGGACGAAACCCGGGTCTGCATGGTCATCGGCCTTTCCGGGAAGCACAATGACGCATGCCCCTGAGGAATCAACAGCGCTTCTTTCCGCGTGAGGTCGATGGCCCAGGCGCATCCTTTGACACTGTGAACGTTATCAAATACGAAAATTCCCAACGACGGAAAAGCGGATTGCATCCAGCGCCAGCAGAGATGCTTCCTTGGGAGGGCAACCACGTGAATGGCTAGGCGCAGGCAGGCTGTAACGATCAAGCATGTCGCTGCCGATGCGGGCGTGTCGTTGCAGACGGTCAGCCGCGTCATCAACGACGAGCCCAACGTCCGCCCGGAAATGAAGCAGCGGGTGCAGGCCTCGATCGACAAGCTCGGCTACGTCCCCTCGATCGCCGCGCAGCGAATGAGCGGCTCGCGCTCGTACCTGATCCTCGCCCTCAACGATCGCGAGCGAACCGTCGCCGACTGGCGCGCGCGCGCGGGCACCGATTGGGTCGACCAGATGCTTCTTGGCGGCATGCTCAAGTGCGCCGAGCACGGGTATCGCCTTCTCATAGAGCTGGTCGATACCCACAACGACCACGTCGAGCGCGAGCTGTCCGCGGCGCTGGCCGCGTTGCGGCCCGATGGCGTGATCCTGACGCAGCCGCATTCGGAAAACCCCCTGATCATCGGATTGCTCTCCAAACAGGGCATTCCGTTCGTGCGCATCGGCTCGCGCGGCAGCGGTGCGGGCATCGTGGTGCAGATGGACGACGAGCGGTCGGCGCGGCTCGCCACCGACCACCTGCTCGGCCGCGGTCACGAGCGGATCGGACTGATCGCCGGGCCGGAAGAGTACGGCGTGAGCGGCTGGCGCATCGACGGCTGGCGCGCGGCGATGGCCGAAGCGGGCGTCACGACCGCGGGCCTTCTGGCGCGAGGCGACTTCACCTTCGCGTCGGGCGAGAAGGCGGCGCGCGACCTGCTTGGCTCTCCCCGCCGCCCCACCGCCATCATCGCCAGCAACGACCAGATGGCCCTGGCCACGCTCAAAGTCGCGCGCGAACTCGGCCTTGACGTGCCCCGCGATCTTTCACTCATCAGCTTCGACAACACTCCGACGATACGCTTCACCCAACCCGGGCTGACCGCAATCGACCAGCCGATCGCCGAGACCGTATCGAAGGCCGTCGAACTGATCATCGCCGCGCAGCGGGGCGAGGACTTGCCCGAACAGCCCGTGATCGTGTCCGGCAGCCTCGTGGAACGCGGCTCGGTCTCGGCGCCAGCGGGGTGATCCGGCCCGATGCCCGCTGACCTGGCGACGCGAAACCAGTCGACCCGCTTCCTGCTGCTCTATGCCCTGGCGTGGGCCGGGGGCTCGGTTTCCTACGTTCCGTTCCTGTCCATCCTGTTGCCGGTTCGGGTCAGTGCGGTGGCCCCCGGGGCCAGCGTCGAGTGGCTGGCGCAGATCGCCTTCGTGGGCGCCGTGGCGGCCAGCCTCGGCAATATCGGTTTCGGATGGCTGAGCGACAAGACGGGCAGCCGCAGGGGACTGATCGTCGCCGGGGTGGCGATTTCCAGCACGCTGCTGGTGACCATGCCGATCACCCCGGACTATGGCCGGCTGCTGCTGCACATCGTCGCGTGGCAGCTGTCGCTCAACCTCATGCTCGCCCCGCTCGCCGCCTGGGCGGGGGACTGCATCCCGCACCATCAGAAGGGGGTCCTGGGCGGCCTGATCGCCTTCGCCCCGGCCATCGGCGCGATGTCGGGAGCCCTCGTGACCATGCCGGGTCTGGCGAGCGGCGACGGCAGGCTGTGGCTGGTCGCCGTCCTTGTCCCGCTGTGCGTGCTGCCGGCGGTGCTGATGGGCAAACCGCGTCCGTTCCCCGACCTGTTGCACAGCGGCGCCGCGGCCGTGCCGCTGCACCAAAAGCTCGCCCACCTCCTGCACTCCGCGGTCGGCAGAATGTGGATCGCGCGATTGCTGATCCAGATCGCCGAATCCGCACTGTTCGCCTATCTCTACGTCTGGCTGCGAACGCTCGACGAAAGTGTCGGCGACAACGACACAGCGCGCCTGTTCAGCATCGTTCTCGCCGGATCGGTTCCCATCGCGTTCCTTGCCGGGTACTGGTCGGATCGAAGCGGCCGCCCGGCCCGGCCGCTGGTCGTCGGGACGGCGCTCTCGGCCACCGGCCTGGTGGTCATGGGCCTTGCCGGTTCGGTGCCGGTCGCAGTCGCCGGATATTGCATCTTCGGACTAACCTCGACCGCGTTCCTTTCGCTCCATTCTGCGCAAACGCTTCGTTTCCTCTCGCGGCCGGAGCACCGAGGCCGCGATCTCGGGCTTTTCAACCTGACCAATACCGTGCCTTCGCTGGTCATGCCGTGGCTGGCCCTGGCCCTGGTACCAGTCTTCGGCTTCGGCGCGCTGTTCTTCCTTCTGGCCGGCTTCGCCGCCGCCTCGAGCATGCTGCTGCTTTCGCTATCGCGGCATGCCTGAAGGACGTTCCCACAAACCGATCGCGATCCGCTTGCCGGCGTCCTTTTGACTGAAGTGGCTCAATCATCGCCATTTCAGTGCCCCGCGCAGAGGTTCGCCCTTGCCTCTCACCGGACCGCCACACATGCTGCGCGCCAAACGCCTTGGGAGCGATCGAGATGCCTCGGATTAGCAACCTCCGCCTCGCCGCGGTTCTTTTCGTCGTCCTGACGCCGTGTGCGCCAATCCAGGCCCAGGCGCCAACACCCGCCCAGCTCGACGCAACGGCGCGCGATGTGACCCGGCTTGAATCGCTGCGAGCGGTCAAGGACTTGCAACGCAGCTACGCGCAATACGCCCAGTTCGGCCTGTGGAACGACATGGCCGACCTGTTTTCGCCGCACGGCAAGATCGTTTGGGGGGACGAGGTCGTCGAGGGCCGCAGCGCGATTGCCAGGTGGATCGCCGCCCATGGCGGGCCGGCGTCCGATCCGGGCGCGCTCAACACCGAACTGATCGACGATCCGCTGGTGAACCTGTCGGTCGATGGCCAGTCGGCCAAGGGACGCTGGCGCGGCCTCGCCTTGCGCGGCGACGGCAAGGGCCGTGCATGGATGGAAGGCGGACTGTACGAAAACGAATACGTGCTCGAAGGCGGTCGCTGGAAGATCGCCACCCTGCACTACTACCCGCAATACGAAGGCGATTACCGAACTGGCTGGAGCAATGTCGGGCAGAAGAGCCTGCCGATCATCCCGTATCACTTTAGGGTAGACGAGACCGGCATTCCGGTACCCAACCCGCAAGGTCCGCCGCCGGCCAGCGGCGCCACAGTCATGGCGCTGTCGAACCGCGTTGCGAACCTCAATGACCAGGACGACATCCGCAACCTGCAGAACGCCTACGGCTACTACGTCGATATGCGCATGTGGGACGACGTGACCGACCTGTTCGCCGCGGACGGGATGATCGATATCGGCGGCAAGGTGTACAAGGGCAAGGCCGGGGTCCGCGAGGCGATGCAACAGATGGGGCCGCAAGGTCTCAGCCACGGCATCCTGAACGACCACCTGCCGTTCGACACCCTGGTAAGCGTCATGCCGGGCGGCCTCGAGGCCTTCACCCGCGGTACCGAATTGGCCATGATCGGCGACGCCGACGCCGGCACGTCGAGTTGGCAGGTGAACGTATTCCGCAACCGGTTCGTACGCGAGGATGGACTGTGGAAGATTCGCGAGATGCGGATCACACCGGTGATGGACGCCGATCACGGCACAGGCTGGGGCACCGGCGGCAGGCTGGGGGCCGTCAGGCCGCCCATGCCGGCGTGGCTGGGGCCCAATCCGGCCACGGGCAAGCCGGTCGCAACCGCCGGTTTCAAACTTGCGGACACGAAGGCGCTCAGCGGCCCCGCGCCCGAGGGTTCGCGTCCCGAGACTACCGACCTGTCGGACGTGCAGCGCCGGCTGCTGCGCTCGCTGGCATGGGACGGAACAGAGAACGTCTCGTCCGCCTACGGCAATTGCCTCGACGACTTCCAGTGGCCGTGCATGTCGGGGATCTTCGCGGAAAAGGGCAACAAGCAATCGCCGTTCGCGGGCTACTACTTCGGCCGCGACCGGATCGCGGGCGCCGCGACGGCGATGTACGGCAAGACGCCCGATCCTTCGACCGTGATGCGCGAAAGACTGGCGGTCCACTGGCGCATCGCGCCTGTGATCAACGTTTCGCACGACGGCCGTTCGGCGCTTCTCAGGACTTATCTCTTCCACCCGAACACCGGAAAATACGATGCATCGAGCGGCGAGCCCAACAAGCCCGGCTCGATCCAGACCGGGATGTATCCCAACGATCAGGTCGTGCTGGAAGACGGCATCTGGCGGCTGTGGACGCTGACCATCGACGAGCCTTACATGATGATGCCCGACTGGCAGGGCGGCTGGTCGGCAGCCAAGCCGCCCGCTCCCGGTGGCGGGATGCGCGCCAGCCCCTTGCTGCAACGCTATCCGCCCGACCTCCTGCTGACCGATCTGGGCCGACGCGAAGAAGGGTTTGCTGGGGGCACCGGCACCAAGATCGACTGGCCTGGCATCCTCCCGATGTGGTTCCACTATCGCAACCCGGTGAGCGGCCGGGAGCCGCCGCATTACTGGCCCGACTGTGTTCCCTGCGAAATCAGGCCGGAGGTCCGATTGACCAGCAACGGTTACCAGATGCCGCCAACCGGCCCCTCGGTCGACGGTGTGGAACTGACCCTTCCGGATCCGGCCGATGCACCGAAGGCGGTAAAGTAGAATGGGCCCGCACCACCTGGTCCGGCGCCTGAGCATCGCGCTGATCGCCGCGCTGGCCCTCGCCTCGACCCAGGCCAGCGCCGCTGACTGCGATCGCGCCTGCCTGTCGGGCATGCTGACACGCTATATCGACGCCCTCGTGGCGCACGATCCCTCGGCGCTCCCGCTGACAGCGAACGCGCGCTTTACCGAGGATTCGCACGAACTCCGGCTGGGCGAAGGACTGTGGCAGACCGTCACGCGCAAGGGCGACTTCCGGCACGACTACCTCGACACCTCGAAGCATGTGGCAGCGGCGCATGTCGAGCTATTCGAAGGCGCCGTTCCGGTGCTCTATTCGGTGCTGCTGCACATGGACGGCGAGCAGATTGCCGGCATCGAAACGCTGGTCCAGCGCGTCACGCCCGATTCCCGCTTCCAGCCGACCGAACTCGGCGCACCGATCCGGGGCATGAACGATCCTGTCCCTCCCGGAGAAAAGCAATCGCGCGCCGCGCTGATCGCCACCGCGCTGACTTATGCCGATGGCCTTCGGGTCGGCAATTTCACCGACGCTGGAACGGCGTTCGCCGAGCAAGCCTATCGGGTGGAGAACGGGGTGATCACCGCGTACGAAGCCTTCAAGATCTGGGGCGGGCAGATTCGCGCGATTAACGCCTTCTTTGCGACCCTGCCAATTTCGACCCCTCGTGCCTGGCCCTCTGCCGACCCCTTGCCGCAGCGCTGAATACCGGCGCTGAACCCGCCGATTTGACTGGAAACCCGGATGAATATGCTCGACCCGCTTTTTTCGCTGACCGGCAAGATTGCTCTCGTTACCGGCGGCGGCCGGGGTATCGGCGCGATGATCGCCCGCGGGCTCGTCGGGCGGGGTGTGAGAACGTATATCACCGGGCGCGACCCGGGCCAGATCGACGCGTTCGCGCAAGAGCTGGCCGGTCCGGGCGGTGAGTGCATCGGCCTGGCGGCCGAACTCAGCGACCAAAGCGGCCCCGGGAAGCTCGCGGAGCAACTCGCCGAACGAGAGGAACGTCTTCACATACTGGTCAACAACGCGGGCGCGAACGCAGCCGGCAGCCTGGCCGCCATGACGGTGGAGGACTGGGACCTGGTCATGAACGTCAATGTTCGGGCGGCGTTCTTCCTCACCCAGCAATTGCTGCCGCAACTCCGGGCAGCGGCAAACGACGACGACCCTGCCCGGGTTATCAACGTCGGCTCGATCGGCGGGCTGCACATTCCCAATTGGGAGGCGCATGCCTACAACACTTCGAAGGCCGCGATCCATCACCTGACCCGGTCGCTATGCAAGGCGCTGGGCAGGGACCGCGTCACCGTCAACGCCATCGCGCCAGGGCCATTTCCGTCCGGACTGACCGACACGAGTTCCGATGCGGTGAAGAACAGCATTGCGACACACGTCCCGCTTGGCCGCCCGGGGACCGCCGAAGATGCCGAAGGCGCGGTGGTATTTCTCGCCTCGCGCGCCGGCGCTTATGTCAATGGAACGACCATTCCGCTCGACGGCGGCTATATCGCCGCACTCTGAGGGGAAAAAGAGACGGGCCGTTCACGGCTTGCTGGCCCTGGCATCCGCCGTACCCTCGATAATGAACAGCCGGCTGTCCGCCGAGGATTGCCGAAGCGGCGCTATCGCCTCGTACTCAGGCGAATATTCGAACACCTTGGCCTGTGCCAGGCTCGCAAATTCGATGATCATCACACGCTCGGCCGGCGGCGTGCCTTCGACGGCCACGGTCGTTCCGCCCCGGGTCAGGAATGTGCCGCCGTATTTCTGGATGATCGGGAAAGCGGCGGCGGCATATCGCCGATAGGCGGCGAGATCCTTCACCGTAATCTCGGCTACGACATAGGCCTTCGGCGGGGGCAGTGCAGCGGACGAAAGTGCGCCGGCGGCACAGGCTGCCAGCGCGGCGGCGCCCACGAGCGCGACGAAAGGCTTCGCATGCATCGATCGATCCCTTTAGGTCGCGGCTTCAAGAAACATCGGCGCAGCGGTTCGAGGCCCACTTCGCAGGCTGCCGATTGGCGCGGGTTGCGGGGCGAACGGTTCTGGTGAGGGACCCTCCAGCTGCGCCGAAATCTCCCGGGCCAAGCCGGTGAGCCCGGGTACATAGCGCTCCGCCGCCTGGCGCGGCGTCATGGCCGCAGAAATCCAGGTGAATCCCAAGGTGGCGAGAACGCTTCCGTTCTCGAAAACCGGCACCGCAATCGTCGACGAGCGCGGGTTGCACAACGGGTCTCGAAAGGCGTAGCCGCACTCGCGAACCCGAGCGATCATCGCGGAGACCGCTTCATCGTCCATCGGCGGCTCAACGCCCGATTGCTGGTTGCGTCGCAGGATCGACAGCAGAATTTCCTGCTCGTGGCGAGCGCTGTGGGCAAGATAAGCGCGCCCCATAGCGTGCGACAGCAGGCTCAGGCGTCGTTCGAGCGCGGCGTGTTCGAGCGACATCGCGGTGAACCTGATGGTGCAGGCGCGCACCACCATGGCATCGAGGTCGAACAGGGCCAGCGACAGCGGCCACCCCTCGCGCCGGGTGAATTCGATCATTGGGATTTCGGCCACCTCGACGATCCGCGGTTCATGATGAAAGCCGCTGGAAAGCGACTTGACGCTGCCGAGCAGCCGGTAGGCCCCGTACGTCGAAGACCGGGTGGCCAGGCCTTTCGCCTCGAGCGTACGCAAAAGCCGCACGAGCGAAGGCTTCGGCAAGCCGGTGTCGCAATGTAGGTCGTGGAGTGTCGAAAACGGACGCCGGTTGAGCGCCCGCAGGACATCGATCGCCCGTTCGACCGAGCGAATGCTGCCTCCCTTTTCGCTGTGAGTTTGCCGCTCCACTCCGACGTCCTCGAATCCCATTGAGTCGGCTCCGGAATCCTTGCTGTGCCTTGCACCTTCGAAAGCTCGGGCCGGTCGTTCCTTGCAATTCACCATAGGAAGTTTCCGCACAGCGGAATGGCCCAAAACGGCTCGCTGATCTGACCGAAAAGGATCGGTCGCGTTTGCCCGCCGGCTCCCGCCCAAAGCCCAGGCCCAACCCGCTGCGACGACGAGGATTTCGCCACGCGAAAAGCTGCGAAATCAGCCTTTCAGGCCGCCTCCGCCGGCCATAGACGTCGCCGCCACAAACACAGAACGGTGCGGAGCGGAGATGGTTGAGGGTAGCGCAGCGCTGACGGGCGGAGGCGACGTCGAAGCACGCGTGAACGCCTTGTTGGTGGGCGCGATCGACATGCACTGCCACAGCGGTCCTTCGGTCATGCCGCGGATGATCGATCACATCGAGGCGCTGCAAGAGGCGTCCGAAGCCGGAATGCGAGCGCTGCTGTTCAAGGACCATTTCTACTCGGCGACGCCCGTCACCGAGCTTCTCACTGCGCACTTCGGGCACCTGAAAGTCACGATGTTCTCCGGCGTGCCGCTCAACGACACGTCGGGTGGTCTCAATCCCTACGCGGTCGACCATGGCCTCAAGCTGGGAGCAAGGCTGGTCTGGATGCCGACGTTTTCGGCCGCCAACCACATCCGCCACAACCGCCACGGCCACTTGCTGCCGACCAGCCAGCCGATGAAGCGGCCGAAGATGCTCACCGTCGTGGACGAAGACGGGCGGATCAAAGACGAGGTCAAGGAAATCCTCGACCAGATCGCCGAGTTCGACGCGGTCCTGTCCGCCGGCCATCTGCACATCTCGGAAATCTGGCCACTGTTCGAAGAAGCCAAGTCCCGCGGCGTGGATCGGCGCCTCGTCCAGCATCCGACTTACACCATCGATGCGACATACGCGGATATCCGCGAACTGACCGATGGCGGCGCCTACATCGAGCATTCGCTTTGCATGTTCATCCCGGAATCGCGCTTCAACTACTATCCGAGCGACGAGCTGCGCGACGTCATCGACGCGGGGGGCACCGAGCGGACGATCCTCGGCTCGGATCTCGGTCAGATCGACAATCCGACTCCGGTCAGCGGCTTTCGTTCGGTCATCCGCCTGTGCATCGAGCTCGGCTTCGACGACGCGCAAATACGCCGCCTGGTCGGCGGCAACGCGGCTAGCCTTCTCGGACTGCCGTCATGAGCCGGTCGTCGCTCGAGAGAAATCAGAACATTCGAATGGGAGTTGCTTAAGATGAGGAAAATTGGGCAGAATCGCGTTTCCGTGCTGGCGCTCGCCGCGGCAGCCGCGGTGGCCACGCCGGCTCTGGCGCAGGATGCCGGAACGGGTGACGCGGCAAAGAACGCTACGGCGTCTCAGGATTCCGGGGGCATCGCCGACATCGTCGTGACCGCTACGCGCCAGTCCACCAATATGCAGGACACCCCGATCGCCATCACGGCGGTAACGGCCGAGGCCCTCGAGGAACGCGGCCTCAAGTCGGTTGCGGATCTCACTGCGGTGGTGCCGAACGCGGAATTCCGCCGCACTCACGGTGCCTTCGGTCCCGGAGTTTCGGCCTCGATCCGCGGCATCGGCGCAAGCGACACCAACATCGGTAACGATCCGGTGGTCGCCTACTACGTCGACGACATTTACTATCCGACGCTGCTGGGTTCCAACTTCGACTTGCTCGACATCGATCACGTCGAGGTCCTGCGCGGACCGCAGGGGACGCTGTTCGGGCGCAACTCGCTGGCAGGTGCGGTCAATATCGTCTCGAAGCAGCCGCGTTTCGACGAACGGTCCGGATATATCCAGATGACGGTCGGCAGCTATCATCGCACCGACGTTCGCGCGGGCTTCAACATCCCACTGGGCGAGAACCTCGCGCTGATGGCCTCGGGCGTTTACAAGAAGCGCCAGGGATACCAGCGCGTGCTCGACTTCGCCTGCGAGATGAACCGGCGCGGCACGCCCGGGTTGATCGGCGACATCCCGCCCTACGACCTCGCGAAGACCAGCAACCCCAAATTCTCACCCAAAGACTGCGTCATCGGCCATCTCGGCGGCGAGGACGTGCAAGCCGTGCGCGGCAGCCTCGCCTGGGAGCCGGCCAGCAACGTCAGACTGACGGTGACCGGCGAATACATTCGCGATACGTCGGAGAACCCTGCCGACACCACACTATCGCTGAATCCGGCGCTCAACACTCCGAACGAGAACGCCTCGTTCGCCTACTACAACGCCGCATACGATTCGCGCTTCATCACCGGCGACCCGTATTCGACCTACGAGACATACAACGATCCGATCGGCGCCGGTACGGTCATCCCAGGGCACAGCTATTACAACGGCATGTCGACCCACGGCGGCCATACGCTCGACCCCAGGGGCAACCTGACCAACTGGGGGTTCTCGGCAAAGCTGGTGGTCGGGCTCACCGACACGATCGACCTGACCGCCATCGCCGGATACCGCTCGCTCGACGAGACGCACGTCTACCAGAAGGACGGCACACCGCTTCAGACCGAGATGACCACCAACGTCGTCACCAATGACTATTTCACCGGGGAGCTACGTCTTTCGGGCAAGTCCGACTGGATCGATTGGGTCGTCGGCGCCTTCTACTTCGATGCCAGCGGGTTCCAGCACGCCGTCATCGACCAGCCGCGTACGGGCCTCATCCGCTATCTGAACAACAGCTTCGATCCGCTCAGCAAGGCGGTATACGCCAACGCGACGATCCGCCCGTTCGACAACGGCCTCAGCTTCACTGGCGGTCTGCGCTATTCGGACGACAAGAAGGTGGTTTCGCTTTCGAACCTGGTCGAAACCACGCCGAATCCCGGCGACATCGAATTCGCGGTCACGCCGCAGGCGAAAGTCGTGAGCTGGAAAGCGGGCGTGAACTACGAGGTCAGCTCGGACGTCCTGCTCTATGCATCGGCGGCGACGGGCTACACTCTACCGGGCTTCAACCCGCGGCCGCAGCAGCCCAGCCAGATCGCCCAGTTCGACGGCAACGAAGACATTGCCTACGAACTCGGTGCCAAGCTCGACCTGTTCGACCGGCGGCTGCGCCTCAATCTCGCAGGTTTCTATACCGACTTCAACAAGCGCCCGCAGGCGCTGGGCGGGCAGGAAATCCTGCTCGACGCCAACGGCAATCCCACGTCCGGCAACAGTGTCGTCATTCCGCTTCCCAATGGCCCCGACGGCTCGACCACCTGCCGGGCGCGCACCGCCGATGAAATCGCCAACAACGTGACCGGCTATTCGTGCATCATCCGCAATTACTACATAAACACGCCGGCCACGATCTGGGGCTTCGAAGCAGAAATGACCGCCGAACCGGTCGACGGGCTTCTGATCAACGGCGCGCTCGGCTATCACAAGTTCAGTTCGCCGGACATCGACAGCAGGGCGATCAACCCGCGCCAGGCCGAGCCGTTCTGGAGCGCCAACGCCGGGATCCAGTACCTCATCGAAGGCGCGCCGCTCGGCGGGACGATCACCCCGCGCGTGGACTGGAGCTACCAAGGCAGCACGGCGCCCAGCACGCGGACGACCAACTGGAACCAGCCGGGCTATTCGCTGGTCAACGCGCGGTTGACTTATGCCCTGCCCGACGATGGCTTCACCATCGCGGCGGGGGTGACGAACCTGTTCGACAAGATCCACTACGACAACTTCTTCATCCTGCAGGACTTCGGCCAATCGAACGTCCAGGGGCAGCCGGCCGCGCCGCGGCAGTGGTACCTGCAATTCGAGAAGAAGTTCTGAGCCTCCCGAGCGGCAGGCGACCGGGTCCGAAGGCCGATGGCTTTCGGACCCAATTCATTTCGGAAGCGATTTATGGTCGGGGCGAAGGCGCCCGCAACGGCAACTATTGTTCGAGGCCGGCCTCGATCAGGGACGCGCGGTGGCGACGGGCATTGTCGACGTAATGCTGCGTCTGCTTTGCCATGCCCGCGAGTTCTTCGTGACGGAGTTCGCGCCGGAATACCGCCGGCCGACCCGCCCATAGCTGCGCTGCGGGGATAGCCTTGCCCGGCGTGAGCATGGCCCCGGCGGCCAGCATGGCCCCGCTTCCCAGCCGGCTCGCATCCATGACGATGGCGCCCATGCCCACGAACGCGCGATCCTCGACAACGCAGCCGTGCAGGATGGCCATGTGGCCCACCAGGACATCGTCGCCGATTACCGTCGGAAGGCCTTCGGCGCCCGGCCGCGGACCTTCGACGTGCACGATGGTACCGTCCTGCAGGTTCGAGCGTGCGCCGATGACGATGCTGTTGATGTCGCCGCGCAGAACGCAATTGTACCAGATGCTGGCTTCGGGTCCGATCTCGACGTCGCCGATGATCCGGGCACCAGGAGCGACAAACGCGCTCGCGTGGATGCGCGGAGTCTTGCCATCGAACGGGAGGATAGTGAGGCGACCGCTCATCGCCAAATCACGCGGCTGCGGTCGTCACACTGTCGAGGCGATAGATGCGCGCCGCGTTGTCGTGCAGAAACTTGCAGCTCTCGACTTCCGACAGCTCGCCGGCCGCTTCGCGCGCCATGGCGACCTTGGTGGCGTAATCCCACAACATGCTCTGCCCTACGTCCGAGCCCCAGACGAGTCGGTCTGGACCAAACACGTCCACCATCCGGCGGATTAGCCCCGCCGCGGGAACCCCGGCCTTTACCAGCCGCTCCATGTTGATCTCGGTGATTTTGAAATAGACGTTCGGCACGTCGGCGAAGATCGCGATGGTCCCCTCGATGCCATAGTCCGGCGGCGGCGGCATGGTCACGGTTTCACCTGCCTGCTCACGCAGGGCGACCTCGTACTGTGACATGCCATAGGGCATTGCGCCGTGGTCGAGGATGATCGCCAGCTCCGGGAACTTGCCCGCGATTAGCTTGATCAGCGGGAGGACATAGGACAGCTGGTTGTCGAACACGATGATCGTCATCGGCGTGCCCAGCTCGGCGCATGCCTGCCATATTTTCATGGCCGTGGGCGAACTCATCCATCCGGTGTCAAGGATCCAGGGGCGACTGTTGGCCATGCGGAACCCGGCGACGCCGTCGTTCCGCACCATCCGGCGATAGGTGTCCGGCGTTGCCGGGTCCTGCGTATCCAGGATCACTATCGGATGAAACCTGCCGGGGAACCGGCGTGCCGAATCGAGGATGTAGCTGTTGTCGTAGCCGTAGACGTGGCCGCGCTGGACCAGGCAGGCATGGTCGACACCGTGCAGGTCCATCAGGGCCAACAGGGCTTCGGCCGTCACCGTGAAGGCCGGCCGCTCCGGAACCGGGAGGTCAGGTGTGAACGGGCGGGCGCGATAGGTTTCCCAATCGTCGGCTATCAGATGAGCGTGCGTGTCGAGTAGATTGGCCGACATGCCTCCACTGTTCCTCCCATTCCAGGGCGTTTCCGCCCCGGCTCCAAACCGACATACTCGCACACCGGTCCAAGGCGTTACTCGGTCAACGAGCGGGTCCCCCGGAGGCAATATTCGAACCAGCGATCATGGCCCTGAGCCCGATTACGGTGTCCGAGAGTACAATGACTTGCCTGCCAAGGCCGGATAACTTGCCTGCCGGCCACGCCGTAATTGCGCCTCCGGACAGCGGCCGGAATCCCGCGAATCCGAGCCGCCCAATAGAGATCACACTGTGTCGAACCCCGCCTCGACAGACGGGGTGTTAGGCGTCGCCTAGGCCGCTTTGGCCAGCCGCATGCGGCGGTATTCGCGCGGCGGCATGCCGTACTTCTCATGGAAGGTGCGCGTGAAATGGGCGGCGCTGTTGAACCCCCAGGAAAAAGCGATCTCGGTCAGCGTGTGCACACCCCATGACGGATTGGCCATCTGACGAGCGCACTCCTCGAGCCGACGGCGCAGGATGTAGGCGCTCATCTTCTCGCCGCCCGGCGCGAACACGGTCCGCAGATAGCGCGGGGAAATCCTCAGTCCCGCGGAGATCGAGGCCGGCGAGAGCTCGGGATCGCGCAAGTTGTCCTCGATGAACTGGATCACGTCCTTGCGCCGCTGCCAGGCGATGGCAGAGGCTTCTTCGACCGTTTCGACGCCGATTGTGTAGGACATCGCGATCATCTCGAGCAGGTAGCGTGCGACCCGATCCTCGTATCCGCCATCGATTTCTCCGCCGATGCCGCTGCTCAGTTCCCGCACCATCGCCGCGGCCGCGCTGGTCACGCCGGTTGCCCGGCCCAGCCGCCGACCGCAGAATTGCTCGGGAGTGGGCAGATAGGTCCGCAAGACTTCACCCGGCACGCGAACCATCACCGTGACCGAGTGGTCGTCCGTCAAAAAGTAATGCGGCAGCCCGGTATCGCAGAGCACGAAATCGCCGGCCTCGAGCTGGGACTCGCGGCCGTTGTGACAGAACGTGCTCGCGCCCTCTGCCTGAAGCAGGAAATTGAAGAGCCGAGGGGAATTGCGGGCGATGTGAATGTGTTTGCGCTCGACGCTGCAGCGATCGAGCGACAGCCGCGCGAGCTTCACGGGACCGAACTGTCCGATCCTCAGCTCCGCGTCGAACCTGTTGGTGTCGCCCGGCGTGAACTCGCACTGACTCATCTTGGTCGCATAGATTTCACCCCAGGCAGCCGCGCGACCAGCCACGGGCATCCCCTGCGTCGACAATAGTTCCATGCTCTCTGCTCTCCCGAGATCCCGTTCTGCGCCGGGTATCCATCGCTCTCCCAATGGAGGAAAGTTCGCATGCTAATAGGCGGGAGTCAAGTTTTTCGAAACAGTGTTTCGTTTTTGAGCGGGGGCGTGGTTCCCCTCAACCCGCTGGCGGAACGGCTCGCTCCGGCTGAGGCCGGAATGCGGGATCGCCCAAGCCCTCCAGTTCCTTGCCCACGGTTTCAGGCAGCAGGATTGTCGCGATGACGAGGATTGCAACCCCCGAGATGGCCAGGACCAGCATTGCCAGGCTCAGCGTCATCGACATCGCCACCAGCGGCACGGCCATGATGAACAGGGCGCTTCCCGCCCGTCCGAAATTGTAGGCGAAAGCCTGCCCCGTGCCGCGCAATTCCGTCGGGAACAGCTCGGTGAAGTACGGTCCGAAGCTGGCGTACATGCCGAACTGGAAAAAGCCATAGACGAAGCCGGCAAGGCCGAGAGCATAGACCGAGCTGCCGAGCGGGGCGAACAGGTAGATCGTCGCGGTGATTACGAAGCCCGCGCCGAACAGGCGGAAGACGTTACGCCGGCCCATCGCGTCGCTGACATAGGCGTTGCTCAGGAAGCCGAAGAAGCCACCCGCGCTGTTGAACATGACCAGCACGCCGGCAGTGGCGATGGGCAAGCCGCGTTCGAGGTTGAGAAACGAAGTGACGTAATTGCTGATCGAATAGGCCGCGCCCTGCACGCCGAGCGAAAGGATCGAAGCGAGAATGGTGATCTTGAGGACCGAAGGTCTGAAGATGGCCGCCATGCTCAGGCGCGTGCCGTTCTCCTTGGCCTGCGCCGCAGCCTTCTTGTAGACCTCGGAATCGTCCGATCCCCGGCGGACGAAGAAGATCAGCGCGGCCGGCAGGATCCCGCTCCAGAAGACGATGCGCCAGCCGATGTCGGGATCGAACGCGGCCGCCACCGGGCCGGCGAGCAATGCGGCGAGTGCCGAGCCGATCGCCGCGCCGCTGTGCACGGTGCCGAGCGCCTTGCCGCGGTCCTTGGGCATGATGACTTCACCCAGCAGCACCGCCCCGACCGCCCATTCGGCGCCGAAGCCGAGGCCCTGCAACGTCCGCGCGACCAGCAGTTGCTGGTAGTCCTGAGCGAAACCGCTGATGAAGGAAAAGACCGAGAACCACAGGATCGTCAGCTGCAGGATCCGCGCGCGGCCATAGCGATCGCACAGCCAGCCGCCGATCCAGCCTCCCAGGGCCGCCGCAAAATAGTTGACGCTGGCGATGAATCCCGCCTGCGCCAGCGTCATCCCGAGCGCGGCGACGAGCACCGGGATGAGGTAGGAATAGACCACCCCGTCGGCCATATCCATCGCCCAGCCGGCACTGCAGGTCCAGAAGATGCGGCGGGTTTTCTTGTCCGCGTCGCGGTACCAGGTGAACATCGCCATATGCGCTTGAAACCTCTCCGACTTAAGCCGTCCTCTGCCCCTCGACTGGGCGGGAATTCTTCCAGACGAAGCGCGCAGACAAGCGCGGCCCGTCCACGGTCCTTCGCCGCAAGCTAGGCTTTGGGCAAGCGACGGCTTGACCGGCGCGGCGCGGCGAGTTGCCGCGGCGGCCAAACGCGCGCAACCGTTCGAGCCGCCTGGGGCAAGACGGCAGACCGGTCTTGCGGGGAATGGAACCGACGAGGAGCGAGGCGTGGCAGATCCCCAGAAATTGATGTTGCACAACGTCCGGACTGTCCGGCTGGGCCAGGGCGTGGCCGACGACTGCGCTGCGGACCTGACGGCCGCGGGCTGTCTCCGGACTCTGCTCATTACCGGCGCGCCGATCCGCGCTCTGTGCAACGGACCGGTGCGCGCGCTGGAGGCAGCCGGCTGCGCGGTTGAGGTCCTCGAGGCGAGCGAGGGCGAACCCACGCTGGCCGACCTCGCCGCCGCGCTCGACGTTGCGCGTCGTTTCGAGGCCGACGGGGTCATTGGCCTCGGCGGCGGCAGCGCGATGGATGTGGCCAAGCTCGTCGCGGCCCTGATAGACGGCGAACAGGACTTCGCGGAAGTCGTCGGCACCGATCTCTTAAATCCGCGGAAAGTGCCGCTCGCATGCATTCCGACAACCGCCGGAACCGGCAGCGAGGTAACCCCGATCGCGATCGTCGAGGATACCGGGGCGCAGCTGAAGAAGGGCGTCGTCAGCCCGCACCTGGTGCCTGATTTCGCGTACCTGGACCCCGAGTTGACGCGGTCGATGCCGCGCGGAGTGACCGCAGCGACGGGCATCGACGCGCTGACCCACTGCATCGAATCCTACGCCAACCGGTTCGCGCATCCGGTGGTCGACCAGTGGGCGCTCGAGGGCATCCGTCTGGTGGGGCGCTATCTTGAGCGCGCCTGCGCCGATGGCGGAGACATGGAGGCGCGCGCCGGGATGCTGCGCGCGAGCCATCTGGGCGGACAGTGCCTGGGGCCGGTCAACACCGCCGCGGTGCATGCCCTCGCCTACCCGCTTGGCGGCGAGTTCCACATCGCCCACGGCGTCGCCAATTCGCTGCTGTTGCCGCACGTTTTGCGCTTCAATCTCGAAGCCGCGCCCGGCCGCTATGCGGATATTGCGGAAGCTCTGGGGACCGGACGCCGGGCCGACGACACCGCGACCGCCCTCGCCGGGGTCGAGCGGATCGAGCGGTTATCCGAAGCGGTCGGCATCGAGCGGCATCTCGCGGCATTCGGCATCAGCCACAACGTGATCCCGCACATGGCCGCCGCGGCGATGACCGTGCAGCGACTGCTCGTACGCAATCCGCGCGAAGTGACCGAGGCCGATGCCCAGGCGATCTACCAGGCCGCGCTTTGACAAGACACCGTTTTACCAGGAGAAACAATCGCCCATGGCCGACGCAGACCTGCTCCAGCTAAATGCCGAACTGGCGCTTCAGCTGGCCGATTACTGGCACGAGATCGACTTCAACGGGGGCCGCGAGGCTTCCGGTTATTACACCGAAGACGCGGAGTTCCATGGCCAGTTCGCCAGCTATATCGGCGTGGCCAAGATCCAGCAGTTCTACGACTGGCGCCGCGACCGCGGCGACCGTCTGTCGGTGCACAGCTTCACCAACTTTCGCGCCCGCTTCACCGGCGCCGACAGCGCCGAGGCGACCAACTTCCTGTTCCTATACGCTCGCGACGGGGTCAGGCCGCAGCCGAGTCATGAGCCGGTGACGATCAGTCTGGCGACGGACCGCTACGTGCGGCGCGACGGGCGCTGGCTGTGCACCTATCGCCGCTTCGAACACCTGTTCGAAAGCGATGTTCCGGTCACCAACCCCAAGCTGGACGAGGACAAGTGAGCAACAGGCAACGCGGCGCGCTCGACAACACCGACCTGCTGATTGCGAAGAACCTGATCGGCGGCAAATGGATCGGCGGCAATCGCGCGCCGATAGCGGTCGACGATCCCTTCACGCTCGACGATTTCGCCGAAGTCCCCAACCTGGGCGAGGACGAGGCCAGGCAAGCGGTCGCGGCGGCCGCAGAGGCCTTCCCGGCCTGGGCGGCGAAGACCGCCCGCGAACGCGGCGCAATCCTGCGCAGGTGGTTCGAGCTGCTGGTGGCCAATCGCGACGACATCGCCCGGCTGATCACCCGCGAGAACGGCAAGACCTTCACGGAGGCGCAGGGCGAATTCGACTACGGCGCCGGGTTCATGGAATTCTACGCCGACGAAGCGACCCGCGCGCTGGGCGAGACGATCCCCGCCCCCGTGCCCGGCCGGCGGCTCTACGCCGAGCGCGAGCCGATTGGGGTCGCCGCGGCGATCACCCCGTGGAACTTCCCGCTCGCGATGCTCACGCGCAAGGTCGGCCCGGCGCTGGCGGCCGGCTGCACGATGATCGCCAAGCCCGCCAGCGCGACGCCGCTGACCGCGCTGGCCTTCGCTCGGCTGGGCGAAGAAGCGGGCGTACCCGCCGGCGTGTTCAACATCCTCACGGGCTCGGCACGCGAGATCGGCGGGGTGCTCACCGCATCGCCGATCGTGCGCAAGCTTTCCTTCACCGGGTCGACCGAAATCGGCGTCCAGCTCTACCGCGAATCCGCCGCGACGATGAAGAAGCTCGGGCTCGAGCTCGGCGGCAACGCCCCCTTGCTGGTGTTCGACGATGCCGATCTCGAGGTCGCGGTCGAGGCGGCGATGGTCGCCAAGTTCAGGAACGGCGGGCAAAGCTGCATCGCCGCCAACCGCATCTATGTGCAGGACGGCATCCGCGACCGGTTCGTGGAGGCCTTCGGCGCGAGGGTTTCCGGCATGAAGGCGGGCGACGGGTTCGACCCTGCCAGCGACATCGGCCCCCTGATCGACGATGCCGGCAAGGCCAAGGTCGCCGAGCACCGCGATGACGCGTTGGAGCGCGGCGCGAGGCTGGTCGCCGGAGGAACCGAGGCAGCCGGGCGCCTGTTCGCCCCCACCCTGCTCGCCGATGTCCCTGCCGATGCCCAGCTGGCCCACGAAGAGACCTTCGGCCCGCTTGCCGGGGTGATCGGCTTCGCGACGGTTGAAGAGGCCCTGCGTCTGGCCAACGCAACCGAATTCGGCCTCGCCGCCTACATGTGCAGCGAGGACCCGAAGACCATCGCGAGGGTTTCGCGCGGTCTCGAAAGCGGCATGGTCGGAATCAACACCGGGCTGATCTCGACCCCGCACGCCCCGTTCGGCGGCGTGAAGATGAGCGGTCTCGGCAAGGAAGGGTCGCACCACGGGCTCGCCGAATACCTGAGCATCAAATATCTCTGCAAGGCAGGGCTCTAGGGAGCGACGCGATGCGCAAATCCAGCAAGGTCATCATCACCTGCGCACCGACGGGATCGATCCACACCCCGTCGATGTCCCCGCACCTGCCGGTCACGCCGGACCAGATCGCCGAAGCGGCGCTGGGTGCGGCCGAGGCCGGCGCGGCGGTGCTGCACCTCCACGCGCGCAATCCCGCCGACGGCAGCCCGAGCCCACGCGGGGAAGACTTCATGGCCTTCCTCCCGCGCATCAAGCAGAGCACCGATGCGGTGATCAATATTTCGACCGGCGGCAGCGCAACGATGTCGCTCGATGCCCGGCTCGAAGGCGCGCATGCTGCGCAGCCCGAGGTGTGCAGCCTGAACATGGGGCCGCTGATCTTCGACTTCTCCGCCGCCGGGAAACGCGTCGAGACCTGGCAGCACGAATGGGAGCGCGAGTACGTCGAGAGCAGCCGCGGCCGCATCATGTACAACGATAACGCTTTCATCGAGCTGATCATGGTCGAGGTCGGCCACGCTTACGGCACCCGGTTCGAGTTCGAGTGCTACGACGTCGGCCACCTCTATACCCTCGCCCATTTCGCCGACCGCGGCCTGGTCGAGCCGCCCTTCCTGATCCAGGCGGTGATCGGCATCCTCGGCGGCATCGGGCCCGACCCGCGCAACCTGGCGCACATGGTCACCATCGCCGACAGCCTCTTCGGCGACGACTATTTCCTCTCGGCCTTCGCCGCCGGCCGCCACCAGATGGACTTCTGTACCCAGTCGGTGCTGCTCGGCGGCCACGCCCGGGTCGGGCTGGAAGACAGCCTGTTCATCGGCAAGGGACAGCTCGCGGCGAGCAACGCCGAACAGGTCACGCGCATCCGCCAGATCGTCGAAGCGCTCGGCCGCGAAGTGGCCACCCCGGCCGAGGCGCGGGAGATGCTCGGCCTCAAGGGCGGCGACCGGGTAGGCTTTTGACGACCGCATAAGATCACGGCCGGGCTCCGCGAGGATACCCGGTCTATCAGGAGGTGGCGGAATCCGGTTTCCCGAACCAAGGGTTAGTCGATCGTGAAAATGCTACGCTGGACGTGCCGTACCCCGCCGTTGGCCTGGATCGGATCGTCCTTGCTGTTGAAGTAGTACAGCGTCCCTACCGTGTTGCCGCCAACCAGCCATGAGTTGGGATAGCCGAGGTCCCAGCTGCCGCCATCGTCGCGCACGATTATTTCCGGCCCCCAGGTCTTGCCGCCGTCCTCGCTCACCGTCGCGCGGATGCCCGATGGCATCAGGCGATAGCCGTAGATCGAGACGATCCGGCCGTCCGGCATGATCACGAGGTTTCCAGGTGCGCCGTAATCGTTGACTCGACTGAGGAAGCCCCAAGTCTCGCCGCCGTCGTCGGAATGGAACACTTCGGACCACATGACCCCGGTGGGATCGCGCTGACAACGAGTGATGCACAGGATACGGCCGTTGGGCAGCAAGTAACCGCGCGGGTAGAACCAGCGGTGGCCGACGAAAGCCACCGACGGGTCTTCGTAATTGCCGTCGGTGTTGCCGAACGGGTCTTCGTACGGCGTCACGTAGGACATGAAGTGGAATTCACGCCCCTGGTTGGTGCTGCCGTAGACCAGCGGATGGCGATGGGTGTTGTCCTTGTCGACCGCAAACATGAACACCAGCAAGCGACCGTCGGGACGGACCAGCGTCGACTGAATCCCGGTCATCGAAGGGATGCCTTCGAGCGGGACGAGGATTGTCGGACCCCAGGTCTTGCCGCCGTCGCGCGACAGACGTGCGGTGCCCTGCGTGCCCGAAGTCGCAAATCCGCCCAAGCTGCCGCTCGAAACCAGCACGTTCTTGTCGAGATAGTTGACCGGTTCGGCAAACTTCGTCGGCATCTCTTCGCGCTTCATCCCGCGCCCTTCGCCGCCGGGGCCGGCCATCATGTCGTATTGCGGCCCTACCCAGGTCAGCCCGCGGTCGTTTGAACGCATCGTGACCGTCCGCGGATTGCTGCTGTTGGCGCCGAGAACGTCGTGCCGGATCTTCGAGCCGTCGTCGTAGACCACGTTGCGGGTGGCGAAATTGGCGATCAGCGTGCCCGCCCCGTTTTCCCAGAACCCACTGGTGAAGGGCCAAGAGCAGAATTCGTCGTCGCGGCGATAGACCACGGCGTGATCGACCTGTTTCGGGCGCCGGGGTGGTGCGAATACTATCGGCACGGGAGGGCTCCTGCGAAAGGCGTGACGGCGGATTTAGCGGCTAGCTGCTTCCGCGGCCGCCCGGCACGAATATCCGGTTGGCCGTATCGTGGAATAACGATTTCTGTTGTGCTTCGCCGAGGCCCGAAGCGGAATCGAGTGCGTACTGGACCCAGCCGAACATGCTACCGGGCGTGTTACCCACGTCGCTGCCCCAAACCATCTTGTCGGCGCTGAAGGTCTTGACCATGTATTCGAGGAAAGGTTTGGGATCGACGGCCTGTTGGTGGAACTGTTCGATCAGCAGCGTGGTGTACTTGTAATAGACGTTGGGGATCTGCGCGAGCGCAATGTGCTGAGGTGTGAGGCCTTGAGTCGCCGGCAACGCCTTGGGCTGCGGGAAGCCGATGTGATCGAGCACAATGTTCACGTTGGGATATCGCTTCGCGAACTCCCCGACGGTCGCCATGGTGGGCGCCATGTTGCCGCCGATCGGCATGAGCACGACCACCAGCCCGAGCGCGTTCGCGGCTTCCCAATTCTTTGCGGCGGCGTCGCTCAGGAAATTAAATGTGCCGGCCTTATCGGGCGTGCCAGTCCAGCGAACGCCGGCAATCCTGTTCTCCCGGGCGAACTTCGCCAGCTGCGCCGGTCCCTCGCCTGACACCGGGTCAGTAATCACCACCGGGATAATGCGGTCGGGATGTTCCCTGGCAATGTCGAGCAGGTAGCTGTTATCAGTCTGGTAGGTGCTGTTGTACTGCACCCCGCAGCCTTTCTCGATTCCGCACTCGTCCCAGAACGCGAAGATCTCCTTTGGTGTCTGGGGATAGCGCATGGCCTTGGCCACCATCACTTCCGGACCGTAACGGCTGCGTGTGGCGTGGAAGGGGTATTTGTCGACGTCGTTGGTGTAGAAATGCGCGTGCGTGTCGAACAGCTTGAACGATGGGTTGATGACATGCGCGAAGGCGGCCTTCGGCAGCAAGACCATCCCGGTTGCGGCGATACCCGACCCGATGAGCGTACGGCGGTCAATCATGCTGAAACCTCTCCCAAAGATCATTTTTCGGCCCCCTCCGAACGGATTGGCCGCAAGATTCCTCCACCTTCGTATCCCACGTTGAACTCGGCAACTTGATTGCATCGGCGCTGCAAACGTACCGAGCGGTGAGCGCGCAAGATCACCATGCCCTCGAGCGCAGCCGCCGCTCAGTCAGTCGATCGAGAAGAAGCTTCGGGCGATGAACCGCACGCCGCCGGCGCCCCAAGGCGGCCAGGCTTCGGTCTTGACCTGTATCGGGTCATCCTTGGTGTTGTAGTAATACACAACGCCGACCCTTCCCGGAGAGACCTCCCAGGCGCGCGGGTACCCAATATCCCAGCTGCCGGCATCATTTCGAACGATAATCTCCGGGCTCCAGCTCCTTCCGCCGTCCTTGCTGACGACGGCGCGTATGCCCGGCGGGTCCATCCGGCGGCCGTAGACAAGCACCAGACGGCCATCGCTCATGAGGACCGGTGCGCTCGGTGCGCCGAAGTCGGTCGCACGCGAGAGAAACCGCCAGGTGCCGCCGCCATCGTCGCTCGAGTAGATTTCGGTCCACTGCGCAGCCGACCAGTCGCGATCACGCCGCAGGACACACAGCAACCGCCCATCGGGCAGCGCGACGCCGCGTGGATACATGAAGGGCGGGCCGCCGTTGCGATCCGGGGCGATGGAGGCCAGGAAATGGAAGTCGGTCCCGTCTTCCGTGCTGCAGTAAACAAGTGGACCATTCGAGCCCGGCGCGCCCTGGAAGCCGGCGGTGCTTCCGGTCATGAACAGGAGACAGCGGCCGTCTGCGCGGATTGTCGCTGAATCGTACGCGGCAAGCGAGGCCAAGTTGTCCATCGGCAGCATAGCGGAGCGCGACCAGGTGCTGCCGGCGTCCTTGGATATCCGAATGAACGAATGCCGTTCCGGCGCTTCGGTCACGGTCTTGAGGTCCTCGTAGAAGTCCCTCACCAGCGGATCGTTCTGCATGTAGAGGTAATTGAAATTGGTCACGAGCACGTTCGGGTCGGTGAAATCGACTGGCCCTACCTCGCTGAGCGGCCCCGGCCGGCCATCGATGCCGATCCGCGGCACCATCACGTCGTTGTTCGGCCGGTGCGGCTCGACACTCGTGACCTCCCAGGTCCGGCCGTTGTCGTGCGAGCGGACGGTCGCCCCCCGGCGCCCCCCCGGACTGTTGGTGACCAGGAACGTGTGATTGAGCAGGTCGGGATGGCCCGCGGCGGCGGCGGCATAATCGACTGTCGCCAGCGAGAAATTGCAGATGAGCCCCTTCCCCGGCGTTTCCCAAAAGCCGCGCGTATAGGGGTGGCTCGCGAACTCGTGCACGTTGCGATAGACGACCGCGTTGTCGATGTCCTTCGCCCAGCGCGCGGGCCCGAACTTGCGGATCAGCGGCGCGGCCTGTGCGCGAACCGCGGTGGACAGCAGCACCAGGCCTGCCGCGGAACCGCCCACTAGGGCACGACGTCGTGAAATTCCCGAAGCCGGACTCGCGGCAGTGACCTCGTTACGCGGGCTATGGTTGAACACTTTCATTGCCTCCCGTGGAATTCTTCGACCTGCCGCCGTTGGTGGGCAACCTGAGGCCGCCATTCCGCCCCGAACGATTTGCCATCACTTCAAGGACGACCGCAGCAACGCCAGCATCGCGGCCCAGGCCTGGTCGGCGGACGCGGCATCGTATGCCGGATTGTCGCTCACGCCGAAGCCGTGGTTGCCAGCGGCTACCACGACGGTGCCCTTGAGCCCGGCGTCGGCAAAGGCCTTTTCCAGGTCGGTCTTGTCGCCCGGCTCGCGCTCGAAGGCATTCTTACCCATCACGACATAGTAAGCCGCCTTGCTCTGGTTGACGAAGAGATGCGGGCTGTTGGGGCGAGCAGTTGCGACCGCGAGCGGGTGAATCGCCGCAACCGCCCCGATCCGGCCCGGCACTGCGCGGGCGGCGATGAAGGCATAGGCGGCGCCGATGTCGTAGCCGACCACGCCCAACTTGGCAGACTTGTCGACCTGCGGAACGCCGTCGAGGTAAGCGACATAGGCCTTCGAATCCTCGATCACTGCAGCGTCAGTCGCCGCCCCGCGCCATTGCTTGCTGCGGGTAGGATAATCGAGAGTGCTCGCGGCCGTGCCGTCGAGCGCAACGCTGCGGTAAAATGCGTTCGGGACTAAAACCACATATCCGTCACCGGCGAGCTTGCGGCCGAGATCGGCGATCGCGGGCCGCAGGCCGCCGAGATCGCTGAACAGGATGACGCCGGGGGCTCTTCCCTTCGCCGGGGTGAATAGCAAGGCGTCGGCCGCGCCCTCGGCCGTCGTGACAGTGACGTGCCGTTCGCCCGCGGCTGCACTTCCGGCAGGGACCGTGGCGCAGGCGGCGACCATCATCCCGAACATAGCCGTTAGCGCGGCGAATGCCCGTCGCGTCATTGTTCCTCTTAGTCCCACCATGACCGTGTTCACTTTCATGTTTGCAAGTTCGCCAAGGCGGCAACCCGTCTGTCGGTCAGTCGATCGAGAAGATGCTGCGTTGCACGTGCCGCACGCCGCCGTTGACCTGAATTTTGTCGTCCTTGCTGTTGAAATAGTAGATTGTGCAGATCCGGCCGTCGTCCATTTCCCAGGCATTGGGATAGCCGAGATCCCAGCTTCCGCCGTCATCGCGGACGATCAGTTCGGGGCCCCACGTCGCGCCATCGTCCTCGCTTACCTTGGCGCGGATGCCCGACGGCATCAGGCGATAGCCGTAGACCATGACCAGCCGCCCATCCTTCTTCACGACAAGGCTGCCTGGTGCGCCGAAGTCGTTGACGCGCGATAGGAACGACCAGGTGCGGCCGCCGTCGTCGCTCTTGTAGACCTCGGTCCACATGACGCCCTCCGGGCCGCGCTGGCTGCGCAGGACGCAGAGCATCCGTCCGTTGGGCAGCAAATAGCCGCGGGGATAGAACCAGTGCTGGCCCGCGAACGCGAGCGGCGGCTTCCAGTCGCCGGCAGTGTTTCCGAACGTGTCAACCTTGGGAGTCACGAACGACAGGAAGTGGAAATCGAGTCCGCGAGGAGGCAGTGCGAACACGCAAGGGTGACGATCGAAGCCGTTGATCACCTCGATAAGCCAGATTAGCGCCGTGCCGTCCGGCCGGATCAGAACGGAGTTCATGCCCGAAGCCGAATGCAACCCGTCGAGCGGAACTTCGAACGGCGGGCTCCAGGTGTGCCCGCGGTCCTTCGAAACCCGCACATTCGTCTTCGAGGTGGGCGCCGCGAAAGCCGTCGCATTGTTGGCGATGAGAACGTTTTCGTCGAGATAGTCGATTGGCTGCAGATCGCCCAGGTTCTTGGCATTGGCCATGCTCTTATCGATCCGCCCGAAGATGTTATTCTCCGGCCCGGTCCAGGTGCGGCCATAGTCCTTTGAGCGGAACGATAGCATCTTGGTGACGCCGCCTTGGCTGCCCAGCTTGTTGTGGGCGATCGCCTGCGCATTGGGATAAGTAGTAGTCGTGGAGCGGATCTGTTGGAGAATCTCACCGTCACCCATGTTCCAGTAGCCCATCACGTGAGGCCAACCGGCGAACTCATCGTCTTTGCGATAAACGACTTTGTGCTCGACGCCGACGAGCCTGCGCGGTGCGGCGTATATCTCGATCGGGCCGCCCCGCCCGCCGGCCCGGGCTGATGATGCGAATATCATCAAACTCACGGCGGCGCCGCCCATCAGCGAAGTGCGGCGCGTGATGCGAGCGATCGGGAAATTGCTAGCCATGTGCACACTCGACTTTCCGCTTGTCGCTCCGCTGGGCCCCCCCGAAACTATTCCCGGCATTCCCCCAGTTTATGACTATCCACCGCCTGGGCGAGGAGTTGGAGCCTGGCCCCACCACGCCCCGGGAGGGGCGCGATGGGGCCGTAGCCATCAGAAGCGCTTACTGAAGCTGAGATACCAGGAGCGCGGCTCACCCGGCTGACCGAGGTCTACTGAGAGCCCGAGGCGGGTGAAGATGGTCCGCTGGATGAAGTACTGCTTGTCAAAGAGGTTGGTGACGCCAGCCGCAACCTCGTATTCGTCCCGGTCATTTTCGTATGTAAGACGGGCATTGAAAACCGAATGAGCGGGCTCGTCGAACTCAGGGTAGTTGGTGCTATAGGCGATCTTACCCGTCCAGAACCAGTCGAGACGCGGGGTTAAGGTACCGGTAAGGGCCGGGACTTCGAACTTGTACTGGACACCTCCGTTCAGCGTCCAGTCCGGGAAGGTAAGAGGGCGGCCGAGAGTCCCGCCTCGATCGGTGTAGCCGACGGAGAAGTTGGCCACGAGATAATCGATCGGCTCGAGCGTCGCCTCGAGTTCGAAGCCCTTGATCGGATCTCCTCCCGAGACCGGATAGTTCCACGAACGGCCGATGCACTCGATACCGACGGAGGTGCCGTTCGGCGCGCCGTCGGTTGCGGCGTTGTAAGGCCGGCAGTTGGTGAACTTGCCCTCCCATGCCGTATCCGCCGGGCCATCCGGAATAAGAGTTTCCAGGCCGGGTTTGATGACCAGCGCCGTCGAACTCGGATCGTAGCGCGGCTCGCGTCCGCTAAAGGAGCCGTTGCGCATGGAATACGCCATCCAGAACGCATCACCGTTCAAACGCAACCGGCGGTCGAACAAGTCGGCCTTGAAGCCGATCTCGTAGCTCGTCAGCGCAGTCGGATACTGTTGCTCGATCTGACCAGCCTGGAAAATGCGGGTATTGAACCCCGGAAGACGATAGCCGGTCGATGCCGAGCCGTAGACCATGATCTTGTCGGTGATTTTGTAATCCGCGCCGAGCTTCCAGTCCCATCGGGTGTTCTTGATGGGCAACTGGAAATAGGTGCTGCTGCTTGACGGCGTAAAGACAGTTGATCCTGGCGCGGAAGCATCGAACTGCGCGGTGTAATCGACGAATTTTTTGTCGGTTGAGCGCCGAATGCCGCCGTTAAAGCTCAGGCCCTCGGCGAAGCCGAAGAGCTCATATGGTCGGAGGGTGACGTTGAGATAGCCGGCTTTGGCCTTTGGATAATAGAACACGTCGTGGAACTGTTGCGTGCCGGCGGCTGTATTTTGCGGTTGCCCTCGCTCGGTGGCCTTGCCGTCATAATAGAACAGGCCGGCAGTCCAGTCGACCCAGCCGTGCTGGCCGGTAAGGCGGAGTTCTCCGGTCCAATAGTGCATGTCGTCTTCGTGGTAGATATAAGCGTCCACCAACGGCGTACCATCGTAGTTTGCGCCGAACTGAGTGCTAATCCGGCGCATTCCGACGATCGCCAGCGCCTCGATTTCGTCGGTAATCCCGACCCGAAGCTTGCCGTTTAGGCCCCAGTTCTCCACGGGAACGCGGCGACCCCAGCAGTTGCCGCCGCGGAAAATTGAGCCGTTGTAATAGCCATTGCCGGGGATCGTATATCCGTTCGGAAGCGGATCGCAGTTTGTCTCGTAAGTAGAGTAAATGCTATCGGTTAGGAAGCGTTGATCGAAGCGGAAAGGCGTTCCCGGAACGGAGTAGTGGTCGAACAGTGTGATGAGGTTTTTGTTCACCCCTGGGCCGGAATCGACGATGACGCCGGTGTAGTCTCCATAGGGCGCACCACGTGAATCGAGCCCGCGCAGGTGACCCGCCGTCAGCTGCATGTTGATGTCGGTGACCTTATCCGCCGCGCCTTCGTTATTGGCGTACGAATAGTCTCCCGACACGTTGAGCTCGATGTTGCTCGCCGGTTCCCAGCGCATTGTGGCCCGCGCCGCGCGGACATCCTCTCCGCCAGCGTGATCCATCACGCAGCTCTTAGGCTGCTGCACACCGCCGGCAAAGCTGGTTTTCGAGCTCGCATAGGGGAAGGTGCCCGCCAGCTCCGGAGTGCCATTCAGGTGCATCTGGCAGCTGAAATCGAGTATCTTCATGTAACCCTGCTGCCGCTTGGACACCATCGACAGGTTGACCGCCAGGTTCTCGGAAATGGGTAGATTGACACCGGCGCGAAGGTCGAGGCGGTTTCGCGATCCTACTTTCATGTCGACGTAGGCCGACAGGTCGTCGAAGCTGGCCTTCTTCGACACCATGTTGACCGCACCCGATATTGCGTTGCGTCCGAACAGCGTTCCCTGCGGACCGCGCAGCACCTCGACGTGATCGAGATCGAGCAGATCGAAGTTCGAGCCGAAGACGAATGGGTAGTAAATGTCGTCGATGTAGTAGGCGACCGCGGGCTCTTGCGAGAATTGCGTATCGACAAGACCGATGCCGCGAATTGTCACGGAAACGCCCGCACCGTAAATGGCACCGGATTTCTGGAACGTCGCGTTGGGAACAATCGAACCCAGATCGGCGAAGGTCTTGACCTGGCGGTCTTCAAGCGCGTCAGCGGTCACCGCGGTAATTGCGATCGGCACGTCTTGGACGTTTGTAACGACCTTGGTCGCCGTGACCAGGATTTCCCCGTTAGCGCGTTCGGACGGGGCTGCCTTTTCGCTCTGCGATGCGGCCGCGTCCTCTTTCGCATTTTGATCCTGCGCGGACGCGGGCTGCGCGATAACAAGAGCAAGAACTGAGCACGTGGCGAATGCCAGGACCTTTTTCATGGTTATCCTACCCCCAAGGTTCATATTGAATTGCCAAGCTGGGTATGACCGGGCCGAATGCGCGGCTTGACTGCTTAGGCCCAAGAACTTGTTTTATTTTCGCGCGGTCATTCGGCTTTGAATCACAACAACGATCCGGCGCTACGAAGGCCAATGGGGCCTATAAGGGATTGTATTGCAGTGTTAATTTTCTGCATGCCCGCTGCTGCTGAAGAAAATCGTCTTCGAGTGATCCGTGGGTCGCGGCGGCCGAGAAAAGCTTCCGAGCCGCAGGGATCAGATTCCAAAGTTGTCGAGACGCGCCGGTGCTCGCAATGGATCAACACGGCTCACCAATCCGGCGTTTTTTTCGCGTTCAGTGCGGCACGAGGGTCAGCAAACGAACTACTAGGGCTGAGGGCTTGCTTCGAATTGTCGAGCTCACTCGAAGGGGAAGCTCGGCGAGCAAAGCTTCCATGCGGTCTTCGTCTTAATAGAGCTTGCGCGTACCGCCCGGCACGAAGCACCGGAAAGGTGTATCGAAGAAGAACGCCTTGCGGTCGGCGTACGTCCAGTGTGCGGTGGCGTCGATTGCCTGTTGAAGCATCGCGTAATGCTCATCCATCGTCCCTGGCGTATTGCCCATGTCGGACCCCCACATCATGCGATCGGCTCCGTAGAGGTCCTTCACATAATCGAAGAACTCCTCGAGCTTGACCCCGGCGGGCTCGAGCTGGTTCTTAATGTGAAAGCTGGTCAGCTTCCAATAGAGGTTGCGGTGCGGCCTGACCGCCAAGTGGTTCGGTGTAAGACCGAAGGTGGACGGCGAACTCTTGGGAGTCGGATAGCCCAGGTGATCGAGCTCGATCCTCACATTGGGATAGCGGATCGCGAACTCATGGACTCGACCCATAGCGCGGTTCAGATCGCCGCCGACAAGCATCAGGACGGCAACGATACCCAGCTCGTCGATCGCATTCCAGGCCGGCAGGGCGGCATCCGTGAAGAACTCGAATTCGCCGTTGATCGGTGAACCAAAAAGCCGAACCCCGGCAATGCTGTTCTCCTTCGCCATCTTGCGTAGCCTGTCGGGAGTCGTCGGGTCCGTCCCGTGAAGAATCACCACCGGAAGGACGCGGCCCGGGTCGGATTTGCATACATCGAGCAAGTAGCTGTTATCGGTGTTGTAGACGGTGTTGTACTGCACGCCACACCCCATCAGGATACCGGCGTTGTCCCAGTACTTGGTGACGACGTCGTGTGTCATGGGGGTGTTTAAGACCTTTTCCTTCGCCGCTGGTGAAATGTCCGGCTTCGTCGGGTAATGTGCAATGTCATTGGTGTAAAAGTGCGCGTGGGTGTCGAAGATCGGAAAGGGCGCCTTCACCTTTGCCGATTGCGCCCGCGCCGAGAATGGCATGGCAGCGAGGGTAGAGAGGGCGATGGCCCCTTTCACCAACGAGCGGCGGTCAACCATGGCCATTCTTTCTCCACCGATTGTGCCGGTTGAACGACCGGTACCGGAATTCATTTCTTGTCGGTGGAGACTGCACCTTTTTTGCAGCTTCCGAAATGACCAAAAGGGCTCCATTTCTTGAAGCGTATCGCACCGAAGAGCACGATTTCGCGCCGTGTGGTCGCTCACCCACGTCGGCCAAGTGGCCTTCGCAATTTGCGCCGTATCCTTGACTGAGATGGCGCAAATTGTTGCCGTTCGGTGCGAGGCGCGGCGGATGCTTGCCTCCCTCGAAGTCCCCCATCATGCTCGGGCGCCGGTTCGATCGACGATAACTGGCAGAAGGCGGAAGCTCACGGCCCGGCGCTGATCCGCATTTTCGCCGCCGAACCGGGGGTCGGAGGAGAAGGCCATGCCAAGAATAAGCACGATCGCCCTAGGGGCCGCGATCCTCGTGTCGGCGGTTCCGGCCCATGCGGATCGCCCGCTCGACGAGCTGGCGCGGCAAGTCGAGCGCGCCGAGGGGCTGCGGGCGGCCAAGGAGCTGCAGCGCGATTACGCGCAATATGCACAGGCGGGACTGTGGGACGAGATCGGCGCGCTGTTCGCGGCAGACGGCAAATTCATCTTCGAAGCGCCGAACGGCCCGGTCGAGGCGCACAGCGGTCCGGCGGCGATCGCCCAGTTCCTGCGCGACCGCTATGGCGGAGGGCACGACGGGCTTACCGCACCCGACCTGTCGACCATGCTGATCGAAAATCCCGTCGCCAACCTCGCGGCCGACGGCAAGAGCAGCAAGGTCCGCTGGGACGTGTTGGTATTCTACGGCCATGGCGATGCGGCAATGATCGAGGGCGGGATCTTCGAAAACGACTACACGCTCGATCGCGGGACGTGGAAGATCCGCACCGCGCACTATTATCCGCAATACAGCGGCCCTTACGACAAGGGCTGGACCAATTGGGGCGGCGGCGATCTGCCCATCGTCCCCCATCACTTCGATGTGCGGACTTCCGGCATCCCCATCCCCCCCGCAGTCGGCGCAGCCCCGCGCACCCGGGCGAGCCTGGCGCAGTTGCAGACGCGGATCGACCGCCTGAACGACGAGGATCGCATCCGCAGTCTGCAGTCTGCCTACGGTTTCTACCAGGACCGCAAGATGTGGGACGACGTGGTCGACCTGTTCGCCGACGATGGCGTGGTCGAGATCGGCGGCCAGGGCATTTGGCATGGCAAGGCTGGAGTGCGGCGCTGGCTGCAGACGATGGGCCCCGTCGGCCTGAGCCACGGCCAGCTGAACGACCGGGTCCAGTTCGACACCACGGTGAAGATCGCCCCGGGCGGCAACGAGGCCTGGGCACGGGGCATCGAGCTTGGCATGCTCGGCGAGGCCGATCAGGTGAAGGGCTGGTGGGAAGTCGCCGTCTTCGCCAACCGCTACGTCCGCGAGAACGGCGTGTGGAAGCTGCGCGAGCTGCGCCGCTTCCCGCTGATGAAGACCGACGTGTTCGAGGGCTGGGGGAAGAGCCGCATCGTCGATCCGGCGCCGGCCGGCAAGCTCGGGCCCGACGCCCCGCTGCCGGCCGCGGAGCAAGCCCCCGCCGACCTGGCGCTGCCGGCGTTCCTCTCGCCCAACCCGGTGACAGGACGGGCGGTCACCGCCGCTGGAAGCGCCCGGCTGGTCGCCATCCGTCCGCTGACCGGCGCCATCGCTGCCGTCTCGCCAAAGCCCGCCACGCTGGCGGAAGCCCGTCGCCGTCTCGCCCGCTCGACGGCCTGGGACGGCATCCAGAACGTCTCCTCGGCCTATGGCTACTTCCTCGACGATTCGATGCCCCAGGGGTTCGGCGGGGTCATCGCCGCCAAGGGCTTCAAGATGTCGCCCTTCTCCGGCTTCTACATCACGCGCGAGCGAGTGCTGAAAGCGCGCGTCAGCGGCGAGCCGCCGACGACCCGGCCGGGTATTTCCTACCATTGGCTCGTCCAGCCGGTGGTGCAGATTTCCGACGACGGACGATCCGCCAAGGGCCGCTTCCGCCTGTTTCAGCCGAGGACCGGCAAGGACGTCGGCAAGGCGGGCGCGTTCTACGGCGCCTCGTTCTGGGGCGGCATGTATCACGACCGCTACGTCCTCGAGGACGGCGTCTGGCGGATCTGGGAGCTGACCCTCGACGAGCCCTATATCACCCCGGTCGCCTGGACCGACGGCGTCTGGGCCAAGTCCAAGGACCCCGACCCGAACCTGCCCAAGCGGACCTTCAAAGGCGGCAACTTCCCCCCGGACGTACCGCTTACCGAGCTCGGAAAGCGCGAAGAGCATTTCGCCGGAGGGCCTGGCAAGACCCTTCAGTGGCCTTCGATCATGCCGATGTGGTTCAGCTACACCAACCCGGTGACCGGCCGCGTGCCCGAACTCTATCAGCCGGGCTGCGTGCCCTGCTCCGTCCGGCCCGATCTGGCGCTCGACAAGAACGGCTATCAGGAGCCGCCGGACGCGCCGCAGGCGAACACGGCGCCCTGACAGGCGGGACGGGAGCCGGTTACTTGCGCGGGTAGTCGGCTGCGTTGAGCACCCAGCCGGGCATGTCGGAAAAGTCTTCGCGCGGCGGCGAGAAGATATCGACCAGCACGTTGCTATGGCTATCCGACGGCGCCGAGGTGTGGATCACCTTGGGCGGGATCACGCAGACCGAAGGCGAAGCGCAGCGTTCGTGCTCGTCGTCGCGCCAATCGTGCTGATTGGCAGTCCACGGCCAGCGCAGATGGTGCATGTACCAGCCCTCGAGCGCCAGCGAGCATTGCTCGAAGTCGTCGTGATGGTGCGGCGAGAGCTTGGTCACGTCGCGCGGCCCTTGCGCGGGAAAGACATTGACCATGAAGGTGGTGCACCGAAAAATCTTGCCGAACCGCCCCTCCTGGTCGGGCACGTCGAGGCTGTAGCTGCGGATCTTCCAGCCGCCGACCGGATCGGGCCACGGCTCGAACGCCGGGACTTGCGGGTGCGGACCGGCGTAGCGATCGCCGTTGTCGGCTTTGGCGGCGATATCGGCATTCTGCGTGGTTATCAGCCGCACGATCCGTCCGCCCGTCCTGCAGGTCACGCGGCTGTCGCCCGGCGGTATCATGGTGATGGTATAGCCGGGCACTTCGGCGGTCTCGCCGTTCGCCTCGACCGTCGCCGCCATGTCCGCTTCGTGCAGCAGCAGGACATATTCGTCGAGCTGGCCTCGGCGTTCGAACACCGCGCCAGGCTCGACTTCGGAATAGCAAACGACGAAGTTCTGTCCGCGGGTGTACCAGTTGCGCTGGCCGTCCCCGGTTTCCTTTGGCGGTTCGGCATAGAATCGGCCGTAACTCGAGGCGGCGAAAGCGGAGGGCGGCCCGCCGTCCGCCGCTGCGGTTGATAGGCGAGAGCGTGGATCGTCGGCTTCGTACATGGTCATTCCTCCTGGTCGCGCGCGCCGCAAGCCGGGGCGAGACAGGCGGGGCAGCGTTGAAACGTTCCCCGACGTGCCCCCACATCGTCCCGGCGCTAGGTCTGCGAACGAGGCCGGGCAACCCGATTTCGCCTCGCGCGCCGCAAGGGAAAAAAACGGGCTCCGCCAAGGGCAAGTCGAACCGCTGCCGCTCAGGGCTGCAGGGCGGCGGCGGCCGCCTCGGCGACGGCCTTGCCAAACATGGTGGTGTCATTGCTGAGCATAACCAGCGAAAATCCCATGTCGAGATGCGCGCGCGCCTCCTGGGGGGTGCCGACAGCCACCCCCGAAAGGACGCCCGCATCCCGTGTCGCCGCTAATACGCTGGCGGTGAGCGTCTTGACCGCGGGATCGCTCGGCGGTTTCCCGCTCGACAGGAACAAGTCGCCGTGACCGATGAAGATCCCGCCGACGTCCTCCAGCGCAGCAAAGTCCGCCGCGCGCTCGAGCGAAGCCCAGTCTTCGAGCTGGAGCATCCGCAGCGCCGCATTCCCACGCTCGATGTAATCGCTCGTCGGCGCGAGGCCCCAGCGGCCGGCGCGCGACGTCGCACCCAGGCCCCGCTCGCCCTGCGGTGCGAAGACCATCCGCCGCGTGATCGCCGCGGCCGTAGCGAGATCGTCGATCCGCGGCACGAGCAGCCCGTCGGCCCCGCCGTCGAGCAGCGGCTGGATCGTCGTCCCCAGGTGGTCGGGCAGGCGCACCAGCGCGACCATGCCCATCGCCTGCGCACAGAACACAAGCTCGACCGCCCGGTCGAGCGAATGCGGTGCATGTTCCATGTCGACGACGATGAAATCGAACCCGGCATGGCCGAGCAGCTGCACGGTTTCGAAAGACGGGATCTTGACCCAGGTGCCGAGCAGTCCCCGCCCCTTCGCCTTCACTTTGCCGGCGACGCTCGACACGGTCAGAACCCGTTCTTCTCGAGCCAGGCGAACAGCAGTTTGGCCACTTCATCGTTGTTCATGTCGGCGAACGGGATGTGCGAGTTGCCGTGCAGACCGGCGTCGGTCAACCGCATGATCTCGACGTGGCCGCCGCGATCGTTGACCGCCTTGGCGAACTTCTGGCTGAGCGCAAAGAAATTGGCCCAACCCGGTGAATCGTCGATGTGGTCACCCCAGACGAGCTGGATCGGAATCTGGGTCAGCCGCGCGAATTCGGCTTCTGACACGTAGACCGGCCCGAACGGCCCCTCCTTGATCTTGGGCTCCATCGTGTCGGGGAAGACGTAGCCGGGGTTCTCGTAGGCGACGATGCCCTTCACGTTGTTGCTCTTGAGCCTGGTCAAAAGCGCGCGGAAGCCTCCGGCCGAATTCGTCAGCAGCACCGCCGGGCCGATCCGGTCCATCGCCTTGCCGGCGGCATCGGTCTCGAGCTGGGCGTTGGCGACCTTGTCGAACTCGTCGTAGCGCGCACGGTTGGCTTGTTCGAGCGCGTCGGGATCGCCGGTCGGGAATTGCTCGCCGGGATAGAACTGGCCGAACTTGGGACCGAAGCGCCAGGCGCCGAAGTTGCCCTGGTCGCGCCCGACCTGCGCCTTGTATGTATAGTCCTCGCAGCCCCAGTTGGCGCGGCCGACGCGCGGACCGTCCCAGACGTATGTCGGATATCCGGCGCGCAGCAGCTTCATCTGGTAGCCTTCGCCCCCGTCCCAGCGGCGCTGCCAGACGGCTGCGCTCGAGCTGTGCCACAGGAACAGCGCGGTCGGCTTGGCCTTCACCGGGATTTCGAATTCGACGTGACCGTGGTCGCACGAAAGCGTCGATTTGCCGGGCTCGCCGATCACCTTGCCGCCGGCCTCGAACGAACCCTGGCGGGCAATCGCCACCGCTCCATTGGGAAGCGCCGCACCCCCGGCTGTAGTGCACCCGGCAGTCATGGCAATCCCTGCCGACAACAGCGCTCGCCAGATAAAGACCCGGCTCCGGGTCAGCCTATTCTCATGCATGGTTTTGCAGTCCTTTCCGACTTGCGGCTTACCTGAGCGAAAGCGCTGCGGGCGGTCTTGCCCCAAAGGGCTGTATGTCCTTCTCACGCGCCCCGATCGGCGCCCCCCTGGGCAAGCTTCTCGAACGCAAGGAGCGTGAGGAACGGCCATCCGCGTCCTCAGAGCGCCAGCCTGGCCGAAATCTCTGCGGCCGCTTCGCGCATCGCCGTGATGAGCCCGGCCGGTGGATCGGGGGGAATGAACTGGATCGAATCCATCGCCGAGACCATTGCCACCAGGTCGCCCCTATGATCGTAGACCGGAGAGCTGACGGCGTTGATCCCAAGCACGACCTGTTGCGGGGCATCGGCCCAGCCGCGCGCCGCGACTGTGGCCAGCTCCTGCCGCAAGTCTGCGGGATCGGTGATGGTATACTGGGTGAAGCGGACCAGCTTTCCGGCCGGCAGCGTGCCCTGCTTCTTCAGCCGGTCGGCGAGGATCAGCTTGCCCGCGGCGGTGGAGTGCAGCGGCAGCGGCTCGCCCAGCTTGACGGTAATGCCGACCAGCGCCTTGCCCGGCAGGCTTTCGACGATCGACGCGCTGTCCCCATAGACCAGCGACAGGTTGAACGAATGATCGAACTCTTCGTGCAGGCCCTGCATCACCGGCCGCGCGAGCTCGATCACGCCGTCTTCCGCCGACTGACCGATCACCCGTGCCAGCGCCAGCAGCTTGGGTCCGCGCGCATAGCGGTCGCTGCCGTCGCGCTGCACCGCGTAGCCCATCGCTAGCAGCGTCCGCAGGTGGCGATAGGCGCGCGGCTTGGTCATGTCGGTTTCGCGGGCGATCTCGGTCACGCCCACTTCGTCGCGGCTGGCGAGCAACTCGAGGATGCGTACCGCCACCCGCGCAGTCTGCACACCTTCGTCGGCTTTGGCTGGCTTTGCTATCGACATCACCCCCACGGCATGTGCGCCTTCTCGCGCACTGATCCAGTTCCTCGATGGCGCAGCGGCGCCCCGCACCGAACACAGACAGCGCAGTACGCTACGCTGCGAAACAGTGTTTCAAAAACGAGAGCATGTAAAGGCAGACACGCTGCGCAAGGGCGCGGGCCTCAATTCCCCCACATGAACAAATCAAGGGCGAAATTGGTGGCGGAGACGGAGGGATTCGAACCCTCGATACCCGTTACCAGGTATGGTTCCTTAGCAGGGAACTGGTTTCAGCCACTCACCCACGTCTCCGGACCCTAGCGGCGAAGGGGGGCCTATAGCGAGGGGTCTTGCGGGCTTCAAGGGCGCTGCCGGCGCCCAGGCAAAATACCTGTTCGGCCGCGATCGGGACTCGGTTCGCCGCAAAACCGATTCGCCTTGCCGCGCGTTCATTGCCGCTTCAGCGCGGGTGGCTTCTTCTTTGCCGCGAAAACGTCCGCCTGGACGGGATGGGAATGCAAATGATGACGATTATCGCCGCCTCACGCCGCTGCCTTCTGGCCGCCAGCCTCGCGCTTGCCGCATTCGGCACGGCCCCTGCCGCCGCCCAGTCGATCGAGCAGGTCGATCCCAACGACTACGCCGCCATCGACGCCGACCTCGATCAGCCGCAGGACACGCCGAGCCCTGCCGAGCCCGCGCGCGACCTGCCGCCCGAAGCCGATCCTGCCATTCAGCCCGCCCCGGCCGAGCCGGGCACCTCTGTGACGGGCTATGCCGCATCGCAGCCCGTGTCCGCGCCGTCCCCCGCTTCGGCGACGTCGGAGACCTACCACGAAGACGACCTGATCGGCGCAGCCGAGGGCGTGTTCGGCAAGGGCGCCGAAGGCGTCGCGCGAATGATCGAGGACCTGCTCAAGAAGCAAGGCGAACCCAACGGCTATATCGTCGGCCGCGAAGCCGGCGCGGCGGTCGGCCTCGGCGTGCGGTACGGTTCGGGCACGCTCTATCACAAGATCGAGGGCCAGATGCCGGTTTACTGGACCGGCCCCTCGCTCGGTTTCGACCTCGGCGCCAACGCCTCCAACACCTTCGTGCTGGTCTACAACCTCTACGACACCGACGAGCTGTACGAGCGCTATCCGGCCGGCGAAGGCGACGCCTATCTGGTGGGCGGGCTGACCGCGAGCTATCTCAGGAAGGGCGACGTCGTGCTGATCCCGATCCGCATGGGTGCGGGCGTGCGGCTGGGAATCAACGCCGGTTACATGAAGTTCTCGAGAAAGCAGCGCTGGCTGCCTTTCTGAGGACACAGCAAAACTAGCGTCGCAAAACCCGCCTTCGCGCTTGCGAAGAGCAGTCGCCGGCGGCAAAGCGGCGCCGCCATGCTCGACAGACTCGACCAACAGCCGCCCGACGCGCTCCTCGCGCTGATCAAGCTCCACGACGCCGACCCCCGGCCCGACAAGATCGACCTCGGCGTGGGCGTCTATCGCACCGGCCAGGGCGAGACCCCGGTGTTCGGCGCGATCAAGGCGGCAGAGCGCAAGCTGGTCGACGAGCAGCCGTCGAAATCCTATCTCGGGCCGGAAGGCGACATGGGCTTCGTCCATGCGCTGATGCCCTATATCTTTGACGGGACCGATCCTTCGCTCGGCGGCCGGATCGAGGGAATGCAGACCCCCGGCGGCACCGGCGCCGTGCGCCTGGCGCTGGCCCTGGCCAAGGCTTGCGGCGTCACGCGCATCCTCATGGGCGTGCCGAGCTGGCCCAACCACGCGCAGATCGTCAAGGACCTCGGCCTCGAACTGGTGACCTTCGCCCATTCCACCGCCGACGGCGCCGCCGACCTCGATGCGCTCAAGGCGGCGCTGGCCGACGCGCGCGAGGGCGATGCGGTGCTGCTGCACGGCTGCTGCCACAACCCGACCGGGATCGACTACACCCCCGGGCAATGGGACGAGATCGCAACGCTGCTCGCTGACAGCCCCGCCCTCCCGGTTCTCGACCTCGCCTACCAGGGCCTCGGCCACGGAATGGACGAGGACGCCTACGGCGTGCGCCGGGTCATTTCCGCAGTGCCGGAAGCGCTCGTCGCCTACAGCTGCGACAAGAACTTCGGGCTCTACCGCGACCGCGTGGGCGCGCTCTACGCGATGACGCAGGACGCCGAGAGCCTGAACCGCGTGCTGTCGAACGGCCACGCGCTGGCCCGCGCCGCTTGGTCGATGCCCCCCGACCACGGCGCCGCCGCAGTGCGCCTGATCCTCGAAGACGAGACGCTCACCGCCCAGTGGCAGGACGAGCTCGACCAAATGCGCACCCGCATACGCCAGGTCCGCGACCGGCTCGGCGCCGCCGGCAAAGTCGGCTCGGTCGACCTGGGCCCGCTGGCGCAGCAGAACGGCATGTTCGCCGTGCTCCCGCTCGACAAGGATCAAATCGCCGAGCTGCGCAGCGAGCATGGCATCTACATGGCCGGATCGGGCCGCATCAACGTCGCCGGGCTGACGATGGACAACATCGACAAGTTCGTTTCCGCCGTGCGCGCGGTGGCCAGCTGACGATGGACCGGCAGCCGGTCCTCGAAGGGGAGCGGCTCTTGCTCAGGCCGCTGGTCCCGAGCGACTGGGACGCGCTCTATGCCGTCGCCAGCGATCCACAGATCTGGGCGGGTCATCCGATGCACGACCGCTGGCAGGAACCGGTGTTCCGCGCCTTCTTCGCCGATGCGCTCGACAAGGGCGGGGCGCTCGCGGTGATCGAGAAGGGCACTGGCGAAATGGTCGGCTCGAGCCGCTTCCAGGGCTACGATCCGGCGGGCGGCGGCACGGTCGAAATCGGCTGGACCTTCCTCGCCCGCCGTCTGTGGGGCAGCGGGGCCAATGCCGAAATGAAGCGGCTGATGCTCAAACACGCCCTGAAATGCGTCGACGTCGTCACCTTTCGCGTCGTCGAGGACAACGTCATCAGCCGCAAGGCGATGGAGCACATCGGCGGGCGCCTGACCGACCGGATCGACATGACCGACACGCCGAACGGCCCGGTCGCCCACGTCATCTACGAGATTTCCCGCCAGGACTTTGCCCAAGGGCCCCTGGCGGCGGCATGACGCGGGAGGGGATGACCCGCGTCGTCCCTCTCGCGCCATTCAGCGGACCGGTCTGGCGCATCCTGCCCGCGGCGCAGGCCGACTGTCCCCAGGCTGCGGCGAAGGCCCCCGAAGGCCGGTTTCACCACTCGGGCCAGCTCGCCGCCTATGCCTCGCTGAGCGCGGAGGGCGCGAGCGTCGCCGTCCGGCGCTATCTCTCCGACGGAGCCCAACGGGTCCTTGTCCCGATGTGGCTGGAAGCGGCCGCGGTGGCCGACATCCGCGGCAATGCTGCGGCCTCGATCGTATGGCAGGATCTGCATGCAGCCGGCGCCCCCTCCCCCACGTGGGAGTTTTCCGATGCCGCACGACTCGCGGGGGCGCAGGCGATGCTCTATTCGTCCCGCTCGCGACCGGACTTGTCGCACGTCGTCGTCTTCGCGACCGAGTGCTTGCGCCTAGCCGGCCCGATCTCCGAGATTTCGTCCTGACGGCACGAGCTCGGCAGCACCGGGCACGCTATCCCGCAGCCGCGTCTGCCCCGTTGCCGCCTGGCGCTTGAGGTCAGCCTTGAGCGCCGCCGGATCGCGCACGAAGACGAAGCCGAAGCTGACCCCGCCCTCGCGGCTGACGGTGGCGTGGTGCAGCTTGTGCGCCTGCACCAGCCGCCGCGCATAGCCACGCTTGGGCACCCAGCGGAAATAGCGCTGGTGGACGAGACCGTCGTGCACCAGCGTGTAGATCACGCCGTAGAACAGCACGCCAAGACCGATCCATGTGCCCGGCCACCAGGCGCCCGCCCCCATCACCAGCGGGCTGCCGATGGCGAAGAACGCAATCGAAACGGCGGCACCGACAAGGCCGAACAGGTCGTTCTTCTCCAGCAGCTTGTCGTGCGGTTCGTGGTGGTCGCGGTGCCAGCCCCAGCCGAAACCGTGCATCACGTACTTGTGGCTGCTCCACGCGACCGCCTCCATCGCCAAAGCGGTGGCGAGGACGATCAGGACGGGGGCGAGCCAGGACATGCTCGCTAAATAAGGGCTTTGGCCGCGCAAAGACAGCCCCCGCTTGCCTTGCCACGGCAGGGGGGCCATTTCTTGCCCATGTCAAGCCGCCCCCGCACCTTGTACGAAAAGATCTGGGACGCCCACGTCATCGAGACGCGTGACGACGGCACCTGCCTCATCTTCATCGACCGCCACCTCGTCCACGAAGTGACCAGCCCGCAGGCCTTCGAAGGGCTCAGGATGAACGGCCGCAAGGTCCGCCGGCCCGAGCTGACGCTCGCCGTGCCCGACCACAACCTGCCGACCACCGCGCGGATCGACGCCGAGGGCAACCGCGTGCCGATCGCCGACCCGGAAAGCCGCGGCCAGCTCGAAGCGCTCGAACGCAACGCGCCGGCCTTCGGGGTGCGTTACTTCGGCGCCACGGCCAGGGAACAGGGCATCGTCCACGTCGTCGGACCCGAGCAGGGTTTCTCGCTGCCGGGCACGACCATCGTCTGCGGCGACAGCCACACCGCCGCGCACGGCGGCATGGGCGCGCTCGCCTTCGGGATCGGCACGAGCGAGGTCGAGCACGTGCTGGCGACGCAGACGCTGCTGCTGCGCAAGTCCAAGACCATGCAGGTCGTGGTCGAGGGCGAGCTCGGCCCGGGCATCACCTCGAAAGACCTGATCCTGCACATCATCGGCACGATCGGCACCGCCGGCGGCACCGGCCACGTGATCGAATACCGCGGCAAGGTGTTCGAGGAGATGAGCATCGAGAGCCGCCTGACGGTGTGCAACATGTCCATCGAGGGTGGCGCCCGCGCCGGCCTGATCGCGCCCGACGAGACGACCTTCGCTTACCTCAAGGGCCGCCCGCTGGCGCCGAAGGCCGAGGAATGGGACGCGGCCGTCGCCTACTGGCGCACGCTGCATTCCGACGAGGGCGCGGAATTCGACAAGACCGTCACGATCAACGCTGCAGAGGTCGAGCCGACCGTGACCTGGGGCACCAGCCCGGAGGACACCGTCGCCATCGGCGGCGTCGTGCCCGACCCGGCAAGCTTCGCCGACGCCGGCAAGCAGCAGGCGGCCCGGGCCAGCCTCGCCTACATGGACCTCAAGCCCGGCCAGCGGATGGACGAGGTCGAGGTGCAGAACGTATTCATCGGTTCGTGCACCAATAGCCGGATCGAGGACCTGCGCGCCGCCGCCGAAGTGCTCAAGGGGCGCAAGAAGGCTTCGGGCGTGAAGTGGGCCATCGTCGTGCCCGGGTCGGGCCTGGTGAAGGCGCAGGCCGAGGCCGAGGGGCTCGACAAGGTTTTCATCGAGGCCGGGCTCGAGTGGCGCGAGCCGGGCTGTTCGGCCTGTCTCGGCATGAACCCCGACAAGGTTCCGGCGGGCGAACGCTGCGCCTCGACCAGCAACCGCAATTTCGTCGGCCGCCAGGGCCCGGGCGCACGCACCCACCTCGTCAGCCCGGCGATGGCGGCGGCGGCGGCGGTCACCGGCAGGCTAACCGACGTCAGGGAGCTTGCGTGAAAGGCTTCTGCCTGTGCGGCGCGGTGACCGTCACCGTGCCGGGCAGGCCCGAATACATGAACTCGTGCGACTGCACTGCGTGCTTCAAGCTCGGCTCGCTGACCGGCTACTATCCTCCCGACGACGTGACCATCGAGGGCGAGACCGAAACCTTCGTCCGCTCCGACATCCCGGCCTGGATCAGGTTCGTCTTCTGCCCCAGGTGCAGCGCCAACGTCGGCTGGACATCGATCGAACCGCTCGACCGGATGGGCGTGAGCATGCGCCTGTTCGATCCCGCCGAGCTGGTCGGCGTGCCGATCCGCTTCCCCAACGGCCGCGATGCAACCGCCGACGGCGACTGGCCGCCGCCGCGGCGCGATGAAGTACCGTTCACGCGCGAGGGGCCGTTTTAGAGCCAGTCAGGCGCGACCAATCAACCTCGGTCGTGGCAGGCAGTGGAGTGGATGGCCGCGCCCGCCGCCGAAAACCTATGTCCTACACGCGCCAAACCTGCTTCATCCTGCCGGATGACCCGCAGCACCCCGCAAACCCCGCCGCCGCGCCGCCGAGTGCCGGCCTTCGTCCCCGTCCCATTGCGCGCCCGGCGCGACGGCTGGACGCCCCTCAGGCAGGCCGAGTTTCTCGGGCATTTGGCGGAGACCCGCTCGGTCGCCGAGGCGGCGCGGCGGGTGAACATGGCACGGGAAACCGCTTATCGGCTGCGCAAGCTGCCCGGAGCGGAGAGCTTCAACGCGGCGTGGGACGCGGCGATGGGGCTGCGCGAAAGCCGGACGATCTCTTCGCGGAAGGTCACAGGCTACGAGTTGTGGCACCGCGCTTATCACGGCACGCTCAAGCCCATCGTGCGCGGCGGGCGCTACATCGGAACACGCGTTAAAACAGATACTTGCGCCTTGCTGCGGGTGATCGAAAGTCCCTACCTTGCCGCACCCGACCCCGCCGTAAGGTCACGGAAAAACTTTGCCGATCCGTGGTCCATGTCCGCCTGGCCCGACGAATCGTTTACCTCGTCCGCCGCCTCTGCCAGACATAGTCAAGAAGAGGAGTAGCGATGCCGATAACCAGTTTCGAAGGAAAGATCGCCTTCATCACCGGCGGCGCCAGCGGAATCGGCCTCGGCATCGCCAAGGTGCTGGTCGAGCGCGGCGCGCAGGTCGTGCTGGCCGACCTCAGGCAAGACCACATCGACGATGCGCTGGCCGAATTCGCCGGCGGCGGGCGCTCCAATGCGGTCAGCGCGCTGCAGCTCGACGTGACGAGCCGCGAGAAGTACCGCGAGGCGGCGCAGAAGATGCTCGACGATTTCGGCGGCATCGACATCCTGGTCAACAACGCCGGCGTCGGGCCGGAAGGCCCCATCCTCGAGGCAACCTACGCCGACTACGACTTCGGTTTCGGGGTCAACGTCGGAGGGGTGATCAACGGCTTCGTCGAGTTCCTGCCACAGATGATCGCGCACGGCCGCGGCGGGCATATCGTCTCGACCGCGAGCCTTGCCGCCGAAGTCGTCATGCCGAGCCACATGGCGATCTACGCCGCCAGCAAGGCCGCCGTGTGCCATTACTGCGAGAGCGTGAAGGCGGAGCTGGCGACCAAGGACATCGGGGTCTCGATCCTGCTGCCCGGCCCGGTGAAGAGCAGGATCCACGAGACCCAGCAGAACCGCCCCGAGCACCTGCGCGCTGGCAGCGGCTATGTCGCCAGCGAGGCCAAGCTGCAGCGCCGGATCGTCGGCGACAACTGGATGGAGCCGGAGGACGCCGGGCGACTGGTGGCCGACGGCATCCTCGCCAACCAGACCTACATCGTCACCCACGGCTTCTACAAGGATGCCATGCGGGCACGCTGCGAAGCGGTCCTGGGCGCGACACCGGACACGAAGGAAGAAGCGCCCGACTTCGGGCAGTTCAGGGATGAATAGTCCTCCCCGGCACGGGGAGGGAAACCATGTGAAACATGGTGGAGGGGGACTGCCCCATGCGCCGCGCCAGGAGGAGAATCCCCTCCCCCACGCCGCTGCGCGTCGCGGTCCCCCTCCCCATTCTGGGGAGGAATTCCAATGCAGGATCTGACGGGCAAAGTCGCCTTCATCACCGGCGGTGCCAGCGGCATCGGCCTTGGCATGGCGCGCGCGTTTCTCGACGAGGGGATGAAGGTCAGCCTTGCCGACTGGAGCGACGATCACATCGCCAAGGCGAAGGAACAGCTCGCCGGCAACAACGCGGTGCATTTCGTCAAGGCCAACGTGGCCGATCGCGACAGCTTACGCGCCGCTGTCGATGAGACGCTCGAGGCGTTCGGCAAGATCCACGTGCTGTGCAACAACGCCGGGGTTAACGGCGGCGGCACCGCGGCAAGCCCCGACTTCGACGATTTCGACCGGGCGATGGCGGTCAACCTCGGCGGGGTGGTCAACGGCACCAAGATCGTCGTGCCGATCATCCGCGAACAGGGCGAAGGCGGCCACGTGGTCAACACCAGCTCGATGGCCGGCGTCGTCCCCCTGCCCGGCCTCGCCGCCTATTCGACCGCCAAGTACGCCGTGCGCGGCTTTTCCGAAAGCCTGCGCATCCAGCTCGCCGAGAAGGGTATCGGCGTCTCGTGCCTATTCCCCGGCGCAACCCGCACCGCGCTCGTGCCGCTGCCCGAGGACGATCCCGAGCACATCAAGGAAGAAGGCGCACCGCAGTTCCTGAAGGACCTGTGGGACGCGATGCGCGCGGCGATCGATCCCTACGACACCGGCAAGGCAGTGGTCGAGGCGATCAAGGAGAACCGCTTCTACATCTTCACCAACAACGAATTCCTCGAAGAGGTGAAGGAGCGCCACCGCGAGATCGAGACCGCCTTCCCGCAGGAAAAGGCGCCACCCGGACGGCTCAAATTCGAAGGCATGCGCTGGGAGATGACCCGCAACCTGATGGCCCCCGGAAACCGTCCCGTACCGACCGAGAACAAGGAGGACATGGCGCTCGACCTCGGCTCGAAGTCACCCGCCGGCGGACAATGATTGCAAGTCGCTGGTCTTTTTGAGTCCGGCAAGCAATGATGGCGACGGGATAGGGAGAATCCGATGGCCACCACCTTCAGCGCAGCGATCTCGCGCCAGCAGCTCAAGACTTTTTCGATCCTGACGTTCGCGATCTGCATGCTGGTGCTCGTCGCCGACGGGATGGACGCGCAGCTGCTCGGCATTGTCGCGCCGGTGGTGATCGACGAGTTCGGTGTCGACCGCGGAACCTTCGGCATCGCCATGAGCTCGGCGCTGGTCGGCTTCGGGCTTGGCTCGTGGGGCGGCGGCTGGCTGGGCGACATGGTCGGGCGGCGCTGGTCGCTGGCCCTCGCCTCACTGGTCTTCGCGCTCGGCACGGTGGGCGCGAGCACGTCCGACGACGTCTGGATCATGGCGGCCTGGCGGCTGGTCAGCGGGCTCGGGTTCGGCTCTGCCTATGCCAACGCCATCGCGCTCGCAGGCGAGTGGTTACCCGACAAATGGCGCTCGGTCGGGGTCACCACCCTCTCGGTCGGCACACCCGCCGGGGGCCTCGTGGTCGCCTCGCTCGCCCCGACGCTGCTCGACGCCTACGGCTGGCGCGGAACCTTCGTCGCGGTGGGTATCGCAACGCTGATCGTCGTGGTGCTGATCGTCGCCATCTTGCGCGACAGCCCCTCGTTCCTGCTCGCGCGGGGCAAACCCGATGCCGCCCGAATCGCGGCGCGAAAGGTCCTCGACCAGGATGTCGAGTTCGTGACCGAACGACACATGACCGACACCGAGGCCGGCGCGATCGGCGTGCTCGATGCCAGCAACTTCCGCCTCAACCTGGGGATCGGTATCGCCTTTGCGGCGGCCACGATGGTTGCCTACGGAATGCTCAACTGGGGCACGACCTTCCTCACCGCCAAGGGCATGACGCTCGATGCCGCCTCCTACACCGTGGCGGTCGGCGGGATCACCTCGATGATCGCCTCGATCGCCGTCGGCCTGGTGATCCAGCGGCTCGGCTCGCGCCGGGTCGTCGCCGCGCTGAGCGGCAGCCTGTTCGTCACTCTGGTGGTCTTCACGGTCGTTCTCGAAAGGCTCTCCGGGCCCCCCAGCGCCTCCGAGCAAACGCTGGTTATCGTGCTCTACGGTCTTTCGGCTGCACTGTTCAGCGGCGCCATCGCCAGCTTCTACGCGCTGATGACTCACGGCTATCCCGCCTCGTGTCGCTCGGCCGGGATCGGTTTCGGCATCTTCGTCGGCCGGGTCGGCGCGATAGCCGCCACCGGGCTCGGGGGCTGGCTGATCGACCTGGGGGGCGGCAGTCTGCTGCCCTTCTTCGCCGTGCTTTGCGTCGGCGCCCTGCTGATATCGGCCGCGGCCATCATCAACGACCGCCACGTACCGCCGGCGGTCGCCGCAAAGGAATAGGAATCCGGCGGACCGGACCTCGCAAGGGCGGCGCCTCGGACGGGTCCAGCGCTGCAGCGGATCGGCCGTCGAGCCGATCTGAAACTAGTATTCGCGCCGCCCCAAAATTAGGATTTTGTTAACCATTTTACCTGACGTTGCTGTTTGCGCAGCAGAGCGCGGGATTTTCTTAGCAATGGACGAGCTGGGGCAAGTTGCCGGTGTGTCGGCCAGGCAGGTCGAACACGTGGCCCGCCGGTTGTTGAACAGCTGGCCGGACACCGTCGACCTGCGCCCGTCGGACCTGGAAATGGACGAGATCCACCGCGCTTTCCTGCAACTGATGACAGGGCTCCAGGACCGCGGCTGGATGATGTACGAAGCGCTTCTTGTGGGCGCCGGCCCAGAGCCGCGGGTGCTGGACGCTGTGCTCACTGCCAAGGGCCGGGTCGCGCTCGGCGGGCTCGACCGATCGCCGTCCGGCGCGGCAGGCTAGATTGGCCTGGCGCGCTGACCGGCGGGCTCTGCCGGCGGCTCGATAACGTCCCGCACCAGCCGCGCGAAGAGCTTCAGGGTTTCCAGCGCGTCGTCTCCCAGCTCGCGCTCGCGAGCGTCAAGGGCCGCCAGGGTTCCATATACCGCACCGTCGCTGGTCCGCAGCGGAACTCCGGCATAGAATGGGAGCCCTAGATCGCCGGCGGCGACGGGATCCGCCAAAAGGTGCGCGTCGTCGCCAGCGACCGCAGCGCCGGGCCAGACGCCGTCGTCGGGGCCGGCCACCGCTGCCATCCGCTCCGCGCCCGGGCGCTGCTCGCCGGGAATGCTGATGACCGCGGCCTGACAGCCCATGGCGCGGCGAACCAGCTCGGCGAGCGTCCCGAGAGCACGGGCGCGCCGCGCCGCAGGCGATTCCGGGGCCGCCAGAGTCGCGGTCTTCTCGGCTTGGTTGTCCCGGCTCACTTTGCTCGGCGTCCATCTATTTGCTTGGCCAAGTCTGGCCTCGGTGCCGCGGATATATCTGCGAGCGGTTAACGGAGCTTTTACATAGATTCGCGCGGCGCGCATGTCCCGCAGCTGCGTGACAGGCAATTCCTCGGCCGCTCTCGTAAGAAAGTCACCGCACCTCCCGCCGGGCGCGTTCGAGCGCGTTTGCCGGCGCGAGGGCTTGCGTGCCCGGCGTAGGAGTGGCACGAGTTCCGAAACGACAGAGAATGCAGGGTTTTTCGCCCGGAGTCCGGGCGTCGGGCCGGAAGTACGCCATGTCGGAGAAGCAGCAAGATTTCAGTAGCCTGCTGAGCAAGATCGCTACGTCGCAGGATGTTGCGGCTCTGCGCGACGCCACTGTCGCCGTGGTTTCCTATCTCGGCATCGCCAAGGGCTATTTCGTGACTCCGCCCAAAGCCGACCCGCGCGCCGGCCGGATTGTCGTCACTCTGGACCTTCCCGCTACCTGGACCCGCCATTATCGCGGCTGTCTGTACAGTTTCGATCCCGTGCCGGCCCTGGCGATGGCACGTGCGGGACCGTTCGTCTGGCCCGAGGATATCGATCCGGACGTGTGGAGCGAGCGCGATCGACGCTTTCTAAAACTGGCAGGCCGCTATGGTCTCGGCCGCGGCATTGGCACCGTGTGCTATGGGCCCCACGGTCGCTGCGGGTTCCTGGGGCTGATCCTCGCACCGGACGCGCCGCGGCCCGACGAGCAGGTACTGTTGCGGATCAATTCGATGGGCCAAATCGCGTTCCAGCACTATTGCAGCCTGGTCAGGAGCGACGACTCCGTCGTCGCGCTTTCGCGGCGCGAACTCGAAGTTTTGCAGCTGATGAGTATCGGCAAGAGCAACGGCGTGATCGCCGAGGTCCTGTCGATCGCCCCCTCGTCGGTCGATGTCTACGTTCGGCGCATCTTCGCCAAGCTGGGCGTGTCAGACCGCACCACCGCCTCGACCAAGGCCCTTGCCCTCGGGCTCATCGTCTCGTGGGACCACCAACGCCTGATGCGCGAGGCAGCCGCGCGGCGGCTCTAGGCGCGGTGCGCCCATAACGCTGCTGCGGCGGGACCGAGACCATCGAAGAGTGCGGGAATCTCGGTCCGGACAAAAGAGCCTTAGCGGACGCGCGGGCCACCGAAAGGCAGCGGCGGCGGGGGACGCCGGGCGCCACGCGGCAGCTGCGCCTGATAGGCCCGGCCGCAATGCTCAACGCAATAGGGGAACCCGGGGTTCACCTTCACGCCGCAGAAATGAAAGTCGGCCTCGCCGGGGTGACCCATGGGCCAGCGGCAAACGCGGTCGTTGAGATCGAGCAGACTGGTCTTGTCGGCGATCTCGGGGCTCGGCTTCGCCGGCACGAGCCGGCGGGGCGGAGCCGGCGGGATCGGCGCCTGCTGGTCTCCGGGCCCCTGGCGCAGGAAGCCGCCGGGGCCGACGGAAACGATCTTCGGCATGCCCTGCGACGGGTTGGGGACCGGCTGGCTCGGGCTCGCCACGGCCGGGGAATCGCCGGATTCGGGCGCGGGCCGTGGCGCAGGAGCCGGGGCGGCCGCTGGCGCCTTCGGCCGCGGCTTGGCGGCGACCTTGGCCTGTGCTGCGGCCTTGCCCGCCTTCGGGGCCGGCTTCTCGTTGGGCTTGACCGGCGAGGGACGCGACTTGAGGCCGAGGCGGTGCGCCTTGCCGATGACCGCGTTGCGCGACACACCGCCCAGCTCGTCGGCTATCTGGCTGGCGGTCGCCCCGCCCTCCCACATCTTGGTCAGCTTGGCGATGCGTTCGTCAGTCCAGCTCATCGTACGTCGTTACCTTTTTCAAATTCGTGTCGCGCAGCCGCGTTGCGCTTGCCAGCACGCGGCGCTGCCGATAGTCGGCGCCCCATGGCCGATCAAGCCCAACCCGTCGTGACTGCCGCTGCCGAACCGCGTTCCGGCCCGGCGCAGACCAACGAGAAGATGCGGAAGCGGTTTCCGCCCAAGGGGCAGCCCGTGATCCATGGTTTCAACCGGATCGGGCTGTGGAGTCTATATATGAAGGAGGTGCGCCGGTTTCTCAAGGTGCACACCCAGACGATTTGGGCGCCGGCGGTCACAACCCTGCTGTTCCTGGTCATTTTCACCGTCGCCATGGGGCGCGGCAACCGCCTGGTGCTCGGCGTGCCTTTCGCCACCTTCGTCGCTCCGGGCCTGATCATGATGGGCATGATGCAGAACGCTTTCGCCAACTCGAGCTTCTCGCTGCTCGCCGGCAAGATCCAGGGCACGATCATCGACCTCTTGATGCCGCCGCTGTCGAATGCCGAGCTCATGATCGGCATTGTCGGCGCCGCGATCACGCGCGCCTTCATGGTCGGCGGCGCGCTGGCCCTGGCGATGTGGCTCTGGCCGGGCGTGCACATGCAGGCGGCTCACCCGTGGGCGATTGCCTGGTTCGCGCTGATGGGCGCAACGTTCCTTTCGCTGCTCGGCCTCGTCGCCAGCTTGTGGGCCGAAAAGTTCGACCACAACGCAGCGGTGACCAACTTCGTGGTCGCTCCGCTCTCGCTGCTGTCGGGCACGTTCTACGTCATCAGCAACCTCTCGCCGCTGTTTCAGGCGATCAGCCGGGCCAATCCGTTCTTCTACATCATTTCGGGCTTTCGCTTCGGCTTCCTCGGCCAGAGCGACATCGGCAACACCAATCACGCGGTGATCGGCGCCGCGCTGGGCCTAGGGGTGCTCAATCTGGCGTTCGGCTGGGGCGCCTATCGCCTGCTCAAGAGCGGCTGGAAGCTGAAGAGCTGACCGCGCCCTAGTGCGTGAGGCTGCGGCGCAGGCGGTAACGCCCGTCCGCAAAGTCTTCGAACAGCTCGTGCACGCTGGGGTGATCGACCGGCCCGCCCTCGCTGTCGCCGAGCAGGTTCTGCTGGCTGACGTAGGCGACGTAGGAACTGTCCTCGTTTTCGGCGAGCAGGTGGTAGAACGGCTGGTCGCGGCGCGGGCGCATGTCCTGCGGGATCGCCTCGTACCAGTCCTCGCTGTTGGCGAAGACCGGGTCGATGTCGAACACCACGCCGCGAAAATCGTACAGGCGATGCTTGACGATGTCACCGATACCGAAGCGGGCGTGCGAGGCGGCCGGAGCGTCGATGCGACGCCCTGCCTGCGGAGAATAGAACTGCGATCGGTCCATGAGACAGGGAATATAGAATGCCGCAGGTGCTAAACAAGCGCTGTCTCCCGGCTCATGCCCGGATATCTGGGCCGGCGACCGCCTGAAGTCCCGCGGAAAAAATGCTCGGAGCGGGCTTGGCAACCACGCACCCTTCGGCTAACCGCCGCGCTTTCCGGTCGACCAGGCGCCCCGATGCGCCGGAATCACCCCGCGGAGAGGTGGCAGAGAGGTCGAATGCGCCGCACTCGAAATGCGGTTTACGGGCAACCGTAACGTGGGTTCGAATCCCACCCTCTCCGCCATTTTCCCTCGATCAGCAGTGCGGCGGCCGAAGCCGTCCTGGGGCGCGGCACGGATTGCATAGCGTCGGCGCAGCCCCATATTGATCGGGCGAATGAACGCTTACGCCGCGTTTACCAAGCAAGTCTTTGCATTTGCGCTCGAAATCGGATTAGGGTGTCGCCATGAATTCGAACGCTGCCCCCGAAGCGCCCGCCCCCCTCGACGTGGTGTCGGAAGGCGACATTGCAGTCCTGCGCGAAAGCGCGCATCGGGCGTCCGGCCTTCTCAAGCAGCTGGCCAACGAACAGCGTTTGCTGATCATGTGCAAGCTGCTCGAAGGCGAGTGCTCGGTTTCCTTCCTCGCCGAACATATCGGCCTGGCGCAATCGGCGACTTCGCAGCACCTGGCTAAGTTGCGGGAATCCGGCCTTCTGGCGACCCGGCGCGATGCCCAGAGCATATATTACCGGATTGGCGACGAACACGCGGTCCGCGTGCTCAAGACCTTGTGCGAGATTTACGCCCCGCCCCCCACTGAGTGAAAGGCGAAGGCGCCGGTGTTGCACGTTCTGCAATATCCAATGACCACAAAACACTTGGGTCCGACCGCGTCGAAGGCCTAGAAAGCAGGGATGGGTTCCCTTCTCGACCCCCTATTCCTGGCAAGGGCGCAATTCGCGTTCACGGTCAGCTTTCACTTCATCTTCCCGTCCTTCTCGATCGGGCTGGCAAGCTTCCTGATGGTTCTCGAGGGCCTGTGGCTGAAAACCGGCAAGGCGCTCTACCTCGATCTGTTCCGCTTCTGGCTCAAGATCTTCGCCGTGGTCTTCGCCATGGGCGTCGTCTCGGGCATCGTCATGAGCTACCAGTTCGGCACCAACTGGGCGGTGTTTTCGGACAAGGCCGGTCCGGTGATCGGGCCGCTGATGGCCTACGAGGTGCTGACCGCCTTCTTCCTCGAGGCCGGCTTCCTCGGCGTGATGCTGTTCGGCATGAGCAAGGTCGGCAAGGGCCTGCACTTCGCCGCCACCTGCATGGTTGCGCTGGGCACCTTCGTCTCGGCGTTCTGGATCCTCTCGGTCAACTCCTGGATGCAGACCCCGACCGGCTTCGAGATGGGCGCCAATGGCCAGTTCCTGCCCGGCCCAAGCTGGTGGGCGATCGTGTTCAACCCGAGTTTTCCCTACCGACTCGTCCACACCGTGCTCGCCGCCTACCTGACCACCGCCTTCGCGGTCGGGGGGGTCGGGGCCTGGCACCTGCTCAGGGACCGCACCAACGCCCACGCCCGCACGATGTTCTCCATGGCGATGTGGATGGCCGCTCTGGTCACGCCGCTGCAGATACTCGCCGGCGACCAGCACGGCCTCAACACGCTCGCGCACCAGCCGGCCAAGATCATGGCGATGGAAGGGCATTACCAGAGCCACCCCGACGGTGCGCCGCTGATCCTGTTCGGCATTCCCGACAGCAAGGAGCAGACGGTGCACTTCGCGCTCGAGGTCCCCAAGGCCTCTTCGCTGATCCTCAAGCACGATCCCAATGCCCCGCTGGCCGGGCTGGACACCGTGCCGCGCGAGGATCAGCCGCCGATCGGCGTGGTCTTCTGGTCTTTCCGCGTGATGGTCGGGATAGGGTTCGCCATGCTCGGGCTCGGCCTGTGGAGCATTGTCGCGCGCTGGCGCGGCAAGCTCTATGACTGGTCGCCGCTGCACCGCACCGCGCTGCTGCTGTCGCCTGCGGGCTTCGTGGCCGTGATCGCCGGGTGGGTGACCACCGAGGTCGGGCGCCAGCCGTGGACCATCTACGGCCTGCTCAGAACCGCCGATTCCGCCAGCCCGCTCGGAGCGCCGGCGGTCGGCGCCTCGCTGCTCGCCTTCATCGTCATTTACTTCGCGGTGTTCGGCGTCGGCATCTGGTACCTGCTGCGCCTGGCGGCTCAGCCCCCGCACAGCGGCGAAGCCGGCCCCGCTCAGCAGCCGCCCGCGCCCATCCGCACCGCCGGCATCGTTCCGGGCCCGGCCGAGATGAAGGACGGATCATGAGCATCGACCTGACCGTGATCTGGGCCTTCATCATCGCCTTCGCGGTGTTCGCCTACGTGGTGATGGACGGCTTCGACCTCGGCATCGGCATCCTCTTTCCGACGGTCACGGTGGGGCATGGCCGCAACCGGGCGATGAATGCGATCGCGCCGGTCTGGGACGGCAACGAGACCTGGCTGGTGCTCGGCGGGGGCGGGCTTCTCGCCGCGTTCCCGCTCGCTTACGCGGTGGTTCTGCCGGCGACCTACCCGCTGATCGTCGCCATGCTGCTGGGCCTCGTATTCCGCGGCGTAGCGTTCGAATTCCGCTGGCGCGATCCCGGCCACCGGCCCTTCTGGGACATGGCCTTCTTCGGCGGGTCGCTGGTCGCGGCGATGGCCCAGGGCATGATCCTCGGTGCGCTGCTGCAGGGGATCAAGGTTGCGAACCGCGCCTACGCCGGCAGCTGGTGGGACTGGCTGACGCCCTATACTCTTCTGACCGGGCTCGGGACCGTTGCCGGTTACGCGTTGCTCGGCGCCTGCTGGATGATCTGGAAGCTAGCGGGCGACGTGCAGGAGCACGCCTATCGCCTGGCCACGCGCGCTGCCGCGGCGACGCTCGCGCTGATGGCCGCGGTCTCGGCCTACAATCTCGTGCTGCTCGATCAGTACCGCGCGCGCTGGCTGGAAATGCCCAATTTGTTGTTCGCCAGTCAGGTGCCGCTGCTCACGGCGATCGTCGCCTTCGCGCTGTTTTGGTCGCTGAAGAAGCGCAAGGAACTCGCACCCTTCCTCCTCGCGCTGGCGCTGTTCCTGCTCGGCATGGCCGGCCTGGGGGTGACGATCTGGCCCAACGTCGTGCCTCCCGGCATCTCGATCTGGGACGCCGCCGCCCCGCCTCGCAGCCAAGTCTTCATGCTCGTCGGCGTCGCCGTGACGCTGCCCTTGATCATCGGCTATACCGGCTGGGCCTATTGGGTCTTCCGCGGCAAGGTCGGTAGCGAAGGATACCACTGATGGCTGCGGGCGCGGAATCGCAGAGGCCGCTGTGGCGGCGGCTGGCCTGGATGGCGGCGATCTGGGCGGCCAGCGTGGCGGTGCTCGGGGCCGTTGCCTGGCTTCTCAGGCTGGTCCTCGCGCCCTAGTTTGGCCTGACAAAGAAAACCTCCAAGGAGTCACAAACAAGTCATATCGGCACCGCACAAGGCCCCGAGATAGGGGCTGACCGGCATGAACCTCGTCTTGATTTTCGGAACCTCCGAGGAGGTCGAATCCTTCGAGGACTTCGAACTCAACGATTCTAAATTCGTCTTCAAGTACCTGCCGCCCGAGGGGCCGTCGACGCTGATCGAGGGAGCCTGCTGGATCTTCGTCGACTGGATGTTGCCCGAACTTTCGGGCCTGGAAATGTGCCACCGGCTGCGCGCGGACCCGCGGACCAAGGACGCGCACATCACGATGGTTCTCGAGCTCGAAGACGCCGAGGATCGCCGCCGCGCGCTGCGCGCCGGGGCGGACGACTACATGCTCCAGCCGGCCAGCCGGCAAGCGATGCTCGACCGGATTCTCGCCCACAATCCGGTCGCCGGCTTTCGCGCCGCCCCAGAGGTGATCGAAGCCGGCAAGTTGAAGATCATGCCGGCTGCCGAGCGCGCCTGCTGGGGCGACCAACTGCTGACCTTGAGTCCCAATGAATTCCGCCTGTTGCGCTTCATCGCCGAAAACCCCAACCGGGTGCTGTCGCGCAAGGAGCTTATATCGGCACTCGGCAAGTCGGGCGACCCCGATTACCTGCGCACCGTCGACGTCTGGATCAAGCGCCTGCGCTCCGCATTGCGCAAGGCCGGCGCGGGGCAGATTCTGCGCACGGTGACCAACAAGGGCTACGTGCTCGACATCATCTGAATTGGCGCCAATCGGACAAATACGCCGATCTACCGCAGACGCTTCGTGCTCGAACGGGTCGAACACCCGCCTGCCCTGATCCGGCTTTCACCGCCCTGCGAAGGTTCGTGGCGCGCTCCGCTGTCGCGCCGGTCCGGCTAGACGCGGCGGGACTGCGCGGGAAAGGAAAATCCTGCCCATGGGCAACGTCAGGTCAGTCGACCTGCTGCGATCTTCGGCCCCTTCCCGCGCGTCATTGCCTCAAAGAGTCGCCGACAGGGTCAGGCCGTAGGTCCGCCCGACGTCGTAGGTGTTGACCTCGAGCCGATTTGCCCCCGATTGCTGGTACTCGACATGCGCGGTGCCGAGGATGTTGCGCACTTCGCCTTTCACCTCGAAGGCGTGCCCGCCGAGGGTGAAGCCCTCGCGCAGAACGAAGTCCAGCTGTACGCCGGGCTTCTCGTAGATATCTGGCTGCGGCGGCGTCCCGATCAGCCCGCGGCTGATGACCCGCTTGCTGGCGTAGCTGATGAGGAACGTCTGCTGCGAGAGCCGATCTTCGTTTTCCAGCCCGAGTTGCAGGTTGGCGACGTGATCGGACTGCCCGGTCAGCGGCACGCCGTCGGTGAAGTAGTCCGTCGCGATCGTCGAGGAAGCGCCGTAGAACTGCACCGTGTCGTTGGCGCCGACCTTCAGCTTCGATTTGGTGTAGGTATAATTTCCGGCGATCAGAAAACGCCGGAAGCCGCTGCCGATGTCGCCGACGTCGAAGTACTTCTGCAGGTCGATCTCGCCGCCATACAGTTCCGCCTTGGGCGCATTCGCGTAGGAGGTGAGGAAGTCGAGCCCGGTGACGAAGGCCTCGATGGGATGATCGATCCGCTTGTAGAAGCCGGCCACCGAGGCTCTCTCGTCGCGCCCGAAGTAGGCCTCGAAGCGGGCTTCGCCGTTGTAGAGCTGGCTGTCCGTCAGCAGCGGGTTGCCGCGGTAGGCACGGCTGGTTTCCGGATCGTAGTACGGCTGGTTGATGAGTTCGCGGAACTGCGGACGGGCGATCGTCTTCGAGGCGCTGAGACGCACCTGCATGCCGGGCTGGATCTCGTAAGTGAGTGTCGCCGCCGGTAGCCAGTAAGTGCGCTTGAGCGAGGTCGTCGCGGCGCTCGACCCTGGAACGGTGAACACCTGCACCGGCGAAACGGTTTCGGTCGCGTCCTCGTAACGCACGCCAATGTCGAGGTTGAGCGCATCGGTCAGCTGCAGGTCGGCCTTGCCGTAACCGGCCCAGTTGTCGAGCTCCGCGGCGAACGAGGGATTGCCCTCGTCGGTCTCGATCATCGTCACGCCAATCGGCGTGGTCGGACCGTTGCCGGTGGGGGTGGCGGTCAGCGCATTGATCAACAGGTCGGGCCGCAGCAACCCGATGGCGGAAATCACGTTGGCATCGCCGAGATAGGTATTCGGCGCCAGGAACAGGAAGTCGCGGCGCGTGCTGATGCGCTTCGTGTTGGCATAAGCCCCGCCGACCGTGACTTTGTAACCCGTGGCAATTTCGTAGGACAGGTCGAGCCCGCCCGACCACAGATCCTCGTTGAGATCGGAGAAGGTCGCCCCGCCGTCGCCCCCGTTGCCGTTGTTGAGCCGGTTGACGAAATACTGACCGAACGGATCGACCGTGCCGTTGCTACGAACGTATTCGAAGAACAGTTCGTAGGGCGCCTTGCGCTTGGAATTGGCATAACCGCCGCGTGCGTCGATCTCGAGGTCGGGCGTGAGCTTGAACTCCCCGACCAGTTGGCTGTCGAACAGCTGCCGTTCGTACCAGCCGGTGCGCTGCTGGAGGAAGTCGGCCGCGCTCTGGTGACGCTGTCCGAGCCCGATCCGTGCCTGCTTGTCGGTGTCGTGGATATAGAGGTTGGTCCAGCGAATCTTGCTGTCGGCGAATTCGTAGCCGAGCCCAAACAGACCGTTGGCGACGATTCGGTTGTCGGTCACGGTCGTCCTGAAGTCGGTCTCCAGCTGATCGAGCTGCGCGTTGAGCGACGATTGCTGCAACGGCTGCCGGGTGGACCACTTGTTGCTGTATCCGCCGCCGGCAATCACACCCAACGTGCCGGTGCCGAGGTCGAAGCTGGTGCCGGCGGAAAAGCTGCCGGAGAAATTCGCCGGAATGTGGTCGAAGTGCTGCACCACCGAATTGCGCCCGGTAACGATTTCCCGCGCGATCTGGGTCGTGTCGACCGTGCCGGAGCTCATCCGCTCGCCGCTGGCGAAAAACGCCGCCAGCGCGGGGGGCGTATCGCGGTTGCCGTTGTCGTATCCCGTCCAGTCGGTGCTGCTGCCATAGTAGGTCAGCCCGGCGTGTCCGGTCGTGATCGTGTCGAGCGACGTGCCCGCGCTGATGGTGAGGAAGGTTTCGTCGGGTGTCGCCTTTGTCGTGAGGTTGATCACGCCGCCGCCGAATTCGCCCGGGAAGTTCACCGAATAGCTCTTCTGGACCAGCGACGAGGCAATGACGCCGGTTGGAAAGAGGTCGAGCGGAACGACGCGCTTGAGCGGTTCAGGGCTCGGCAGGGGGGAGCCGTTGAGCAGTGCGAGCGAATAGCGATCGCCGAGGCCGCGGACGTAGACGAAGCCGTTGCCGACCACGCTGAGGCCGGTGACCCGGCCCAGCGCCCCGGCGATGTCACCTTCGCCGGTCCGGGCGATTTCGGTGGCCGAGAGGACCGAGACGACCTGGTTCGAAGCCTGCTCGACATTGCGCGTGGCGTGTCCGGTAACGATGATCTCGCCGCCGCCGGGAACGGAGACTTCGACCGATTGCTGACCTGCGTCGTCGGGCTCGGAATTCGCAGTCGCGTCTCCCGGCGTCTCGGTCGCATCTGGCGACGTGGTGTCCTGCGCGAACGCGACGCTTGGCGCGGTGAGTGCGGATGTGAGCAGCAAAGCGCCTGCCAGACGCAACATGGTGGACATCGGAATTCCCTCATTAAACGATGCGTGGACGGGGGCAGCCAGTGTCCGGCTGCCCCCGCGAACGTGCCGGGCGGCCGATCAGGTGGTCGGCAGCGAGGTACAGGCCGAACCGCCGCCGAGCGGCGCGTACGAGCTGTTGCAGGTCCATCCGGAGTACCAGGACGTGTTGCCGCTGTAGGCGGCGCCGATGTGGGTCGGGGTCGTGAAGAACGTCGACAGCGGGGCGAAGTTGTAGGTCGCCGCGTCGGTGACCGCGACCCCGTCCTCGTTCGCGCCGTTCACGAACAGCGAGGTAAGGGTGGAGGTCAGGCTGTCGTTATTGTTGTTCGAGCCCGATCCGAACGCCGTCGCAACGTTGGCCGCAGTAAAGCTGCCGGTGCCGATGTATTTCGTCGAATTGCAGGTCAGCACGACCGAAAAGGCCTTAAGCGTTGCCGGCGTCGTGCCCGAACCGTTCATGCGGATGCATTCGTTGTTCGGGGCGTAGATCACGCCGTCGACCAGCGTGGTGTCGGAATTGCCGCGGAACATGGTTGCAGCGAGGTCGCCGGAACCGTCGTTCTGCGCACTCGCCTGCGGCTGGACGGCGGTGAAGTTCGCCACCACAAGGCGCGTGCGGGGGGTGTCGTCCTCCTTGCCGTTGCTGTCGATTTCCATGAACGTGTCGCCCTGGCCAGGACGCTGCAGCAGCAACGCGTGCTGGACCCGCAGCCGCGCGCCGGCGTCGACGTCGAGGCTGTCGTCGTCCGCACCGGTGACGATGTAGTGCGACATGCCGAGGTCGCCGCCGAAGGTCTCGCTGCCGTCGTCCGAGCTGTTGTGCGACTGGAGGTAATCGATCACCGTGCCGCTGCCTACGCCTTCGTTGGTGAGCGACTGGAGTTCCTTGTCCGCGCTGAGCACGAAGCCCGAATAGCGAATCTGGACGTACTTGATGACGCCCGAATTGTCGTTGTCGTCGTTACCGCCGAAGATCGCCTTGTCGACCGCGCCTTCGGTGTCGCGCTCGCAGGTGCCGGAGGCAACCGAACCATAGTTGCAGTCGGTGATCTTGCCCCGGCCAAGCAGGACGACACCGCCCCACTGACCGATCGAGTTGTCCGAGTTGAGGCCGCCCACGTTGTCCTTGCTGGTGAAGACGATCGGGGCCGTCGCCGTGCCTTCGGCCATGATCTTGTTGCCGCGATTGACCGCGAGCCACGACTGCCCGGTGTTGCCGAACAGGATCACGCCCGGCGCTATCGTCAGCGTAACATTGGTGTCCTTGGTCAGCGGCGTCGAGCAGCCGACGGTGGTCGAGGTGTATGGGGCGCCCGTGGTCGGAGCGCTGAAGCCGCCGTCGCAGCCGACGTCGACGCGGCCGTTCAGCGAATAGAGCAGCCCGGCAACCTTCGGTAGCGTGGAGGAAACCTTCATGGTGCGCGGAAGTTCGCAGACGCGGTAGGTGCCGGTCGGGCCGCTGATCGTGCCCTTATCGGTCAGACCCTGCGGATCGGCGATCGTCGGGCAGGTGCCGGCCGGAGTCACCGTGGCCGGACCTGTCGGAGTGGGGGTGGGCGAAGGCGTAGGCGTGCTGATGTTCACGGTGACGCCGGACGAATTCCCCGGGGAAGCGACGTCGTCGGGCCCACAGGCGGAAAGCGCGAGCAGGCTGCAGCCGAGTACGAGCGAGCGGTTGAAGTATTTCACAGCAGAAAGTCCCCTCATGGCGTGAGAATCGAAGGCGGCAGAAATGACCGTCTCGACTCGCCGCTAGGGCCGCGAGGTGACAGGAATCTTGCAAGATTTCCGTTTTGCTACAGTTCCCTAATTATGTTCGAGATGTGACAGTTGTGACATCGCGCCGCGAATGTTCGGCCGAATGTTACAGTTCGGTGACAATATTTCATTTTTGTTGCGGTCGGGGTGCGAGCGAGCCAGACAGGATGACAAGAACCAGAAATTTTGGGAGATTATCAAATGCCGATTGCCATGATCCTGGCCTCTGCACTGGTCGTCCAGGCCCCCGCCACCAACGAGAACGTCGTCGAAGTGGCGTATCCGGAGATGCGCGCTGGCCGTTCAGCGGCCGCCATCGACAAGATCCAGCACGCCGACGCGCGCAACGCGGACCATCCCGCACGCCTTATCAACCTGGGCATAGCCTACGCGCGCGAAGGAAATACCGACCGGGCGCGAGCCATGTTCGAGGCCGCAGCCAGCACCGACCGCTATCGTCTGGAAACGGCGAGCGGCAGTTGGGTGGATTCGCGCACGCTCGCGCGCGAGGCGCTTGCCATGCTCGACAGAGGAGCCTTCGACTCGCCGCGCTTCGCCTCGCGCTAGAACCAAAAACCGGAATTGATCGGGCGGGCGCCCGTGCCTCGGCACGGTCGCCCGCACTCGCATGCGCAGCTCTGCCGCGCTGTCTCCGTCTTGTCATCAGAAGGTCTTAGCAGCGTCCGGCGGAGGGCAATTTGCCAGTGCGTCGATTCGTTGTTCCATTATCCTTTCTGGTCGCCGCTGCGCCGACGCTGGCGCATGCCGACGTTCTCGAGATCGGTAGCTCGGGCGCGGCGTGGATTTCGGGCGGCCCGACCGCGGAAATTGCGCCAACGGACGCCGCCCATGCAAGCCTTCCTGACGTTACCGGCCTCGACGTACCCGAAGAGGCGGTTGCCTCGCCGCTCGACAGCAGCGCCGCCCTGCCCCCGAAGTATCGAGTCGCCGTGCGGCAGCTCGCCGCCCGCTTCGACCTCAGCCCGGCGCTGATCGAAGCGCTCGTCTGGCAGGAGAGCCGCTGGCACGAAGCGGCGCAGTCGCCGGTCGGCGCGCGCGGCCTCGCCCAGCTCATGCCCGCGACCGCGCGCGAGATGGGCGTCGATGCCGACGATCCGCTCGCCAACCTCGAGGGCGGCGCGCGTTACCTGCGCCAGCAGCTCGACCGCTTCGGCGGCGATATCGAAAAGGCGCTCGCCGCCTACAACGCCGGGCCCGGCCGCGTCGAGCGGGCCGGCGGCGTCCCCCGCATTCGCGAAACCCAGACGTACGTAGCTGCCATCATGGGGCGGCTGTCGGACCATTCCCGGAGTGATAACTGAGATGCGTACCATTTCCAGCCTTGTCGCCGCCCTGGCGCTCCTCCTCCCGGCCGCAGCCCAAGCGCGGTCGACCGATCCGCAAGGTTCGGGCCCGATCGTCAACGCGCTCACATGGATGCAGGGCACTCTGCTCGGCAACGTCGCCACGGCGGTCGCGGTCATGGCCGTCGCAGCTGTCGGCTTCATGATGTTAACCGGCCGGCTCAACTGGCGCTTCGGTGCGACGGTGATCGTCGGTTGCTTCGTGCTGTTCGGCGCCGCCTCGATCGTGTCCGGCATCCAGACCGCGGCGGGCTGAGGCACATGGAACTCGTCCGCCACCCGGTCCACCGCGCGCTCACACGGCCGCAGATGTTCGCCGGGGTGACCTACAACTTCTTCATCATCAACGCCGCGGTCACGACCGAGCTGTTCCTGATCACGGGCAGCTTCCTGGCCCTGATCGGCGCGCTGGCGATGCACCTGGTGGGCTATTTTGCCTGCCTGCGCGAACCGCGCGTGTTCGACCTGTGGATCACCAAGGTCAGCAAGTGCCCGCGCGTCAAGAACTGGCAGCGCTGGGGCTGCAACAGCTACGCCGCCTAACGCGGAAAAGGACCGTGAAATGAGCAAACCGTGGCTCGGAGCCGCCGCCTGGAGCAAGAAGGAAGCCCGCGCTGGCGACCGCCTTCCGTACCTGCGCCTGGTCGATGCCAACACCGTGCTGCTGCGCGATGGTTCGCTGATGACCGCGCTGCAGGTTCCCGGGCTGCTGTTCGAAACCGAAGACACGATGGCGCTCAACGCCCATGCCGCCACGCGCGAGGTCATGCTGCGCTCGACCCTCGATGCGCGCTTCGTGCTCTATCACCACGTCGTCCGCCGCCGGGTGAGCGTCTCGCTCGAAGCCAGCTTCGACGATCCGCTATCGGCGCATATCGACCAGCGCTGGCGCGACAAGCTCGACTCCGGCTCGCTGTTCGTTAACGACCAGTTCCTGACCCTCGTACGCCGTCCGGCGCGCGGCAAGGCGGGGTTGGCCGAAAAGGCCGCGCGCATGTGGCGCCGCAAGGGGCGCGAGGAACTCGAGGCCGATCCGCGCGAACTGCGCTCGCTCAAGGCCGCGGCCCAGGCGCTGACCGCCTCGCTCGGCGATTACGGCGCGCAGGTGCTGGGCGACTACACGGGGCCGAGCGGCGCGACCAACAACGAAGTCCTCGAGCTGCTGAGCGCGCTCTACAACGGCGAGATGCGCCCGGTGCGGCGCCCGTCGGACGAGACCGACATCGGCCAGATGCTGCCGTATCGCCGCGCCAGCTTCGGTCTCGACGCGATGGAGCTGCGCGGCTCGGGCGGGTCGGATTTCGCCGCCATCCTCAGCCTCAAGGACTATCCCGAGGCAACCAGCCCGGGCCTGCTCGACGCGCTGCTGCGGCTGCCGTGCGAAATGGTCGTCTCCGAAAGCTTTGCCCCGTACGACCGCCAGGTCGCTCGCGAACGCATCGACCTTTCGCTGCGCCGCCTGCGCTCGGCCGACGAGGAAGCGGTCGCCGAACGCGGCGACATGGCCTCGGCTCGTGACGCACTGGGTTCCGGCTCGGTTGTTTTCGGCGACCATCACCTGACCGTGCTCGTGCGCGAGCGCAGCCTCGACCGGCTCGACGACGCCGCCGCCGCCTGCTCTGCCGCGCTGGCCGACACCGGCGCCATTGCCGTGCGCGAGGACACCAACTTCGAACCGGCGTTCTGGGGCCAGTTTCCCGGCAATGAGCAATACCTCGTGCGCCGGGCGATGATTTCGAGCGCCAACATGGCAAGCTTCGGATCGCTCCACGGTTTCGCGCTCGGCAGGGCCGAGGGCAATCACTGGGGCGATGCGGTGACGCTGCTCGAAACCACCAGCGCCACGCCCTTCTTTTTCAATTTTCATCACGGCGACCTGGGCAACTTTTCGGTCATCGGTCCATCGGGCTCGGGCAAGACCGTGGTGATGAATTTCCTCGCCGCGCAGGCGCAGAAATTCAGCCCTCGTACGATCCTTTTCGACAAGGATCGCGGCGCCGAACTGTTCGTTCGGGGCATCGGCGGGCGCTACGACCGGATCCACGCCGGCGAACCTGCCGGCTTCAACCCGCTCGCGCTGCCCGACAACGCCACCAACCGCGCCTTCCTGCGCGACTGGTTCGCGGTACTCCTCAAGGCCGAGGGGCCGGAAGAGTTCTCGACAATCGCTGCTGCGGTCGATGCCGCCTATGCCAACGATGCCGGGCTGCGCCGTCTGCGCCATTTCCGCGAGCTGCTGTCCGGCTCGCGCCGCCCCCAGGCCGGCGATCTCGCCGACCGCCTCGGTCCCTGGATCGAAAACGGCGAGCACGCCTGGCTGTTCGACAACGTGGCCGACCGACTCGACCTCTCGGCACGGGTGCTGGGGTTCGACATGACCGCGCTCCTCGACAGTCCGCGCCTGCGTACCCCGGTGATGATGTACCTGTTCCACCGGATCGAGGAGCGGCTCGACGGCGAGCCGACGATGATCCTGGTCGACGAGGGCTGGAAGGCGCTCGACGACGAGGTCTTCGCCGCGCGCATTCGCGACTGGCTCAAGACCTTGCGCAAGCGCAACGCGCTGGTCGGCTTCGCCACCCAGTCCGCGCGCGACGCGCTCGACAGCCGCATCGCCACCGCGCTGGTCGAGCAGACCGCGACGATGATCTTCATGCCCAACGCCAAGGCCCGCGCAGAGGACTATTGCGACGGCTTTGGTCTCACCGAACACGAACTGGCGCTGATCCGCAGCCTGCCGGCGCACAGCCGGGCCTTCCTCGTGCGCCAGCCCGACGCCTCGGTAGTCGTCAGGCTCGATCTGTCGGGGGCACCCGAAGTCCTGACTATCCTTTCCGGCCGCGAATCGACCGTGCGCCGTCTCGATCTGCTGCGCGAAGCGGTCGGCGACGAGCCCGCGGCCTGGTATCCCCCACTCACCGGCCGCGCCTGGCCCGGCGAGCCGCAGGAAGACGAAGACGAATTCTCGATGGCGGCCGCCGAATGAGCGCCGCAGCTTGCCAGCAAGCGGTCGAGCAGGTCGGCAGCGGCATCGCCGCCAGCCTGCAGGGCGTGGACTGCGCCGCCAGCGGCATGGCGCAAGCGGCCTTTTCGCGCCTGTTCGGCACTGGCGGATCGCTGGTCCCGGCGCTGACCATCCTGCTGACGCTCTACGTCGCGCTGTTCGCCTTTGCACTGATCACCGGCCGCAGCCGCGTCGGCGTGTCCTCGCTCACCCCGCGTATCGTCACGCTGGGTCTCGTCCTGACCTTTGCGACCAGCTGGATCGCTTACCAGAGCGTCGTCTGGAACCTCGCCACCGGCGCTCCGAACGAGATCGCCGCGCTTCTCACCGGCACGCCGGGCAATGCGACGATGGTCTTCGCGCAGAACATCGACGTGGTGTTCCAAGCCCTGATCGAAGCTTCGGGTGAAGGTTCGCCGGATTCGGCCTTCTCGCCGCCTGGACTGCTGTGGCTCGGCGGCACCCTGTTCCTGCTCGCCACGGTGGGGCTGCTGGCAACGACCCGCATCGCTCTCGCCATCCTCCTCGCCATCGGGCCCGTCTTCGTGGTCTTCGCACTCTTTCCCGGCACCCGCGGCCTGTTCGTCGGCTGGCTCAAGGGGGTGGTGATGCTGGCGCTTGCCCCGCTGTTCGCGGTCCTCGGCGGATCGCTGATGCTCGAACTCTCGGTCCCGGTCCTCTCGGCGCTTGTCGCGACGCCCGGGCAGATCGACGCCCAGGCGGCCATGGCCTTTTTCATGATCGCCGCGGTCCACACCGCGCTGATGGTCATGACGCTCAAGGTTGCCGGGACGATGGTCGCCGGCTGGAACGTCTTCGGCATGGCCGGAAGCACTCGCCAAGAAAGCACTTCGTCGACCGGTGCGGTGGACCGCGCGATGCCCGCGTATGCTCCTCAGCCGACCGGGTTCGCGGTGGATCAGGCGCGCGGCGCTTCGCCTTCGCGCGAGATTCGCCTCGCGGCCCCGGCGCCGCTCGCCGCCAACGATGCCGGCGCAGTCGGCAACCGCCGTGAGGTCGGCATTTCCGCCGCCACCGGGCAACCCGCGGGCACCAGTTCGATTTCGCGCGTGGCCGGTGTCGGAAGCCGCTTTCGCAGCCCGCCCGCGCGCAAGACGGAGAAAATGAAATGAGCCGCCTGTTGCCCGCTATCGCCGCCGTTGCCCTCGTCGGGCTGGCCGCGCCGCTGCATGCCGAGGACCCGCGTCTCGTCAGTCGGCTCTTCGACGAGACCCAGGTCGTTCGGGTCGAGGGCAAGGCCAACGTTCAGACGACCATCAAGTTCGGCGACGACGAACTGATCGAAAACGTCGCCGTCGGCGATTCGCAGGCCTGGCAGGTCACCCCGAACAAGCGCGCCAATCTGCTGTTCGTCAAACCGCTCGCCGACCGCGCCGCGACCAACATGACCGTCATCACCAACGAACACACCTACCTGTTCGACCTGGTGGCGAACCCCAGGAACGAAAGCCCCCTTTACGTCCTTTCGTTCACCTATCCGCAAACGGTCGCCCCCGCACCCAAACGCCTTGCCCCGGCCGAAGGACCCAACGCGGTCGAACTGGCTGCCGCCCACGAGCCGCAATCGATCGTCGACCCCGCCGAACTCAACTTCGCCTGGAACAAGAGCGGTGACAGAAACCTGCTGCCGGCGCGCATTTATGACGACGGCTCCGCGACGTTTCTTGCCTGGCCCGCCGGCGATCCCGTCCCGGCGATCCTGATCAAGGACAAGGCCGGCACCGAAGGCCCGGTCAACTATGCCGTTCGCGGCGACGTCATCGTCATCGAAGGCGTGCCCGAGGAGCTGATTCTGCGCTCGGGCAAGGACATGGCGATACTGCAGAACAATGGCCCAGCCCGGCCTTCCCCGGCGCTGGCCCGGCTCGATGAGGTCAAGCAATGAAATTGGCGATGCGACTGGCGGACAGATCCGCCCTCAAGGCCGAGAACGACCGCGACCCGCGCGAGGGCGAGAGCGCCGAGGTCATCGACCTTGCCAGCCGAACGGCCTATCCTACCGTCACCCAGCGCAAGGGCAAATCCGATGCCATGGGCATGGTGGCCGGCGTGGCGATCGTCGCTGTGCTCGGCATGGCGACTCTGTGGGGCATGAACTCGGCCCGGATCGAAGACCAGCGGCCGCAACCCGCACGCCAGGCCTCCCCCGCCGTGCTGCCCGCTGCCGCTCCCCAACAGCCGGCAACGGACGTCGTGCCCGCCCCCGCCCCTGCTCAGCTGGCCGATCCGGCCCCGGCGCCGGTACTGGCGAACCCGCCCGCGACCGCAGTCGGCCCGGCGGCCAATCCCTACAACACGCCCACGGTCGTGTTCGATGCAAGCTCCCTGCCGCCACCTGCCCCCGGCGCCGAGGGCGGTCCTGCCACCGGCAACGCTGCCAACGATTTCGCGAGCAAGATCGGCGGCGTCGGCGGAGCGCCGGCCCAAGCACGCAGCGATGTCGATCCCAAGACCACCGTAACGCAGGGAACGATGATCCCGGCGATTCTCGAAACCGCGATCAACACCGACGTACCTGGCTTCGCCCGCGCTGTGGTCAGCCAGGACGTGCGCAGTTTCGACGGCAGCCGCGTCCTTGTGCCGCGCTCGAGCCGCTTGATCGGACAATACCAGTCGGGCCTGCAGGGCGGCCAGAAGCGTGCCTACGTCATCTGGACGCGGCTGATCCGGCCCGACGGCGTCTCGGTCAACCTCGCCTCACCGGCCACCGGGTTCGACGGTTCGACCGGCCTCGAAGGCAAGGTCAACAGCCACTTCTTCAAGCGGTTCGGCTCCTCGATTCTGCTTTCGGTGATTGGCGGGCTCGCCACCGGCGGGGCGTCGGTGGTGCTTGGCGGCGGAAGCAACGCGGCGAGTACGGCGCTGCAGCAGGACGGCCAGATCGCCCCTACGGTGCGAGTGCGACAGGGCGAGCCGATCCGCGTGTTCACCGCACGCGACCTCGATTTCAGCCGCGTGCCGCGCATCTGAGGCGGGTCATGACAGCAGAAGTCCACCGACTGGAAACGACCGAAGGCGCGATGGCCGGCAGCGCCTATCTCGACGCCTATCTGGCGCCGTTCCGCCAATGGCTCGGCCGCGATAGCGTGACGGAAATCCTGGTCAATCGCCCGGCCGAAGTCTGGATCGAGGACAGCAATGCCCCGGGGATGCAGCGCATCGAGGCGCCGGCAATCGACGACAAGCTGATCCAGCGTCTGGCCGAGCAGGTTGCGCGCGTCAGCCACCAGGGCATCAACCGCGAGCATCCCCTGCTCGGCGCGACGCTGCCCGATGGCGCCCGCATTCAGTTCTGCGGCCCCCCGGCCACCCGGCGGCACTGGTCCATGGCTATCCGCCGGCACCGCCGTCTGGATCTGCCGCTCGATGCTTACGACACCGGTCCGCTGGCGCCCTACGTCGAACCCGAGCTGCCCGATCCTGCCGCCCACCCTGTTGCCTTCCTGCGGGGCGCGATCGCGGCACGCAAGACGATCCTGATTTCCGGCGGCACGAGCACCGGCAAAACCACGTTCCTGAACGCGATGCTGGGCGAAATTCCGGCCGGCGAGCGCGTCGTGCTGGTCGAAGACACCCCCGAGTTGCGACTCCCCGGCGCCAACGGCGTCGGTCTCGTCGCAGTCAAGGGCGAGCTCGGCGAAGCCAAGATTACGGCCAACGAATTGCTTCAGGCCGCGCTGAGGCTGCGGCCCGATCGCATCGTTCTGGGCGAATTGCGCGGCGCCGAAAGCGTCAGCTTCCTGCGAGCGATCAACACCGGCCACCCCGGCAGCTTCTCGACCATACACGCGAACAGTTTGCGCGGCGCGCTCGAGCAGCTCTCGCTCATGGTCATGCAGACCGGCATCGGCCTGAGCCGCGCGGACACGATCGAATACGCCTCTTCGGTGATCGACGTAATCGTGCAGCTCGGGCGCAGCGAAGGTCGCCGAACGATCACCGCGATTGCCCGCACCGCCGAGTTGCTCGGCTGATGACCCGCTAAAGGACGCTCAGCCCTTCTTTTTCTTCTTCTTGGCCTGTCCCGGGATCTTGGCGAGCTTGCCGCTGCGCGCCGTCTTGCCTTTTTTCGCCGACTTCTTCTTGGCCTTGGCTAACACGGCTTCGGCCAGACGCACGACTTCTCCCACCCGCGGGCGGATCGAGCGATCGAGCACGGCTTGTGCAAGCTGGACTTCGGTCATCGTCGAAGTGTCCGGTCGCGCTCCGACCGCAGCCGCGGCGTCCGTTTCAATTTGCCCGTCGGGTTCCGCCATTATCAATCCCTGCCGCCAATCTGGCGCGCGGTATCGCCCGAGGCCGGTCGGACGGTAAAGGCAATGCGCCACTCGTCACATCAGTGTCAAATTCGCCCTCATCGGCAAGCGCTTGTCGACCCGGATTTCTGCGCTCATGCCGAGCCACCCGGCGAGTGTTTCGAGATCGACACGAACCGCTTCGCCGAGCAATTCGACCCCGGCAGCGTCGAGATCGAGCACCAGCGTCTCGCTTTCGACCGACAGCGAACTGCTCGCCAGAGATATGCGCGAACCTCCACCGAGACGTCGACAGAGCCTGATCGCAAGGCCCCAGCCGAGCGCTTCATGCAGGAGCCTTTCGTCCGCCAGCGCGAGCAGCTCCGACGGCAGCGCCGGCTTGTCGCAGGCACCGACGAGCGCCGCCGCCAACCGTGCGCGGCCCGGCATGTCGATACCAATCCAGCGCTTCTCCAATGCCCAGTCGAGTGCATGGCGAAGGCGGATGTTAGGTTCCAGCCTTGCGGCAGCCTGCGCGAGCAGGGTCGCTGCCAGCCGCAACCGCTCGCTCTTTGCGCCGTCGCCATTGGCTACCGGCGCGGTCCACCCGGCAATCATTGCCGCGCGCGAGATCGAGGCGCCGTGCGGCGCGGTGAAGTGGGCCACTCCTGCCAGCAGCGGGTCCTGCCGCCGAGCCAGCGCGGGGAGGCGCTGGTAGAGAATTCCTTCGCGCAGGCCCCAGGAGGAGAACACGAGTTCGGTGGGTGCCAGTTCCACCAACATCACGCGCATCAGCGCGGCGGCGTCGGGCAAGGCCACTGCGCGCAGGCTCGAAATTCCGCTTACCTCGCGCAGACTTTCTGGATCTGTGCGAACCAGCCTCTTGGCGATGCGGTCGGCTTCCTCGACCGGAAGCTGCAGGCCATGCGGATCGGTCAGCGGGTGCCCGCTCTTGAGCATCGCGTACTTGGCGAAAGCGCGCCAGGTTCCGCCAACCATGTATAGCGGACCCGGATGCGCCGCTGCCCAGCCGGCTTTGGCAAATGCCCGGTGGACCGTGCGCTTGAACGATGCCGAACCCTTCTTGCGGAGCGATCCGAGGCGCAGGGTGCCGATCGACAGGCTCTGGCCGTCATGATCCTGGCCGTTTTCGACCGAAATGAGTTCGAGGCTGCCGCCACCGAGGTCGGCGACGACGCCGTGCGCATGGGGAAAAGCGGCAATGACACCGGTGGCGGAGGCGCGCGCCTCTTCGTCGCCGCTCAGCAGCCTGACATCGAGCCCGAGCTTGCGCACATTCTCGAGGAACCTTTCGCCGTTTTTGGCATCGCGCACCGCGGCGGTAGCGACTACGTCGACTTGCTGCACGCCGAGATCTGTGACCAGCGCACGAAAGCGCCGCAGCCCGGCGAGCGCGAGCTCGGCCGCCTTGTCCGGAATCAGCCCGCTCTCGCCGATGTCGCGTCCCAGCTTGGCCACGACTTTCTCGTTGAGGAACGTGTTCGGGGCCCGCGGCGGGCCGCAATAGATGACCAGACGTACAGTGTTGGAACCGATATCGATGACCGCCCGGTCAGGGCGGGCTCCGTCGGCGTCGAGCGAACCCGAAGGCCACGGGGAGCTCACAGCGCGCGCCCCCGCTTGAGGGTCAGTGTCGGAACGCTGGCGTCATCGAGCGCGGTGCCGCGGCCGGACAGGCTGGGATTGTTCATGAAATAGGCATGAAGGTTGAAGCCCGGTTCTCCCGCTGCGGGCTGAATGCGGCAATAGCTCCCGTCGGGCAGCAGCCGCCAGCTTTGCTCGTTGTCGAGCAGGTTGGCGAGCAGGACCTGGTTGAGCACCTGATCGTGCACCGTGCGGTTGCGCAGCGGGACCAGAGCCTCGACCCGCCGGTCGAGATTGCGCGACATCGCGTCTGCGGAGGAAATGAACAACTTTGCGCGTGCGCTCGGCAGGTTGTAGCCGTTGGCGAAGGCCCAGATGCGGCTGTGCTCGAGAAAGCGGCCGATGATCGACTTGACCCGGATGTTGTCCGACAGCCCCGGCACGCCAGGGCGCAAGCAGCAATTGCCGCGGATCACCAAATCGATCTGCACGCCCGCCTGGCTGGCGAGATAGAGCCGGTCGATTATCCCTTTTTCGGTGATCGCGTTGAGCTTGGCCCAGATGGCCGCAGGGCGCCCGCCTAGTGCGTTCTCGGTCTCGCGGTCGATCAGTTCGTAAAGGCGCTCGCGCAGGTCGATGGGCGAAATGGCGATCAGTTCGGTGTGCGGCGGCTCGACATACCCGGTGACGAAATTGAACAGGCGCGCGGCATCTCTTCCCAGGCGCGGATCGGCAGTGAAGAAGCTGAGATCGGTATAAATCTTGGTGGTCACCGGGTGGTAGTTGCCGGTGCCGAAGTGGCAATATGTGCGATAGCCGCCGCGATCGCCGATGTCTTCCTCGCGCCGAACGACCATCGAGACCTTGGCATGCGTCTTCCAGTCGACGAAGCCATAGATCACCTGGATTCCGGCGCGTTCGAGCTGGGCCGCCCAGTGCAGGTTCTGTTCCTCGTCGAAGCGGGCCTTAAGCTCGACGACGGCAGTCACCGACTTGCCCGCGTCGGCAGCCTCGATCAGCGCATTGATGACCGGCGATTGGTTGCCCGCGCGATAGAGCGTCTGCTTGATCGAAACCACCGCCGGGTCGGCGGCGGCCTGGCGCAGGAAATCGACGACCACCTCGAAACTCTCGTAGGGGTGATGGATGACGATGTCTTTGGCCCGGATCGCGGCGAAGCAATCTCCGTCGTGTTCCAGAACCCGCTCGGGATAGCGCGGCGTGTAGGGGGCGAACTTGAGATCGGGCCGTTCGAGCGCGTCGACAATTCCCGACAAGCCGCCAATGCCGAGCATTCCTTCGGTCTTGGTGATCAGCGCCTCTTCGAGGCCGAGTTGTTCGCGCAGCAAGGCCTCGGCGACCCGGTCGAAGTCGCCATCGAGTTCGAGCAGGATCACTCGGCCGCGCCGACGGCGCTGTATTGCAGTGCGGAAGTAGCGGACGAGGTCTTCGGCTTCTTCCTCGATCTCGATGTCGCTGTCGCGCAGCACCCGGAACACGCCGCTGCCTTCGACCCTGAAGCCGGGAAACATCAGGTGGGCATGGCGGCAGATGACGCTCTCGAGCGGGATGAATGTCTGCTCCTCGCCGGGCAGGCGAACAAAGCGTGGCATCCCCGGCGGGACCAGCACCATTTCGACCAGCGAGGCGTTGTCCGCCTTGCGCGTCAGCTTGAACAGCACGCCCATGCCCATGTTGGCGACGAACGGGAACGGATGCGCCGGATCGATCGCCTGCGGGGTCAGGACGCGGCTGATCTGGTCTTCGAAATACTTGCGTAGATCGCGCCGGGCGTCGGCCTTGAGCGCGGTGCCGTCGGTGATCTGGACTCCTTCCGCGGCGAGCTTCCGGCGCAGGTCTGCCAGGATGTCCTGCTGGCCGGCCTCGAGATCGCGGACGCGTCGGCGGATCTCGACGAGTTGCTGCGACGGGGCCTGGCCATCGATCGAGAACGCCTCGATTCCGCGCTGGACCTGGCCGAGAAGGCCGGCAACGCGGATCATCAGGAACTCGTCCAGGTTGCTGCCCGAAATCGACAGGAAGCGGAGCCGTTCGAGCAGGGGATAATTGGGATTGCGGGCTTCGGCGAGAACCCGCTCGTTGAAGGCCAGCCAGCTCAATTCGCGATTGAAATAGCGATCGGCGGAGCGAGCGGCTGCTCCGCCGGATTGGTCCCGGCCCTTGGGGTTGCTCATTTCCATCGCGTGACGGTTCTGGGCTTCGCCGAGATATGTGACAAGTCGATTACAAGGCCCGCTAGGGGGTGAGGTTTTCTACGCGCGCATCGCGCGGTGCGTTGGGGCCGTCGGCGAGGTAGGCGGCAAGCGCATCGAGGTCGCTGACTCCACCGGCAACCGGCTTGGCCCGGGCGAGAAAGTCGAATCCGTCGCCGCCGCCGGAAATGAAACTGTTGGCCGCCACGCGGTACTTCTCCTCCGGGTCGATCGGCCTGCCGTCCAGTGTCGCGCTGACGAGGCGCGAGCCCGCCGGGCGCGAAACGTCGAAGGCGTAGTGCAGGTTGCCCGAGGGGATCAGCAGGGCCTTCTGCGGCTCGATATCGCTTCGCGCCAGCGCGGTCTCGAGCCCACGGACCAGGTCGGCCCCGCTCAGTTCGAGCACCCCCAGCGTGTTGCCGAACGGCTGCAAGGCAAAGATCTGACCATAGGTTACCGCCCCGTCGGGCCCAGGTTCGAAGGCCGTGCGGACGCCGCCACGGTTCATCAGCGCGAATTGCGCACCGCCTTGCGCCGGGTCCTTCGCGGCCGCGTACTGGGCATCGGCCACGAGGTAGTCGATCGGGCGGTAGAAGGCCCCGGGGGGCGGCGTCAGCGAGCCTTGGATCGTGCCGACCACGCGCCCCGCCTCCGAGGCGCTGCTGGCGACGTAACGCTGGACGATGGCGGCAACGTCGGCCTGCTCGCCGGCTGCGCCGTCTATCGGCACGTTCCGCGCGCTCATCGCGAGGATCGTGTCGCTGGCGGGATCGACCGATAGCTCGATGTCGGTGACGAAGTAGCCGTATTTGCCGGCGGAAGTGACGAGCCGTTTGCTGCCATCGCTGGCCGGGATTTCACAAGCATAGGCCTTGTGCGTGTGGCCGGAGACGACGAGCCTGATCTGCGGGTCGAGCCGACCGAGCAGCGGCAGAAGCGCACCGTCGAGGTCGGGGCAGCCGGTTTCGTTGTAGATCGGGGCAGGGTCGAGACCCTGGTGAATCAGCAGGACTATCGCATCCACGCCCTGCCCGCGCAGCCGGGCGGCCTCGGCGTTGGCCGTGTCGGCCTCGTCGGCGAAGCGATAACCTTTCGTCCCGGCGGGCGATACGAGCAACTCCGTGCCCTTGAGGGTCATGCCGATGAAGCCGATTTTCACGTCGCCGACCTGGCGGACGCTCGAGGCCGGGAAGATCGGTGTGCGGGCATCGTCGAGCACGTTGGCGGCAAGATAGGTGAAGCGCGCGCCCTCGAAGGGCTTGTCGATCTGACACGGCTTGAGCCTGCCGACGGGCGCACCGCCGTTGCAGCCGCCTTGCTGCATACGCTTGAGCTCGGCCGTGCCCTTGTCGAACTCGTGGTTGCCCACAGCGGCGACGGCCAGCCCCATGCGGTTGAGCGCCATGATCGAGGGCTCGTCGAGATAGAGCGCCGATGACAACTGGCTCGCACCGATCAGGTCACCCGCAGCCACCGTGATCGTCGCCGGATGGCCTGAGCGCAGGGCCTGGAGTCCGGCGCCCAGGCGTGCGGCCCCACCGAGCGAGTCCGTCGTAAGCTGACCGGCAGCAGTGCGGTATTCCTCCGAGCCGGGCGGTACCTCGAGGCTGCCGTGGAAATCGTTGAACGCGAGAATCTGGACTTGCTCGGGCGGAGCGGCCGTGGGCAGCGTGGCGCAGCCTGCAAGCGCGAGGACCGCAGCGAGCAGCCCGCCCCTGCGCAGAGCCGACAACAATACACCCATGCAACCCTCCCGCAATTCTCGCGAGAAAGGGGACAGCAGCACCTTGCGGTACCACTATCCCCTCTCGAAAACTCACAGCATTCGCTGCGTATTAGAAGTCGTAGCTGACGCCAACCTTAAGCCGCCAGACCGACGAGGTGACGTTGATGAACTGATCGCCCTCGAATGTGTCGCGCGGCGATGTCGTCCCAAAGTTGTAGCCGACGATGTAGCGTCCGGCGCTGTCGATGCCCTTGGCCTCGATGTTGAGGTCCTGGTAACCGGTGTAGCTACGCCGGTGCTGGATGTTCCAGCTGCTGTCGAGGAGGTTCAGGAAGTTGTCCATCGAGGCGAACAGTTTGAGCTTGTCGCGCTTGACCCCGAACAGGCTCATCGGTCCCGGGATTTCCTGCGAGAACGACAGGTCCATGTCGAAGTACCAGTCGTTGGTGCAGGTGTTTCGCGCGATCGTCTTGCCGGCATAGTCCTTGGCGCACTTGAAGGTGCTGGTGAAGTCATAGAGCGCCGCGACAGCCGCCGGGTCCGAGCTCGGCGAGAGGTTCGGATCGTTGATCCCGGTCGGGATGTAGAGCAGCGCGTTGCCGCTTCCCGAAGCGCCGTCGTTGAACACGCCATAGCTATCCGCCCAGGTCAGGCTGTAGGGCCGACCGGACCGGGCTACGAAGGTCATGTTGAGACGAGTCTTCAGGTCGTCGAAGAATTCCTCGGCGAAGCTGGCGTTGAACGTTACGTTGTTCGTGCTGGCGTAGACCGAGCGCGCCGCGGCGATATCCTGCCGGTCGAACGCGGCGACGGTGTCGTAGTTGGAGGTCGCGGTGGAATTGCCCAGCGTCCGCCGGTCCTGCGCGTCGGTATAGGCATAGCCCAGCGACATGAAGACCGATCCACCGTCGGTGAAGAGGCCGCCCTGGAATTGCTTAGACAGGAAGATCGAGGCGACCTGGGTGTTGTAGCCCTTGGAATTGGTCAGCATGATCTCGTCGTCGCGGCCGATCCGGTTGAAGCAGGCCGCCGTCACGTTGTCCCACTTGATCGGGTAGGTGCTGACAAGCGTTGCGTTGCAACCCGCTGCGTCGGGGTCGGTCGGGTCGATGGCGGCGTAGATCGGACGCCCGTCGATGGTATAGCCGCCGAGGCCCTTGGTGATGTTGGGGGTCTGCGACAGGTCGACCACGTTGAACGGGTCGATGTAGTGGCTGTAGATGTAGTCGAGGTTGAGGTGCCAGCCGCTGAAGAAGCCGCTCGGCGCGAAGTCGAGGTCGGATTCGAAGCCCACGTTGGCGCGAAGCACCTTGGCCCATTCGATGTCCGGATCGATCGACTGGGTGTCGGCAAGACCCGCAGCGCCCTGCGCTTGGCCTGCGGTTACGATGCAGCCGGGTATGCCGCCGAACGAACCGCCCGAGAGGACGTTGATCGGGCCGGCCGGACAGCCCGGGTCGGACGTCGCACCTTGACCATAGGCCTGGCCGTTGTTTTGGAACGCATTGCCGAACCACACCAGCGGATCGCCGCCGGTGAACATGCCGAGTCCGAGCCGCAGCTGCGAGCGGCTGAAGATGCTGAAGTCGTCGGCATCGTAGGTCAGCGCGAAACGCGGCAGAACGATCGGCGGCAGTGCACTGAAGCCGGTCTCGTTGCTGATGCCGTAGCGGGCCATGAAGTTCGGGTTGGCTTCCGGATGGCCGCCGTCGATCCAATTGACCCGCGCGCCAAGGGTCGTGCTCACCTGCGGGCTCATCTGCCACTCGTCCTGCGCAAAGATCGAGTAGACGGTGCGCGTGAAGCTCGCCGCGGCGCTGTTGACGTCGCCGGTGGACGAAAAGTTGCCCCAGGCTCCGGCCGAATCCCCGCTGTTGATGCTCGAGGCATAGCCGGTCGTCTCGTCGCCGTTCGACAGAATGCCGTTCTGCAAATCGCTGATCGAGTTGAAGACCAGCGTGCCGGTGGCATTGGGAACGAACAGGTTGAAAATCTTCACCCGATTGAAATCTGCGCCGAACTTCAGGTTGTGGTCGCCGAAGTTGTACCGCGCGATCACGCTGCCCTGGTCGACCCAGGTCCGCAGATCGTTCGCCGAACGATACTGACCGGGGCCGGCCTCGACGGCGCCATAGCCGCTCGCTGTGGTGGTGCCGACGATGATGCGCGGGATCGGATTGTCGCTCTGCGCTTCACCCCCGCCCACGGGATCCTGGAGATCCTGGACCTTCGAGTGCGAGTAGCGAATCTCGGTCGAGAAGTCTTCGGTCCAGTTCGAATAGAGGCGCCCGGAAAAGTATTCCGACTTGGTCCCGCTGTTGTAGAAATTGTTGCGGCCGGTGACGGTCGACCCGTTGCCGCTGTTGAAATAATCGTCTTCCTTGATGCTGTTTTCGTCGAGGTGCTGGTAGGTCAGCTCGAGCCGGTGATCGTCGGTAATGTTGATGTCGCTGCGAACGAAATAGCGGTCGCTGGTATACGGCAGGTTGGTCACCAGCGGGCCGGTGTCGATACCGTACACGGTCGAAAGAATATCCGAGATCTGGTTGAACTGGTCGAGCGTCACCCCGCCGGAGGTGTTGGGATAGCCCGCCCCGTCGGGACCGTTGTCGAAGCCGTATCCGGTCTCCTCGTGCGAGTAGGCGCCGAAGAGGAAGACCCGGTCCTTGATCACCGGACCGCCAAGCGAGGCGCCCCAGTGCTTTTCGGACTGCACCGGCGCAACCGCCAGGCCGTCGACGCTATCGCCGCGCATGCCGTTGTCAGCGTATTCGAAGAACGCACTGCCGTGATAATCGTTGGTGCCCGACTTGGTGATGACGTTGATCGCGCAGCCCGTAAATTGGTCGTACTCGACATCGAAGGGCGCGAACTGCACCTGCACTTCGCGGACCGCGTCGTAGGGAATGGGCGTCGAGCTGCGCGAAGCGTAGCCGGTGCCGTTGAGACCGTAGATGTCTCCCTGGCTGATGCCGTCGACGGTGAAAGCGTTGGTGCGGTTGTTGCCGCCGAGACAGGAGATGTGATCCTGGCCGTCCCCGCCTGTGCTCGTATCCTCGCGGTCGAGGCTGACGCGCGGGTCGATGCGGATGACGTCGCGAATATCGCGGTTGAAGCTCGGCGCGGTCTCGAGAACCTCTCCGGCAAAGCTGGTGCCCGGGCCCACCGCAAGCTGCGCCAGCTGCACGCGCGCGCCGGTCACCACGATCTCGCCGGCGCCGCCGGACAGGGCGAAGGTCAGGGTCGTATTGCCCTGCAGCGTGGTCGTGACGTCACCCACGGTCTGGCCTTCATAACCGCTCGCGTTGGCGCTGATCGTGTAGGGGCCGCCCGAGACGAGATTGGCGGCGCGGAAATTGCCGTCGGCGCCCGTGACCAAGGTGCGCGCGGTGCCGGTGCGGGTGTCGGTCACGACCACCGTCGCCCCCTGGATCGGATTGCCGTTCTCGTCCGTGACGGTTCCGCTAATCCCGGTGGTAATCTGCTGGGCCTGCGCGGCCTGGGGGAGAACGATGGCGGCAGAAAGCGACGCCAGACTGGCGGCGAGAAGATACTTCATTTTCATGACTAGGGAGCCCCTGAGCGACTGAATTGGACCAAGCAAAAGCCAAAGCGCGGCGAACGACGTGCCTTGTCAGGTCCCCTCCTTAACGCGTTCAATTTGACGGTTAAGTGACAGTTTCGCCGTCGCTCACGGGACGGTCATATTGTGTCCTCAAGCATGCATTTCTGCGCACTTTTTGCCAGTCGCGCTTCGGTTGAACTCAACAAAAGTTTTACAAATCGGCGACAGCCGGGGACTCTTTTTGCTGCACTGCGGCATTTTGGCAACGCTTACGCGAGGCCGATTTCGCGCAGGCGCTGCTGCAGGAAGTCGTGAGCCGTGATTGGAGGCGGCGGCGAGTCGCCTTCGCGGACGAAGGCCGGCAGCGGCTTGATCACGAAATCGGGCCGGAAGTGAAGGAAGAACGGCATCGAGTATCGCGAGCGCCGCGCGGCCTCGCCCGCCGGGTTGACCACGCGGTGGGTGGTCGAGCGCAGGTGCGAATTGGTCAGCCGGTCGAGCATGTCGCCCACGTTTACCACCAGCGCACCTTCCGGCACGTCGATCGCCAGCCATTCCCCCGATTTCGTCAGGAGTTCGAGACCGGCTTCCTCGGCGCCGAGCAGCAAGGTGATGGTGTTGATGTCGCCATGCGCGGCGGCTCGAACTGCGCCTTCCGGTGCCTCTTCGGGCAGCGGCGGGTAATGCAGCAGGCGCATGACCGAATTGCCGTCCTTCACGGTCGGCACGAAGTAGTCTTCGGCCAGCCCCAGGTGCAGAGCGATCGCCCGCAGGATCCGGTCGCCGGTCTTCTCGAAGGCCGCGTAGACTTCCTCCATCGTCGTCTTGAAGCCCGGGAGCTCGCGCGGCCAGACATTGGGCGCCATCGCGGCGGCCAATTCGTGGCCCTCGGGCAGGCTGCGGCCGATGTGCCAGAACTCCTTGAGATCGTGGACCTTGGCGTCCTTGGCGATCTCCTTGCCGAACGGCGTGTAGCCGCGCGCCCCGCCGCCGCCGGGGACGTCGTAGCTTCGCTTCACCTCTTCCGGAAGGTCGAACAGCGCCTTCTGCATTTCCTCGACCCGCTCGATGAGCTCGTCCGGAATGCCGTGGTTGCGGATCACCGCGAAGCCGAATTCTGAAAACGAGCGCCCGAGTTCGTCGGCCAGCTCTTTGAGCGGCCGGGTGAGGTCGACGAGGGCAATGTTGTCCATGGTAAGCGAACCTAGCTTGCGAGAAAGAGGCCGGCGAGCGCGGCGCTCATCAGGTTGGCGAGCGAACCCGCGGCGAGCGCCCTGAGGCCGAGCTTGGCTATCATCGGGCGTTGGTTGGGCGCGAGCCCCCCGGTCACCGCCATCTGGATGGCGATCGAGGAGAAGTTGGCGAAGCCGCATAGCGCGAAGGTGATGATCGCCCGGCTGCGATCGCTCAGCACTCCGGGCTCAAGAGCGCCGAGGTCGATGAAGGCGACGAATTCGTTGAGCACGATTTTGGTGCCGAACAGCCCGCCGGCAACCTGCGCTTCGCCCCACGGAATCCCGAGGAGATACATGACCGGCGCGAACAGCGTGCCGAGAATGCCCTGGAAGGAGAGGTCCGGATAGCCGAACAGCCCGCCGGCCCAGCCGAGCAGCCCGTTGGCCAGCGCAACCAGCGCAACAAATGCGAGAACCATGGCCCCGACCGCCACGGCGAGCTTGACCCCGGTCTGCGCGCCCTGGGCGGCAGCCTCGATGATATTGGCCGGCCGGTCGTCCTGGGCCATGGCGCGCGCCACCTCGACTTCGTGCGACAGGTGCCCTTCGGTGATGTTCGCCGGGCCTTCCGAACTGATGCGGCTTTTCGGCAAGGCGATATCCTCGTCGACCTGGGCGACCTTTTCCGGATCGGGCATGATGATCTTGGCCATCAGGATGCCTCCCGGCGCGGACATCACCGCGGCAGCGAGCAGGAACGGCAGGTAATCGCGCCCGAGCAGTCCGGCGTAGGCGGCGAGGATCGTACCCGCCACTCCCGCCATGCCGACCGCCATCAGCGCGAATAGCTGCGAAGGCGCCAGCGCAGCAAGGTAGGGCCGCACGACCAGCGGGCTTTCCGACTGCCCGACGAAGATATTGGCGGCTGCACCGAGCGATTCGACCCGGCTGATCCCGGTAACCCAACCGATGGCCCCGCCCACCCAGCGCACCACGCGCTGCATCACGCCTAGGTAGTAGAGGATCGACACCAGTGAGGCGAAGAAGATGATCACCGGCAAGGCGCCAAGCGCGAAGCTGCCCGACAGCGGGTTGTCGGCACTGGCCCCGAAAAGAAACTCGGTTCCGGTGGTCGCGTAGCCGAGAAGTGCGGAAACGCCGTTCGAGGCGCTCTGGATTCCCGCCTTGCCCCAAGGGGTCCACAAGACCAGAAAAGCGATGACAGCCTGCAGGAGGAAAGAGGCCCCGACGACGCGCAGGCGAATGCGCTTGCGGTCCGTCGAGAGCAGGTAGGCAATGGCGAGAATGGCGACAATCCCGGCGAGATTGATGATCTTCGGCGCCATTGGTTTCCTTCGATACGAACCGCTCGCCCGACCCTTGCCCCCGCCACCCGGCCGAGGTCAAAGGCAAAGATGTGGATGGCCCACTTTTCTTATTGGCCGTGAAACAATAGCAACCCGGCATGCAAGAAGCCTCGACCCCCGCCGCCGCGATTCCCGCGCCCCTGTTCGCCCTGTCGCTGCTTTACGGCGGCATGACCTGCATCGCCGGGGTGCTCGGGTCCAAGCAGGTGGCTCTGGGGCCGCTGGCGGTCGAGGCGGGCATACTGCCGTTCCTGCTGCTGGTGGCGATTTCGAGTTCGGTCGCGCGGCTTTATGGTCGCGCCACCGCGAACCGGCTGGTCCGGTTCGGCTTCATCCCGCTCATCACGGCCATCGCGCTGACCTGGCTCGTCCTCCAGTTGCCGACCGATCCGGGGATGTACGAGCCCGCCAAAGCGGCCTTTCCGATCGTCCTCGGACAGGGAATCCGGCTGATGATCGCCGGGATCATCGCCTACGGCGTGTCGATGACGCTCAACGTGTTCATCTTCTCGCGCCTCGCAGCGAAGGCCAGGCGGCTGACGTTGGTGGCAGGCGCCGTTGCCGCGGTGATCAGCCAGGTGATCGACACGCTCATTTTCATCACCGTTTCGTTCTATGGAGAGCGGCCAATCGGCGGACTGATCGCCGGACAGGCGCTGGCCAAAGTCGTGTTGTCGCTCGTCCTCGTGCCATTGCTGATCGCACTGATCGTGGGCCTGGCGCGGCGCTTCGGAGCTCCCGAAGCGCCGGCAGCCGACTCGGCTACTTCCTGACGCCGGGCGTCAACAGGTCAATGGCGTAGATCGTCGCGGCGATGTTGCGAATGCCCTGCGGCGTCGCCCAGTTCTCTCCGGTCGGAGTGGTCGCGCCGAGCGTCCCGGCATAGAGCGTCTTGCCCGAAGGCCCGCCGATCGCGACCGTGATGGCACGGCGCGGGACGGGGATCGCGCCAAGCTGCTTGCCCGATTTGTCGAACACCACGATGCCCTGACCCGTGGTGACGTAGAGCCGTCCCGCCGCGTCGACCGTCATTCCGTCACCGCCGAAGCTGCCTTCGGGCTCGCCGGCAATGGTGGCGAAAGTGCGCTTGTTGGAAAGCGATCCGTTGGCAGCGACATCGAACGCCATGATCTCGGTGCGGTTGGTGACGTAAAGCGTCTTGCCGTCAGGGCTCAGCACCAGGCCGTTGGTGAACACACCGCCCTGCGCGGGATTGCCCGCGGGAACGATCGTGTCGACGGTTCCATCGGCCTTGGCGTGGAACAGGCCGCCCTGGGTGTAATAGGCGCCCCCATGATTGTCGGCCGCTAGGTCGTTGATGCGGCCGAGCGTGCTGCCGTCGGCGAACTTGTCGGCTACGGTCTTTCGCTCGGGCGAGAGCTGCACGATCTTCGAAAGGATGGTGCACTTCGGGCCCAGACCGAGACCGGGATCGGTGCACGAGCGGTCGGCAGCGAAAATCCTGCCCGAAGAATCGAACGTGACCGAGCCCGCTCCGGCGACGAAGGGGTACTCGACCCACCACTTGCCGTCGGGCCAGACCTTGATGATCGAGTTGCTCTGTTCCTGCGCGAACAACAGCGAGCCGTCCTTGGCGGCGGCCATGCCGTCGACTATCATCGGGCCTTCCCAGAAGGTTTTCCACTTGCTTCCGGCCGAAACCACGCCGGGGATCGCGCTTACCGTGACCGGAGCCTCGGGACCGGGCTGGCTCTGCGCCGCGGCGGGCGCGGTCATGGCCAGCGCCAGGCAGGCCAGGCCTGCGGACAAAATTTTCTCGCGCATATTCTCTCTCCCCTAATCCTGCGGCGGCTCGATGGTGTTGTTCACGCCGTCACTGCCGGTGCGGTCGTTGGTCCAGTCGACCTGTATCATGCGGTCGAACCCCGTATCGCGCGCCCAGACGATGTTCGAGACCCACGGCTTTTGGAGCGTGACCGGATCGGTAATCGTCATCGTCGCGCGCAGGTTGTCGCCATCCAGCCAGATGCGCTCGACGTAATGCGCCTCTTCGCTGAGCGGCGGCGCGCCCTGGAAATAGTCATTGGGATTGGTCACCATGATCGTGTCGATGACAAGCGTGTCGCCTTCCCAGTGGCCGATCGAATTGCCGGTTGTGGTCGGCCACAGGTCCTCGGCAGGGGGATGGTCTCGCCCGTCGGTATAGATGTGCCGCGTCTCGTTATAGGCGTTGATGATCAGCACTTCCTCGGGGGTGATGAGGACCTGGAACGGCGTCGCCGCGGTCATCATCGTTGGGAAACTCCAGCCCTGCCCCTTGCGCGCGTTCATCGTCTTGGCGTTTTCCGCCACGCGTCGGCGGCCTTCCTCGTTCCACGGAATACCCGGGGCCCAGACGCCGAGCGAGTCGGTGGGGGGGATTTTCGCGGCCTCCTGCCCGAAATTCGTGCGAATGCCGCTGATGGGGATATCCAGCTGATCGACCGGGACCCAGTAGCCGGGCCAGTAGGGCAGCTTGTCGAACGCCGCGGTGCGCGATTGCGCGGGCGCATCCTCGGCCCCGGCGGGCGCCGCCGCCAGCAGGGAGGCGGCGAGCAGCGCCCCCGAAAATACCCTCGCCAGTCCCCCCATGCGCGTTCCCTCTAGTCCTTGGGCGGTTCGATCGTGCCCACGCCATCGCTGTAGTCGGTGCGATCGTTGGAGAAATCCATCTGGATCATACGGTCGAACGATGTTTCGCGCACGTAGTTGATGGTGCGGTGCCACGGTTCGGTCAGCGTGGTCGGATCCTCGATCGTCATGGTCATGCGCAGCTTGTCGCCGACCATCTCCAGGGTCTCGTGATACTTCGCGTCGTCGGAAAGCGTCAGCGCGCTGTGGAAGTACACCACCGGGCTCTGCACCCCGATCGTATCGACCACCAGCGTATCGCCTTCCCAATGCCCGATCGAGGTGCCCCACACGGTCGGCCACATGTCTTCCGGGGCCGGGAAGTCGCGCCCGTCGGTGTAGATATGGCGCGTCTCGCCATAGGCGTTGACGATCAGCGTCTCCTCGGGCGTGATCATGACCTGGAACGGCGTCGCCGCGTCCATCATCATCGGATAGCCCCAACCGAGCGCACCGCGACGGCCGCGCGTCTTGGCATCCTCGGCCTGGCGCCGCTTGCCTTCCTCGTTCCACGGCGCGTCGTTGCCGTTGAGCCGCTGGAGCGGGGGCAGCGACGGGTCGCGGGGCGGGGCCACGCCGGTGATGGTCGTTCCGTCGAACTGTTCGCTGACCCAGTAGCCCGGCCAATACGGCAGCTTCGCGAATGCGGCGACGCGCGCGTCGTTCGAAGCGTCTTCGGCATGCGCCGTACCGACAAGCGACAATGCGGCCACAGCGATTGCGGCAGCCAGCCTGCGCATCATTTGTTGGTCCCGATCGCCTTGCCGTCGGGCGTGGTCACGTCCATCACCACTCCGCCCGGCTGGCCGTTGCGCAGCGGGTGGTATGTGATTGCGATGTCCATGCCCGCCTTGAGCGTGGCCGGGCGCCAGCCGCGCGCATAGAGGTACATCGGCGCGCCCATTTCCATCGAGTATTCGACGTCCTTGCCCGAACCGTCCTTCGACACGAGTTGGATGTACGAGTGCGGATTGGTCCACTGGAACTTCCTCACCTTGCCGGTGATCGTCACTTCCTTGCTCATGTCGAACATACCGAAGCTGTGGTGCGCGTCTGCGGCGGTCGCCGCCAATGTCGCGCCCATCAATGCCAAGCCGGCCATAATCTTACGCATAAAATCCTGCTCCCCGCCGTATACGGCTGCGCCCACTCTGGCATCTCGCAGCGAACGTGTCATCCGGCTTATGTTGATTTCGTCCGCCTTTTTTGCCGAGTGCAAATGACCCTGCCGTGAATGGCCTAGTCGCGCCCCCAGTCTTCGTTGGCGCGGGCGATCAGGTAATCGTGGATCGCCTCAGCCTGCTCGGGCGAGAGGATGTCGGAGAAGTTGGCCATGCCTTTTTCAAGGTAGAGGCCCTTGAGCACGATATCGTCGAACTTGGCGTGGGTTTCCGGCGTCATGTGGCGCAGGTCCTTGACCCCGCCGATGGCGTTCTGGCCGTGGCATACCGCGCAGGTTTCGGCGAACAGCTGCGCGCCCTGCGTGATTTGCGCCTCGGTGCCGCGCACCGGCGGCGGGTTGGGGATCGGATCGGCCTTGGCGAGCGGCGGCAATTGCTTCGCCCCGCCCAGCTTGAACACCAGCAACCGCGCCGGAGCGCGCGGCAGCTCGATCCCGGCGCCGCGCTCGATCTGCGCCGCACCGCCGCCCCATCCGGCGTTGATCGCGACGTATTGCACGCCGTCGAGCATATAGGTGATCCCGCCGGCCACCGGGGCGCTCTGCGTCGGATATTCCCACAGCACTTTGCCGGTTTTGGCGTTAAAGGCGGCGAAGGTCTGCTTGGTGGTGCCCTCGAACACGAGATCGCTGGCGGTGACGAAGACGCCGCCGTTGCCGTGGCGCGGCAGCTCGACCTTCCATGCCGCTTCCTGCTTTACCGGGTCCCAGGCGGTGAGCCAGGTCTTCTCGATCTTGCCCGCCTGCTTCATCAGTTCGGCGCGCTTCTTGCCGGCCTCGCCGGTAAAACCGCCCCAGCCGCTGTTCGAACGGAACGGCTGCGGCTTCCAGCCGGGCTGCAGGGCATAGACGAACTCGGACTGGTAGGCGGGGAAGTAGGCCAGCTTAGTGCGCGGGCTGTAGGCCATTGGGAACCAGTTGTGGCCCCCGCCAGGCCCCGGCGCGACGAGCACCGGGTCCGTGCCGTAGCGAACCTTGTCGCTGGTCTTCGGGCGCCCTTTTGCGTCGAAGCCTTCATTCCAGTTCTGGAACACGTGGTTCTTCGCGCTGATGAACTCGCCGGTCTTGCGGTCGAGCACGTAGAAAAAGCCGTTCTTCGGCGCCTGCATCAGCACTTTGCGTGGGCGACCGTCGATGGTCAGGTCAGCGCTGATCATCGACTGGGTGCAGGTCCAGTCCCACTCCTCGCCCGGGTTCATCTGGTAGTGCCAGGCGTAAGTCCCGTCCTTGCCGTGGAGCGCGACGATCGAGCAAGTGAACAGGTTGTCGCCTTCGTTGTTCGAACGGTAGAAGCGCGAGTGCGGGCTCGAATTGCCGGTGCCGACGTAGACCAGGTCGAGCGCGGGGTCGTAGGCGAACGAGTCCCACGGATTGGCTCCGCCGCCGAGCTGGCGCCACAGGCCGGTGTCGGCCCAGGTCTTGCGCATCATCGCCATGACCGCGTCGGAGGCCTCACCGTCGAGCTTGTCCTCGGGATTGGGGGTGAGGAAGAACTTCCACAGTTTCTGGCCGGTCTCGGCATCGAAGGCGGCGACGAACCCGCGCGCGCCGAGATCGCCGCCGGATTCGCCAATCACGACCTTGCCCGCGAACACCCGCGGCGCACCGGTGATCGAGTAGGCATATTGACTGTCCTCAGGGAACGCACGCGTCGTCCACACGGGCTTGCCGCTGTCCTTGTCGAGCGCGATCAGCCGCCCGTCGAGCGTGGCAATGATGACCTTGCCATTCCACAGCGCGAGGCCGCGGGCGACCGGCTCGCAGCAGGCGTAGCGGCCGTATTCGCGCGGGGTCTTGGGATCGTAGGTCCACAGCTTGGCGCCGGTCTTTGCATCGTAGGCGGTGGTGATGTTCCACGCGAGCGTGTTGTAGAGCACGCCGTCGGCATAGAGCGGCGTCGCCTCGACGCCGCGATAGGTGTCCAGATCGTCGTACCAGGCGAGCCCGAGCTGGCTGACGTTGGACGCATCGATCTGCGTCAGTCGGCTATAGCGCTGCGCGGTGTAGTCGTGCCCGCCCATCAGCCATTCGCCGACCGGCGGATTGGCCAGCGGATCCGAAGAGGCGGCGGCGACGCTCGCCGATTCCGGTCCCTCGATATCGGCCCCACATCCGGCGAGCGTCAGCAACAGGGCGCCGGCAATGGCGAAGGGGATGCGGAACTTCATGCGGCTCAATCCTTCGGGGGTTCTGCGATCGGCTGGGTCCCGTCGGCCAGCTGGCCGATCTTGAGGGACTGTTGTTCCTCCGCCGTCCCGGGCGGGCGGTGGTAGGCTCCGGCCGGCTGGGTTCCGGGTCTGAACGGTTCGCCGGTCACCGGGTTGGGATAGTGGAACGGGATGATCCAGTAAGCCGGATAGGTCAGGTAGACCGTGGTCGGCGGCAGATCGGGTGCGGGCTCGAACTTGTCGGGCCAGGTGTTGTTGAGCGCATCGTGACCCCAGCCTTTCCAGCTGGTGTACATCGTGAAAGGCCCGCTCTCGCGGCTGAACTTCCACACGCCGCCTTCCTTGCGGAACTCGTCCTCGTAGAGCGGCAGGCCCCAGCCGCCGTTGCTCATCACGAAAGCGCGGCTGCGCACCCACGCCGTCTTGCCGTCGGGCGAGACGTCGACGATCGGCTGGAACTGCATGTGGTTGACCAGTAGCCCCTCGTGCGCGCCGTCGGGGCCGAAGGCGGTCTGCATGTATTCGAGCACGCGCTTCTTGCCCAGAAACAGCCCCTTGCCGCCGATCTCGAGCGTCGCGTCATCGGCGAACAACTCGCTGAGCTGAGTCCACTGGCCCTTGTCGACGAAGTAGCCGTAGGCGCGCTGGACTTTCTCGACCTGATTCATGTCCTCGAGCCGGGTGATGCGGGCTTCGAGCTCGTCGAGCTTCTGCTCGGCGCTCTTGTCCTGCGCGAGGGCGGGCGCGGGGGAAAGCAGGTTTCCCAAGAAAAAGGCAACCAGACCCGTTCGGGCCGAGCTTGTCGAAGCACGCGCCCGCCCTTCGACAGGCTCAGGGCGAACGGAGGTGGAAATCTTTCGAGACATCACTTCCTCCCCACCACGTCGTCCGCCGGTTGCGGGATGTTTTTCAATGACTTGCCAGTCACCGGGTGGACGTAATCGAATGGCGGGATGTAGGCGCCGGGGTACGAGCGGTAGACCTCGGTCGGCGGCCGGTCGGGCGGAAACAGTGCGCTCTGGCCTTCCATCGGAATCGCCGATTTGGTCCAGCCGAGGTCGTAGTCCGTCAGTGCGGTCATGTAGAAATGCAGCTTGGATATTTTCCAGACCCCGCCCTGCTTGACGTACTCGTTCTCGTAAAGCCCAACGCCCCACTGCCCGTTGGCGCCCGGCTCAGCGAGCATGACCATGCCCTGCCAGCGCGCCTTGGCGGTCCGGCCGTCGGGGGCAACGGTGATGACTGCCTGCAGCTGCATGTGGTTGTTGAGGTGTGCCGGGGCGAGGCCATGGGGCCCGAACAGCAGCAGCGCGCTGCGGATGCGGTCCTGGCCGACATAGACTCCGCGCTGGCCGTATTCGAAGGTGCCGTCCTTGCTGAACAGGTCGGCCACCTCGTTCCACAGGCCCTTGTCGAAGTAGTATCCGTAATCGGCCTGCAGGGTCTCGATCGCGACCTGGTCCTCGAGCCGTTCGACCCGCTGGCGATAGTCGGCGAGGCGCTGCTCGGCCGTTTGCGCGTGAGCACAAGGCGACACAAAGAGGCCAGAAAGCGACAGAAGCGCCGCCGAGATGCACGAAGGAGCACGCATCACCGCACCTCCCGCACGGGCTTTCCGGTCACCGGGTTCGGCGCCCGAAACCGCGGCACCTGGACCGCAGGATAGGGCTGGTAGATCGAAGTCGGCGGCCGGTCGGGCGGGAAGTCGATGCTCGCCTGGCTGCGCGCGAGCCCCTCGCCGGGTTTGAGCCGCGCCCAGCCCTTTTCGTAGGGCGCGACGAAATTGACGTAGAGGTGCAGCGACCGGATGCGCCAGATTCCGTCGGCGCCCTTTTCGTAGGAGTTCTCGTAGATCCCGTCGCGCCATTCGGCGTGCTGCTTGTACTGGCCGAGCATCCCCAGATCCCGCCAGCGCGCCACCGCGCTGCGGCCGTCGTCGGCGACGACGATGGCCGGCTGCAGCGTGACCCATTCGTTGAGCTGCCCGTAGATCAGCCCTTCCTGCCCGCCGTGGAGGCGGCGCAGGTATTCCTCGATCCGGTCCCTGCCGACATAGACGCCGTCGATGCCGATCTCGATCGAGCCGTCGTCGGCGAACAGGTCGGCCGCATCGCCCCACAGCCCGCGGTCGACGTAGTAGCCGAAGGCGCGCTGCAGCTTCTTGACCGCGCGGTGGCCTTCGAGCTTTTCGACCCGCAGCGTCAGCGCGGCGATTTCCGCATCGGTGCGCGCGTCGGCGAGCGCGGGGGCGGGAGCGGCGAGCGCCAGCGCGGCGAGGACGGCGAGGCCCCTCATTTCGCCACCGGCAGCGGGAAGGCGCGGATCACGAATGGATCGGGGCTCTGGTCCTTGAGCTTGGGGTCGAACAGGTAGCCGATCTTGCCCTCCACGACATAGGCGGTGCGTCCCACCACCGTCACGCCGACCGGCCCGTTGAGCCCGGTGGCGACGTCGGTGACCTTGACGCTGTCGCCGGCGATGTCGAGCACCGCGACCCGGCCGCTGGTCCCCTCGCCCTGGATGAACCGGCTGCCGCCCAAGGGCCGCAGCCCGTCGGGGCCGCCCAGCGCGACCGGCACCGCGAGTGTCGTGAGCCCGGCGTAGGTGCCGTCGGCCTTGCGCTCGACCCGCTGGAGGAGGTTCTTGCGCACGTTGTTGATGTAGAGCGTGCCGTCCTCGGCGAAGGCGAGGCCGTCGATCCCCACGAGCGCCTCGTCCTTGGCGAACAGCTCCAGCTCGTTGGCATTGGGCGGCAAGACGAAGATGCGCCCCCCGCTGGTGTCGCTGACCCAGAGCGTGCCGTCGGCGGCAATGGCGATGTCGTTGCACGCCGCGGGGCCCTCGCCCGGAAAATCGAATCGCGCGCTTTGCAGCGCCGAGCTCAAGTCGAAGGCCAGAAGCGACGACGGCCCCTTCTCGCCGGCGAAGAGGTTGGGATTGTTGCAGGTCCACAGGAGCCGCCGCTTGTCGTCGGCCATGACGCCGAACAGCGAGGTGAGCGAGTTGTTCGGGCCCGGCACGACCCACGGCTCCGCCGTCCCGGCCCCGGCGAGGGTGCGGTAGATCGTCCCGCCGTTGCTCGAGTTGTAGAGATTGCCACGGGCATCGTGGGTGATGCTTTCCGGAAAGACCCGGCTGCCCGAAATCGTCACGTCGCGCGCATCGGGGCCGACGTTCCAGTTCACGCACCCCGGCAAGGCCAGCGCCGCCGCCAGAATCAAGGCCGTTCGTTTGCGGATTGCCCGTCTCCCTCTCCCCAGTGCCGGGCATGATAAGTCGGCCGGCCGCGAGACGAAAGGCGGTAAGCGATTTATTTGTCGCGCTAAGCAAATCTCTCCGGCGTTTCGCCTTCACAAGTCGTGTCCGGTCCGCCAAAGTCGGGGCTGGCTCTGCAACGGGCGGGAGGGATACCGATGAATTTCGCGACTTGGCGACGGGCGTTTCTCGCCCCCGCCCTGCTGGTCCTGGCAAGTTGTCAACCAGGGTCCGGACTGCGCACCGCAGGCCCCGCCGTCACAGACGGTCCAACCGTTGCCAATTCACAGACCATGCGTTCGCTCGGTGCCCCCGCCAACGCCGGCGACTGGCTGAGCTACAGCCGCGGGTGGGACGAGCAGCGGCACAGCCCGCTCGCGCAGATCAACGAGGGCAACGTCGGCCAGCTTGGCCTCGCCTGGTACGACGACCTCGGCACGTTCCGCGGCGTGCAGGCGAGCCCGCTGGAAATCGACGGCGTGCTCTACGACGAGAGCATCTTCAACGTCGTCACCGCCTACGACGCGACCAACGGCACCAAGCTGTGGACCTACGATCCCAAGGTCGATTCCAAGTGGGCCCGCCTCGCCTGCTGCGGCCCCTCGGCGCGCGGCATCGCCGCTTGGCACGGCAAGATCTACATCGGCGCGCTCGACGGCCGGGTCATCGCCATCGACCGGAAGGACGGCCACGAGGTGTGGTCGACCCACACCTTCGACGAGACCAAGGCACCCTACTCCATCACCGGCGCGCCGCGCGTCTATGACGGCAAGGTGGTGATCGGCAACGGCGGCGCCGATTACGGCAGCCGCGGCTTCGTGATCGCGCTCGACGCCGAAACCGGCAAGAAGGCGTGGAAGTTCTACATCGTCCCCGGCAATCCGGCGGACGGCCCCGATCACGAGGCGAGCGACGATGCGCTGGCGAAAGCGCTGCCGACCTGGAGCGGCAAGTTCTGGGAAGCCGGCGGCGGCGGCAATGCGTGGGACAGCTTCGCCTACGATCCCGATACCAGGACGGTCATAGTCGGCACCGGCAACGGCTCCCCGCACATGTGGCACTTCCGCAGCCAGGGCAAAGGCGACAACCTGTTCCTGTGCTCGATGCTCGCGCTCGACGTCGATACCGGCAAGTACAAGTGGCACTACCAGATGGTGCCCGAGGAGGACTGGGACTTCACCTGCACCCAGCCGATCGTGCTGGCCGACATCCCGATCGACGGAAAAGTGCGCAAGGTGGCGATGCAGGCGCCGAAGAACGGCTTCTTCTACGTCGTCGACCGCACCAACGGGCAGCTGATCAGCGCCAGGAGCTACGTCTCGGTCAACACCTGGGCGAGCCGCATCGACATGGCGACGGGGCGCCCGGTGCTGCAGCCGGGCGCGCACAACACCACCACGCCGCACCTTATGAGCCCGAGCTGGCTGGCGGCGCACACCTGGCACCCGATGAGCTACGACCCAAAGACCGGCCTGGTCTATTTCAGCGCGCAGGAACAAGGCTCGATCTACGCCCGGGCCGAGGACGGCAAGTACCACTACACGCCGGGACCGGGCCGCTCGAACTCGGGGCAGGACTTCGGCAGCCAGCCGGAACTGCGCAGGAAGCTGCAGGAACAGGCCACCGCGGCCGAGAAGGGTTATCTGCTCGCCTGGGACCCGAAGACCCAGACCGAGGCCTGGCGGGTGCCCTACGACCATCCCGGCTCGGGCGGCGTGCTGACCACCGCCAGCGGACTGCTGGTGCAGGGCACGATCGACAAGACGCTGGCGATCTACCGCGACAGCGACGGCAAGAAGCTGTGGGAAATGAACATCGACCAGGCGCCCGTCGCCGGACCGATCACCTACATGGTCGACGGCGTGCAATATATCGCCATCAACGCCGGCTGGGGCGGGTCGCCGGTCTACAACCTCGGCCCCTTCCAGACCTCGACCGCGCGGCTGCTGGTGTTCAAGCTGGGGGGCACGGCCAAGCTGCCACCGATGACCGCCGTCGATACGTCGATCCCCGCCCCGCCCCCGCTCCGCGCGAGCGAGGCGCAGATCGCCGAGGGGCGCGAGCTCTACGGGGAGAACTGCAGCCGCTGCCACGGCAACAACGCCATCGGCGGGGTTCGCGACTTGCGCTTCATGGCTGCCGACACGCATGCCCAGTTCAAGGATATCGTGCTTGGCGGGATCCTTTCGATCAACGGCATGGACAGTTTCGAGGGCCAGCTCAGCGAAAGCCAGGTCGAGGCGATCCACGCCTTCCTGATCGCGCGCGGCAACGAGGACTATCGCGACGCCACGGCGAAATAGCCGCTGTGCCGCCCCGGACGTGTTCGGGAGGCGTGCTCGAGGCGCCTGGCGCGAAGGAAGCCTGGTCCGGAATACGTCCGGGATGACGATTTGTGTTTGGGAAGGGAACTGAATGCGCTCGCTACTGGCATCTCTGGCCGCAATGGCGGCCATCGCCGTTTCGGCACCCGCGCTCGCCCAGGCCGCCGGCGAGGACAGTGCGGTCGTCGCGCCCAAGTGCGACCGGGCCTGCCTGCTCGGCGCGCTGGCCCGGCACATGGACGCCTTGCGCAAGGGCGACATCAGCCTCGTGCCGCTGGCGACGAATGCGAGGGTCGTGGAGAACGACGTGGCGATCCCCGCCGGCACCGGCCTGTGGCGCACGGTCACCGGAGTCGATGCGACCGGCCTCGAGGCGGCCGATCCGCTGACCGGCAACGCGGCGTGGTTCGGCTCGGTCAAGGAGAACGGCGAACCGGCGATCTATGCCGTGCGCATCCACGTCACCCCGGCCGGGCTGATCGACGAGATCGAGAGCGTCGTCCATCGCAAGACCGCCCTGCCCGCCCCGTTCGGCGACGTTACCAAGATGACGCACGACGACGAGTTCAATCAGATCCTGCGAGCCGAACAGCGCCGGCCGCGCGAGCGGATGCTGGCGATTGCCGACGGCTATTTCAGCACCGTCGAGCTCAATGACGGGCAGGTGCTGACGCATTTCTCCGACGATTGCGGCCGGCTCGAGAACGGCATCTCGACCACCGCCCCGCCTCCCGGCGGCGGGGGCGGGAACGCAGCGGCGATCATGGCGGGATGCGAGAAACAGTTCAAACTCGGCCTCTACAAGATCAACAAGCGCATTCGCCGCGACTTCTTCATCATCGACGAGGAGCGCGGGGTTGCCGTCGGGCGCGGTTTCTTCGACCACGCCAACGAGTTCGACCATTATCTTCTGACCAACGGCCGCGAGATGAAGACCGCGCTCAAGTGGCCCAACTCGATCACCCTACTCGAGGCCTTCCGCATCCGCGACGGCCAGATCGCACGGATCGAGGCGGTGTTCACTTACGTGCCCTACTTCATGCACAACCCGTTCTGGGGCGCGGATTCTTCGCCGCCCGCGTACCCTGCCCAGCCTGACGAGTGCGGCAACGCCTGTCTCGACAAGCTGGCGCGCGGCGTGATCGGGGCGATGAAGGACAACCGGTGGCGCAGCGTGAACTGGGCGCCGCAGGTCGGCTATGCCGAGAACAGCGTCGGCATCCGGGTCGGCGAAGGCATCTGGGCGACCGTCACCGCGACCGACAACCAGCCCCTCGTCATCGCCGACGAGAAAACCGGCAAGGCGGTGTGGATCGGCAAGATCGAGGAGCACGGCCAGGCCGCCTGGGGCGCCTTCACCGTCACTTCCGACGGCAACAGCGTCGGCGGGATCGACGCGCTGATCCGGCGCAAGGAATACGGCGCCCCCTATGCCGAGCCCGCCGATGGGGCGATGCCGCAGTTCGCCGTGCTCCCGGCCGCGCGCCGCACCGACCGCGAGACGATGCGCCAAGGCGCGATGGCGATGCTCGACGCAGGCGCCGCCAACCTCGCAATGGCACCCGACGTCGTCGCCGCAAACTGCGCGGCCACGGTCAACGGCCAGCCGGCCGGGCAGTGCGGCTCGGTATTCGGCAGTGGGGCCTTCGACGGGCTCGAGCGGGTCCGCGACATCGAGGTGCTGGCCGCGGACGAGGCGCGCGGGCTGATCGCCATACGCACGTTCGAGGATCGCCCGGCGATTGGCCAAGGCTACCCGCGCACCTTCCAGATCCTCGAACTGATGCGCTTCGATGCCGGCAAAGTGGTCGAAGTGCGCTCGTTCCTGTCGGAATTGCCCTACGGCATGCAGCCGCACGGCTAGGTCAGGCGAACTCTATCGTTGCTTCGCTGGTTCTGGCGCTGAGCGGCAGACGCGCGACGATGTCGCCATCGGCCTGCACCTCGACGTGCGCCGGGCCGTCGATCGCCACTTCGCGCGCACAGAAGCTGCGATTGCCGCGCCGCGCCCCCGGGTCGCGCCGCATGACCAGATCCCACAGGAAGGCGAGGTAGTCGCGCCGCCGCGCCGTCCCGAGCGTGACCACGTGGAGCATTTCGTCGGTCAACCGCGCCCCGGGCGCGAAACTGAACGGCCCGGCGAAGAAGCGTCCCTTGGCGATGTAGACCGCCTCGCACTCGGCGACCTGGCCGTTCGCCGTAACGGTCAGGCGTTCGCGCGGCCAGCGGTGCAGCACCTGCAGCATGGCGATGGCGTATGCGAAGCGGCCGAAGCGCTTCTTGAGCGCGGGAGAATAGCCGCGCACCGCCGCGCATTCCGGCCCGGCGCTGGCGCAGCACAGAAAGAGCTCGTCGCCGAGGGCAGCGGTGAAGTGCCTGCGCCGCTCGCCCTGCCCGAGGAACCGCGCTGCAAAGCGCTCGGCATGCGGATCGTACCCCGCTTCGCGCGCCAGGAGGTTGATCGTGCCGAGCGGATAATGCGCGAGCGGCGCGTGATACCCGCCCGCCAGCATGGCCCGCACGACATGGCGCACGGTGCCGTCGCCGCCGGCGACGCACAGGTGGGTCGCGCGCCGGTCGATAACGGGCGGATGAAGCGCCGAGGCTTCGCTCTCGATCACGTCGGCACCCGCTGCCGCGAAGGCGCGCGCCAGGGCAGCCACGCGGTGCGGCGCGTAAGTCCCCGAATGCGGGTTGGAGAAGAGCTGGACGACCGCGGGCATCGGCACCCCCTAGCAGCGGTTGCTTGCCGAAAGATGCACGGCGGACTGCGCTTGCTAACCACCGCTTAACCATCCCGCGCCATAACCGCCCGCGAGCAAGGGGCGAGTTGCATGGACGATCTGCTGGCAGACTTCATTGCCGAGGCGCGCGACATGATGGAAGCGCTGTCGGGCGAGATCGTCGCGTGGGAGAGCGATCCCGCCGACAAGGAACGCCTCGACGCCATCTTCCGCTTCGTCCACACCGTGAAGGGCAACTGCGGCTTCTTCGACTTTCCGCGCCTCGAAAAGCTCAGCCATGCTGCAGAGGATGCGCTGGCCGATTGCCGCGCCGGCCGCCGCAAGGCCGACCCGGCCCTGGTCTCCGCCGTGCTCGCCGTGATCGACCGCATCGCCGAGATGGTCGACGCCATCGGCGAGGGCGCCGAGTTTCCGGGCGACGACGACCAGGCGCTGATTGCCGCGCTGGCCGAAGGCGCCGACGCCGCTGCGCCCGAAACCGGTGCCGATGGCGCCGGTGCTTCGGCCAAGTCCAAGCGCCAGACCGTCGCGCCGCGCACCATCCGTCTTCCGGTCGATCTGCTCGACCGCGTCATGGGCGGGGTGTCGGACATGGCGGTGGCGCGCAACGACCTCGCTCGCCGCCTCGCCCAGGCCGAAGGCGAGACCGGCCTCGAAGCGCCGTTCAATCGCCTCTCCGCAATCCTCGTCGATCTCAGCGAGGCGATCACCCGCATCCGCATGCAGCGGATCGACACATTGTTCGCCGGATTTCCGCGCATGGTCCGCGATCTCAGCCACGAGCTCGGCAAGCAGGTCATGGTCGAGGTCGAGAGCGGCGACGTCGAAATCGACCGCGAGATGATCGAGGTGGTGCGCGACCCGATGGTCCACATCATTCGCAACGCCATCGACCACGGCATCGAGACGCCCGCAAAGCGCCTCGCCGCGGGCAAGCGCGAGATCGGCTCGCTGACCATCACTGCGCGCCAGACCGGCAGCGAAATCCGCATCGGCATCGTCGACGACGGGCAGGGCATCGACGGCGAGAAGCTGGTCGCCAAGGCGATCGCCGCCGGGCTGATAACAGCCGAGGAGGCGCACGCGCTGACCCCGCGCGAACGCAATATGCTGATCTGCCAGCCGGGGCTCTCCACCGCCAAGGAAGTCACCGCGGTTTCCGGCCGCGGCGTCGGGATGGATGTGGTGCGGGCCAATATCGAAAAGATCGGCGGTTCGCTGGTCATCGATTCCACGCCCGGTTCGGGCACGCGGATGATGCTCAACATCCCGCTGACGCTGTCGATCGTGCCTTCGCTGACCATCGGCATCGCCGGCCAGATCTTTGCGCTGCCGCGCTCCTACGTCGAGGAAATCGTCCGCAACTCCGCCGACGAGATGGACAGCAGCACGATGGGTGGGCGCAAGTTCATCACCCTGCGGGGCCAGCGGATACCCTGCGTCGGACTCGAGGACGTGCTCGGGCTCAAGTCGAGCTGCCCGGCGGAGGCTCGTCTCTACGTGCTCATCAAGCTCGTGGGGGGCGACGTGTTCGGTCTTGCGGTCGACGCCATCCACAACCACGAGGAGCTGGTGGTCAAGCCGATCGCCCCGGTGCTGATGGCCTGCGGCCTCTACGTCGGCACGACCCAGCTCGACGACGGCAGTCCGGTGCCGATGCTCGACATCGCTGGGGTCGCGCGCAGCGCGGGCATGATCAGCGAAGTCAAGGACCGCACGATCCGCACCGCCGGCCGCGAGGTCCGCGAGGAAGAGAAGGTTCTCCAGCCTGCGCTGCTGTTCGTCGGTTTCGATGGCGGCGAGCGCGCGATCGACATGGATTCGGTGCGCCGCATCGAGAAGCTCCCCGTCTCCTCCGTTCGGCGCGGGAATGACGGAACGGCGCAGATCGTCATCGACGGCAAAATCGTGCCGCTTCTCGGCGTCGCCGGGGACCTGCCCGAGGACACCGTGGCCATGTTCCGCATCGGCTCCGACGACCGCGAGATTGCCTATGCCTACGAGCGCATGATCGACCTGGTGGAATACGATCCGGACACGGTCGGCAGGCCCGACCGGCGCACCGGCAGCCGTCTCGCCCTGGTCGATGGCCGCCCGGTCGACCTGCTCGACGAGGCACGCCTGCTGGCCGACCCGGCGAGCTTCGTGACCGAAGGAGTCTGACCGATGGACCGTTCGCTCCTGCTGGTCCGCATCGCGGGCGAGATGGCCGCTCTCGAATCCGACCGAATCCAGTCGGTGGTCGAACTCGACAGCATCACCCCGGTGCCGCGATCGCCAGCGCATATCGTCGGTCTCGCCGCGCTGCGCAGCAAGGCGATGACCGTCATCGACTGCCGCTGTTCGCTCGAATTGCCGGAAGGCGATGAGGCCCAGGAGGAAGACGGCCTGGTTCTGGCCGTCGTCGTGGAGCTCGACGAACACCTTTATGCGCTGGTCGTCGACCGGGTCGAGGAAGTTGTCGCGCTCGAAGGCGAACCGGCCCCGCTCCGGGCCGATCTCCTGCCTGGCTGGTCCCGCGCGACTCTGGGCATGGTCGAGACCAGCGCCGGGCCCGCCCTGTTGCTCGATCCGGCACAGCTCGTCGCAGGTTCGGCCGCGCTGGAGGCGGCGTAAGCCAATATTTACCTCGTCGCGGTAGGCCGGTGTTCAAGAACAGAAGGTCTGAAGAAATGAAGAACTGCCTGATCGTCGATGATTCGCGGGTAATCCGCAAGGTGTCGCGCCACATCGTGGAGACGCTCGGCTTCGCCGTCGACGAGGCCGCCGACGGGCAGGAGGCTTTGGCCAAGTGCGACGTGAAGATGCCCGACGTGATCCTGCTCGACTGGAACATGCCGGTGATGAGCGGAATCGAATTCCTTTCGCGCCTGCGCGAACGCCCCGACGGCAAGACCCCCAAAGTCGTGTTCTGCACGACCGAGAACGATGTCGCGCATATCCGCGAAGCGATCGACGCCGGGGCCGACGAATACGTCATGAAGCCGTTCGATCACGATACGCTGCAGATCAAGCTGCAGCTGGTCGGCGCCGCCTGAGGCGGGCCTCGTGGGTATCGCGACGAACATAGGCCGGCCTGACGAGGGACCGGGTCTCGGACGTGGACGCGGCATTCGCGTTCTGGTGGTCGACGACTCGCTGATCGTGCGCTCGGCATTTTCACGGCTCGTCGAGCAGACGCAGGGTCTCGTGCTCGCCGGCGCGGTATCGACCGCGGAAGATGCGCTGCAGTTGCTCGCGAGCGAGCATGTCAACGTCATCCTGCTCGATCTCGAAATGCCCGGCATGGGAGGCCTGGGCGCCCTGCCCAAGATGATCCAGCGCGCCAGCGAAGCGAAAATCCTCGTCGTCTCGAGCCACGCCAAGGACGGAGCGGAAGCGACGGTCGAGGCGCTCAGCCTGGGTGCCGCAGACACTCTACAGAAACCGTCGAGCGGCGGGTTCGACCAGGCTTACCGCGAGGTCCTCGTCGGCAAGATTCTGGCGCTCGGCCGCAAGCCGCTACGCCGCGCGGCCACTGCAGCCACGACGCCGGAGACGCCCGTACCCGCGTTGCGCCCGGCCTCGCGCCAGCGTGCGCGGGTGCTCGCAATCGGCGCCTCGACCGGCGGCATTCACGCGCTCGGCCAGTTGTTCGGCGTGCTGCCGCGCGATCTCGGAATCCCGATACTCGTCACGCAGCACTTGCCGCACTCGTTCAACGAGGCTTTTCGCAACCAGTTGCAGGACGTCTCCGGATTGCCGGCGGTCGCCGCCGAGGACGGCCAGCCGCTGCTGCCGGGGCGCATCGCAGTAGCCCCCGGCGATGCCCATATGGTGGTGGTCGAAAGCGGTTCCGGACATGCCATCAAGCTCGACCGGCGGCCGGTGCCGAGCGGCTGCATGCCCTCGCTCGACCCGATGTTCGCCTCGCTCGCACTGACCCACGGTCCCGCGGCGCTGGGCGTGGTGCTGACGGGCATGGGCCGCGACGGCACCGACGGTGCGTTCGAGCTCGTCGAAGCGGGCGGAACGCTGCTGGTGCAGAACGAAGCCAGCTCGGCGGTGTGGGGGATGCCCGGTTCGATCGCCCGCGCCGGCCTTGCCGCGGCCATCCTCCATCCTTTCGACCTGGCCGCGCGCATCGCCGCGGCGGCGGGCGTGCAAACCGCATGATGGATCCCGATGACCTGGCCATCGGCATCATCGCCGGTCTGCTCGAGGCACGCACCGGTCAGCGTCTGACCGACGACCGCCGCTGGCGCATCGCCCCGGCGCTTTCCGGCCTGTTCCGCGAGCGCGGGATCGCGAGCAACCAGGACCTCGTCGTGCTGCTCACCCAGCCGGACGAAAGCTCGCTGGCGCAGGATGTGGTCGAAGCCCTGCTCAACAACGAAACCTACTTCTTTCGCGACCGCTCGGTGTTCGACTACATCGGCGAGACGCTCTTGCCGCGCTTGGCGAGCGAGCGCGCCAAGAGCAAGAAACTGACCATCTGGTCGGTTGGCTGCTCGAGCGGGCAGGAAACGCTTTCGCTGGCGATGATGTTCGCCGAACAGGGCAAGCGCTGGGACGGCTGGGAAATCGAGATTCTCGGTACCGACGTCTCGTCCAGCGTGCTCGAATTTGCCCGCGCCGCGACGTATTCCAATTTCCAGATCCAGCGCGGGCTCGGGGTGGCACAGATGTTGGCCTACTTTACCGAGACCGAGGACGGCTGGAAGGCGCAGTACCGCCTGCGCGACCGAGTCCGCTATGAGGTGCACAACCTGCTCCACCCGGCGCCCTTCCCCGGCCGGTTCGATCTCATCCTGTGCCGCAACGTCCTGCTCTACTTCGACAAACCGGTGCGTGAGCGCGCCTTCGCCCGACTTTCCGAAGCGCTCGCCGACGGAGGGCGGCTGGTGCTCGGCGGCGGCGAAACCGTGCTCGGCCGAAGCGGCTGGTTCGTGCCCGACGTGGAGCGCCAGGCGGTCTACAAGCACGGTCCGCTGGCCGGTCAGGGCTCGCCGCACGCCAGTGCCGCGTAAGACATAGTAAATGTTTGGTTTAACCTTCGGTAACCCTTTCCGCGTATCCGTGGAGCCAGGGGGGACTGGGGTGCAACTTGCCATGACCAAGCACGATTTGTCGCTGCGCTGGCTGGTTATCGGCTCGGCGGTGATGCTGAGCGCGATCGTCGCCGCGCTGATCGGCTATCTCGGGCGATATGGCGCTTTCGCCACGCCTGAATCGGTGCGCGCGCTGACCATTGCCTCGATTACCTACTGCGTTGCCGCCGCGCTGCTGGTGCGGATCGGGCTTGCAGGGATTTCCGAACTCGAACGGCTCGGCTTGACCGACAGCCTGAGCGGCGTCCCCAACCGGCGCGCGCTGCACCTCGACGTGGCGCGGAATGCCGGCGAGGAAGACGAAGTCGCCCTCGCACTGGTCGATCTCGACGGCTTCAAGGCGATCAACGACCAGTACGGCCATTTCGTCGGCGATACGCTGATCAAGCGCTGCTCGGAGCTTCTGCGCGAGATGTGCGGGGGCGAGGGACGCACCTATCGTCTCGGCGGCGACGAGTTTGCCGTCGTGGTGATCGGCCCGATTGCCGGCAACATTCTCGAGAGCACCTGCCGGCGCCTGCTGCAGCGGCTCGCTCAGCCGGTCGAGATCGACGATCGCAAGATCACCATCGGCGCGAGCATCGGCATGGCCCGCCGCTCCGGCGACGAAGGGATCACCTCATCCGAACTGCTGCGCCGCGCCGACGTCGCCATGTATGCCTCCAAGAGCGGCGGCAAGATGCGCTGCACCTGGTTCATCGAAGACTTCGATCGCTCGCGCGAGGAGGTCCGCAAGATCGAGGAAGACCTTCGGCGGGCGCTCGGCCGGCAGGAATTCCACATGGTCTATCAGCCGCTGGTCGATGCCACGGACGGCTCGATCGTCGCAGTCGAAGCCTTGCTGCGCTGGGATCGCGGATCGCGCGAACCGCTCGGCCCGAACATCTTCATCCCGATCGCCGAGGAAACCGGACTGATCAATCAGATCGGCCGCTGGGTGCTACGCCAGGCCTGCAAGGACGCGATGGCCTGGGACCTGATCAAGCTTTCGGTCAACGTCTCGCCGGCGCAGCTGCGCAATCCGGAGTTCCCGGTGCAGCTCGGCCAGATCCTCGAGGAAACCGGCTTTCCGCCCGAGCGGCTCGAGCTGGAAATCACCGAGACCTATCTCGTCGGCGACCCCCATGTCGCCGGCCGGGCGCTCGACATGATCCGCGGCTTCGGGGTCGGGGTCGCGCTCGACGATTTCGGTACGGGCTATGCCTCGATCGGCTTCCTGCGCAAGTTCCGCTTCGAAAAACTCAAGCTCGACCGCTCGCTGATCGTCGGCGCGGCGGACGACGATTCGAGCCGGGCGATGATGATTTCCTCGATCGCCGTAGCCCGGGCCATGAACATGGGCGTGACCGCCGAAGGCGTCGAAACCGACGCCCAGGCCACGCTCGCCCGCGCCGCCGGCTGCGACCAGATGCAAGGCTGGCTCTATTACAAGGCCGTGTCGGCAGACGAAGTCACACGCCTCCTCAACCTGGCTCATGCCGTCGGAGATGAACGCCATGGATATGTCGCAAACGCCTGAAATCCCCGTGCTGGACGAACTCGAACGCGACCGCGCCGAGCGGCGCGCCGCCGGACCGGCGGAGCACAAGCGCAGCCTGTTCGGCACCGCATCGATCGGCCAACGGACGCGCACCGTGCTCGCGGCCATGACCGTGCTCGCCGGCGGCAACGCCGCGCTGGCCCTGGCCGTATGGCTCGGCGCCGAGGGCGTACCCGGCTGGATATTCTCCATGCTCAGCGTGCTCACCTCCGGCATCGCCGCCACCGCCTATTTCACGCAGCGGCTGGTCAACGAGGACGTCGTACGGCCGCTGGTCAGCGCCAAGCGCAGCGCCGTCGCGCTTGCCGAAGGTCGCCACGACGTGGACATCGAAAACGTCCACCGCGACGACGAAATCGGCGATCTCGCCCGCGCCCTCGCGACGATCAAGAAAGCCGCCTTCAAGTTTCAGAAGCTGCGCGTGGAAAACGACGCCGAGCGAGCCAAGCACAGCGAAGCGCTCCGCGAACTGACCGACAAGTTCGACAAGACCGTCGGCGAGATCGTCGGCAGCGTGGCTTCGGCCTCGAGCGAACTTCAGGCCACCGCAACGGCCATGGCCGCCTGCGCCGAACAGTCGTCCAACCAGTCGGCCAAGGTCAGCCAGTCGCTGACCGAGGCGACCGCCGGGGTGACCGCGGCGGCCGCGGCGAGCGACGAGTTCGCCATGTCGATCGGTGAGATCAGCCGCCAGGCCTCCACCAGCGCCGAGCTGGCCCGCAAGGCCAGCACCGCGGCAGTCGATGCCGACAAGACCATCTCTGCGCTGACCGAAAGCGCGGCCGAGGTCGGCCAGATCGTCGAGCTCATCTCGACCATCGCCCAGCGCACCAACCTCCTGGCGCTCAACGCCTCGATCGAAGCCGCACGCGGCGGCGAAGCGGGCCGCGGGTTCGCGGTCGTCGCGTCCGAGGTCAAGGAGCTGGCGACGCGCACCGGCAAGGCAACCGAGCAGGTCGCGGCGCAGATCCGCGCCATCCAGGACACCACCGGTGCCAGCGTCACAGCGCTGCGCGATATCGCCGGGCAGATCAAGCAGCTCGAGACCACCGCCGTCTCGATCGCCGCGGCGGTCGACCAGCAGTCCGTCGCCGGGCAGGACCTCGCCCGCTCGATCGACCTCGCCGCGCGCGGGGCGGAAGACGTCACCGGCAATATCGAACAGGTCCGCGAAACCTCGCTCGCCACCGGCAGCGCGGCGAGCCAGGTGCTATCGAGCTCGACCGAGCTCGAGAAGCAGGCGACCTTCCTCAAGGGCCAGGCCGCCGAATTCATCAAGCACGTCCGCGAGGTCTGAGCGGAGACGGACAACCGCGAAGGGCATGATCGACTTCTTTACGTCCGCAATTGGGGGCGTCTGCGCCTGGCCCTTGGGACGTGAAGCGGACAGGCCGCTTCCGCTCTACCACCCGTCCCTGGTCTGCTCGTCGAACGGCCGGGTGTCCGCCGGCTCGCTCTTGTACGGGGGGCGCATGGGTAGTGTGCGCTCGCCCTTCCACGGAATCTGGTCGACCGCGGTCCAGGCGTTGACCTTGAGCTTGTAGAACACCCAGCGCCCGTCTTCCTTGATCAGCCGGTCGTCGCGGGTGCCGATGCCGAACACGAAGTTGGTGTTGTAGTCGGCGTTCCACTGGATGATCTGGAAGAAGCAGCGCACCCGCGCGCCCTGCTCCATCGGGTCCATGATGAAGTGGCTCATCAGGTGCTGGCGGCCGTACCACCAGTGCTGCCGGTCGTACCACAAGCTGCGCAGGTTCTTGCGGATCGCCTCGTGGCCCTTGACCTTGCCCTGCCACAGGTGATCGAACTCGGCCTCGCGGGCGAAGGTGGCGATGGCCTGTTCCTCGTCGGCCAGGTCGATGCCCCAGGCATAGCGGGCGAACAGTTCCTCGATCTCGCCCCGATCCTGCGCGGGCATGACTTTCGGCACACCATCGGGCCACGGATTTTCCGCCATTTTTGATCCTCCCCAATGCGCTCTTGCCAAGCGCCCCTATCCAAGCTTCAATTTGCTTAAAGCAAAAGGAACGAGAGAATGCCCGAGATTTTTCATCCTTACGCGAGCTTCGGTCATCAAAAGCGCATGCCGATGCGCTTCGAGGCCGATGTCTTCGAGTGCGAGGTCGAGGGCGAAATTCCCCCCGAGCTCGAAGGAGCCTATTATCGCACCGGGGCAGACAGGCAGTATCCCAGCCTCGAGGACGACATCATCCTGGGCGGCGACGGGATGTTCTCGATGTTCAAGTTCGAGAACGGCCACGTCAGCTTCCGCAGTCGCTACGTCCAGACCGAGCGGCTCAAGGCCGAGCGGGAGGCGCGGCGGCGGCTCTATGGCCACTACCGCAACAAGTACACCGACGACGAGAGCGTCTCCAACCTGCCGCAGCGCGACAACACCGGCAACACCAACGCCTTCGCCCACGGCGGCAATGTCTATGCCCTGCGCGAGGATTCGCGGCCCTATCGGCTCGATCCCGAGACGCTCGACACGCTGCCGATTCCGGCGTTCGAGGGGCTGAGGTCGACCGCCCTGACCGCGCACCCCAAGATCGATCCGGAAACCGGCGAATGGTGGTCCTACGGCGTGTTCGCGGGCGGCGAGCCGACGACCGATGCCAGCCTCCACGTGTTCGACAAGCACGGCAAGCTGATCCGCGAGGAGTGGTTCCACACCCCCTACCCCGGCCTCAGCCACGACTGGGCAGTCACACGAGAGCACATCGTGTTCCCGATCATGCCGCTGGTGGCCGACGAGAAGCGGCTGCGCGCGGGCGACCAATACTACCAGTACGATCCCGACCTGCCGACCAAGTGGGGCATCATGCCGCGGGGCGGAACCGTGGAAGACCTGCGCTGGTTCGACATCCCCGGCATCGTGCTCGGCCACATCATGAACGCCTATACCGATGGCGATAAGGTCATCGTCGACACGCCGGTGAGCCCGGGCAACTGCTTCTGCTTCTTCCGCGACAAGCACGGCAACCTGCCAAGCATGGCCGAGACGGTGACGCAGCTCACCCGCATCACCTTCGACCTGTCGCAGGACGCGGCGGACGCGGTGACGATGGAGCCGGTCCAGGGCGCCTATGGCGACATGCCCAAGATCGACGACCGATATGCGATGCAAAAGTACCGCTTCGGCTACATGGCCTTTCGCGATCCGCCGCGCATGGGCGTGGCGCAGATCGACTGGGACACCGGCGAAATGCGCTATCACGACCTCGAGGCGGCGGCCGCCCAGGAACCGGTGTTCGTGCCCAAGTCGGCCGATTCGCCCGAGGGCGACGGCTATATCCTCACCGCGGTGGACCGCTTCGCCGAGAAACGCACCGACCTGCTGATCCTCGACGGCAACGACGTGAGCCGCCCGGCGATCGCCACGATCAAGTTGCCCTTCGCCCTGCCGATGAGCTTCCACGGCTCGTGGGTGCCGGCACGGGAGACCGCCGCATGATCGATCTCGCCAAGGCGCGCACGAGGCTCGAGGCGCAGCTCGCCGAACTGGAGGAGCGGCTCGGCAACATTGAGCGCGACCTCGACGAGCCGCACGACACCGACAGCTCGGAACGCGCGGTACAGATGGAGGACGACGAAGCGCTCGAGGCACAGGCCGCGCTGGTGACGAGCGAAATCGCCTCGACCCGCCGCGCCCTGGTACGGGTCGCGGACGGCACCTACGGCGAGTGCATGAACTGCGGTGCGGACATCTCGGAGAACCGGCTCGATGCCCGTCCCGAATCCGCGCTATGCATTACCTGCGCCAGCGCCAAAGGTTAGCAAACCAAGAGACGGCCGGTCTCGTCGCTTGCCATACGGGTCTTGATGCCATATTTCGATAATTATCGAATCATTGGAGCATGCAATGCAGGCCCACCGCGTCATACGCGCCCTTGCTGCGCTTGCGCAGGAGCACCGTCTAGCCGCTTTCCGGCTGCTGGTGCAGGCGGGCGAACCAGGCGTGGCGGCTGGAACTCTCGCCGACAAACTCGACATTCCGCCGTCCTCGATGAGTTTTCACCTGGCCCAGCTCGCCAACGCCGGTCTGGTCACGCAGCGGCGCGAAAGCCGCTCGATCATCTATTCGGCGGACTATGCCGTAATGAACGATCTGATGGGTTACCTGACCGAAAACTGCTGTGGCGGGATTTCCTGCACTGCGGATTTCGGCTGCCAACCCCACCCTGGCAGAAAGAGCGCCTGATGAACTGGTTCGCCATACATGGCGGGCGCATCGCTCCGCAGTACGCGCCGGCCAAACCCTTCAGCCGCTGAGCTGCTCGATGTCGGACAATCCGCTCAATGTGCTGTTCCTGTGCACGGGAAATTCGGCTCGCTCGATCCTGGCCGAGGCGATCCTCACCCACGAGGGGCAGGGTCGCTTCAGGGCCTACAGCGCCGGAAGCAATCCGACCGGCGACGTCAATCCCTGGGCGATTCGGACGCTCAAGACCTTGGGCTACCCGGACGAGGGCTATCATTCCAAGAGCTGGAGCGAATTCGCTGACGGACCTCAATTCGACCTGATCTTTACCGTGTGCGACGGCGCGGCGGCGGAAAGCTGCCCGGTCTGGCCCGGGCGCCCGACCAGCGCGCATTGGGGCATTCCCGATCCCGCTGCGGTGAAAGGCAGCGACGCGCAAAAGGCAGCAGCCTTTCTCGACGCCTTCCGCATGCTCAAGCGCCGGATCGACCTCATGCTGGCGTTGCCGATTGGCAGCCTCGAGCAAGTCGCCTTGCGCGAAAAGCTGCAGGCCATTGGCCGGGAGGCCGACCGGCCATGAACGCGACGAGTGCCGACATCGACGCTCGCGCGGCAGGCCTCGGCCTGTTCGAGAAATGGCTCTCGGTTTGGGTCGGCGCGGCGATCCTGACCGGAATCGCGCTCGGCAACCTCGTACCGGGCACTTTTGCCGCGTTGGCATCGATCGAATATGCCTCCGTCAACCTCGTCGTCGCGGTGCTGATCTGGGCGATGATCTTCCCGATGATGGTTGCGGTGGATTTCGGTGCGGTGCGCCGTGTCGGCGACAGGCCCAAGGGGCTGGTCGTCACACTGGTGGTCAACTGGCTCATCAAGCCGTTCACGATGGCCGCGCTGGGCGTGCTGTTCTTCGAGGTCGTGTTCGCACATCTGATCGCGCCGGCCGATGCGCAACAATACATCGCTGGCCTGATCCTGCTCGGGGCAGCACCCTGCACAGCGATGGTGTTCGTGTGGTCGCAACTGACCAAGGGCGATCCCGCCTACACCCTCGTCCAGGTCGCGGTGAACGATCTCATCATGATCGTCGCCTTCGCGCCGATCGTCGCCTTGCTTCTCGGCGTCACGGACATCACCGTCCCTTGGGCGACGCTCCTGCTTTCGGTCGTTCTCTACGTCGTCGTTCCGCTCGCCGCCGGGGCGTTCATGCGCCGTCGGCTGCTGGCGACTCACAATGGCGATGACGCTGCCGTTGCGGGCTTCACCGGACGCACGAAACCGCTCTCCATCGTCGGTTTGCTGCTGACAGTGCTCCTGCTGTTCGGCTTCCAGGCGGAGACTATCGTGGCCCGGCCGGCCCTGATCGCGCTCATCGCGGCACCGATCGTCGTCCAGAGCTACGGCATCTTTTTCATCGCTTATGGCTGGGCCAAGCTCTGGAGAGTGCCGCACACCGTCGCGGCGCCCTGCGCGCTCATCGGCACGTCGAATTTCTTCGAGCTGGCCGTGGCGGTGGCGATCGGGCTTTTCGGACTCGGCAGCGGCGCAGCCCTGGCCACGGTCGTCGGTGTACTGGTCGAGGTGCCGGTCATGCTGTCGCTCGTCGCCATCGCCAACCGGACGCGTAGCGCCTTCCCGGCGGCCTGACGCGCTCCTCAGCCGGTCACCCGGCCCACGAAGTCGATCAGCAGGTTCTCGGTGTCCTTGACCTCGGAGCCGATACTCTGCGCCGGGCTGAGGTGGTTGTGGCCCATCAGCAGGTGCATTGCCGGGTAGGCCTTCTTCGCCTCCCCCCAGACGCCGACCAGGCGTGCGGCCTCGACCTGAAAGCTTTCGGGATCGAACTCGCTGACGGTAAAGCACAGCGGGATCTCGGTGGCGAGCAGGCCCGGGACGCAGTTGGCTTCCGGATACTTGCTCTCGTCGGTGCCGTAGTAGGCGCGGTGCATGTCGTTGGGCGTGGTGGCGACGGTGTCGTAGATGCCGCTCATCATCACCGCACCGGCAATGCCGCCGCCGGGGGCCGCGTGGTGCTCGGGGAAGGCGACATAGCTCGCCACGTGGACCGCGCCGGCGCTCTGGCCGGAGAGGACGATCTTGTCCGGATCGCCGCCGTAGCGGGCGACGTTCTCGCGCAGCCACTTGACCAGCAGGCCGAGGTCCTCCGGTCCGCTCGGCCACATGTTGTCGGGCGCAAGGCGATAGGTAACCGCAACGCCGATCCAGCCCTGGCGCGCGGCGAAATCGCCGATGTTGCGGTAAAACGGCCCAGTCTCGCTGCGCTTGTCGCCCATCACGAAACCGCCGCCGTGGACGAAGACGAAGACCGGCGCGCCGCTCGTGCCCTCGCGGCGGAACAGGTCGAGCCGGTTGCGCGGGTCGGGTCCGTAGACGAGGTCGATTTCCTCGATCGTGCCTTCGTCGATACCGCCGTGCATCTCGGCGAAGCGCGACGAGGTCCCCCCGATCAGCGCCGGGCTGAGCTCGCGGCCGAGCGATTCGAGCAGGTCGCGCAAGTTGACGGTCATTCGGTATCTCCAATGAGCAGGACGGGCTTGATCGCCTTGCCGCTCTCGGCATCGGCGAAGGCGCGGTCGATTTCGGCAAAGGGGTAGAAGGTCAGCAGGCGGTCGAAGGGAAAGCGCCCCTGGCGCCAGTATTCGGCCAACTGGGGCAGGAACAGGCCCGGATTCGCATCGCCGCCGAGGATGCCGCGCAGCTGCCGCCCGCCGGCGAGCATGGCGAACATCTTCGGCGCCCAGTCGCCCCGAGGCGCGGCGACGAAGCCGGCGGTGCCGTTCATCGCGAGCGCTTCGAGCGCCCAGGTGTGGACCTCGGGGGCGGTCGTGGTGTTGAAGGTGAAGCGCACGCCGCGCCCGGTGACGGCGCGGATTTTCTCGACCACGCCCTCTTCGTCCGCCGCGATGCAGTCGGTCGCGCCGAGCTCGCGCGCCAGCTCGAGCCGTTCGTTGTTCAAGTCGATCGCGACGATTCGCTTCGCGCCGACCAGCTTTGCCGCCATGACGGCAGAGAGGCCCACGCCGCCGACACCGAAGATCGCGATGGTATCGCCGAACCCGACCTGGAGCGCCTCGATCACCGCGCCCGCGCCGGTGACGACGCCGCAGCCGAGCGGCCCGAGCTTCTCGAGCGGCAAATCCCTGTCCATCTTCACCGCGGTGCGCTGCGGTACGAGGCATTGGGTGGCGAAGCTCGACTGGCCGAAGAAATGCGAGTGGACCTTTCCGCCGTCCAGCGAAGTCGAGCCGTCGAGCCGCTGGCCGCCGAAGCACAGCGGCATGGCCAGGTCGCAATAGGTCGGGCGGTTGGCAAGGCAGCTGGGGCATTCGCCGCAGGAGTTGCCGGAGAGGATGACATGATCGCCGATCGCGAAGCCGCTCACCCCCTCGCCCAGCTCCTCGACCACCCCTGCCCCTTCGTGGCCGAGCACGATCGGGTGCGGCGCATGGCGGCCGGGGTGTTCGTGCAGGTCGGTGTGGCAGATCCCGGTGGCGACCAAGCGGATGCGCATTTCGCCCGCCCGCGGGGCTTCGAGCTCCAGCTCCTCGAGCGAGGGCGCATGGCTCTTCGGATTGCGGCTGACAGCGGCGGTGATCTTCACGATCCAATCCTCCCATTCTCGTCATGCTGAACTTGTTTCAGCATCCATTTCGCCTCCCGGCGAGGTTCCGGTGGTGAGGCGCGATGGACCCTGAAACGAGTTCAGGGTGACGGATAAAGGCGGGGAAACGGATCACGCTTTCGTTCCCAGGTGATGGTCGTCGCGGATGTCGGGCACCGGACCGGTCTGGGTCAGCAGGCTCTTGCGGCGGAGGAACCGGCGCAGGCTCTCCGGCCCGATGCGCGGGGCGCCGTAGCCCGACCAGCCGAAGCTGTCCGACCCGAAAGTGCGCAGCTTGGCGAAAGTCAGGAAGGTGTCCTGCAGGAAGATACCCCCGGCGTTGATGCGCCGGCCGATCGCCTTTGCTTCCTCTGCGGTTCCGGCGATGACGCTGGCGGTGAGGCCGAAATGGGTGTCGTTGGCGAGCCGGATCGCCTCCTCGGTGTCCTTGTAGGCCATAACGGGCAGGCACGGACCGAAGGTTTCGTCCTGCATGATCTCCATTTCGTGAGTCACGCCGGTCAGCACCGTAGGGCGCATGTAGAGCCCACCGCCCAGATCCTCGACCTCGCCCCCGGTCAGCACTTGCGCGCCCTTGGCCTTGGCGTCTTCGAGATGGCACACGACGATGGCGGCCTGCGGAGCAAAGGTGAACGGGCCGATGTGGCCCGCGCGCGGGTTCTCTACGTTGAGCCGCACCTCCCGCGCTTTCTCGACGAGCTTGGCGACGAAGGCGTCGTGGACGCTTTCATGTACATAGACCCGCTCGACCGAATAGCAGACTTGCCCGGTGGCATAGACTGCGCCGCGCAGCACGGCAGTCGCCGCGCGGTCGAGGTCGGCGGTTTCGGTGACGATGCACGGGTCCTTGCCGCCGAGTTCAAGGTTGCATGGGATCAGCCGTTCGGCGCAGGCGACCGCGACCTTGCGGCCGGTCGGCACCGATCCGGTGAAGCAGATCGTGTCGGCTTCGGCGATCACCGCCTGTCCGACCTGGCCGGGGCCGGCGACGTAGTCGAACACCGCGGCCAGTTCGGGGACCTCGGCGACCGTCTCGAACAGCGTCTCGATCACCCGCGGGGTGACCTCGCTTGGCTTGAGCAGCACCGCGCTGCCCGCGAAGAGCGCCGGGATCGCATCAAGCAGCGCCAGCATCAGCGGCGCATTCCACGGACTGATGACCCCGACCAGCGGGTAAGCGACGACCTGGCTTTCGACCTCGACGCTCGGCATCGAGCTGCTCATGCCCTGCCATTCGAGGTCGGCGAAGGCCTTCGGCGCATCCTCCAGCCAGCCGCCGATGTTGCCCATCGTGATAAAGCCCTGGATATAGCTGGTGTGGCAGCCGCCGGTGTCGACCGCGTCGGCCTCCCCGATGTCGGCGGCGCGGGCTTTCACCGCGCCAAGCCAGCGGGCCATCACCGCGCAACGCGCGCCGACGCCCATCGCTTCCCACGCCGGCTGGGCGGCGCGCAGGCGGGCGGCCTTCTCCGCGACCTCTTCGCGGCTCGCCACCGTGATGCTGTGATCCGCCTTTCCGGTGCGCGGGTTGCGCACTTCCAGCACTTGTGTGTCGGCCATCGTCTCTCCTTGTCTTGGGCAGAGTGACCGCCCCTCGCCATGCGTGCAAGGGCCGAGTTTGTCGTCCGAGCAAACAACCCCTGCGGTTACGGCCTGGCTCGGCTCACACCAGGTGCGGGCTGGCGCAAATAGCGCCGCGCAGCGGATACAGAAGCCCCGCAAGCGGTTGTTTTGGCAGGAGCGAGCCGACCGAGGCGCACTTCAAAAGGAGCACAACGATGAACGATCGCGAGAACAAGCAGCAGAGCCAGTCGCAGTCGAGCGGCGGCGAGCGGCCGGGTCCGGGCACGGGTGCCGGGAGCCGCCAGCACGAACAGCAGACCTTCGGCGGAACGATGGACACCGACGTCAACCCCGGCGACGGCCAGCCGCAGAGCCGCAGCCGGCAGGCGGAACAGGAAGAGCGCACCGCCAGCCAGATGGGGCAGGAGGGGCGCTATACCGAAACACAAGCGAGCATGGATTCGCCCGGGGACGCAACCGCTCAGCAGGCCGGAACCGCCGGCGAGCGCGGTGGGCAGATGGAGCAGAGCCGCAACGCGCAGCAGTCCCAGGCGGAACACGTGGGTGGAACCTACCACCCGGCGGGCGACCGCGGGCTCGAGTTCGAATCCGGGAACGGCAACGAAATTGGTTTGGACACCAGCCAGCCCGGCGAAACCGGCCGGCGCGATCGTCAACCCGAGCAAGAGGATTCAGAGCGCCGTCGCCAGGCCGAACAGCAGGACGGTGGCGGCCAGTCCGGCGACTGACCGGCTCTGCCGGTGCCGACTACCCAAGGGCCGCCAACGCGCGGCCCTTGTTTTCGCCGCCGTTCCTAGAACCCGTAGCGGAAACCGGCCCAAACCGTGCGCGGCGTGCCGAGATCCATCGATCCGCCCTGGTTGCGGGTGATGATTTTCGCATCGAACAGGTTCTCGGCCCGGGCGACGAAACTCAACGCGCCGAGCAGCGGAACCTCGGCGAAGGCGTCGAGCGTGGTTGCCGCCGGCAGGATGTCGGTCTGCTGGTCGTCTTCGAATTGCCGGCCGACATGCCGCAAGGTCAGCGCCACCTTCGTCCGAGCCGCCGGACTCCAGCTTGCCGTCGCGCTCGCCGCCCAACGCGGCGTCTGCGACGGACGATACCCGTCGAGCGCCGCGGCAAAGCCGCTGCCCCGCTGCTTCGCCTCGGTATAGGCGAGCGAGCCGTCGAAGCCGAACGCCCCAAACCGCAATGCGGCGTCGAGTTCCACGCCGGACGCGTCGATGGCATCTATGTTGCGGCGCTGGCGCAGGTTGGTGCCGATGGTGACGTTGGTGATCGCGTCCTTGAGCTTGTTGTCGAAGGCCGTCGCAGTCAGTTGCACGCCCGGCAATGGCCGCCAGTCGAAGCCGACGTCCCAGCCTTCGAGCTTCTCGGGCGTGAGATTCTCGTTGGCCATCGTCACCACGGGGAAGACAACAAAGGGGCGGTAGAGCTCGTTGAGCGTCGGCAGGCGCAGGCCGCTATAGGCTGCGCCGCGCAGCTTCAGATTCTCCGCCACCTGCAGCACCGCGCCGCCGCGCCAGGAGAATTCCCAGTCGGAGCGATTGGGATAGGTTGTCGATCCCGTCACCGTCCCCGCGTCGTCGGCGGTGCGGTAATAGCCGTCGCGGATGGTGTAACGGTCGGCACGCACGCCGCCGGTCAGCGTCACCCGGCCCAGGACCCAGTCGTCTTCGGCATAGAGGCCGAGGTCGGTGTTGACCCCGCCGGCGAAGCGCTGCTCGGTGCGGTTGCCGGTGAACGCGGAATAGGCATCCTCGAACAGGTCCCCGGCGCTGCGGCGGAAATCGCCGCCCAGGCGCAAGGTGTGCGCCTCCCCGACCGGGGGACGGATCTCGATCTTGCCGCCCTGCCCTTCGGCGGGCGTGTCCTTCTGATCGAGAACCGGCACGAAACGGGTCGAGGAAATCACCGTGTTGTAGAAGTTGCGCCACTGGGCATAGCCGATGACGTCGAACTGCCAGTCGCCGCGTCCGACGAGGCGCAGGCTGACGTCCTGCCCCTCGCTGCCGGTGGTCGCCCCGTCGAAGCGCAGCACGCGGTCGTCGTCCCATGCCGCGCCGCGCAGCTGCACGGTCAGGTCGCTGCCGAGCGACTGCACCACGCGGCCGGCAAGCGACCAGCTGTCGTATTTCGCCCGCACGCTGGCCGGGACGCGCTGGTCCTGCGGCGTCGTCCAGAAGCCCTTGCCCCGGTCCCAACGCCCGCCGAGTGTGGCGTAGCCGTTGCCCACCTCTGGCGCGACAGTGGCCGAAAGCTCGGTTTCCGAACGGTCGTTGATCAGGGCGGAAGCCTGAATAGGCGCGAGGTCGCCGGCATCGGCGCTGTCGAGTTCGATCGTCCCCGCCAGCGCGCCCGCGCCGAACGGCCCGGTGCCGCCCCCGCGGGTCACGCGGATGCTCTCGAGCCGGTTCGGATCGACCGCGTTGAACGGGATGTAGCCGAAGAACGGATCCGACAGCGGCACGCCGTCGAGCAGGACTTGCGCGCGGCTCGTGGCGTTGCCGCCGATGGCGCGCAGCGTGACCCCTTGGGCGCTGGGGTTCGACGAGCGGCTGTCCGAGCGGCGGAATTGCTGGAAACCGGCGACCTTCGACAGCGCGTCCTCGAGCCGGCCCGAACCGGTGGTAACGATTTCCTCGCGGTCGATTTCCTGAAAATCGTAGGCCGGCGTCGCGGGCGTTTCGGCCAGCCCCTTGCCGGTGACGACGATTTCCGGATCGGCCGCGTAGCCTGACCGGTCGGCGTCCTGCGCCAGGGCCGGCGCGGCTTGCAAGATCAGCGGCGTGGCAAGGAGAATTTGCAGCTTTCGAGACATCGATTCCCACTCTTTCGTTGACTTTGTCCGAACCGATAGCGGAGTACGCTTGCCGTGTCACCCCGGCTTTGGCATGCGGTACCTAACGGGAGGCTGACAGATGCAAAAAGGGTTTTGTCTGGCGGTACTGCTGGGGTTTGGCGCCCTGCCCCTGGCCAGCGCTGCTTTCGGAGAGGAAACGACGACAATGAATTCCAAGCCGCCCGCGGTCGCTCAGAACCACGACGCGCTGCTTGCCAGCCCCGATCCGAAGCTCGCCGCCAACAAGCGCCTGGTCTACGACATGTACCGCATCGTGCTGCAGGCCGGTCTGGCCGACCGCGCGGGCGAGTTCATCGCGCAAGACTACGTCCAGCATAACCCCAACGCCGGACAAGGCCTGGCCGGAGTGCAGGACTACATCCGCAAGACCCGTCCCGAGCGGCCGATCTCGGACAAGCTCGAGTTGCCGCTGATCCAGCTGATCGCCGAGGGCGACTACGTGATGACCAGCTTCGTTCGTCCGGAAAAGGACAAGGACGGACAGACATACTATTCGACCTGGTTCGACCTCTACCGCATCGAGGACGGCAAGATCGCCGAGCACTGGGACCCGATGCTCAAGAGCGACCCGCCGATCGATCCCAACGACAAGAAGCTCTGAAGCTAGCCGCCCGCCGCCAGCCGTTCGCGCAGTCGGCGCAGGTCTCGCTCGGGCACGGGATCGAGCGGCTTGGCCGACTTGCCCTCGCGCAAGCGTCTGCGATCCTTGTCCGAGGGCTCCGCCGCGCGCACCCGGACCGGGGCGACCCCCTTGCGCAGCACGCCCAGCTCCTTCGCCGCGCCGCGCGAGAGGTCGATGATGCGGCCGCGGCCCGAGAAAGGCCCCCGGTCGTTGACCCGCACGATGATCCGCCGCCCCGTGTCGAGGTCGGTCACCTCGACGTAGGTCGGCAACGGCAAGGTTGTGTGCGCGGCGCTGACCCAGTCGGGCTGGAAGCGCTCTCCGTTGGCGGTCCGGTTGCCGGATTCGGGGCCGTACCAGGTTGCGTAGCCGACGCGGTCGTAAGCGCTGTCCGCGCGCGGCGTGTAGGTGATCCCGCGCACCGTGTAGGGCGGCCCGATCCGCACCGGCACGTCGCTGACCGGGCGAAACTTGGCGCCTCCCCCGCACGCCGAGAGCGCCAGCAGCGCCGCCGCCAGACCCGAGCTGCGAAGCGTCTGCGAAATCTCCATGGCACGATTTTACGCCGACCTGCGACGCGCCGGAAGATTTGTCGCGGCGCTATGCCCGGAACTTTCGGGTAATTCTTGCGAATCGTTCTCAGGTCTGCTTGGAGTGCGTTCTCTATTGCGAGGGGTTCTCAAGTGGCGAGTGCGAATTCGACGAGCGTCAGGCTGCGCCGGGCATGGTTCCAGGTCCACAAGTGGATCGGTCTGGCCCTCGCGATCCTTATCATTCCGCTGTGCCTGACCGGCTCGGCGCTGGTGTGGGACGAGTGGGTGAACGATGCGCTCAATCCGCAGCGTTCGGCCGAAACCGCTCCGCGGCAGAGCGCCGCGTTCTACGCCGACGCCGCCAGAAAGGCGCTCGAACCGGGCGAAACCTTGCTCAGCCTCACCTGGCCCGAGGGCGAAGGCGCGGTCATGGCCACCGCCGCCCAGCCGGGGCCGCGGCGCGGCCGCCCGGTGCGCACGCAGATCTGGCTCGACCCGGCCGACGGGCACGTGCTCGACAAGGCAAGCAGCGGCGAAGGCGCGGTGCGGTTCATGCACATCCTCCACGGCTCGCTGATGATCCCGGGGGTGGGCCGCCAGATCGTCGGCTGGATCGGCGTGGCCATGCTGATCTCCGCGCTCTCCGGGCTCTGGCTGTGGTGGCCGTTCAAGGGCGGCTTGCGGCGCGGCCTGCGCTGGAAACGCATGCCGACGACAAGCGGCAACCTGCACCACCAGGGCGGGTTCTGGATCGCCATCCCTCTGGCGATCCTCTCGTTCACCGGGGCGTGGATCAGCTTTCCGGCCTTCTTCGGCGCGATGTCGGGCGATGCCGACGGCCCCCCGCGCGGCTTCCGCGGATTTGGCGCCGCTCCGGTCGAGCAGGTCCGCTTGAGCCCCGACGCAGCGATCGCCGCCGCGCGGCCGCTGGCCGAAGGTCCGCTGCTTTCGCTGTCATGGCCGACCCGGCCCGACGCGGCCTGGACGCTGCGCTACGAGGGGCTCGACGGGCCCGTCACGGTCGCGGACGCCACCGGCCAGGCAATGCCTCCGCCCCCGGCCGAGCCCGAAAGCACCGCCCGGCTGATGCGCCGCATCCACGACGGCAACGGAATGCCGGTCTGGTGGCAGGTGCTGATCTTCCTGGGCGGCCTCGTCCCCGTCGCCCTTGCCGTCACCGGCGTGATGATGTGGCTACGCGGACGCCGCGTCAAAGGCAGCGTGCGCGCCGCCTTTGTCGATCAGACCAGCGGCTGAGCTGAAACGGAAGTGTTTAGACCACCGGCTCGGCGTCGAGGAGAATCGTCTTGGTTTCGAGATAGGCCCACAGGCCTTCCTCCCCGCCCTCGCGGCCGATGCCCGACTGCTTGAAGCCGCCGAACGGCTGGCCGAATTCCATCCGCATGCCGTTCTGTCCGACCACGCCGGTGCGCACCTTGCGGGCGATGTCGTAGGCGGCCTGCGCGTCGGTGGTCATGACCGAGCCGTTGAGGCCGAAGTTGCTCTCGTTGGCGATGCGGATCGCGTCTTCCTCGTCTTCGGCCGGGATCAGGCACAGCACGGGCCCGAAGATCTCCTCCTGGGCGATGCGGCTGGTGTTGTCGACGTTGGCGAACAGGGTCGGCTCGATGTAGTAGCCCTTGTTCATGTGCGGCGGGCGCTGGCCGCCCGTGACGAGGTCGGCGCCCGATTTCCTGCCCTCTTCGATGTACATCTCGACGCGCTCGAGCTGGCGCTTCATCGCCAGCGGGCCGAGCTGGGTTTCGGGATCGGACGGGTCGCCGATCTTGACGCCCTTCATGACCTTGGCGATCGCCCCGGCGAGTTCGTCGTGGCGGTCCTTGGTGACGATCGCCCGGCTCAGCATCGCGCAGATCTGGCCGCTCATCATGGTGATGGTGTTGCCGAGGATATTGGCGGCATCCTCGATCGGGAAGTCGTCGCGCACGATGGCGGCGGACTTGCCGCCGAGCTCGAAGGTGGCGCGGGTCATCTTGGAGCCGCATACGCTGGCGATGTGCATGCCCGCCGCCGAGGAGCCCGTGAAGCTGACCTTGTCGATCGCGTCCGAGTGGATCAGGTGGTCCGAGGCCTCGCGGTCGGCAGGCACGAGGTTGACGACGCCCGGCGGAATGCCCGCTTCCTCGGACGCCTCGGCGATGATGTAGGCCTCGAGCGGGGTCTCGGGCGAAGGCTTCATGACGATCGTGCAACCGGCGATCAGCGCGTAAGCGACCTTGTTGAGCATGATGCCGAAGGGCGCATTCCACGGAGCGATGCCGACGACGACGCCGACCGGTTCGCGGGCGATGACCGCAGTGTCGACCATCTGGCCCTTGCGCGTCTCGGTCCAGGCGAAGCTTTCGCCCAGCGCGGCGATCCCGCGCATGCCCATGACCGAGCCCATCTGCATCATTTCCGAGCGCTGCTCGAGCCCCCCGATCTGTGCGCACCAGGCCGCGGCGATTTCGGGCACGCGGCGTTCGAGCACGTCGGCCATCTTCATCAGCATGGCGCCGCGTTCCGCGGGGGGCGTGGTCGGCCACGGCCCTTCGTCGAACGCCTTGCGCGCCGCGGCGACCGCGCGGTCCATGTCGGCATCGCCCGCGGCCGCCACGCGGGCGACGATTTCTTCGGTCACCGGGCTTTCGACCTCGATATGCTCGCCCGAGAGCGGGGCGACCCATTCGCCGCCGATGAACAGCTTGTCGGGGTTGCGGATCATTACGCCTTGGGGGATCATTGGCTCTCTCCAGTATCTGTCGCGGCCGCCCGGTGGATGGGGGATCGGGGACTCGCGGGGATTGCGTCAGTAACTACTCAAAATCGTCAGGCTCTGCGAGTCGAGCGGCTTGCCCGCCTTCTTCAGCGCCATCTCCCTGTCATGCAGCGGGCCCTGCAGGCTGATCAGGTAGGCGTGGATCGCCTTGACCTGCTCGGCACTGAGCCGGTCGTCCCAGCGCGGCATGCCGTTCGGCGCGAGCAGGCCCTTGAGCACGATGTTGTCGAACTGGTCGTGGATGCTCTCCGCCATCCGCCTCAGATCCGGCGCGCCCGAGCGCGGCTGGTTCGAATGGCACATCGCGCAATTGGCGGTGAACAGGCCCTGCCCCAGCGCCAGCGTGGCCGGCGTGACGCCGGGCGCCTGCGCAGGCGGGGAAGGCGCGGGTTCGATCGGGGGCAGCGGCGGCGGTACGGTCACCGGACCGCCACCGACCTTGAACACCAGGATGCGGTTGGCATTGCCGCGCTGGTAAGCGGCCGAATAGCCGGGGACGAAGCTCCAGCCGCCCCCGCCCCAGCCGGCCTGCACCGCGATATACTGCACGCCGTTCACCCGGTAGGTCATCGGCGCGGCCATGATCGAGGTGCCGGTGTCGACCTGCCACAGGGCCTTGCCGCTATCGGCGTCGCGGGCGAAGAACCGGCCGCCGACGGTGCCGTGAAACACCAGGCCGGAAGCGGTGGCGAGCGTGCCGAAGCGGTCCTGCCAGCCCGCCGCAGGAACCGCCCATTTGGTCTTGCCGGTCATCGGGTCGATGGCGCGCAGTTCGCTCGAAAAGGGCTTGTCCTTGACCCACTGCCACTGCTCGGTCTTCTCCATCGCTGCGCGCACCGGCGGCGGCAGTCCGGGCGCGGCCGCCTGCAGGTCGGGCGAGAAAATGATCGCCGCGCCCGCGTTCATGAACTTGGGATCGCGCTTCACCGGGCCGGCCGGCCCGGTGGTGAACATCAGGTTGCCCATGTCGAGCACGTGGACGAAGTAGCTCTGCCGCTTGGGATCGTAAGCCGCGGGGTACCAGTTGCGCGCGCCGGGCGTGGCCGGGAAGACGATCTTCGGCTCATGGCTATAGTCGGAGCCTTCGGGCGTCAGGTTCGGCCCCTTCTCGAGGTCCCACCCATCGGCCCAGCTCGTGCGCACCAGCGCATTGGCGGCGAGCGGCTTGCCGGTCTCGCGGTCGACCACGAACATGAAGCCGTTCTTCGGCGAATGTAGCAGCACCGGGCGATCCTCGCCGTTCACCGCGATCGTGGTCAGCACCATCGGCTGCACCGCGTCGTAGTCGGCCTGGTCCTTGGGCGTTTCCTGGAAGTACCACTTGAGCTCGCCGGTCTTCGCGTCGAGCGCGACCAGGCACTCGAGGTAGAGGTTGTCTCCGCCCGCGGGCGAGCGCGCCGACATCGGATAGGGCGTGCCGTTGCCGACCCCGAAGATGACCTGGTCGAACTGCGGATCGTAGACGATCGTGTCCCACGCGGTGCCGCCGCCGCCGATGTCCCACGCCGAATTCGGATCCCAGGTCTTGACCGCCGCCTCCAGCGCCTGGCTTTCCTGCGGCCCCTGCTTGGGATCGTGCGGCACGGTCCAGAAGCGCCACGCCTGCTTGCCGCTCGCCGCGTCGTAGGCGGTGATGTAGCCGCGCGTGTCGTCCTCCGCCCCGGCGTTGCCGATGACGACGAGGCTGCCGGCGATCCGCGGCGCGCCGGTGCTGGTGTAGGCGCGGGTATGGTCGGCAACGGTATCGACCTGCCAGGCGACAGCGCCGGTCTTGGCGTCGAGCGCGTAGAGCACGCCGTCGAGCGCGGCGACGTAGACCTTTCCGCCGTGTACGGCGACCCCGCGGTTGGCTTGGTCGCAGCAGGCATAGCGGTTGACCTGCCCGTCGACCTCGGGCGTGAAGGTCCACAGTTCCTTGCCCGTGGCAGCATCGAGCGCATAGACCCGGCCGAGATTGCCCGAGGTGTACATAACCCCGTCGATCACCACCGGCGTCGCTTCCTGCACGCGGGCAGTGCCGAGGTCGTATTCCCATGCCAGCCCGAGTTGGCCGACGTTGTCGGCGGAAATGTCGGTCAGGCGCGAGAAGTGGCTTTCGGCCCAGTCGCCGCCCGGGCTCGCCCAGTCGTCGCCCGCACCGTAGGTCGAGGTGTCGACCTTCGCGGCATCGCCGGCGCCGTAGGAGCACGCGGCGAGCGCCAGCGCGGCAAGGACGATCAGCCTTTTCATCGCGGCCACAGGTGCCGGTACTGCTCGAGTACGCTCTTCAGCGCGCGCGGCTTGCGGCCGGCAATACGCTCGACGTCGTCGGACTCGACGTCCATGAATCCCTCGCGGATCGACTGGCCGAAGGTCACCATGCCCTCGCTGGCCCAGGGGATCGGACCGTCGGGGACGACGTCCGAGGCCTTGCGCGCCACTCCCAGCGAATCGAAGTAGCGGAACATGCCCTCGTCATCGACCGGCTCGACTTCTATTGGCTTTCCAGCCATTTGCGAGATGAGCTTCATGGCATCCGGCAAGGTCCACATCTCCGGTCCGGTAACGTCGACGGAGGTGTTGGCGTGCCCGTCCTGCGTCAGCACGCCGACCGCGGTCGCGACGCAGTCGTCGCGGCTGACGATCGGCACGCGGCCGTCGCCGGCGTTCTCCGGCTTGTGCCCCGCCTGAAGCGCGGGAATCGCCATCGCCGTGGCGACGGCCTCCGCGTAGAGGCTGTTGCGCAAGTGCGTCCACGCGAGGCCCGACGCCTCGATCATCTTCTCTGTGGCGAGATGGTCGAAACCTTCGACCGAGGGATTGCCCGGCGTGCGTACGCCCAGCAGCGAGGTATAGGCGACATGCTTCACGCCGTTCGCCTTGGCCGCCTCGACCGCGGCGGTATGCTGTTCGACGCGGCTCCCCACCCGCACCGTGGAGATGAGCAACATGCGCTCGCCGCCTTCCATGGCCGGGATCAGCGAGGCCGGATCGTCGAAATCGGCCTGGCGGACATGCGCTCCGGCTTCGACGAACTCGGCCAGCTTGTCGGTGGTGCGGCTGAGCACGATGAGGTCCTCGGCCGGAATGCGCTCCAGCAGCATTTTCGCTGCCGCATGGCCGAACTGACCGGACGCGCCGGTAACGATGATCTTGCCCAAGAGGTCCTCTCCTTCTTGAGAGCAATCATAACGAGTGTTACGGTCGAGGCAACAACGGGAGAGTGACCGCATGAGCAAACTGTCCATCGAGGACCGCCTCGGCCTGCAGGACCTGATCGCCGCCTATTCCTGGGCGCTCGACACCGGCGACGCCGACGGCCTCGTCGACTGCTTCACCGAAGACTGCGTGATGAGCGAGGAAGTGTTCGAGGATCCCGACGTGTGGGAAGGCCACGAGGGCATTCGCGGGCTTATGAAGCATTACGCCAATGCCCCCGGCTTCCCCGGCCGCCAGCACCACGTGACGCAGGTTCAGTACACCCCGCAGGACGACGGCAGCGTCAAGATGCGCAGTTTCGCTTTCGTCACCGAATGCGAGGCCGAGCCGCCCTACACCCTGCGCTTCGCCGGCTGGTACGACGACCACGCGGTCAAGGGCCCCGGCGGCCAGTGGCGCTTCCGCAAACGCATCGTGCGGCTGTGGGACGGCGAGGTGCTCAAGAACTTCCCCGGCCGCGGCCAGTGGGTGCCGAGGAAGCGGCCGGATTCGCTGATAATCAAGCGCTAGCGCGGGGCCAGAACCCAGCCGAGCACCAGCCCCGAATCGACCGGCCCCGCCACCAGTCCGCCGAGTGCCCGCCCTGCCGCCTCGCCGGGCTTCGCGGCGTAGTCGGCCAGCGCTTCGACCCATGAGCCGCCGGCCATGCGCGCCATGCGGCCGACGCCTTGCCAGCCGGGCTGGCATTCGTGCCCGGCGCACTGGCGGGCGCGGCCGTAGATCGTTGCCGCGGGGCGGTAGCCGTGTTCGCGAGCCACGTCGGCGAGCAGGATGAAATCGGCGTGGCGGCTCACCCCGGCCACCAGCGCGGGTCGCTGTGCCAGCGCCTCGCGGCCGAAGCGGACGCGGTCGCCGGCAATGGCGCGACCTTGGCCCCCGCGCTCGGCCCCGGCGGCGGCGAAGCGGAGGCCGGCGGCGAGGCTGTCGTCGTAGAGCAGCAGGGTGGCGTCGCCGTGGCGCCAGCGCCACTGCGCGAGGCCGGCGACCGTCGGGACGGCGAGCGCGCCCATCAGCGCGTTTCGACGCGTGGTGCGGATCACTTCGCCACCTCTTGCGGGTGGGGACCGGCGGCAAGGTAATCGGCGATCGCCTTCATCTCCGCGTCGGACACCTCGCCGCGCGGAATCGCCGGCATGTTGCCGATGCCGTTCCGCGCGAAAGCGATGACATAGTCCGCGGTCAGGTTGTCGCGCAGTTCGAGGTTCGGCTCGTCGACCCGGCGGGCGAGCAGGCCCACGCCCATGCCGGGCGGGGCGTGGCACATCGCGCACTTTTCCAGATAGGCCCGCTCGCCGCCGGTGGCGTTCGGGCGCGAGGATGCGGTGACCGGCTTGGGCATCGGTGCCGGGCCGCCGTGCTGCTCGGGCCGGGCTGAAACCGCATCGGCCCCGGCCTGCGAGTTTGCCTGCGTCGCACAAAGCAGCAAAACGCCAGCGGCGAGGACACCTGAAGTTAGCTTTAGGGTCATTGCTTGCGCTCCCCTGCCAGGTCTTTGGGCCAGATCCCGCTCTTGCCGGGGGCAAGGATTCCATTGGGATCGAGCGCGTTCTTCACCGTTTCGTTGAGCTTGCGCAGCGCATTGTCGTTCCAGTCGTAGGTCCGGGCGACGAGGTCCATGTAATCGAGGTGGGTGCGGTATTCGCCGTAGCCGTTGGCCTTGGCGTCGGCCACCAGGGCGCGGAAGAAGGTGTCGATCTTCGCCATCTTCTCCGCGTTGTCCTTGTCGATGATCATCGCGTTGACGTTGATCAGGTGCCGCTCGCCGAACGCGAAGCTGCCCTGGTAGTCCATTCCATATTCCTTGTAGCGGGCATAGGTCCGCTGGAACTGCGCCAGCGCCTTGTCGCCGTCCTGCGGCAGGATCGGCGAGAAGCCGATGTGGCCGCCGCGCCCCCCGTACCAGTTCGCGTTCTGCAGTGGGAAGGTCATCGGTGTGCCGGTGATCGCCGAGCGCTCGATCGGCTGGCCTTTTACCCAGCTCGCCGGCTTGACCAGCATCGGCTTGATTGCCCCGATCTCGCGCTCGAGCACCTTGTAGGCCGCCTTGTTCATATCCTCGCGGCCGTAGAGCCGCAGCGAGACGCCCCACCAGCCGATGTTGAACTTCTTGCGGATCGCGTCGATCACGTCGTCGGACAGCGCACCGGGCTTGTCGGTCCATTCGTCGCGCGTGGTGAGGATGGACGCGGCGCGCAGCCAGTTGCCGATGCTGGGCGATTGCCGCAGCAAGCCCTCGCGGCGCAGCGGGCCGATGGTGTCGACCATGGCCTTGAGATCCTCGGGCCTGTCGAACTCGACGTCCATGCCCATCAGGCTTTCCGGCTCGGGCATGAGCCACATGTTGGCCTTGGTCACGATCCCGAAGTTCGACTGAACGAACATCTGGTCCCAGGCCGGGCCGAAGCCGAACGGATATAGCCCCCAGGTTGGCGCGCCCTCGAAGGCCCCCATCCCGGTGCGCACCAGTTCGCCGGTCGGCAGGACCACTTCGAGACCGCAGAGGAACTTGGTGTTCTCGCCGTAAGGCGTGTAGCCGACTCCGCGGTCGAGCGCGTTGCCGATCACCGAGCCCCACGAATTGCCAGGCGTCGAGAGCCAGAACGGCAAGTCGTTCTTCTGCAGGTAATCGTAGAGGTCGTAAAACCCCACCCCCGGTTCCAGGGTGGCGACCCCGTTGACGGGGTCGAACTCGATTTTTTTCATGCCCGACAGGTCCATCACCACCGAACCGGCCAGCTCGGGCGCGGCAGTGCCGTAACCGAAGTTCTTGCCTCGGCTGATCGGCCACAGCGGCAGCCGATACTGGTTGGCGATTTTCACCGCGGCCTGAATTTCCTCGACCGAAGTCGGGCCTATGGCGCCGGAGGGGTGATGCGCGTCATCGTCGATGGCGAACTTGTCGCTGTAGCCCAGTCGGTCGATGTCCTCGAAGAAGACCTTGTCGGCGCCGAGCGCGGCCTCGAAGGCCTTGCGCGCCTGGTCCATCTTCTGGGCCGTGAAGCCAGGCGGAAGGGGAATGTCTGCCATGTCTCTGTACTCTCTCAACCGGTGGCCCACTTGGCCCGCGCCGGCGGTCTGGCGCCGCCGTCGAGGCGGATCACCTCGGCATTGATCAGGGGGGTGCGGATCAGGAAGTCGACCACATCCGCATATTCGTCGGCCCGGCCCGCGCGGCGGGGGAACTCGTTATCCTGCAGCAGCACCTCGATCATCGGCTCGGGCAGACCGGCGACCATCGGGGTATCCATAAGCCCGGGCGCGACGCCGTTCACGCGAATGCCGTACTTGCCGAGGTCGCGCGCCCAGACCAGCGTCAGCGCGTGGAGCGCGGACTTCGACGCGGTGTAGGCGCTCATCCCCTCCTGCCCTTCGAAGCTGGCGATCGAGCAGGAGTTGACGATCACCCCGCGCTCGCCGTCGGGTCCGGATGGGGCGTTCTTCGTCATCGCATGGGCGACGTGCGCCACGACTTGGGTGGCGCCGATCAGGTTGACGCCGACGATGCGACGGAACAGGTCCATGTCGCCAGGCCCCTCTTCGCTCGCAATGGCGGAGATCCCGCCGATGCCGGCATTGTTGAGCAGGATGTCGATCCGGCCATGTCGATCGAGAACTTCATCGACCGCACTCTTGACCGAATTCTCGTCGCTGACGTCGCATCCGATGGTTTCGGCACCCTCCGGCGCCGCGCCGGCGACGTCGAGCGACACGACGGTCGCGCCGTCGGCCAGCAGGCGCTTGACGCCCCCCTCGCCGAGCCCGGAGTTGCCTCCGCTGACCACGGCGACCTTGCCTTGCGGATCCATGTCCTCTCCCTGCCGCGTTGCATGCGACTTTAACGCTCGTTACTTTTCAGTTAGCGAGGCACGGTGTCAAGCGACCCTTGCTCAAGCGGGGCGCAAAAGGGGGAACGGGATTGGCCAACAGGCAAGGATTGTATGCGGCGCTCGACCGCTATTGCGGCGCCCTGCTGGCGCAGGACCACGCGCAGCTCGCCTGGGCGCCCGGCGCCCTGACCACCGAGAACAACGTCGCGCTCGAGCCGGGCGACGGGTTGTGGCAGACAGTGACCGGCATCGGCCCCTACGACCTGCGCTTTGCCGACGAGAAATCCGGCCAGGTGGCGCTGTTCACCACCGTGAGCGAGAGCAGTGATACCTCCGCAGCCTGCATTCGCATCGGTTTGCGGGGCGATGCCGTTGCCGAAGTCGAGACGCTGGTCGTGCGGCAGAAGGATGAGGCGCTGGTCTTCCCCGACCCCAAATTCGAATCGAAGCCGATCATGGAAACGCCTGTGCCCGAGGGAGAGCGGGCCAGTCGCGCGGAAATGATCGCGCTGGCCGATGGCTACTTCTCGACCCTGCAACTCAACGACGGCACGATCCGCACGAAATTCCATCCCGGCTGCAACCGGATAGAGAACGGCGTGCAGACCACCAACAACCCGGACTTCTTCGTGCCCGTCGCGCACCTGTCGTGCGAGGAGCAGTTCGCGCAAGGCAACTATCGCTACGACGACCGGCTGCGCGGACGGCGCTTCCCGCTGGTCGACGAAGAACGCGGTATCGTCCTTGCCCACGGCTTCATCGACCACTGCGGCAAGCTCGGCGAATACGGGCTGACCGATGGGACCAAGGTGATCAGCCCGATCCGCCGACCGCACACGTTCTACCTGTCCGAAGCGTTCAAGATCAGGCAGGGTGCGATCGAACAGATCGAGGCGAACTTCATCACCGTGCCCTATCATATGCCCTCACCCTGGGATCGGCAGGCATGACCGGCGCGAGGCGCGTGATCGCGCTGGTGCTGCTTGGCGGCGTCTTCGTGATGGAAGGCTACGACATCAACGCGATGGCGCTCGCCGTGCCGCGGCTCGACGCTGCGCTGGGGCTGAAGGCGAGTTCGTTTGGCCTCGTGTTCACAGCCCTGCTGGTGGGGATCGGCATCAGCGGCGCGACGATCGCCCCGCTCGGCGATCGCGTCGGCCGCCGCCCGCTGATCGTGTTCGGCTGCCTGGTCGTTGCGCTCGCGACCTTGGCAACGGCAGCCGCTACCTCGGTGACCGAGTTCTTTTTCCTGCGGCTGGTGACCGGTCTGGCCATGGGCGCGGCCCTGCCCAACGTGAGCGCGCTCTCGGCCGAGCTCGCCCCGCCTCGCCTGCGCGCGACGATCATGGCGGTCGTTTCCGCCGGCATCCCGCTCGGGCTCGCGGTGGCGGGCATCTTTGCGCCGCAGGTGATTGCGGTATCCGGTTGGCACGGCCTGTTCATCGTGCCGGGCCTGCTCGCCGCCGCGCTGGCGCTAGCGCTCGGCTACATTCTCGCGGCCGGGCCGCCGGAGGCCGATGCGAAGATACCGCCCAGCGCATCGAAAGTCCCGCAGTTCGAACTGTTTCGAGCTCCCTGGCTGCTTCCGTTCGCGGTCTTCGCCCTGCTGCTCTCGGTCAATGCCCTCAATCTCTATTACCTCAACTCCTGGCTGCCCACGGTCCTCCCGCTGGCCAATTTCTCGCTCGACGAGGCGGCCCGTATCTCCGGCGTCGTGCAGCTTGCCGGCATCGTCATCGGCATCGCCGCGAGCGTGGGCATCGACCGCTGGCGCCCGACACCGACCCTGATGGCCATGTTCGCGGCCATGGTCGCCGCCTTCGGCGTCATCGCCTTGAGCGGTTCGGACACCTCGCTGTGGACCTGGCTGTTGATGGTCGGCGTTGGCGGCTCTTCGGCGGGGGCGATGGTGCTTCCCGCGCTCTGCGCTTACCTGTTCTCGCCGCGTCAGCTGTCCTCGGCGATCGGAATGGGCGTGCTCGTGGCCCGCATCTCCGCCTTCATCGGCCCGTTGCTCGGCCAGTTCCTGATCGCCGCGAACGCCGGCCCGCATGCCTTCTTCCTTGTCGCCGCATTGCCGGCGGCGGTCTGTGTGATCGCCTGTCTGGCCCTGCCCGCTGCGCTGAAGGTCAGAAGCCGCATCGAGGCAACGGTCTGATTATTTCCCGCCTTTTGCGGAGTCGTCGGTGTCCGGTCCGGCCAGGCCGCCCTCGATGCCCTTGATGGTGTACTGACCGTCGATCTGTTCGACCCGGTTGTTCTGTTCGAGCGCGCCCTCGATCACGATGCGGTCGAGAATCTTGTGTTTCAGATAGTTGACGTGGACCACCCACGGCTTCGTCAGCGTTTCAGGATCGGTGATAACCGCGTCGAGTTCGAGCCGGTCGGGCGCGGTGAGGCGATAGGTCTCCTCAAATACCGCGTTATCCGACAGCGTGGCGGCGAGCTTGTTGAACTCGGGCGTGTAGTGCACCATCGTCGTCTCGGCTTTCAGCGTGTCGCCGTGCCAACAGCCGATCGAATCACCGTAGATCGTCGGCCAGCCGTCGGCATCGTGCCCGCGCCCGTCGGTGTAGATCACCCGGATGTCGCGGTATTCGCCCGTCATCGTCGTCTTGCCGCGGCCGATGGTGATCTCGAACGGGGTGGGCGCCGTCATCATGACCGGGAAGCCCCAGCCGCCCTGGTCGACCTTGTCGAGATCGATCTGCGCCTCCTTGAAGCGGCGGCGCCCTTCCTCATTCCACGGCGCGTCGAAGCCCTGGAATTTCGAATAGGGCCGGAACGATTCCTGGTCGGGTCGCGACCGGCCGTTGATGTCCGAAGAAAGGCCTTCCGCCATCCAGATGCCCTCCCAGCCGGCCAGCGCGGCCATATCCGCGGGGGCGCAGCTGCCCTTGTCGGATGCGAAGGCCGGAGCGGCGCCCGCCAGCAGGCCCACGACGAGGACAGAGCCGCCAGCCGCCCTCACGTACGAATGCCGAGCGGCTTGCCGTCGAGCCGCGCGACGTCTTCCAATTCGCCCGCCTTGCCGCCGCTGCGCAGCGGGGCAATGGTCACCTTGATCTTGTCGCCCGGCTTGAGGGTGAACTTGCCCTAACCATTTTCCTTGAGCGAATGCGGCGGGCCCATCTCGACCGTCCAGTCCTCGGCCTCCCCCTTGGCATTGGTCACGGTCAGTTGGATGTAGCAGTGGGGATTGGTCCACTGGAATTCGCGCACCGCGCCGGTAATCTCGACATGCTTGTCGAGGTCGAACATCGCCCGGGAATGATGGGCCTGCGCCGCGCCCCCGGCGAGCGCCAGCAGGCCTGCGGCAAGGACATGTGTCTTGCGAAACATACAGCGTCTCCCTCGCCGATTCCCGCGCGACGATAGGCACTTGGTTCCAATCGTCAAATACTTGTGGTCGGCAGCTGATCAGGGCCGGAAGTCGAGCCCTCCGGTCCGTTCGGAGAAACGCCAGCCGTCGGGCGTCAGCGCCAGCCGGTCGCGATACCAGCCGATCAGCGGGCTCGTGCCGTCCTGCACCGGGAGCCCGCCGTCGTCGGCCGCCTGGCCCATATACAGCACGATCGCGCTGAACGCGCGCGCGGTCGCCGGACCCTCGACGTCGACGACGACATTGGCGATGACGTGACGCTGCGCGCGGGGCGGGCGAGCCCGGAAGCTGGCGCGGATTGCTTCGCGCCCGTGCACCGGATCGCCCCCGCTGGGACGGCGAAAAACCGCGTCTTCGGTGTAGAGCGCGGCGCAGCCGTCCCAGTCGTGCGCGTCGTTGAGGTTGGCGTAGCGGTTGATCAGCCGCGTGCAGTCGGCCTCGATCGCGCGGCGTTCGTCGTCGGTCATGGTCGCTCGGTCTCTGCCTCCCTCGTTGTCCGCCTAAGACGCCCGGACGGCCGGGCGCCATGGCCGACCCTGCCACCGCGAGGCCGCGAGCGCCAGAATTCCGGTGCGGGAAAATTTGGCATCGCCGATTTCACGGTTAATACGAAAGCATGAAGCTCGATTGCGATACGATCGTCCGCGAGGCGGTGGCGGTGATGTGCGAGGACGGCCTCGCCGAAGTCAGCCTGCGCAAGATCGCGGCGCGCTTCGATGCGACTGCCCCCGCGCTGAAGCGGCATGTCGGCGACAAGGGCAGCCTGCTGGCGCTGATGAGCCACCGGCTGTTTCACGATGCACTCGACCAGATCCCCGCGGGGCTCAAGGGGCGCGACTGGCTGGAGGCCTTCGGCATGACCCTCTGGCGCATGCAGCGCTCGACCCCCGACGTGCTCGCGCTGATCGGGGCGCGGCCTCCGGTCGCGGCGCTCGATTCCGAGATGCGCGTCCGCTTCCACAAGCTGCTCGACGAAGCCGGGATCGGCGACGAGCGAGGGCTGCAGGCGCAGCGTTCTATCCAGGCGCTGGTGCTCGGCTGGAACAGTTTCGCGACGACCGGCAGCGGGCCGGCCAGGGCCAGGGGGCTGGCCGATATCGACACAGCATTCCACACCGGCCTTTCCGCGCTGATCAAGGGTTTCGGCTACTAGGTTTCGGCTACTAGGTTTCGGCTACGCGTCGCCGTCGGGCTTGGTTTCCTCTATGAACTGCGAACGCCCTTCCGCATCGGTCGCCTCGAGCCGGGCGATGAGCTTGCCGAGGATCGCGTCGAGCGTCTCGAGGTCCTGATCCGCCATGCCGCGCAGCAGGTAGTCCGCCACGGCCTGGGTGTGCGGCAGCATCAGATCGTAAAGCCGCTCCCCCTCGCTCGTCAGGCGCAGGACTTTGCGCCGGCGATTGGCCGGATCGGTCTCGACGGTAATGCGGCCGTGGCGCTCGAGTGTGCCGACCGCGCGGCTCACGCTCATCGCGTTGACCCCGGTATGCTCGGCCAGCTCGTGGCTCGCGCTGGCGCCGAGACGGCCGATCGCCATGAGCAGGCGAAATTCGTTGAGGCTGATAGCATAGCGGTGGGCAAGGTGCGTCGAAAACGGCGCCATCAACCGATTGTTGAGCTTGAGCAGCCTGTGCAGCGTTCCCACCCGACCGTCCGGTTCGCTCACGGTCAGCCGCCGCTTGTCGCTATCCGCCTCAGCCAAAGCCCACCCCCATTTTGCGCGCCGTCAATGCCGGAGCTTTGCTCGGACTGTAACAGGCGTTACGGTCCTTAGCCAAGAATCATTGGGAGAGTTATCAGCCATGGCCGCAGATCCGCAGACGATCCATTTCATCGGCAGCAACACCCCGCGCCGCACGGAGATTTCCAAGCGCAACCTCGCCGTCGAGGGTGAGATCCCCGCGGAGATCGAGGGCGCCTTCTTCCGCGCGGTTCCCGATAACGCCCATGCGCCGATGTTCGAAGACGACATCGCGCTCAATCACGACGGGATGGTGGCGCGGTTCAATTTCGACCGCGGGGCCGTCGATTTCGATATCAAGTATGTCGAAACCGAACGCTATCTCGCCGAAAAGGAAGCGCGCCGGGCGCTGTTCGGGCGCTATCGCAACCCCTTCACGGACGATCCGAGCGTCGAAGGCAAGGACCGCACGGTCGCCAACACCACTCCGGTGTTCCACGCCGGCCGCCTGCTGATGACCAAGGAAGACGGGCTCGGCTACGAGATCAACCCGCACACGCTCGAGACCGTCGGCCGCTGGGACTACGGCGGCAAGCTCCGCTCCGAAACGTTCACCGCGCATCCGCGGATCGATCCGGTCACCGGGGAACTGTTCTTCTTCGGCTACGAGGCCGGCGGACTGTGCAGCCTCGACGTGGCCTATTGCATCGCCGACGAGGACGGCAACCTCGTGTCGGAGCAGTGGTTCGAGCAGCCCTATTGCTCGACCATCCACGATTTCGTCATCACCGAGAACTACGCCGTCTTCCCGATCTTCCCGACGCTGGCCGATCTCGACCGGCTCAAGGGCGGCGGGGCGCACTGGGCTCACCGCCAGGACCTGCCGAGTTACGTGGGCATCATGAAGCGCTATGGCGACGTCAAGGACATCCAGTGGATCGAGGGGCCGGTCGGCGTTTCGTGCTTCCACGAGGTCAACGCCTACGAGGACGGAGATCTGGTCCACATCGACCTTTGCCTGACCGACACCAACGCCTTCTCGTTCATGCGCGAGGCCGGCGGCATCCAGCGCGACCAGCAGGACATTCACGGGGCGGTGACCCGCTGGACCATCGACATGAGCAAGGACCGGCCGGCGCTCGAGACCAAGGAAATCGGCCCCCCGGGGGACCTGTGCCGTCTCGCCGACGCCGACCAGGGGCGGCCCTACAACCGCTGCTGGTACCTGACCATGAACCCCGAGGGCGGCCCGCCTATGCCCGGCGGCCCGGTGGGCGCCAACTTCAACGCGCTGATCCGCTTCGAGCCGGGTAACGGCCGCGTCACCCTGATGGGCGTGCCCCCGGGGGCGGCGATCAGCGAGCCGGCGCACGTCCCCTCGTCCGAAACCGGCCACGGCGGCTGGGTGATGAGCGTGGTCGATATTCCGGTCAACCCCGACCCGGCGCAGCAGGTCCCCGGCGAATACCTTTCCGAGCTGTGGATCATGGAGGCCGACAATGTCGAGGCCGGCCCCATTGCCAAGGTCAAGACCGGCCTGCCGCTGCGCAGCCAGGTTCACGGGACGTGGGTGTCGCGCGCCAAGCTCGACAACTCGGTTCTCAAGGGCTGAACGCCCTATCCTCCCTGCGAGCCGTTCGCAGGGAGGATCGCAGCGGACCGAATCAACGACGTTGCATCCCCCCGCGAGCAGTGCATACTTGCCGCGAAGAAGGGGGAGAGTGATGACGAGTCTGCGTTTCCTGGGAACCGCCCTGGCAGCGGCCCTGCTGCTGCCCGCCACGCCCGTGGCCGCCGAGGATGCACCCGCCGCTGCCGCCGTGCCCGACGAGCCGGGCCTCAAGGCGCCGCCGGGATGGAAAGCGCCGCGCACGGAGTGGGGCGATCCCGACCTGACGGGCAAGTGGCCGATCGACAACCTGAGCGGAACGCCCGCACAGCGGCCGCCGCAGCTCGGCACCAAGGCGTGGCTGACCGACGAGGAATATGCCGCGGCGCTGAAGGCTGCCGACGACCAGCTCAAGCTCTACAACATGGAGGTCAAGGCCAACCGGATGGGGATCGGCCACTGGACCGAGCGCGGGACGCCGATGCGGCAGACCTCGCTGATCATGGAGCCGGCCGACGGACGGATCCCGCCCCCGACCCCGCTCGGGCTCGAAAAGTCGAAAGACACGAAGAGCAGCTGGAGCGAGGACACCTTTATCTGGGTCACCGATTTCAGTCCCTACGACCGGTGCATCGCCCGCGGCCTGCCCGGGGCGATGACACCCGGCGCCTACAATTCGGGGATCGAGGTCTGGCAGTCGCCCGGCTACGCGGTGATCCGGCTCGAGATGATCCACGACGCGCGGATTATCCCGCTGACCGGCAAAGGCCCGCCGCCGGCGCCGGTGAAGAGCTGGATGGGCTATTCGGTCGGCCACTGGGACGGCGACTCGCTGGTCATCGAAACGACCAACTTCATCCCCGGCCAACCGATCGGCGGCAGCGGAGTGGGCGGACGGGCGATCCCCAACAGCGACCAGATGAAGATCGTCGAGAAGCTGACCCCGACCGGGCCCGATCACATCCACTACGAAGCCTGGGTCAGCGATCCACTGATGCTCACCGCGCCGTTCAAGTACGACTTCCCGTGGACCCGCAACCCCGACTACGTGCAGTACGAATACGCCTGCATCGAGGGCAACGAGCAGACCCGCGGCTATATCGAGGGCACCAGCCCGTTCCTGGCGGCCAAACGCGCGGAGCGCGCCGAAATGCGCGATGCCGGCGAAATCATGCACCCGGAGGACGCCGTCACGCTGTCGCTGAAAAAATGAGAATCGGCAGACCCTGACGCAACGCGGGGAGGACCATTTTCGGACTCGTCCCGCCCAGGAAAACCGGAGAACCTTGCATGAAGACCATGATGTGGCTGCCGGCTGCTGCCGCCGCGCTGATCGCGGCCCCCGCCGCGGCCGGGGACGACACCAACTGCGACCGGCAGTGTCTGATCGACATGGCCGACGGCTACCTCGCGGCGATGGTCGCGCACGATCCGTCGAAGGCGCCGCTCGGCAAGAACGTAATCATGGTCGAGAACCTCGAGCGCATAAAGCCGGGCGAAGGCCTGTGGGCCACGCTGACCGGCCCGCCCAGCGGCTTCAAGATTCCCGTCGCCGACCCCATCAGCCAGGAAGTGGGGGTAATGACGGTGGCCCCCGGCGCCGACGGCAAGCCGATCGAGTTCGCCGTGCGCCTCAAGCGCGCCGGCGGCAAGATCGTCGAGGCCGAGCACCTGATCGGCAACGCGCTGACGCCCGGCCAGCTGGCCAACCTGCAAGCGCCGCGCCCCGCGCTGCTCAAGCCGGTTCCCTACGAATATGCGGACTCGCGCGGCCGTATGATCTGGCTCGGCAAGAGCTATTACGACGCGCTCGACAACGGCAATTCGCAGCAGTCGGCAATGGCCGACGATTGCGAGCGGCGCGAGAACGGTTTCCAGACCGCGCGCAACCCGATGGTGCGCAGCTCGCCCGGCGGCAGTGGCCAGCTCGACCCGGCCTTCGCCTATCTCGGCGGGCTCGGCTGCGCGGCGCAGATGGACACCAACATGTGGGAGTACATCAGCAAGATCCATCACCGCCGGGTCGAGATCGCCGACCCGGTGACCGGCCTGGTGTGGGGGCAGAGCCATTTCCAGCACGACTTCACCAAGCAGGATTTCGAACTGATCGGCGTACCGGGAATCCCCGTGCGGCACATGGAATTCAAGCCGTTCGATATGCCCGCGGTGCACATCTACAAAGTGTGGGGCGGCAAGATTCACGAGATCGAGGCGGTCGGCTGGACCGCGCCCTACAAGTCGCCGAACTGGACCGATCTGACCGGGCAGGAATAGGCCCGAGCCATAGCCGGCCGGCGCCCGGCCGGTCGCCAGCTTTCGAGCGTTCCTCGTCCACAAAGCCGCCAATCGCTCGCGCCCCAGACGCGAAAAGCCCCGCCGGCGAGTAGCCGGCGGGGCTCCGTTTCATCCCGATCGCAGGATCAGGCGGGGTCGGCAGTGGCCTCGGCCGAGGGCTCGCCCTTCTTGGTCAGCGCATTCGCGAGCATTTCCGAAACGTAACCAAACGCCGCGCCGATGATCACCGAGACGATGGTCGGCAAAATGGCCTCGGTCGGCGACATCTCGGCGAGCAGTATCGGGCCGGCGATGGCGGCAAAACCATAGACGCTGGCCGGAACCGTCGCGAGCAGCGGAATCGCGCTGGCGAGGCAGATCACTGCAGCGCCGAGGCCGACCGCTACCGGCGCGGCGAGGATGCCAAGCCCTGCCAGCGCACCGCCGGCGAGGATCACCGCGACCATGCCGACGATGGCGCCGAAGCTCATCCCGACGATTGCCGTCGTGCTCCCCTTGGCCCCACCGCCCGAGTGGAAGTGGCAGCCCCAGGCAATGAACGAAATCCACACCAGGCCCGGCAGGAAGGCGGCAAGCGGGCCGACGAACAGCCAGGTGTCGACGACGGCCAGCAGGCCGACGGATACGGCAAGTGCAATCAAAGCAGGCATAGGTCTCTCTCCCCCAAAACGACCCGGTCGTTTTCCCTTTATGCGAGGGCTCTCCAACCCCCGGGCCGTGAGGCTACGCCTCTATTCGGCTTGCGTCCAGCGGCCCTTTGACTTTGTCCGCCAGGGTGAAGTTCCGGCGAGCACGAGCGATCACACCAGCGCGTAATAGCGCAGCAGGTTGCCGTCCGCCTTCCGCTCGCCGACGCCGATGAAGACGTGCTTGGTCAGCCAGTCGTGCTTGCCGACTGCGCATTCGAACGTCGGGTTGCCGCGCAAGTAGTACTCGTCGTGCGGGACGGGGGCGCCGTTGTTGAACGCCCAGTCCCGCAGGCGCGCCATGGTGTCGGGCTTGCGGCCCCACAGGTAGCCCTTGTTATGGAGCAGGATGATCGTCCCGTCGTCCTCTTCGAGCAGGTAGCGGGCATCGAACACCGCCACGTCGTCGGGCCGGAAATAGGCGTAGTCGCCGCCCGATCCGGGCACCGCGCGGCCCTTGAGGTTCGGGCCTTCGAAGGTGCCGCCCTTGACCAGCACCGCGCTGCGCATGCCGCCGAACGGGTGCGGGGCCATGGTGTAGACCTCGGGGAAGGTCAGGCGCACTTCCATCGCGAATTCGAGCCGCGGGTTATCGAGCTGCGAATAGGGAGGGTTGAACGGGGTGGTGTCGGAAAATTCTGCCATGTCAGCTCAACTCTATCAGGCCGCCGTCGACCAGGAGGTCGGCGCCGGTAATGAAACTCGCATCCTCGCTGGCGAGGAACAGCACCGCCTTGGCGACCTCGTCACTTGTTCCCATCCGGTGCATCGGGATGTTGGCGATCATCATCTCCTTGAGCCGTTCGACGTCTTCCGGGCCCATGCCGGGATTGCGGTGCAGCAGCGGTGTATCGATCGGCCCGGGGCTGACCATGTTGAGGCGGATTTTCCTTGGCAGCAGTTCCTTGGCGAAAACCTTCATCGCCATCGCGAGGCCGGCCTTCGCGGCGGCGTAGGTGCCGTTGCCTTCGAGCGGGCCGTGCGCCCCGATGGATCCGGTGACGACGATCGCCCCGCCCTCGCCCATGATCCGCACCGCCTTCTGCAAGGCGAAGACGCAGCCCTTCAGGTTTATCGAATGGACGTGGTCCCAGTCGGCCTCGGTAATGCCTTCGAGCGGCGCGAACCCGCCGACGCCGGCATTGATGTAGAGCACGTCGATCCGTCCGTCCGACGCCTCGATCTGCGCCACCACGTCATCGGTCGCCGCGATGTCGGCGATGTCGGAGCGGTATCCCTTGCCGCCGGGGATCGAGGCTTCGGCATCGGCAATGGTCTTCGGGTCGCGGCCGGTGAAGTGGACGGTTGCTCCCTCCGCGGCAAACGCCTGCGCAGCCGCGAGCCCCATGCCCGAATTGCCGCCGAGAACGAGCACGACCTTGTCGGTGAAACGGGCCATCAAACTTCTCCCAACTCGTCACCCTGAACTTGTTTCAGGGTCCATGTTCCCACCCGCTCGGTTCGGTCGATGTGGCACGATGGATGCTGCAGCAACTTCAGCATGACGATCGAAATCGGGTGCGAATGCTGCACCATCAAAACGGTCCCAGCGGATTCGGCCCGCCTTCGACAACATCCTGCATCACGTCCCAGTGCTCGGCGATCATGCCGTCTTCCAGCCGGAACAGGTCCATCACAGCCCAGCCGTTGTCGCCGGGCCAGCGGCGCACGTGGTAGTGCACCGTCACATGGTCGCCGTCGACGAAAGCGCGCTTGACGTCGTGCACCGCCTGCGGCGTCTGTTTCCGGATCGTGTCGAGGAAGGCCTTGAGCCTTTCGCGGCCCGGCTCGGCCATTTGGTTGTGCTGAATGTAATCGGGGCTGATGAAGCGATCGACGGCGCTCGAATCCATCGGGTTGAGCACTTCGGCGAACATTCGCAGCACGAGATCGAGGTTCTCCTGCTCCTGCGCGGTCCTGCTCACGCGGCGTCCTTCGCCGCAAGTTCGGCGGCGGGCAGCGACTGGCCGCGGATAAGGTCCGCCGCCTTTTCGCCGACCATGATGCATGGGATCATCGTGTTTCCACCCGGCACGGTCGGCATGACCGAGGCGTCGGCGATCCGCAGGCCTTCGACGCCGATGACCTTCAGCTCACTGTCGACCACAGACTTGTCGCCCATGCCCATCGCGCAGGAACTGGTCGGATGCTGGCCGACGTAGCAGGCGGCGCGCAGATAGGCGTCGAGCTCCTCGTCCGACTGGACGTCGATGCCCGGTGTCTTTTCCTCGCCGACCAGCTCGGCCATCGGCTCGGTGTTGTAGATTGTCCGTGTCAGCCGGATCGCGTCGCGCAGTTGCCGCCGGTCGTTCTCGGTGTCGAGAATGTTGAGCGTGACCGCGGCGACTTCGCGGGGATCGGCGCTCTTCAGCTCCACCCAGCCGCGGCTTTCCGGGTGCAACTGGACGACGCCTGCCCACCAGACGTCCTCCTGCCGCTTCTTGAGACCGGGGAACCAGGTCTGCGCGTCGAAGCGGATCGGGTTGACCATGATCTGCATGTCGGGCCGGTCGAGCTCGGGCCTGGTCTTGATCACCACGTTGCACGAGTTGACCTGGTAGGTGTTGGTGCCCGTTCCGAATATGGCCCAGCGCAAGGTGTTCAGCGCCAGCTTGTCCCACCGCAGCTCGTTGAGGAAGGTCACCGGCCGCGTCGCGTGCCATTCGAGGCTGGCGGTCGGATGCTCCTGCAGGTTGCGCCCGACGCCGGGGCTGTCGTGCAGCACCTCTATGCCATGATCCTTGAGGTGCGCCGCCGGGCCGACGCCCGAGAGCATCAGCAGGTGCGGCGAGTTGTACGCCCCGCCCGAAAGGATGACCTCGCGCCGCGCGCGCACGATCTGCGGTCCGTCCGGCGTGTCGATCTCGACGCCGACCGCGCGCTTGCCTTCGAACACCACGCGGCGGACGAGCACGCCCGAACGCACGTCGAGGTTCTGCCGGCCGAGCGCGGGGCGGATATAGGCGGTGGCCGCGCTGACCCGGCGGCCGCGCCCGTCTGCGGTCATCTCTCCGCGCGCGAAGCCGACCGGATCGGCCCCGCCGAGGTCGTCGCTGAGCGGGTAGCCGAGGTTGCGCCCGGTCTCCATCATCCGCTCGTGGTGCAGCACCGGCAGGTCGATCGACTTGATCCGCACCGGGCCGCCCGCGCCGTGATACGTGCCCTCGCCGCGCCAGGAATCCTCCAGCCGCCGAAAGTAAGGGAGGACATCGGCGTAGGACCAGCCGCGCGCGCCCATCTGCGCCCACTGGTCATAGTCGCCCGGGTGCCCGCGCATCGCGAACATGCCGTTGATCGAGCCCGAGCCGCCCATCACCCGTCCGCGCGGCAGCGGCATCTTGCGCCCGTCGAGGTTCGGCTCCGGCTCGGTCCAGTAGGTCCAGTTGAACTCGGGCCTGGTCATCGCCCTGAGGAACCCGAGCGGCATGCGGATGAACGGGTGATCGTCGCGCCCGCCGGCCTCGAGCAAGAGCACCTGCGTTCCCGGATCCTCGCTCAGCCGCGAAGCGACGACGCAGCCCGAGCTGCCCGCACCGACGACGATATAATCGAAGCTGTCCGCCAAAACCTTCTCCCACCGACCGCGATCGGTCCCTTGCAGCCTTGCTAACGCTCGTTACTATTGTGCGCAAGGAGAGGAAGATGACTCGGCAAGACTACGAGCGTTACGTCGCCGCCTTCAACGCGCGTGACTACGACACGGTGTTCGACTTCTACGCCGAGAACCCGCGCATGGCGTTCTTCGGGATCGAGATTGCCACCCGCGATCAGCTCAAGGACTTCTACGGCTTCATGCACCGCTACGTGAAGGAAACGGTCGAGATCGAGCGCTTCGCGGCAAGCGACGAACTCGCCGCGGTGGAGGCCAATGTGCGGATCGAGGCGACCGACCACCTGACTCGGGATATTCTCGATGCGCGGGGGATGCAGCAGTTCTTCCCGATCGCGAAAGGTGACGTGCAGGAAATGCGGCAGTATATTCATTACCACCTCAAGGACGGGAAGATCGGAAGCGTCGGCTGCGCGCTCGTTGCGTGACCCGTTTTTCACTCTTGCGGTAATTTCGCATACATGAAATAACTGCCCTTCTTCTGCAGGGGGTAAGTTTTCGTGATCCGCACCTCCCATGTCGGCAGCCTTCCGCGCGGTCCCGAGCTCGCACCCCTGCTGCTCGCGCGCGACAAGGGCGAGCCCTACGACGCTGACGAATTCGATCGCACCGTCCAGGCGGCGGTCGACGAGGCCGTGCGCCGCCAGGTCGAAGCCGGGGTCTCCATTGTCAGCGACGGCGAACTCGGCAAGGTCGGCTATTCGACCTATGTCATCGAACGGCTCAGCGGCTTCGGCGGGCACACGCCGCGCAAGCCCGCCAGGGATCTCGCGCAGGTCCCGGAGCTGGCGAAGAAGCTCAGCCACATCATGGGCAGCCAGGAATTCACCCGCGCCTCGGCCATCGACAAGGTCGCCCTGATCAACCTGCAGCCGCTCCACGACGACATCCGCCGCTTTCGCGCCGCGCTCGACCGGCATGGAGCGGGCGCGCAGGCATTCATGAATTCGGCCAGCCCGGGGCTCATCACCGCCTTTCAGCCGAACCAGTACTACCCCAGCCACGAAGCCTATCTCGCCGATCTCGTCGCGGCCATGCGGCCCGAGTACGAGGCGATCGTCGCAGCGGGGTTCCAGCTCCAGCTCGACTGCCCCGACCTCGCGATGAGCCGCCACACCGGGTACCAGGACCTGACCGACGAGGAATTCCTCGCCGTGGCCGAAGCCAACGTCGAAGCGCTCAACGCGGCGACCGCCGGCATCGCGCCCGAGCAGATGCGCATGCACGTCTGCTGGGGCAATTACGAGGGACCGCACGATTTCGACATCCCGCTCGAAAAGATCATCGCCGTCGTGCTCAAGGCACGCCCGGCGACGATCCTGTTCGAGGCGGCGAATCCGCGTCACGAGCACGAATGGACGGTGTGGAAACAAGCCGACCTCGCCGGCAAGGTCCTCGCCCCGGGCCTGGTCGATACCTGTTCCAACTATCTCGAAACCCCCGAGCTGATCGCCCAGCGGATCGAGCGCTTCGCCGCTATCGTCGGCAAGGATCGCGTGGTCGCCAGCACGGACTGCGGCTTCGGCACGTTCGCCGGTTACGGCAAGATCGACCCCGCGGTCGCCTGGAAGAAGCTCGCCGCGCTGCGCGCCGGAGCGGATATCGCTGATGGAAGGATCGCCTGATGCCCGCCTCGCCGCCTCTCAACGCCAGCCAGGTCAAGTCGGCCACGCGCACCCTCGACATCATCGAGTACGTCGTCGCCCACCCGCGCCCGCTGGTGGCACAGGAAATCGCCACCGCGCTGGGCATTCCGGTGTCGAGCCTGTCGTACCTTCTGGCGACCCTGGTCGAGCGCGATTACCTGGTCCGTGAAGGGCGTCGCTATTCGCCGGGCAAGGGGCTCGAGAAGCTGCAACTCCACGGCACGCCCTTCTCGCTCGCCGACCGCGCCGCGCCTCTGGTGCGCACGCTGCGCCAGCAGCTCGACGAGACCTCCAGCTTCTTCGTCCGCGAGGGCTGGGAGATCGAGGCGCTGGTGACCGAATCGAGCCACCAGGCGCTGCGCTATGCCGTGCCGACCGGCGACCGTCTGCCCATGCACGCGCTGGCCAGCGGCAAGGCGTTGCTGGCCGGGCTGAGCGCAGGCGAACTCGATCGCTATTTCGCCGAGAGCGAACGCCGCAAGTTCACCCCCTCGACGGTCACGGAGGAGAAGGCGATGCGCCGCCAGCTCGACGAGATCCGCGCCGGCGGGTTCGCCACCACCGACGAGGAATTCAGCCTCGGCATCGTCGGCATCGGGCGGATGGTGACGATCGCCGGCGAGCCCGCCGGGTCGCTTTCGGTCGCCATCCCCAAGGTTCGTTGCGACGAGGCCATGCGCCAGCGGGTGATGGACATGCTGGCGCGCACCGCAGAGCTGCTCGACAGCGCCTGAGCCCGGACAAAAAACCCATGGCCCCTCGACCGCGACGCGCGATGGGGTAAATGGTTGGGCATGAAACCGCTTTTCGCGCTCGCCGCGCTCGCCCTCGTCCTGCCCCGCCCAGCCGCTGCCGAAGCGCCCATCGATCCCGCGGTGGTCGAAGCGACCGGTGCGCGGGCCATGGGCGAACTCGACCTCGTCGGACTGACAGTGGCGGTGGTCGACAGGGACGGCAACGTTACCCAGCGTCAGTTCGGGCTCCGCGAACGCGGCAAGCCCGGCAAGATCGACGCCGATACGCTGTTCCCGATCGAATCGCTGACCAAAGCCTTCACCGCCGCCGGGATCGGCCTGCTGGTCGAGCGCGGCAAGCTCGACTGGGACAAACCGGTGGTCGAGTACATGCCCGAATTCGAGATGAGCGATCCCTGGGTGACGCAGCATTTCACCGTGCGCGACCTGCTGACTCACCGCTCGGGCCTGAGCCTCGGCGCAGGCGACCTGTTGCTCGCGCCCGGCTCGGACGCCACGCCCAAAGACATCATCGCCTCGCTACGCACCATTCCGCCGGCGACCGGGTTTCGCGATTCCTACGCCTACGACAATGTTCTCTACATCCTCGCCGGCGCGCTGATCGAGCGGGTGGACGGCCGCTCGTGGGGCGATTTCATTCGCCAGGAATTCTTCCAGCCGATCGGCATGACCCGCTGCACGGCCTTGCCGGAGGAACGGCTGCGAAAGGCCAACCGCATCACCGAGCATGGGCCCTTTCCCGGCAGCCATGGCCACGAGGTGCTGCATCCGGAGATGTATCTCGGCGGCGCCTTCACCTTTGCCGGCGGCATCGGCTGCCCGGTCGGCGACCTCGCCAAATGGGCGCACATGTGGCTCAACAACGGCGCGATCGATGCCGGCCACCGGCTGCTGAAGGAAGACACGGTCAAGCAGCTATGGACGGTGGTCACACCGATCTCGACCGGCATTGCGTTCGACGGGGCCACGCAGACACACCTGTCGGGTTATGCCCTCGGCTGGGGCGTCGGCGACATGCTCGGCCGCCTGATCGTCAGCCATTCGGGCGGCTCGTACGGCGCCACCTCCTTCATCATGCTGGCGCCCGAGGAAGGACTGGCGACGATCGCGATGACCAACGCCTACAGCGGCGCGAGCTCCGCGGTGGCGCGGCAACTGATGCAGGACATGCTGCTCGCCCGGCCTTTGCCCTCCCACGACTACCTGGCCGACACGGGCAAGCGCTGGAAAGAGGCGCAGGCTAGCATCGCGGCGATTGCCGCGAGCGTCGCGCCGCCGAGCGATGCCACTCCGCCGCCCGCCGCGCTCAGCGCCTTCACCGGCACCTTCCACGATCCGTGGTTCGGCAAGGCGACGGTTTCGCTGCGCGGCGGCCGGCTGTTCCTGGACCTGCCGCACAGCGACCTGCTTGACGGTCCGCTCGCTCCTTACGACGGCGCGCGGTTCGTGGCGCAGTGGCCGGAACGGCGCCTCATGGCCGACGCCTACGTCGATTTCAGCGTCGAAAACGGCAAGGTCACGGGCTTCACCATGTCGCCGGTTTCGAAGGAGACCGACTTCTCGTGGGACTTCAAGGATCTCCACTTTACCCGCAGCGGTAAGTGATGCCTCAGGGGGTGCGCTTGCGCGGCCGGGCCAGCGCCAGCGTCTCGCCCAGGTCCGCGCCCTGCTGACCGGTAATGCGGTAGACCGCCTCGAAATCGTCGTCGCCCTCGGCGGCGCGCTCCAGCTTGGCCGGAAGATCGGGTGCCGCGGCGATCGGCGCGACTCCCCTCAGCCCGGTGTCGCGCGCGCCTGCCACAACAGCCAGAAGCGCGCCGCCCGGCTCGTGAAAGCGCGTGATGTAGCCGAAATCCTGGTAATAGTCCGGCGAGGCCCGCGACAGCGCCTCGCCGCTGGTAAACTTCTGCCCGGTCTTCGCATCGTCGAGCTCGTCGTAGGTCTGACCGACATGCAGATCGGAATTCATGAAGTTGACGTCCTCGAGCAATCCCATGCCGCTGACCAGTCCGACATAGACCACGTTGAAATCGCGCAGCGTGCCGCTGTCGACTTGCGAAGCGGGCATGACCCGCACCGGCTTGGGGTGACGCGCCAGCACCGGCATGATCGAGCGCAGCGCATAGGCGGTCGAGAACGGCAAGTAGGTCAAGCCGACGTCCTCGGCTTTTTCATAGCGTGCCGGATCGGTCTCCTGCGCGCGGGCGAGATCCATTGGCGAATCGATCGCATAGTCGCGGATCAGGCGGCTCTTGTCCGGTTCGAAGGGGTCGATCTCGCCGAACATGTAGTAATCGCCCACCGCGACCATGATCGGGCGATCCGAATCGAGGAACGGCTGCCAGATGGCATTCCCCCGGGCGGCAGTGCCGGGTGAGGTGGTCTCGCGCCCTGCGGCGAAGGCCAGCCCGAGCAGGAGTATCGCCGCCACCGGCACAGCCCAGCGCCACCGCCTCCCCCAGGCAGGCGCAACCGCCGGCTCCGCATCGGCCTGCTCGAGCACCAGCTCGTAGCTGCCCGCTGGCAGGACCAGCCGCGCGCCGCTGGCCGGCTCGCGCTCGTAAAACCGCTCAAGGCGTTTGCGCAGGCGGTGAATGTAGACTCGGGCCGTCGCATCGTCGCCTTCGGCGCCCATCTGGCCGAACACTTCCTGGGCAATCTCGGCCTGGCTGGCCGGAGCGGCCCCCGGACCGCGCGCCGCGAGGAAATCGAACAGCTCGCGCAGGCGCCCGGCGCGGCCGACGACGTTGGCGGCCACAATCCGTCTGACTTCCTCCGCAAAGGCCGCGCTCTCGTCCACCCGCTCCCCGCTGTAACGCCCTGTTACGTGGGATTACCGTAATTAACTTGGTTTGGCGAGGCGCCACTGAGAAACCGCAACTCATTCGCAATTGCCGGAAGAAGCTTCGCCTTGAACCATCCGTATTCTCGCTGCGCAACAATGCGTAACAATCTGGCCGCGCTGATAGGTGCGACTGCTCTTGCCGCCCTTGCCCAACCAGCCACCGCGCAGAACGAAAGTGGAAGCGGCGACACGTCCGCCCAGCCTCGGGGCAGCGAGGACGACAAGACCGACTCTCCCCCCGGAATCATCCCCGACATGCCCGAAATCGTCGTTTACGGCCGCGGCGAACAGCGCATCGGCATCGCCGCAGCAGCGAGCGAAGGCGGGGTGGCCGGTGCGGACATCGAGGTCCGTCCGCTGCTGCGCCCCGGCGAACTGCTCGAATCCACCCCCGGTCTGATCGCCACCCAGCATTCGGGCGGCGGCAAGGCGAACCAGTACTTCCTGCGCGGGTTCAACCTCGACCACGGCACCGACTACGCGCTCTATATCGACGACATGCCGCAGAACTTCCGCACCCACGGCCACGGCCAGGGGTACCTCGACGTCAACGGCCTGATCCCCGAAATCGTCGAGCGGGTCGATTATCGCAAGGGCCCCTACCGCGCCGACACCGGCGATTTCAGCTTCGTCGGCTCGAGCTTCATCACCACCCGCGACACGATGGCGCCATTCGCCGTCGTCGAGGCAGGAAGCTACGACTATTACCGTGCGGTCGCCGGCGCGTCGGCCAAGCTCGGCGGCGGCGACCTTCTCCTCGCCGGGCAGGCCAAGTTCAACAACGGCCCGTGGGAGCTGCCCGAGAGCTACGAGGGCTATTCGGCCTTCGCCAAGTACTCCGTGCCGCTCGGCATGGGGCAGCTCGAGGCCAGCTTCAACGGCTTCTGGGCGACCTGGGACCCGACCGAGCAGATCCCCCAACGCGCCGTCGGCACGCTGATCAAGGACCGCTACGGCTCGCTCGACAAGACGCTCACCGGGCGCACCGAGCGCGAGAGCCTGACGCTGCGTTACACCGACGATGCGTGGAAGATCACCGCCTGGGCGCAGCACTACGACTGGAGCCTGCTCAACAACTTCACCTTTTTCCTCGACGATCCGGTCAACGGCGACCAACGCCGGCAATACGACAAGATGTGGGGCTACGGCGGGCGCATCGAGCGGACCTTCACGCTCGGCGATGCGCTGTCGTTGCGCACCGGCACCGAATTGCGCGCCGATGATATCGGCACCGTCGGGCTCGATCACACTATCGCCGGGGTCTATGACTTCACCTATTCGCAATTCGCGGTCACCGAAACGAGTGCCGGCGTCTATGCCGAGGCAATCTGGCGCCCGGCCATGGGCCTGATGGTGATCGGCGGCGGACGCGGCGATTTCTACCGCTTCAAGACGACGCCGCTGGCGGGAGCCCTGTCGTGGGGCGGGACAGTGAAGGATTCGCTCTTCGCACCAAAGATCGGGCTCAATTACGAGGTCGCCCCGGGCGTGGCGCTCTACGCCAACTACGGCGAGGGGTTCCATTCCAACGACGCTCGCGGCGTGACCAACCCGGTTTCGCCCGCCCCGGGTCTCGTCAAGGGCAACTTCAAGGAGCTCGGCGGGCGCTTCGAGCGCGGCGGGCTGATCCTCACCGGGGTCTACTGGTGGTCCTACATCGCCAGCGAGTTGATCTATGTTGGAGATTCGGGCGCGGTCGAGCCAAGCGATCCCGGCCGCCGCCGCGGCTACGAGGTGACCGCGTTCTGGAAGCCCAATGCCTGGCTGGCGATCGACGGGGTGTGGACCGGTACCCATTCACGCTACGTCGGCGTGCCCGCCGCCCAGGCCTTCGTCCCGGGCGCGCTGGAGAGCTCGGGCGAGCTCGGTATTTCGACGGTCTTTCCGCACTGGAACGCGGCGGTGCGGGTCCGCTACCTCGGCCCGCATCCGATCGTCGAAGACAACTCGGTCCGCGGCCAATCGACCACGCTGGTCAACTTGCGCGCGGCGTGGACGCCGCACCGCGGGCAAGGCTGGGAAGTCTACGCCGAGCTGCTCAACGCGCTCGATTCGCAACGCGACGACATCGATTACTACTATGCCACTCGCTTTCCCGGCGAGCCGCTCGGCGGGGTCGAGGACCGCAACAGCCGCATCGTCGAACCACGCCAGGTCCGCGTCGGGGTGAAGAAGACCTTCTGAGCGCGCCCTAGCGCCCGATCGGTGCGCCCGGGGGCAGGCGGAAATCGGACGGGTTCGCCGGCACCGGCTGTTCGGACGGTTCCGGTTCGGGCCGGGGTTCGAGCGCCGGGAGGGGATCGAGCTTGTCCGGGGGACCGCTCGTGCGCGGCAGGCGCCGGGCATAGGTCACCCCCTCTTTGAACGGGCCGAGCTCGGTGTCGGGGCGGACGCGCTGCATGACGTAAGGGTCGAGACCGGTGCCGACATAGGTCATCTCGGCGGCGTCGGGATCGATCAGGCGGAAGCGGAAGATGTCGGGAATCGCGCCCGGCCGCGGGTCGTTGAAACTGACCTCCACCGAGTCCCCGTCGACCACCCCGGCCATCGAGCGCAGGATCTTCGCGGGCATGACGATCTTGGCGAAATGGTCGCCGTCGCTGGCGAAGCTTTCCGGGCGCTGCCAGGTGCCGAGCCATTCGCCCGACTTCGGGTCGCGGTCGAGGTCGAAGCGGAAGATCACCGCACCGGCAATCTCCAACGCCCAGGACCCTTCGAGCGAGCTTGGGCCCTCCTGCGCGGCGGCGGGAAGCGGCAGCAACAGGGCGAGAAGGAACAGGAGCCGGGCGACCATGTCAGCGTCCTAGCGCGATTTCGTCCGTTGCAAAAGAAAAGGGCGGCCCAAGCGGGCCGCCCTTCTCGTCATACTCAGGCTGGCAGGCGTTTACGAAACGCCCTTGCCGCTCTGGCGCCAGCTGTCGGCATAGGCGTTGCGCGCCACCGACGAGTACGGCACCGGCGAGACGATCGCCTTGATCTCGGTCTGCACGTGCGGCTCGACGGTCGGCTTGCTGGTGCCGCCGTTCGGCTCGCCCCAGACCAGCGTCACTTCCTTGCCGAACTCGACGTAGTCGGGATCGATCATCGCCAGTGAAAGCATCGCGCCCTCGTTCGACGAGTAGCCGATCCAGGTCGAAACGCCGATCTGCTTGCCGTCGGCCATGACCTTGTCGAAGGGATGCATCGCGTAGACCGCGCTGGGAAACTCGAAGTACTTGGCGCGGTCGCCTTCGGCGAACATCGAGCTCATCACGCGGGTCACGTCCTCGGGGTCGAGCGCGAGGGTGACCTTGGTCTTGTGCTTTTCGGTCGCCATCTTCTCGAGCGCCTCGCGGCCGACGAAGTCGTGGTCGAACTTGACGATGTGGCCGTAGCCGATGTCCCATGGCGTCAGGTAATAACCCTCGACGCTGTCGGGAACGTGGCTGCCGCCGACCGAGCACATCCCGGCGTAGGAGTTGGCCCCGGCCCAGGCGCGGAAGTCCTTCATCATCTGCGAATCGCCGGTGTAGAACGCGGGCAGCGGGCTCGGGAGCCAGCCGGATTCGAGCGTGTTCGACGAATAGGCGCGGCCGCCGACCAGGGTCAGGCCGTCGTCCTTGCCCGCCTCGACCAGCGCCGAGTGGACCGCCTTGTAGTCTTCCCACGGACCGAACAGCTCGTAGCCCGGCTGGCCGGCCATGCCGTGGCGCAGCGCGATGACGTCCTTACCGTTTATGTCGATGTGCGCCATATTGAAGAACTTGAGATCCGGCGGGGTCTGCCCCATCGCCTTCTCGAGGATCTTCATCGCGTTCGGACCCTGCAGCTGGAAGCGGTAGTTCTTGCGCTTGCCGTCCGAACGCATGGCGGTGCGCTCGTCGCGCTCCACCTCGACGTCCCAGTCGCCGTACTGGGCGTGGAACTCGACCCACTCGATGGCCGGAACGCGGCCGACGAGGCTGAACTCGTTCTCGGCCAGGTAGAACAGGATCACGTCGCCGATCACGTAGCCGTCCGGGGTCACCGGCACGAACTGCTTGGCCTTGTTGACCGCGAAGTTCTTGAAGCTGTTGATGGCGAGGTATTCGAGCAGCTTGAAGGCGTCGGGTCCGCGCACGTAGAGCTCGACCATGTGGTAGCTCTGGTTGAACAGCACGGCGCTCTTGGCCCAGGCCCGCTGTTCGTTGCGCCAGTTGGAATATTCTGCCGGCACGCCCGGGTACGGGTTCGGGCCGACCTGCTGGTTGCGCAGGAGGTCGACGATGTCGCCGGCTGCGTCCAGCTTCTGCTGCAGGTTCTGTTCACTCATGGTCTTTGCCTCTCCAATCGAAAGGGGGTTGCTGTCGGTTACTTCAGGATCGTCAGGCCGGCCTTGCGAGCCAGTCTGAAATGGCGGAATTGACGGCCTCGGGCGCCTCGAGCTGGATCATATGGCCGGCACCCGGGACGATGACGAGCTCGGCTCCCGGAATCGCCGCGGCGATCGCTTCGTGCTGCCCGGGCGGCGCCCAGCTGTCGAGTTCGCCGGTCATGACCAATGTAGGACAGGAAATGCGCGGCAACAGGTCGGTCACGTCGGGCCGCCCCACCAGCGCGTGGATCTGCGCGTCGAACACGTCCTGCCCGGCCTCGAGGTTCATTTCGCGCAGCGGTCCGTAGATGGCCGGGTTGGCGCGATTGGGTCCGGCCACCATCGGCGGCAGCCACTGGTCGATGAGCGCCTCGAAACCGTTGTCCCAGCCGACCTGCTGCAAGGCGCGGCGCTTCTCCGGCTCTCCCTCGCGCAGCGGGTGCACGCCGGTGCTGACCAGCGCCAGGCGGCGGACTCGCTCGGGCGCGAGGCGATAGACCTCGAGCGCGACGCGGCCGCCCATCGAATGGCCCAGCAAATCGAACGATTCGGGCGCCTCGGCCAGCGCGACGCGGGCCATTTCCGGCAGAGTATCGGCCAGCCCGTAGCCATTCACCGCCCGCGAATCGGCGAAAGCCGCGAGTTGCGGCTCGTAAATGCGCGCGTCGCACGCCAGCCCGGGCAGTAACAGCAGCATGGCGATTTGCTCGCCTCTCCCAAGGAATTCGCAGGTGTGAAATTTTCGTCTATACGAAGAAAGGCGACTGCGCTAGGGGCTTTTCGCAAGTCCCGTGCGGTCCTAGGGAGTCGCGCGAAGAAGAGGAGAGAGCCTGCATGTCCTACGCCGCGATCCACCCGAACTGGGAGAAGCCGCGAGCCAATATGGTCGACGGTTATTCGCTCGAAATGACCGCCAAGGAGACCGAGGGCCTGCGCGAAGCGGCGCCGCTGATTCGTCCCAAGACGCAGATCGCGGTGACCTTCCTGCCCGGCGAGGAAATGGAACAGCGGGTCGAGGCGGCCGTCCTCGTCCGCGAACTCGGCTTCGAACCCATCGTCCACCTTTCCGCCCGCCGCCTGACCTCGGCCGAAGAGCTCGACAAGTACGTCGGCGACGTGACCAGTCGCGCCGGCGTGAAGCGCGTCTTCATCATCGCCGGCGACCCGCCCGAGCCCGAAGGGCCGTTTTCCGATTCGCTGCAGATCATCGAGAGCGGCATTCTCGAAAAGCACGGTGTCGAGATCGTCGGCATCGGCGGCCACCCCGAGGGACACCCCAACGTGTCGAAGCCTGACCTTTGGGTTTGGATGGAGAAGAAGCTCGCCGCGGTGCGCGCCCACGGGATGGTCCCGCTGGTGGTCACGCAGTTCGCCTTCGACGACGACGCGATCGTCGCCTGGGTCAAGGAAATGCGCGATCGCGGCATCGATGTGCCGGTGCGCCTCGGCGTCCCCGGCCCGGCCGGCATCAAGCGGCTGCTCGGTTTCGCCAAGCGTTGCGGCGTCGGCGCCTCGGCTTCGGTGATGAAGAAGTACGGCGTCTCGATCACCAATCTGATCGGCAGCGCCGGGCCCGACAAGCTGGTCGCCAGCCTCGAAAAAGGCCTGACGCCCGAGCTGGGCCGCGTGCGCCTGCACTTCTATCCGTTCGGCGCGCTCAAGGCGTCGGCCGAATGGATCAACGATTACGACGCGAAGCACTGACCCGGCCCCCGCCCCGTTCATGGTGAGCCTGTCGAGCCACGAACGTTGCAGGAGCGCCCTTCGACAGGCTCAGGACGAACGGAAGTAACCAGTATGGCCGAAATCATCGACGGGCGGGCAGTCGCCAGGAAGCTCGACGAGGAAACCAAGGCGCAGATCGACGCCATGGTCGCCGCCGGGATGCCGCATCCCGGCCTCGCGGTCGTGTTGGTCGGGAGCGATCCGGCGAGCGAAGTCTACGTCGGGCGCAAGCTCAAGAAGTCGACCGAGCTCGGCATCGTCAGCTTCGAGCATCGTCTGCCGGCCGAGACGTCGCAGGACGATCTGCTGGCGCTTATCGCCCGGCTCAATGCCGACAGCGCGGTCCACGGAATCCTCGTTCAGGTGCCGCTGCCGGCGCACATCGACACCGGCCTGGTGCTGCGCGCCATCGCCCCGAGCAAGGACGTCGACGGCTTCCACCCGGTCAACGTCGGGCGGCTGTCGACCGGGACCGGCGGAATCGTCCCCTGCACTCCGCTGGGTGTGACCAAGCTGCTCGACACCGTGTTCGACGACCTGACCGGCCTCGATGTGGTGGTGATCGGCAAGTCCAACATCGTCGGCAAGCCGATCGCCATGCTCATGCTCGAGCGCGAAGCGACGGTGACCGTCACCCATATCGAAACCAAGGGCCTGGCCGACATCTGCCGCCAGGCCGACATCATCATCGCCGCCGCCGGAGCGCCCGAGCTGGTCAGGGGATACTGGGTCAAGCCGGGCGCGGTCATCATCGACGTCGGCATCACTCGGCGCAAGACCGCCGACGGCAAGACCAAGCTCGTCGGCGACGTCAAGTTCGACGAGGTTCAGCATGCCCGTGCGGTTACTCCCGTGCCCGGCGGTGTGGGCCCGATGACGATCTCGTGCCTGATGGCCAACACGGTTCAGGCCGCGCGCGACCAGGTCGCGGGCAAGAGCGGCGACGGTTTCACGATCAGCTTCGACGACGTGCCCGACCGCTCGATGTTCACCGGCGAGACCCAGGACTGACTGGCACGCCGCCCCGGCGGCGATTTCGCGCTTTCCTACAGTCCGCACTTGCGGCTAGCCCGGCCGCGATGTCCTCTCTCGTCACCGAATCCGCGTATCTTCCGCGCCCCGGCACCGGCGGCGAACAGGAGCGCCGGGGCGGCGTTCCGGAAAGTTACTCTTTTCGCGCCCCGATTTTCGCCAAGGCCCTGGAAAGAAAGGAGAAACGGGTCCCCGGACTTTTTTCCTTTTTGCGCGTTTGGCGGTCCACGCCGCGCGACGCCCACCGGGGCTGGAAATTGCCCGGCAAAGGTCTAGTTTCGATTCCGTACGGGAAAGGGATCGAATGACGCCGCAGCCTGACATCGATGTCGCCATTGTCGGGGCCGGCATCTCCGGCATCTCGATGGCCGCGCATATGAAGCTGATGTGCCCGGAGCGCAGCTTCGCCATGTTCGAGCGGCGGGCGAACATCGGCGGGACGTGGGACCTGTTCCGTTATCCTGGCATCCGCAGCGACAGCGACATGCACACGCTCGGCTTCAAGTTCGAGCCGTGGGTCCACGAAAAGGCCATCGCCGATGCCCCGGCGATCCGCGACTACCTCGATCGCATCGTCCACGAACGCGGGATCATCGGCCATGTCCGGTTCGAGTCCAAGGTCGTGTCCGCCGACTGGCATTCGGACGAGGCCATGTGGCACCTCACCGTCGAGGATCCCGACGGGTGGCAGCAGGTTACCGCCCGCTTCCTCTACCTCGCCTCGGGCTATTACGACTACGACGACCCGCACGACGCGCAGCTTCCGGGCCTCGACAAGTTCGCCGGACAGGTCGTTCACCCGCAATTCTGGCCCGAGGGTCTCGATTACGCCGGCAAGAAGATCGTGGTGATCGGCTCGGGCGCGACCGCGGTGACGATCGTCCCGGCGATGACCGACAAGGCTTCGCACGTCACCATGCTCCAGCGCACGCCCACCTGGATGGCGGCGGGGCCGAGCCGCGACAGGATCGCCAACCGGCTGCGCAAGGTCCTGCCCGAGTGGCTCGCCTACCGTATCGTCCGGCAGAAGAATATTCGCCTCCGCGACTACCTGTTCAAGCGCGCCCGCAGCGCGCCCGACAAGGTCGCTGCCTTCCTCACCGGCATGCTCAAGAAGGAGCTTGGCGAGGATTACCCGCTCGACGATTTCCAGCCGCCCTACCCGCCGTGGGACCAGCGACTATGCCTGGTGCCCGACAGCGATCTTTTCGCCGCGCTCAAGGCCGGCACCGCTTCGGTCAAGACCGGTCAGATCGAAAGCTTCGAGGCGAACGGCGTGCGCCTCAAGTCGGGCGAACTGCTCGAGGCTCATATCGTCATTACCGCCACCGGCCTGCGCCTGGCGCTGGGCGGCAAGGTCGACGTCACTCTCGACGGCGAGGCCCTCGTCTGGCCCGACCTCTGGTTCTATCGCGGCTGCATGTTCTCGAACGTGCCAAACCTCGCCATCGTTTTCGGTTACCTCAATGCCAGCTGGACGCTGCGCGCGGACAACACTTCGAGTTACATCTGCCGGGTGCTCAACCGCATGCACGACAAGCGCGCGGATATCGCCATACCGCGGCTGCCCGACGATCACGGGATGGAAGAAATCGAGCCGTTCCCGTTCTCCTCCGGCTATCTGCAGCGCGCCAAGCATCTTGTTCCCAAGAGCGCGCCGACGCTGCCGTGGCGGCTCAACCAGGACTACCTCGAGGACTGCCGCGACTTCAGGAAGCGCCCGGTCGACGACGGGGTACTGAAGTTCGAGCGACTGCCAGCCAAGACCGAGGCGGCGTAGTGGCGCAGGCATCAGACAAACACGGGCGGATCTGGAGCGCCGCACTACTCGTCGTCGGCGACGAGATCCTTTCCGGCCGCACGCACGACAAGAACATCGCCCAGGTGGCGAGCTGGCTGCAGGTCCAGAACATTCGCCTGTCCGAGGTGCGCGTCGTCCCGGACGTGATCGAGCGCATCGCCGAGGCGGTCAATGCTCTGCGCACCGGCTACGACTACCTGTTCACCACCGGCGGGATCGGCCCGACGCACGACGACATCACCGTGGACGGCGTAGCCAAGGCACTCGGCGTGCCGGTGATTGTCGACCCGCGCGCGCGGGCGATCCTCGAGGAGTACTACGCCGCGCGCGGAGGGCTCAACGAAGCGCGTCTCAGGATGGCCCGGGTCCCCGAGGGCGCCGACCTGATCGAAAACCGCATGTCGGGCGCGCCGGGCATCCGGATCGGCAACATCCACATGATGGCGGGGGTCCCCGCCATTGCCGCGCAAATGCTCGATGCGCTCACCGGCACGCTCGAAGGCGGCGAACCGCTGCTGTCCGAAACGGTCGGCGGGTGGATCCAGGAAAGCCAGGTCGCCGACTTGCTGCGCGAGGTCGAAAAGGCGCACGAGGGCTGCCAGATCGGCAGCTATCCGTTCTTCCGCGAAGGAAAGACCGGGGCCAACTTCGTCATTCGCTCGACCGACCGCGACGCGCTCGATTCGTGCGTCGATACGCTGTGCGAAGGATTGGGAGAGCGCGGCTTCGACTTCACGCCGGTCGGAATATGAACGCCGCGCGCGGACACCTGCAGGCTCTGCTCGACGAGGTGCTCGATCTCGCCGGCCGGCCCGAGGCGGCAACCCGCTACGGCGGTTGGCGCTACACCGAAAACGGCCAGGCCCTGCCGGTCGGCGAAGGGCTCTGGGCGACCGCGGACCGCATCGGCCCTTACTGTCACACCTTCCTCGATTCCGACACCGGCCAGGCCGCCTGTTTCGCCACTCTGACCGAAGGCCGGACCCGCTCGATCGTGGCGCTGCGCGTGGCCGAGGGCGAGATCGAGGCGGTCGTCGCCCGCCCGGCCCCGTTCGGCTCCGGCGGAGCCTTCGGCGACGGGCCGGCGGCGCTCGATGCCGCGACGCTCGACCCGCGCTGGCTGGCCGAAATCGACCCGCCAGAGCGCGCTTCTCGCGACGATCTCATCGCGGTTGCCGACGCCTATTTCGCCGGGCTCGAGCGCAACGACGGCAAGGGCCAATACCCCTTCGCCGATGACTGCGTCCGCATCGAGAACGGCTTTCGTACCACCGGCGTTCCGCCCTCACCCTCCGCCGGCAAGACGCCCTACCTCGAAGCCTTCCGAGCCATGTCGGCGCGCGAGCAGTTCGAAACCGGCTACTTCGCCTTCGTCGACCGTATCCGCGACCGCCGCTTCCCGATTGTCGACCCGGCGCGCGGCCTGGTCTTCTCGTTCGCCTTCTTCGATCACTCGGGCACGATCCGCGAATACGAGCTGGCCGACGGCACCCCGGTCAGCGCCGGTCTCGATCGCCCCTTCAGCTGGATGATCGCCGAGGGCTTCCGCATCGAAGGCGGGCTGCTGACCCGCATCGAGGCGCTGATGACCGAATGCCCTTACGGCATGGGTCCGGGCTGGCCCGCCTAGGCCGGCGCCGCCTTGCGCGTCTCGACTTCGCCCAGCCGGTGCTTGAACTGCCGCTTGGGGGTCATCACCACATGGCCCACCGCGGTGTTGCTGGCGGGCACGTGGTAGAAGCGGTGTAGCTCGTCGACGTTCGGGCCCATCGCCGCGCGCATGATCAGCCACATGATCAGCTCGATCCCCTCGGTCCCCGCTTCGCGCAGGAAATCGAGACGCGTAATGCCGCGCAATTCGTCGGTGCCCTCGGGGCCTGCGGCCAGCCGCTCGAGGAAGGCATTGTCGAATTCGGGCGCGATCAACCCGGCCCGCGGGCCTTGCAACTGGTGGCTCATCCCGCCGGTACCCCAGACCTGCACCTCGATGTCTTCCGGATAGGCCTCGACAGCATCGCGGATCGCCTCGCCGAGCTTCCAGCAGCGCTCGGCCGAAGGGGTCGGAAACTGCGTCACATTGACCGCCAGCGGGATGACCTTGCATGGCCATTCCTCCGGCTGTCCGAACACGAGGCTGAGCGGAACGGTGAGCCCATGATCGACCGCGATGTCGTTCATGATGGTGATGTCGAATTCATCGATCACCAGCTGTTCGGCGATGTGTCCGGCGAGGTCGGGATGGCCGATGACCTTGGGCACGGGGCGCGGCCCCCAGCCCTCGTCGGCCGGCTCGAACTCCTCGGCGAACCCGATCGCGAAAGTCGGCACGATGTCGAGCATCATGGCGCTGGCATGGTCGTTGTAGCACAGGATCACCACGTCGGGCATGTTGTCCTTCACCCACGCCTTGACGAAGTCGTAGCCGGCAAAGACCGGCGCCCAGTAGGGATCGCCCGTACGCCCGAGATCGACCGCCGCGCCGATCGCCGGGACGTGGCTGGTGCCGATACCCGCGGTGATCCGGCCCATTACGTCTCCCCTCCGAATTCGCGTTGCTGCTGCTCGCGGATCGACTTCAATCCCTCGGGCGAGCGCCCGCCGGTGCGCATCATGTCGGCATATTCGTCGGGCGTCATCCCGGTCATCGAGCTGACCGCGCGCTGTGCGCTCCAGCCGTCGGTGTTCGAAAGCTTGACGAGGAAATAGATGTTGCCGCCCAGGTCGATCAGCCGCGGGAAATCGCGATTCAGCACCGCCTGCTTCTGCTCTTCGGTCATCCGGAAGCGGTCGAGGTAGGCGCGTTCGTCGGCCTTGAAGGCGGCGCGATTGTCCGCATCCATCAGCGACATGCAGAATTTGTGCAGGTGATAGGCCGCACGGCTGCGCTTGGCGGTGAACACCGTGGTGCCGGGAATGTCCTCGAGGTCGGACAGCGGATAGAGGCGGTGGCGCATGGGAACGTCTTTCGTTGCGGCGAAGAGGAAGCCTACCAGTCCCGCGGCGGATCGGCCAGCATGCCGCGCCCGCGGATGCCCAGGTCCATCGTCATACATACGTCGGGAACAAGGCCAGTTCGCGCAGGATTTCGCGCCGCTGCAGCCCGCCGGCCAACGCCCCCGTCGTGACCCCGACGGTGCTGTCGAACACCGCGAGGCGCAGCTTGTCGACCCAGGTCACCACGGGGTCCTCGAGCGTGGGCCAGGTGGAAATGAGCCCTTCGGGAAATATGGCCAGGACGATGACCAGCGTGAGGAGGGTGACCATGACGAAAAGTCCGACGATCGCCAGCAGCATCGTCAGCAGGATCGTGCCGTTGGCCACCGCGATGTGTTCGGGGACGATGCGGTTCTCCTTGCGCGGGAGGAACAGGTTGAGGCTGAGCGCCAGGTAGAGCGTCGCCGCCAGAATGCTCAGTCCGGCATACCACCAGGCGGTGGCATTCTTCATGCCCAGTCCGGCGTCCCACATCTCGGCAGTGAAGACCAGGATGAAGACCGGCGCGACCGCCGCTGTGGCCAGTGTCGGCATCTTGAGCGGCAGAAGCGGGGCCTTGTTGCGCCACAAGGTCCGCAGCACCAGGACGGGGTGGCTGACCACGGCGAAGGCATGCAACAGGATCTCGTGGGCGCGGTTGCGGCCGCGCCACTCCTGCTCGGGGAACCCGTCTGCCAGCCTGCGCAACTGTTCCGGGTCCGCGAAGCGCGGACAGCGGTTGCGCTCGGCGTCGAGCCGGAACGGCGCCATGACGCCTTCGGTATCGGGGTGCGAACGCAGGCCCATTGCGTGGCCGATCAGGTGCAGCAGGAGGGCGGCGGCGTTCCAGCGCACGGCGGGCGCGTCAAGGGCGCCGGTGGGTCCGCGGCGATCGGGCTGCAGGCGGCGGGTCGACAGGACGCAGGTGCGCGTCAGCTCCGAAGCCACCCCGGAAGTCGGCCGCTCGGCGCGCGATACAAGCGGAGCATCGGCTATGGCCACCACGAGATCGAACGAACCTTCCGCCAGCCTCTGGGTCGACTGGGGCACGAAGTCCGCTGGCCGGGTTCCCTCGGCGGGGATCGCCGGAAGCTCCGCCGGATCGCCGATGTGAAAGCGCCATTCGCGCCCGGTGGCCCGCTCGAGTTCGGGCTTCACGTCGTCGATGAGCCGGCGGAGGAATGCGTCGAGCGCAGCCTCGTCGGCTTCCTTCGAGCGCGCGAGATAGCAGCCGACCTGGATCGGCATCGCCGTAGCGGCCATCAAACCTCCTCCCGGCGCAGCACGCTGATCTGGCCGTTGCGTTCGAGATAGGATTCATCGACGTCGTCCAGCGTGCGGAAGCCGCGCTCGCGCAAGGCTTCCTCGACGTCGGAGTGACTCAGCGCGGCGCGGCGCAGCGCCGTGGAATCGAGTTCGCCCCCGCGCACGAGCAGGATCGCGCGTCCCTTGAACAGCCAGTCGAGCGGCGGCCATGCGCTCGCCAGCCTGCTGACGATCCAGTAGGCCGCGACCAGCACCGTCGTCGCCACAAGTGTGGGCACGAGCGGAGCCGGTCCGGTCAGCGTCCGGCTGAGGTTGGAGCCGACGACGACCGTCACCAGAATATCGGGCGGCGACCACTTGCCGAAAGCGCGGGTGAACGCGAAGCGGCCGAGGAGCAGGCCGTAGGCGAAAACGATAACCGCGCGCACCGTCATCTCCGAGACGCCTATTCGCCCGATCGAATCTCCGGTCACTTGTTGAATTGTCTCGATCATCGGTTCCTCCGGCGCAGCGTTCTCCTCCCCAAAAAACCGCACGGACTAGCGGGCGTTCCGGCGCGGGCGAGGAAGGGGCGGCTTGGAAGCGGCCGTGCAGATCGAGAAAGTCCCGGTCGCTGACGCAAGAAGGGCCGGCGGATCGCTCCGCCGGCCCTTATTCGTTGCCGCACCAGGAAGCGCGACGCGCGATAAAGTTACGCGCCTTCGACCTCCGTCAGGTCGACCTTGAGGCCCGGGCCCATCGTCGAGGTGACGGTCACCTTCTTGAGGTACTTGCCCTTGGCGCCGGTCGGCTTGGCCTTGACGATGGCGTCGGTGAAGGCCTTGAAGTTGGCCTTCAGGTCCTCGTCCTTGAACGACAGCTTGCCGATGCCGGAATGGATGATGCCCTGCTTCTCGACGCGGAATTCCACCTGGCCGCCCTTGGCGTCCTTGACCGCCTGCGCAACGTTCGGGGTGACGGTACCGAGCTTCGGGTTCGGCATCAGGCCCTTGGGGCCGAGCACCTTGCCGAGCCGACCGACGACACCCATCATGTCGGGCGTGGCGATGACGCGGTCGTAGTCGAGGTTACCGGCCTGCATGTCTTCCATCAGGTCTTCGGCACCGACCTTGTCGGCTCCGGCGGCGAGCGCCTCGTCGGCCTTGTCGCCCTTGGCGAACACGGCGACCTTCATCTCCTTGCCGGTACCGGCCGGAAGCGAGACCATTCCGCGGACCATCTGGTCGGCGTGGCGCGGATCGACACCCAGGTTGAGCGCCACTTCGACCGTCTCGTCGAACTTCTTCGAGGCCATGTCGCGCAGCGTCTTGAGCGCTTCTTCGATGCCGTACAGCTTCTCGCCGTCGAGGGCGGCTGCGGACTTCTGCTTCTTGCTCAGCTTAGCCATCGGTTCAGCCCTCCACCACTTCGAGGCCCATCGCGCGAGCGGAGCCTTCGATGATCTTCGTCGCCGCTTCGAGGTCGTTGGCGTTGAGATCCTTCATCTTCATTTCGGCGATCTCGGTCAGCTTCGAACGCGCGATCTTGCCCGCCGAAACCTTGCCGGGCTCTTTCGAACCCGATTTGAGGTTGGCCGCCTTTTTGATCAGGAAGCTCGCCGGTGGCGTCTTGGTGACGAAAGTGAAGCTGCGATCCGCATAGACCGTGATGATGGTCGGGATCGGCATGGACTTTTCGAGATCCTGCGTGGCGGCGTTGAACGCCTTGCAGAATTCCATGATGTTCACACCGCGCTGACCCAATGCCGGGCCGATGGGCGGGCTGGGGTTGGCGGCGCCTGCAGGAACCTGCAGCTTGATATAGCCGTCGATCTTCTTGGCCACGTGTGGCCTCCTTTCTCACTGTCGCTTCGGTCTTTCGACCTCGGCTCATGGTAAGCGGTGCAACGGAGGGCCGTGAGGCGCTCCTCCCGCGCGGGTTGCCCAATGCCGGAGCACCGGGAAGCGGCGCCCCTACTCGAAAGCGCGCCGCGTTACAAGCAAAGAGGGGCGCCCTTGCGGACGCCCCTCCCCGCTGTTGAACGGTGTGGCTCAGAACTTGAAAGAGGCCGACACTCTCACGGTGTTGCTGTCGAAGGTCTTCGAGAAGCTGCCGCTGTAGCCCAGGCCCAGCTCGATCATGCCGGCGGTGTAGCGCAGGCCGGCTTCGACCTCGGCCGCATCCTTGGCGATCGGCAGGCCGGAGATGACCCCGCTGGCAGTATTGCCGGCGAAGGCGACACTGGCGAGCGACGCGCGGTCGCCCCAAGCCCGGCGATAGGAGACCGAACCGTACGGCGTGATACCGCCCGGCAGGGGCGCCGAGAGCCGCAGGCCGAGATCGCCGAAGGTCACGTCGCGGTCCATCCCGTTGACCGTCAGCGCAGTCGCGCCGCCGGTCTCGGTGAACTTGTCGACGTTGAGCGACACGTGGCTGATACCCGCGAACGGCTCGATCGAGAAGGCGATCGACGGCACCGCAAAGGCAACCTCGCCGTAATACTGCGTGTAGTCACCCTTGAGCGCCCCGCTGAGCGAGTTGCTGAGCGTTCCGAGCGACGTGTTGCGGTTGGACTTGGCGTCGAACCAGCCGAGCTGGATGCCGGCGCGCACCTTGACGCCTACCGGGCTGCTGTAGGCCGCCTGCAGCGTGGCGAAGGTCACCTTGCTGTCGTTGACCTGGCGGCTGCCCGGATCCTGCGAAAGATAGCCCAGCCCCGCGGAGACGTCGAACCCGGCCATCGCGTAGCCCAGGCCGCCGGCGATGCCGGTGTTGTCGGCCTTGAAGCCCGAAACGCCGGCCTTGCCCTCGCCGCTGACGTTGCCCAGCAGGCCCGTGGCCCAGCCGTAGGCCCCCGAGCCCGAGCGCGGCGCCTGCATCGTCTGGCGACGAAGCATGTCGGCCGTTTCGACCAGCGCGCCGGTGAACGACGGGTAGACCCCGCCGGTCAGCGTCTCGAAGTCGTCCGCCACGTCGCCGCGCGCCATGACCAGCGTGGTGTCGTAGAGCGTGCTGCCGTAGCCGAGCGCCTCGATCAGGTTACCGATGGCAGCCTGGTTCGCGGTCTTGGCGTAGGTCGAGTAGTCGACGTCGTTGCGGGTCAGATTCAGAGTCACGGTGTCGACCGTGTAGCTGAGCAGCGGGACGAGGTAGGCCAGGTTGGTGTAGACCGTGCCGAACGTTCCGGAGATGCCGCCGTCGGCGGTCAGGATCGTGTAGTCGGTGGCGGGCGCGTAGACGCCCGCACCGGCCAGCACGTTGACGGTCGCCCCGCCGAGCGTGGCGCTTCCGGTCACGTCGATCAGGTCGGCGTTTCCGGCCGGATCGACTTCGACCACCAGCGTCGAGGCCGAGGTCAAGGTCAGATCGCCTGCCACGGTGAGCACGCCGATCGAGTTGCCCGCGCCGAGCGAGCCGCCCTGGATCGTCGTGTCGCCGACCGTGCCGTTGCCGCCGAGCAAGCCGCCCTCGTTCACTACGAACGTGCCGCCGGCGTAGGAACCGTTGACCGACAGCGTGCCGCCGTTGACGTTTGCGGTACCGCTGAAGCTGCTGTCGCCCCCGAGCTTGAGGTCGCCCGTGCCCTGCTTGGTCAGTGTCCCGCTACCCGAGATCGAGCCGGAGAAGCTGGTGTTGCTGTCCTGGTTGATCGTCAGGCTGGTCGTGCCGAGTTGGAGGTTGCCGCCGTTGCCCGAGAGCTGCGCGACTTCCTGCTGGCCGCCCGCGACCTGCGATAGGTCGAACGAGCCTTCGCCCGACAGGTCGAGCTCGGTGTCCGCATCGAGCTGGCCGGTCAGCGCGACGGCGCCCGCGTTGATCGTGGTGGTGCCGGTGAAGTCGTAGGTTCCACCGAAGCTGAGCGTGCCGTCGCCGTTCTTGACCAGCAAGCCGTTGCCGCTGAACGCCCCGAGCAGCGAGTAATCGTCGCTGCGCGAGAACACGAACGTGCCGTCGTTGAGCATGTCGCCGGTGAAATCGCCGGTCGTGCCGCCATCGCCGAGCTGGAACGTGCCTTCCCCCGAGGTCGCGACATCGCCATCGTAGACATCGGTCAGAAGCAGCGTGCCGTTCTCGACGAAGGTACCGCCGGTATGCTGCAGCCCGCTGGCATCATCGACCAGGATCGTGGCGCCGCCAACCAGGTGGACCGAACCCGCACCGTCGATGAGCAGACCCGTGAGGTCGCCCGCTTCGGTGTCGGTATCGAAGTCGAGGTTCAGCGTGCCGCCGAGATCGACGTGGTTCGCCAGGATCGACGAGTAGCCCTCGTACTGGGCGATTGTCAGCGACGTGCCGTCTTCGATCTCGACCTCGTCGTAGAACGAGGTCGGACCTTCGGCGCGCCAGTTGCCGCGGTCGACCGAGAGCATCTCGACATTCGCGGTCGCCGCAACCTGGCCGATTGCATCGGCCGGTGCTTCATCGTTGAAATCGACCACCAGGTGGTCCCAACCGTCGCCGAGATCGGCATAGCCCTCGATGACCGAGTTTTCGGTCAGCTCGAGAACGTCGTCGCCGCCGCCGGTCTGCACCGCCAGACCGAGGTCGCTCGAAATCGTGCCATCGTTCTGGATGTAGACGCTGGCTACCGGGAACGACGGATCGCTCTGTCCCCCGAACACCGCCGCGCCGTCGCTGGCGCTGATCGTGCCCGAGTTGTACAACTGGGAGAACCCGCCCTGCTGGTTGCCGATCAGTGCAACGCCCGCATTCTTGCCGGTTACGGTCGCGCCTTCCGCGATTTCCACCACCCCGTGGCTCGATACAGAAACGACCGCCGCAGCCGCCGAAGAGGTAACGCTGCCGTTGATGACGGTGTTGCCCTCGACGCCGGCCGACACGAGAATGCTCCGCCCCGTGGTCGATACATCGCCGTTGACGGTGACGTTCATGTTCCGGCCGATTGCCGTGAGGCCGGTCGCGTTGGCGCCGGTTGCGGCGATGTCGCCGATGGCGACGTTACCAGTGCCGTTGAAAGCGAAGGCGTTGATCGCCGCGCTGTCGTCGCCGGAAGTGACGACCGAAGCGAGATCGAGCGTCAGCGTCCCGGCGTTTGACTGGCCGAGGACGGCCGCGCCACCGGCGCCAGTGGTCGCGGCGAGATTGCTGACGATCGTCACGTCACCGCCCGATTGTCCGACGACCGCGGAACCGTAGAGTGCCCCGCTGAAAGCATTGTCGCTGGTAATCGAGATCGCGCCACTCCCCGAGGTCGCTACTACCGCGTCCCCGGTGAACGGGCCCTGCAGGCCCTCGTTCTCGACCCGGGTGGTCCCGGCATCGATAGTGATCGCACCCGAACCGGTGTGGCCGAACACGCCCACGCCGCTGGCGCCGGTGGTCGTCACCGTGCCGGTGGCGATGCTGACGTCGCCGGTACCGCCTCGTGCCACGACAGCGACCGAATCCGCGCTTTCGAGATCGACGGTGTTGGCGACGATGCTGATCGCTGCATCGCTGGTCGCCGAAATGCCGTAGCGGAATTCGCCTTCCACCGTGACCGTGTCGGCATCGATCGAGATCGGTCCCGCCGCGTTGGCGACAATGCCGCCCTGCGCGATACGCATCCCGTCGGGACCGGCACCCGGATCGACGCCCGGTCCGACCGCTTCGGCATTGGCCGAGGTAATCGTCACGGAGCCATCGGAGTCGGCGAAAATTGCGCTGCCGAGCCCGGTCGTGCGCGCGGTGCCCTGGTTGTCGATGGTCACCGCGCTGTCGGCCTGGCCCCACAGCGCGTTGGTGCCCGCCTCGGTCACCGTATCGGCCGCGGTCGAGATCGACGCGTTGACGCCGAGTGCGCGCAGGCCGTGTCCTGCGGTAACGGTCGTATCGCCGGTGGTGACGATGCTGGCATCGCCTTCGCCCGTCGCATAGGCAACGGCACCGTACTCGTCGGCTTCGATGCTGCCTGCGGTGATCGAGGCACCGGTGTCGCCGCGCGCAAAGACACCACTGGCCAGCGTTCCTTCGTTGACGATGCTGTCGACGTTTACCGTGGCCACGCCAAGGTCGGCGATCGCATTGATGCCCCCTTGTTCGTCGCCGCGCGTGGTTACGACGCCGGCATCTACGGTGGCATCGCCGTTGGAGCTTCCCGCGTAGAGAACTGCGGCATACTGGCCGGCCGAGCTGGCTTCATCCGCCGTCAGGTGTGCCCCGGCGCCGCCGAGGGCGATTGCCGCGCTCGCCGCGTAGCCTTCGACGCTGGCCGATCCCACCGCGACAGTCGTGGTGCCGCTGTCGGACTCGGCATAGATGCCCTCCGACGTGTTGTAGTTGGCGTCCATCTCGCCGCTGGTGGCGACACTGCCCATCGTGACGTTGACGTCGCCACCCGAGCTGTACGCACGGACGCCGACGGCTCCCGCGCCGGTGGTGGTCACGCTATCGCCGGTGACCGAGATGTCACCGCCCACCCCATTGCCGGTGATCTCGGCATCGCCGTTCACCATCTGGATGTCGACGACCGCGACGCCGAAAGCGCCGTCGCCTTCGGTTGCGATGGCACCGGTCGATTCGACCGTGACGTTCTGGCCGCTGGCGAGAATGCCCATCGCGCCCTCGCCGGCCGTGGCGATATCGCCGTCCGAGACGACCGAAACGTCACCCTTGCTTGCAGCAGCGGCGATGCCCATGGCCTCGTAACCCGCAGTGGTGATGTCGCCCTGGCTGGTCACCGACACCGAGCTCGCGTCGACGTCATAGGTGGGTTCCTGCGCGGCCGGGTCGTACGAGAAATTGGCCGTCGCGACGATGCCGCCGGAATGGTCGCCCTGGGTCGAAAGCGCCCCCGTCGAATCGACAACTACGTGGTCTCCCAGCGCGAGAATCGCCGGTGCACCGTTGGCAACGGTCGAAATATCGCCGACTGAGGTGACGGAGGTGGATTCCGCGACGTCCAGGGTGAACGCCCCGGTGTTGGAGAAGTGCACCGCTCCGCGCCCGACGATCCCGGTCCCGGTTGTCGTTATGTCTCCTTCGGAGCTGATCGTGTTGTTGGCGCCCAAGCTCGAGATGCCGACTCCGAAACCGCCCGGCAGCGTAACGGCGATGTCGCCCACCGAAGTCACGGCCGAGTCTGCCTCAGACGACGCGGTGATGCCGTAGCCGCTGCCCGAGGGACCGGCGATGAGAATATCGCCGGTGTTGGTCACGGTCGCGCCGGCCGAGCCAGCAGCGTTGAGGCCGTAAATGTAGCTGGGCGTCCCCGCGACGGTCACACTGACGTCGCCGGTCGAGGTGATTGCCGCGGTGCCGCCGGCGGCACCATTGGCGGCGATGCCGACATTCCCCCATTGCGAAACGCCCGGGTCGCGGCTGGCGTTTACGGTGATGTTGCCGGTCGAATTGACGACGACGTTCGCCCCGCCGCTGGCGGCGGCGTTGATGTTGATGCCGCTGCTCCCGCCCTGCGAGGTATTCGCCCCGGTCGCGTTGATGGTCCCGGCGAAGTCGACTTCGACGTCGCCCTGCGGGTCGAGCGAAGCGATCGCCGGTACCCCCACGACGTTCAGCACATGGTCGCCGAGGTCGATCTGTGCGTTCGAGACGCCGGGCATCCAGATGGCGGGGACGCCCGCCTGCGGCGTGATGTCCGCGGTCAGATCCTCCACCACTACGTTTGGAGTATTCGTAAATACCCCGCCCGACACATCGCCGCTGCAGGTCGTGGTGTCTCCATCGACCGTGCACTGCGCCTGAGCCGGCGTGGCGACTGCGAAAGCCATGAGCGGGAGAACCGTTCCGGCGCCGACCATCAGGCGCGCGCGGGTGGAGAAACGAACCGATTTTTGAATCTTAGTCATGGACCTGCGTGGTGCCCCCTTGATTAACTGACCACGAGCCTCTGCCGGAGGGACGAAGCCCTGCGCGACGAGCGCTCGAAGGAGGGGCCGAAGGCAAAATGTTCCGCTATTTCGCGATCTTGGCTACGGCCCCGAAAGCGGGAATTGGCCGAGAACGGGCACACGGGGCGACTACAAAATTGTAGACGACCGCATTTTTGTTGCTAGCTTCAGCAAAGAATCCGTCGATTGGGGACCGCTCCTGAGGGGCCGGCTCGACCGGGAGCGAAGGGGGGCAAGTGCTGAACCGGGAACGCTTGGCAAGGGCTGCCAAACGGTTTGAAGATGCGGCGCTCGGCAAGGTGTCGTGGCAGGAGTCGGTCGATGAGTTTGCCTCCGCGCTGGATTTGCGCGCGGGACAGCTCGTGGCCTTCGGCCACCAATCGCTGGTGTCACTCAACATAAATTATGGATTCGCCCCGGCGCCGGTCGAAGAGGTGCAGGAAGTCCACCATCCCAGCGTGAATTCCCGCGTCCGGATAGGCTCGGCGGTGGGCGAGCTGGAAGTGATTGACGAGCGCTCGTTCACGACGCGCGAGGACATCCGCCGATCGCGCGCTTACGCCGCCTGGATGGAGCGAAACGGCGTAGGCTATTCTTGCGTCACTCCGCTCCTGCGTCAGGGCAACAATCTCGTTGGTCTCGCCGCGTTTCGTGGCATCGCCCAGAGCGAATTCGGCGATCAGGAGAGACGGGCATTCGCCGCGCTTGCCGCCCGCGCCCGCGCCGCGGTGACCACGGCCCTTTCGCTCGAAGCCGACCATGCGAGCAGCCTCGTCCTCGGAATGGACAACGTCGCTTCGGCGTCCTTCGTGTGCAACGGAATGGGGCAGGTCATCGCCGCGAGCCCGGCGGCCGAGCAAATTTTCGCCAGCGGCCGCTTCGGGCGACTGACGGCGGGATCGTTCGTGCCGGCCAATGTCGCCGAGCGGGGCCCGTTCAACGCCCGTCTTGCGCAGGCCATCAATGCCCGGCTGCGCCTCGATGCGCCTCCCCCGCGGCCCATGGTCCTCAAGTCGCAAGACGGGGATCGGCTGGTGATCGAGTTCGTCCCGCTTATGCAGGACTCGCTGTTCGCGCTCTCGTCCTCCGTGCTGCTCATATTTCGCGGAGCCAGAGACAATTCGGCCATGCGCGCGGAAATCGCCCGTGCACTGTTCGATCTGACCACGGCGGAGACGCGGGTTGCTGCCGATCTGCTTCGCGGCCTGTCGCCCGCGCAGATTGCCCAGGACAGCGGGATATCCGTGGGCACGATCCGCAGCCACGTGCACCGCATCCTGTCGAAGTCGCATTGCAGCAGTCAGGTGCAGTTCGTTGCCGAGGTAAACCGGCTGTCGGTCTGAACGTCGGGCCGCGCCGCGGCCCGGCCTGACTACTTGACGAGTTCGACCTGCTCGAAGTCGAGTTCCACCGGGGTGGCGCGGCCAAAGATCGAGACGCTGACCTTGACCTTGTTCTTGTCGAAATCGAGCTCTTCGACGAGGCCATTGAAGCTGGCGAACGGACCGTCGAGAACCTTGACGTTGTCGCCGATCTCGTAATCGACGTGGATTTCGCGCTTGGGGGCGTTCTTGGCTTCTTCGACCCCGCCGAAATAGCGCGCCGCATCCTTTTCGCTGATCGGCTGCGGCTTGCCGCCCGACCCGAGAAAGCCGGTGACCTTGGGCGTGTTCTTGACGAGGTGGTAGACGTCGTCGGTCAGCTTGAGCTTGGCCAGAACGTAGCCGGGCATGAACTTGCGCTCGACCTGGACCTTCTTGCCGCGCTTGACCTCGGTCACGGTCTCGGTCGGCACTTCCACCGACTCGACCGCCTCCGACAGGCCCATGCGTTCGGCCTCGGCGATGATCGAATCGCGGACCTTGTTCTCGAATCCCGAGTAGGCGTGGATGATGTACCAGCGGGCCATTAAATCAGCTTTCCGTCGAATCCGTGGAGTATCAGGCGAGGGTCAGCAGCCAGCGCACGGCGGCGCCGAACACCGAATCGATGCCGAGGAAGAAGACTGCGAGGATGACCATCAGGATGCCGACGAAGATCGCCGTGCGATAGGTCTCGGGCCAGCTCGGCCAGACAACCTTGCGGCCTTCGGCCTGCACCTGCTTGATGAATTCTGCGGGACTGGTCTTGGCCATTCGCTCGCCTGCCTTCTCGATCTGTCAAACTCTCTCCCGCCATGGGCTCCGCGCCGCCCCGGTCCATGCTGACCGGGAGGGGCGATACGGTTCCGATGTCGGAAGTCGGGTGTGCAGATAGCGATGCACCCGCATCAAGGCAAGGGCTGCGCCGGGGCGGTGACGCAAAGCGGCGGCGGGATCGCTCCCGCCGCCGCATCCGGTGGAAATTTCCGGACTTTGGTCTGTCGTCAGCAGCGGCCCAACAACCGGGCCAGGAAGCCCGGCTCCTCCATCGGCTGAATGCGGCCATACTTCATCAGTCGCAGCGAGGCGTCCTGGTGGGGCCGCGGCTGTATCCAGCTGTCCGGACGGCTTGACCGGAAGGTGTAACTCGACATTTTCGGTCTCCTTGAACCAGATGACCCGTCTCTGCGCAAAACCGGTCCGGCACCCGCCGGTTCCCCGCGGGCAAGGGTTGGCGCCGGCGTGTTGCCCCGCGTCCAGACCAGCCAGGCGAGCAGCAGCGCCGCGAGCGGCATGAGGTTGAGACCCAGCGGCAGCGCCGCCGCCCGCGTCGCGTATGGTGCAAACCACAAGGCGACGAGCAACAGTTTCTCCCACGGCCGGAAGCCGTCGCGCAGCCCTTGGCACACGAGCCAGAACAACGGCAGAACGAGAAACGGCAGATCGTAATTGAACAGGTAAGGCGAGGCGACCGCGGTGGCAGCCAGCATGAAAGCCCCGCTCGCCATGCCGTCCGGGCCCATCCGCCGCCATGAAAGCGCGACCAGGGCGATCGTCGCCGCGGCCAAGGCACCGGCCACCACCAAGGCTGCGCTCCCACCCGCAAGCAGGCGCACCTGCGAATAGGCGGTCGCCATGCGCAACAGGAAGTCGGCATCCGCGGTACGCATGATCGCCGCGCTGGCTGCCCAGCTTTCGGTGTAAGCCAGCATCGTCGCGCTCCCGAGCGTGGCCCAGGCGGCGAGCAACAGCCCGATCGCACTGGCCCCGGCGGCCACGAAGGCGCGCCAGCGGCCGCCGGCAGCCAGCCAAAACGGCACCAGCAGCGCGAGATGCGGCTTGATCACGAGCGCGCCAAACAGCATTCCGGCCAGCACAGGGCGGCGGTCGAGCAGCGCGACCCCGCCGACCAGAAGCGCGCCCGTAACGAACCCGTTCTGCGCATGGCCCGCGGCAATCAACGCGCCGGGGAAGACCAGCGCGAGCAGCCACAGTCGCGGGAAGGCGCTGGCCGAAACCCGCGCCCAGACGGCATAAGTGAGCGCGACCCACGCGATCCAGGCCAGCGGATATCGCAGCAGGGCGAACGGCCAGACCAGAAACAGGAACGGCGGCGGATTGACGAAGGCGAACCATCCGGCCGAGCCGGTCGAAGTCTGCACCTGTTCCTGCCAGTGCAGGTCATAGGCCGCGCTGGGCTGACCGGCGAGCACCGCCTTTCCCGCGCCCCAGAAAGCGAGGAAATCGCTCCCCTCGCCGCCCTGCGCCTGCCACCACGAAACGCCGAGTAGCGCCAACGAAACAAGACCGATCATCGCCGCGTAGACGCGAACGCGCTGGCCGTTCAGCCAATCCGCATCGCGCAACAGGTCGAATGCATTTCCCCCCATGCGCAGGGAATAGCGCAGCGAATCCAAGTTAGGAACGCCGCGCGACATTTGTCGGGGGATGAGGCGACTGCGCGGCGCGAGGACCGCCAGCGCCTGAAGGCCGCATTGAAGAAATGGCAGGGATGACATGTCGCTCTGTCGGGAAATGCGACGACTGCAATCCAGCGCAAAATCAGACACTCACGCCGGTAAGAGAACCTGCCACTATCAGACCGGCTGCTTTGTCACTTCCTGATCCGAAACCGGGTCAGCCGCTAACGACCCAATGCGGACATTCGAACGAAGGTTCAATATCCTTCGGGTATCCTCACCTGCGGCGGAATTTTCGCCGTTGTCGTGAACAGCCGCATCTTAGTCCCTCGAACAGGGGACAGGACAGTCATCAGATTCATAAGGTAGTCCTGCCCTTCACTGTCACGCCGTATAAAGGCACGCCGTTCTAGCGCGCCTCGCCTTGCGGTCATCTCTTTGATGTACCTCCAGCCATCCTCCACCAGGCGTCGCGCTATCGAGTCCGTGACCGACAGAGAAGGCTCGGATAGCAGTATGACATGGCATCCTGGCTGGCTCCCGCCAACTGCGAAAACGATATCTGTATCGAGAAGCGATTTCGATCCCATCGTGGATCGAGACACTAGCGCCAGTCCAGGAGCTCCAGGTTTCCCGGCGATCTCTTTACTGAACCCGTAGCTCAAGCCCCAGCTCTCGACCTTTTCAATCGACTCATCGAGCGAGTTTTTCGCTGAGAGCGCCGGCATGGCGATCTCGCCCGAGATGATGCCGAAGCAAGTCCCGCTACTGAGCTGGGTGATTTCATCGGCGATGCGCGCCTCACTCGTCTCCTCGGCCGTCGCCGCCGTTGCAGCGCCCCAAATTGCAGTCGCACAGAGAATTGATCGCAGAAACATGGCTGGCTCCTTTGTGCGAGGAATAGCCAATTCCTGTAAAAATCACTTAAACCCTGGTTCGCTGATGGGCCGCGTGCACTCTCGCGATCCGGTTGCCGAATGTCCGCCTTGGACCCCAATTCTTGACCTCGCCGTCGCGTGTGGCGGATGCCAAAAGCGGGCCAGCCCCTAAGCTACCAATTGCAGTCATTCGAAGCAGCAAACACAATCAAATGTGAGTATCTAGCTTGACAGGGGAGGGATTTAGGAAGTCATTATGAACTTAGCATTCCGGGCCATTTCGGTCGTCATCCCCTTCGGTCTCTCCGCTTGTCTGTATCACGGGGAGGAAGCCACTTTCCCGGACGGATGGATGGAACGACCGGACGCATTCCAATATGCCGTTTCATCATCTCTCAATGATGAGGTGATGCTGATCGAGCCTTCAGACGAGGCGGTTAGCGAGGCTCCGAACATGAACGGCACTGGCGACGCCTCCCTCCTCGAAGCAGCAACAAAATACTGCGATGCAGGCGGCTTTGCGATTATCAGACCATCACCGCTGGTGATTATCGTTCCTTCGGCTGGCTCGCAAATTTGGAGGAGCGAGAATCCGGCGAAACAGAATGAAGATTATCTGCAATGCGTAAGACAACATACGAATGAGACATTTCGCGCAACGCTACATCCAAATGCATTGGGGCCGGAAAGGGCGGAGAACGGAACCCCTCTAGATTTGGAATAGGCTACCGAACCGGAGACGAATTCAGTGCTCCATTGTAAGTTTTTGCTCTCGGCTGCTCTTTTGATCCGGCTTAGTGGTTGCAAATTGGAGCAGACGCCCGCTGATCGACTTGTTTCGTTGATTGAACGTAACGATGTTCCAGTCGTGCTGGATTTGGAAACTGTTGGCGCAATCAATTCACCTGCGAGCGATGGGTTGACCCCTGTATCACGCGGTGTCAGACCGATCTGTGAAACGAGAAACCGTCAAAAGATTGATACGAAATGGGGCCGACCCCTTCGTGCGGGTCGACAAGATCAATAGCTATCCAATCCGCCGCGCGAGACGGAACAACGAAGTTTTTAAAATTCTCGCTTGCTCGCAATTCGATATCAATACTCGCTTTGAGTCCATCGATCCAAATAGCGCCATTTATCGGCATTATCCGAACATCCTGTTCGACGCGGTAATCGATGGTGATGGTGAGTCCGTCCGCACCATCCTGGATTGTGGAGGAAACACCGAAGTCAGGGACGACGAAGGCAAAACGCCACTCCTCCGCGCTGCTCTGGTCAACGACTACGATATGGTCTTTCTCCTTCTGCGCAATGGCGCGGACGCAACTGTTCGCGACAATGACGGGAACGATTTTCTGCTCTCTTTGGAGAACGTCCCACGGAATCATTCAGCCAGAGAACGCCAGGTTAGAATCATGGTTTCCAAGCGCGGACTTCATTGCCAAGGGGCGTGACGGGGTATGGCCACGAAGTCCGCCTTCCTCCCATCTTCGCCATTCAGGAGCCGCTCGGAACAGCCTGAAAGCGGACATCACTTGAGTCTGTCGGCTATGACCGCTTGCGATCGCGGCGAGTGTTTTTGCTAATGTCCGGGATCGGGGCGCAAAACCCACCTTTTTCACTCTCCGACAACTACGCGCGAAACCGGGCGCAAGATGTAACAGCGACAGCCCTTGCCTCCCGACTGCGCAAAGCCGAAGATTAGCGAAACGGAAGTTGTGGCAGACCTTTTTAGAAGCCGAATTTAGCGGCCAAGGCTATTGCACTGCGAATCGCCTCGATTCATGGTGCCCGCATCGAGACCGCGACAGGGTGCCACGGCAGGGTGCCACGCGGTTTTGAATCGCAGGGAAACCTGAAGCTTTTCAGGTGCTTGGGCCAATCGAAAAAATGGCAGGGGTGACAGGATTCGAACCCGTGGCCCTCGGTTTTGGAGACCGATGCTCTACCAGCTGAGCTACACCCCTGCAGGGAGCCGCGCCTCTAAGACGGCGAATGCAAATTGGCAAGGCGGTTGCCGCGGCGCTGTGCTAGGATTGCTGTCGATGCACGCGCCCGCTCCGCCGACCATCCCGCCAGAAACACTGCTGCTGGCTTATCGCAGCGGGATTTTCCCCATGGCGGACGGCCGCGAGGATCCCGAAATCTTCTACGTCGAGCCGCGCAATCGCGCGATCCTGCCGCTCGAGAGGTTTCATTGCTCGCGCACGCTTGCCAAGTTGCTCCGCCAGGACCGTTTCGGAGTAACCTGCAACCAGGCCTTCGGCAGCGTCATTGCCGCCTGTGCCGAGCCGCGCCCCGAGCACCCCGAGACCTGGATCAGCCGCCGCATCGAGGCGAGCTACTGCGCGTTGCACGACGCCGGCTACGCTCACTCGATCGAGGTCTGGGCTGGCGACGACCTGGTGGGCGGGCTTTACGGCGTGGGCTTCGAAGGGGTGTTCTGCGGCGAATCGATGTTCAGCCGGCAGTCCAACGCCTCGAAGGTTGCACTGGCCTGGCTGGTGGCGGCGATGCGTAAAGCAGGGATGCGCCTGCTCGACTGCCAGTTCATGACCGAGCACCTCGAAACGATGGGCGCGGTCGAAGTCTCGCAGGCGCGCTACCTCTCGCTTCTCGGCACCGCCCAGGGCCCGCGCTCGAGCTGGTCTCAGGCGGTCGGAGAGTCGGGGCTCGAAGAGGGGCTCGGCGCGGGCGAGGGCGCGCTTTCGCTTCCCGAAGGTTTCGCGCTGCTGTTCGAGGACGACGACGGAGCCGGCGCATCCTCGCCCGGAAAGCGCATTGCGCAAGACTTGATCCACACGTCGTAAACCGGGTGTTCGACGACGTTGACCGCCGGCGCGTTCTTGAACAGCCAGCCGGAGAAGACTTTGTGCCAGGCGAAGTCGGAACGGACATCGCTGCGCTCGCGCACCAGGACCTGGACGAAGGCGCCTTCCTCGGGGTCGGATTCCCACGGCGCCGTCTTCTCGCAGGCCGAAAGGCGCACCACGACGTTGCCGACGCGGCGCGATTCGCCCGGTTTCATCACCAGGTCCTGCGAGATGTTGTTGCGCTTGTTGAGCAGCCCCAGCGTGGCGACCCGCTCGGCCATCGGCGTACCGATCGAATCCTGCCCGGCAAACGTTGGGGCGCTCGATTGCGCCAACTCGGCGGGAACTTCGGTTTCGACCGCCTCGGGCGCGGGCGCCTTGCCCGAGCACGCCGCCAGCACCAGCACCGACGGCAGGAGCGCAAGCGCCCGCATGATCAGGCGTCCGGGGTCCAGGCTTCGTAGTCTCCGGTCGCTGCCGCGCGCCTGCCCCCGCGTTCGAGCGCGCCGGCAGGACGATAGGCGCCCGGCGTGCCGGTCGCGTTCGGGGTATAGTCCACTTCCCAGATCTTGGCCGGCTGCAGGTGACTTTCGGGCAGCTCGTCGTAGGATTGGTGCAGCCAGCCGTGCCACTCCGGCGGCACCCGGCTCGCGTCGTTGGCGCCGTTGTAGATCACCCAGCGGCGTTCGCCTCCGTGGGCCCGCTGTGCCCAGGCCTTTCCGGCCGAGTCGTCTTTCGAGCGGTAATATTTGTTGCCCTGGGCGTCGGTGCCGACGTGTTCGCCGTTGCGCGCCGACCACAGCATCGTGCCGAACGTGGCGCCGTTCCACCAGGTGAAGATCTTGCCGAGGAAGCTCATGTGCTCGCCGTTAGCGGCTGACTGCGGGCGCTGGCAAGCGCGACCTCACCACGTCACCCGCGCACCGGGCATGATGCCCAGTTCTTTTGCCCGCCCGCCGGGAATCTCCAGCACCGCGATCGCCGGTCCGGCGGATGGAATCGGCGTTTCCGAATAGGGTACGGCATCGGCGGCGATATTGCTGACCAGGTGGTCCGGGCCGATGAACAGCAGGTCGAGCGAGATGACCGTGTTGTGCATCCAGAAGCTGCGCGCCTGGGGCGGCCCCTCGGTGGGGAAAAGCATGCCTTCATTCGGCCCCAGCTCGGTGCGGAACATCAGGCCGCGGGCCTGGTTCTCGCTGGTCTTGGCCACTTCGACGCGAAAAGCGTGGGTCTTGCCGTTCTGCGTAACCGTTAAGGGAATGACTTCGAGGCCGGAGACGGGGTGCACGCCGGTCGTCTCGACTGCCTGGGTCGGAGGCGACGCCTGCGACGAGCAACTCGCCAGCGAAAGCCCCAGGGCCGAAACAAGCAGGATAGCGGTGCGGTGCATGGTCAGGTCAGCCTTCCTCATCGTCGATCGCCTCGGCAAGCCACTGTTCGGCAGCGGCCACCGACCCGGCATCGATTAGCGCGCGGGCCGCATCAAAGCCATGCCCGGCGCGCACCATTGCGGCGATCTGTTTCTCGCGCCGGTCGGCCTCAAGCGGCTCGGCTCCGAACGGGCCGAAACGGCGGCGGCGGGCGTAGGCCATGGCCGCCTCGCGCCCCGCCCGCTCGCCCGGCATGGCGCGCTCGCGCAAGTCCTCGGCGATCCCCGCCTCGCCGAGCGCCTGGCGCACCCTGCGCTCGCCGTAGCCACGCCGCAAAAGACTCCCCGATTTCATCCGCGCATAGGCTTCGTCATCGATGTAACCGAGTTCGACGTAGCGTTCGACGGTCTCGCGGACCGGGGGATCGGTGTCCCCTGCCCATCCCCGCTCGCGCAATTTCCGGACAAGATAGCGCTCGAATTTTGCGGCGCTGGTCGAAAATCTTGCGACGTAGGCGAGCGCCAGCTCCTCGAAACGCCCCGCGTCGAGGGGCTTTGCAGGTTTTTTGCGTCTGCGGGCAGGAGCGTTATGATCGGCCATCGGCCTTATTCGTGCCACAGTCCGGCTCAAAGGGGAAAGGCTGTCCCGGGGGAGGGGCCAAAGAAGCTCGCTCATCTCCTATTCACCCGCCGCCGCGTCATGCGCCGGCCAAGGAAAAAACAACGACGGGTAAATCGCGAGATACGATGGATAACGACGCCGCTCTGAAGCCGACGCCGAACCGCTGCGCGCTACCGCGCCGCTTTTCCGATTTCGCCACCTTCGGCGATGCCCTGGACTATGCCGCGCAAGGTTCGCGAGGTCTCAACTTCCACGATCCGCGGGGCAAGCTGACCCGCGTCTATCCTTTCGCCGAGCTGCGCGAGGATGCGCTGGCGATGGCCCGGCGGCTTATCGCCAAAGGGGTCGAGCCGGGCGAACGGATTGCCCTCGTCGCGCAGACCGGGACCGAATTCGCCGCCATGTTCTGCGGCGCGGTATACGCCGGGGCCTGGCCCGTGCCGCTGCCGCTGCCGACCAGCTTCGGCGGCAAGGAAAGCTATATCGACCAGCTCGCGGTGCAACTGGCGAGTTCGGACCCGACGATGCTGCTCTATCCCTCGGAACTTGCCAGCATGGCCGCCGCCGCGGCCGAGCGGCAGGGTTGCGCCGGGATGAGCTACGAAGACTTTGCGGTGCTGCCGCTGGTCGCCGCCGACCTGCCGACTCCCCGGCCCGACGATATCTGCTATCTGCAGTATTCCTCCGGCTCGACCCGTTTCCCGCACGGCGTGGCGGTAACCCACCGCTCGCTGCTCAACAACTTGCGCGGGCACGGCGTGGGCATGCAGCTGGTCATGGACGACCGCTGCGTCTCGTGGCTGCCGTGGTACCACGACATGGGCCTGGTCGGCTGCCTGCTGTCGCCGATCGCCAACCAGATGTCGACCGACTACCTGCGCACCGAGGACTTCGCCCGCCGTCCGCTCGCCTGGCTCGACCTGATCAGCCGCAACGAGGGCACCACGCTGTCCTATTCGCCGACCTTCGGCTACGACATCTGCGCCCGCCGCATCTCCAGCCAGAGCCACGTCGAGGACCGCTTCGACCTTTCGCGCTGGCGGCTCGCCGGCAACGGGGCCGACATGATCCGCCCCGACGTCATGCAGAATTTCGTCAACGCCTTCGCCGACGCCGGGTTCAAGGCCAACGCTTTCTGCCCGAGCTACGGCCTGGCCGAGGCCACGCTCGCCGTCACCCTAATGCCGCCGGGCGAAGGAATTCGCGTCGAACTGGTCGAGGAAGAACGCCTGAGCGGCTCCCCGCGCGACCTCAGCCGCCCCGCGCGCTACCGGGCGATCGTCAACTGCGGCAAGCCGGTGCTCGACATGGCCGTCGAGATCCGCGGCGAAGACGGCAATCCGCGCGGCGATCACCAGATCGGCAAAATCTGGTGCAAGGGCCCGAGCGTGATGCACTCCTATTACCGCGACGAGGAGGCGACCGACGCCTGTCTGGTCGACGGCTGGCTCGACACCGGCGACATGGGCTACATGGCCGATGGCTACCTGTTCATCGTCGGCCGGGCGAAGGACATGATCATCATCAACGGCAAGAATCACTGGCCGCAGGATATCGAATGGGCGGTCGAGCAGCTGCCCGGCTTCCACCAGGGCGACATCGCCGCGTTCAGCGTCGAGACCGAGAACGGCGAGGAAGTTCCCGCGGTGCTGGTCCACTGCCGCGTGTCCGACCCGGACGAGCGCCGCAAGCTGCACGACGACATCCGCGAGAAGGTTCGCTCGATCACCGGCATGAACTGCGTGGTCGAACTGGTCCCGCCGCGCACCCTGCCGCGCACCAGTTCGGGCAAGCTGAGCCGCGCCAAGGCCAAGAAACTCTACCTGTCGGGCGAGATCGAGCCCTTCAAGCTCGCCGCCTGAGTCGTCAGCCGAAAAACAGCACGCCAAGCACGGTAAGTATCGCCGCGAGGCCGATGCCCCATACCAGCGTGCGAACCTTGGGCACGCCGGTCCAGTAGAGCGGCAGGTAGACCGCTCGCGCGCCGAGCCAGATCCACCCGGCGATCGCCGTGGTTGTGCCGGCCTTGCCGGTAATCACCACGCCGAAAAGCGCGATGATGGCGATTGGCAGGGTCTCGAGAAAGTTGTCGCGCGCGCGTTCGAGCCGCCCCACCACGGGGCCGGGCTCGGGCATTTCGGCGTCGCGCGGGCCCATGTTCCAGTCGGTCCCGTATTGCTTGGTCTTGACGCGGATCGCGACTTGGATGTGCAGCAAGAGAAGCACGGCGGCGAGCGCGAGGACGAGGATTTCGGGTCGCATCTGCAGGGCTCCTACTGGTCGGGCGCGGCCCAGGCGGCGGTCACCGGCCCCTCTTCTCCATCCGGCTGCTCGCGCACCGCAACCCCCTGCTTTTTCAGCGCTGCGGCGACCATCGCGACCTGCGCTTCGGGGCCGCCCAGGATGATCGGCACTTCGACTCGCCGGCCCGCCCAGCCGACCAGCGCCAAGGCCCGCGCGCCGTCTTCGGTCAGCGTGTCGCCATCGTAGCTGATGTCGGGCAAAGGCCTGGCAGGCGGACGCAGGCGGATGGTCCAACCCGGTTCGTTCGCCCCGACTCGATTTTCCAGTTCGCGATAGGCCTCGAGACTGGCTCCATCGAGCGGCCGCGCGGTCACCGCTGCGATCTTGCGTTCGCGGTCGACCACCACGCTGTCGCTCGACACTCCCGCAACCAGCGCCAGGCGAACGGCCAGTTGCTCGGCGTGGGCCAGATCCGCCGCTTCCTGCTCGTTGGCCCGGGCGAGCTGGGCCAGCTCCGCCGCCTGGGCGCTGTTGCCGACGGGGACCTGCGTCAGCGTTAGGTTGACTTTCGTGCCGATGATTCGGTCGACGCGCGCCTGCACTTCGGCGAGCGCGTCGGGCCGCACTTCGGGCGTCAGGACGACGGCCGAAATCTTCGGTGGCTCGCCATGAAGATCGACGTCGAGCTTCGAAATCAGTGCTTTGTTGCTGAACGGCGAAAGCACAGCGCCGTTGATCTGCCGCGTGTCGGCGGCGTCCTTGGCGAGATTGACCAGCGAGAGACCGAGCGGAATCGCCAGGGCGACGAACACGGTGAAGATCAGCGCGGTCTGCAGGTTGGTCTGCTTCTCCGACAACATCGTGTCGAAGCCATAGAGCCGCGCCATGATCGCCGCGGTGAAGGCAATGGTCATCAGGTTGGTGAAGAACAGCAGCAGCGCGCCCCAGAACACCGTGCCGTTGAGCGTCGCGAGGCCGAATCCGACGACGGCGAGCGGCGGCATCAGGGCCGTGGCGATGGCCACGCCGACGATGGTGCCCTCGCGTCCGCGAATCATCGCGTAAGCCCCGGCAACGGCGGAGAACAGCGCGACGAACAGGTCGAAGAGGTTCGGCTGCGTGCGCGAAGCAATTTCCGGAGTGACGGTCTGCAACGGCGAAAGCAGGACGATCAGCGCGCAGAACAGGACCGAGATACCCGTGCCGATCGCGAGCGACTTGCTGGACTGCTTGATCCACCGGAAGTCGCCCGTCGCCAACGCGAAGCCGAGTCCCATGATCGGGCCCATCAGCGGCGACAACAGCATGGCGCCGATGACCACCGCCGGAGAGGACAACAGCAGGCCGAGAACCGCGATTCCCGCGCTCATCGCCAGCATCAGCAGGTAACGCGCCGAAAGCTCGCATTCCTCGCGCCGCCCGGCGATCACCTCCGCCTGGTCGACCGTGCTGACGACAGCGCGGCGCCACCAGCCGCGCCAGCTTTCGATCACATGTCGGAAGGAATGCTCGCCGTGCACCTGCACCGGAGGCACCTCGCCGGGTGGCGCTAGAGTTGTAGCCGCTGCCAGCGTTTTTCCCCCGTCTGCCATGAACCTGCGATACCTGCTGGACGGCGCATGCAAAAGCGCTTTGTCGCAGCGCGGCCAGCCGCCATACTGCCTTTACTTGAAACACGTGTCTTGCGCACCTAATACAGTTCAGGACTCGAGGGAGATTGACGAGCGCCATGGCCGAAACCGCACCGACCGCGACCGCTACCAAGACCGAAGCCGCGCTGAACCTGACACCGCCCGATCCGGTGCCGATGGTCGCGCCCGAAAAGGCGGCCGGCCTGGTCCCGGTCGATGCCGAGAAGAAATCCAAACTCGAAGAAAAGGTCGACGGGTTCGTCAGCGAACTCGTGGCGCTCGATGCCAATTCGCCCGACTTCGGCAAGAAGGTCGACCAGATCACCAACATGGGCCGCAAAGAAATCGCTGCGGCCGCGGGGATGTCGAACCGCTTCCTCGATCGGCCGATCAAGGCGATGGACAAGGATTCGGGCGTCGGCGCCAACCTGTCGGAATTGCGCAAGGTGGTCGAGGATCTCGATCCCGGCAAGAACGGCGCCAAGAGCGGCAGCAAGAAGTTCCTCGGCATCATCCCGATGGGCAACCGCCTGACCAGCTATTTCCGCAAGTACCAGAGCGCGCAGACGCACATCCAGTCGATCCTCGGCCACTTGTCGAGCGGCAAGGACGAGCTGCTGATGGACAACGCCGCGATCGACGTCGAGCGGCAGAAGCTGTGGGAGGCGATGGGCAACCTCGAGCAGATGGTGTACATCTCCAAGACGCTCGACGAGCGGCTCGAGGAGAAGGCCGCCGAGCTCGACGCGACCGACCCGGCCAAAGCCAAGGCGATCCGCGAGAGCGCGCTGTTCTACGTGCGCCAGCGCACGCAGGACCTTTACACCCAGATGGCGGTCAGCGTGCAGGGCTACCTGGCGCTCGACCTGGTCAAGAAGAACAACGTCGAACTGGTCAAGGGCGTCGACCGGGCCAGCACCACCACGGTGGGCGCGCTGCGCACCGCGGTGACCGTGGCCGAGGCCATGACCAACCAGCGGCTGGTGCTCGGCCAGATCACCCAGCTCAACCAGACGACGGCCGGGATCATCGATTCGACGAGTGCGATGCTGCGCGACCAGACCGGCAAGATTCACGAGCAGGCGGCCAGCAGCACGATCCCGATCGAGACGCTGCAGCGCGCCTTCCAGAACATCTACGACACGATGGACGAGGTCGACACCTTCAAGGTGCGCGCGCTCGAAAGCATGAAGCAGACGGTCGAGACGCTGGGCAAGGAAGTCGAGAAGTCGAAGGGCTATATCGCCCGCGCCGAAGGCCAGGCCCAGGCCTCGCAGCTGACCAACCAGTCCTCGCTGCTGTCGCTGGAGGGCTAAGGCGCAAGCATGGCCGACAGCACCGGAAACGCACAGGAAATCATGACCGCGGCGAGCCGCTCGCTGGCCCACCAGCGCGCCGGCGGCCGCCGCCTACAGCCGATCGGTGAAGGCAGCCGGCGAATGCGGCGCGACTTCCAGCTCAAGAAGCTGCGCAACATCGCCTATGCCGCCGCGGGCATTTTCGCCTTCGCGGTGATTGCCGGAATCGTCATCGACGGCATTGGCTTCACCGGCATCGTTCTGACCGTCATGGCGCTGCTCGCCGCCGGGTTCATCTTCGGCAAGTTCCCGCGCCTGAAGGTTCCGCAGCGCGCCGACCTCAACAAGGGCGACGTCCGGCAGATGGTTGCACGCACCGAGCTGTGGCTGGAGAACCAGCGGCCCGCCCTGCCCCCGCCGGCCATCACCCTGGTCGACCAGATCGGTACCCAGCTCGACGCCCTCGGGCTGCAGCTCGAGACCATCGACCAGGCCCACCCGGCGGCGCAGGAAACGCGCAAGCTGGTCGGCGAGCACCTGCCCGAGATGGTCGATGCCTATCGCCGCATCCCGGCCAGCTTGCGGAACGAAAAGCGTGCCGGTTCGTCGCCCGACGAGCAGCTCGTGGAAAGCCTCGGCAAGATCAGTCACGAGATCGACCACGTCACGCGGCAACTGGCCGAGGGCTCGCTCGACGACCTCGCCATCCGCACCCGCTACCTCGACTATCGCTACGGCGAGAGCGAGCAACCCGTTTCGGAGAATTCCTGATGCAAGTCGCCATTCCGCACCATCTCGACCGCTCTACGGTCCGACAGCGGCTGCGCGACAACAGCCACAAGATTGCCGACCACGTTCCCGGCGGGGTCGCGGAGGTCCACACCAACTGGCGGAACGAAGACACCATGGAAATGACCATCGGTGCGCTCGGCCAACAGGTCCGCGGCGAGGTACAGATCGAAGACGGCCAGGTCGTCTTCGTCATCGACCTGCCACCGGCGCTCGGGTTCATGGAACCGATGGTCAGAGGTGCGATCGAGCAGTCGGGCCAGAAGATGATCGCCGGCCCGAACGGCTAGGCGAAACGGCTCTTCCGCGCAGGACGCGGAAAGACCTTTCCTACACCGCGGCGATCTGCCTAGAGTCGGTGCTGTCAGGCTGAATCGTTCTTCCTCCGCTCGCACGAACGGCAAGCGGGCGATTCGATCTTATCGCAATCATCTCGAGGTGTCTGCCGATGTCACGCTCCAGTCTCTCCGTCCGCTCCCCGCGCGAGCGCGAAGCGCGTGCGGCCGGAGCAGAATTTCTTCCGGCCCGCCCATGAGTAACCCAGCGAATGTGTGACCCGTTCTGGTCCAAGATACTGAAATCGCGGACTTTCTATCCGATCGCTCCAGGGTTACTCCTGTAACTTGAGTAACCCTGTCCGGACCTTCCGCCGGGCTAGAGCTTGCGCTCGAGCTCGAGGTAGGTCTCGGGAATCCGCAGCGCCTCGGTCGCCTCGCGAGTCTCGCGCAGGAACAGCATCAGCGCCCACATGATCAGGCCGATAGCAAGCAGGAACACGCCGCCGACGACGAACTGCATGTTGAGGGTCGCGAACTCCTCGACGAACAGCAGGGTGACGACCAGCCCGACGCACAGACCGGCACCCACGAGCAGCCGAATGGCCTTGCCGATCAGCGAAATGCGGCGGTCGATCAGGCGGATTTCGCGCACCACTTCGTCGTGCTCCATGCCTTCTGTCTCGACGTGACGTCCCTGCAGGACCCGGGAGCGGTCGACTATCCGCCCCAAGCGGGTCGACAGGATGTTCATGATGTTGCCGATCGCCACCAGCATGAACACCGGGGCGAGTGCGAGCTGTATTGTCTGGGCGATCATGTCTGGGCTCCGGCTCGCTGCTACTGGTTGGTTGCGCCGCCGAGTTTGCCGACTTTCTGCGCGCCGTCCATCGTCGTGACCAGCACCTCGTCGCCGTCGACGACGATGGCGATGTCGGAAAGGCCGATCGCCGAGACACGGGGACCGTCGGTATCGACGAACACCCCGGAGCAATCGACCAGTTCGGCATTGCCGCGCACCGAGTTTCCGGCCCCGTCGGCGCCGGCCGCATCGCGCAGCGCCGCCCAGCTACCGATATCCGACCAGCCCATCGCGGCCGGCACCATGGCCGCGCGATCGGTCTCTTCCATGACCGCATAGTCGACCGATTCGCCCTCGATTGCCGCGAAGGCGGCAGCGTCGGGATGGAAGCGGGCGCCATCCTCTTCTCCCCCGGCCACCGCAGCGGCCACCGCTTCGGCCAGCGCGGGCCGATGCTTCGCCAGTTCTTCGAGGAAGAAGCCGGCGCGGAAGGCGAAAATTCCGCCGTTCCAGCTGTACTCGCCGCTGGTCAGAAACTGCTGCGCGCGCTGGAGATCGGGCTTCTCGACGAAGCGCTCGATGCGGCGCCCCTCGCCGAGCGGCTCGCCCTGCTTGAGATATCCGTATCCCGTCTCGGGCGCGGTAGGGACGATGCCGAAGGCGACCAGCCAGTCGTCTGCTGCCAACTTCGCCGCCGCCGCGGCAGCGGCACGGAACGCGGGGACGTCGGCGATGTGGTGGTCGCTCGGGCAGACCAACATGATGGCATCGGGGGCGAGCCGGTGCGCCGCCAGCGCAATGGCGGCCGCAGTATTCTTGGCCTGCGGCTCGACGATCACGCTAGCGCCGGCATCCTTCGCCTGTGCCTCGACATGCTCGATGTGCGCGGTCCCGGTGACGATGACCGGCGACGCGAACCGCTGCGGATCGTTGCAGCGGCTCAGCGTCGCTTCGAACATCGTCTCGTCGCCGACCAGCGGCAGGAAGGGCTTGGGCTTGGTCTTGCGGCTGCGCGGCCACAGCCGGGTTCCGCTGCCGCCGCACAGGACGACCGGGACGATTCTGCTCATTCCGTTTTCCTTCGCAGGCGCATTCACGCGCCGGTTCGCTGCCTCCTAGCCTCAGAACCAGCGCTGGCGCCAGCCATAGGATGCCGGCACCGGATCGCCGTTGGCGTCCCTTGCCGGCTTGAACCGGAAGCGCTGGACGGCGAGCTGGCAGACGATGCGATCCGCCTCTGGGTCCGGGCTGGGCTTGGTGACCCGGCAGTCGGACGCGCGCCCGTCCACGCCGACGGTCATGTAGACGATCACCTCGGTCCCGCGGCGCGCCTGGCGGCCGCCGGGAGGAACCGGAAAATCTCGGGCATCGTTGATGTCGCCGGCGATCTTGACCGGCTTGGTCACAGGCACTCCGCCTGCGCCCTGCCCGCCCCTGCCGCTGCCGGTGCCCTCGCCAGGCCCGCCGGCCCCGGTGCCCGCTCCCTGGTCGCTGGCGCCGGACTGGTTGGCGTCCCCGGTCGAAGCGGCTTTGGGCGCATCGGTCTTGATCGGCTTCGGCCGAGGCGGGACGGCGACTTCCTTCGCCTTGGCCTTTTTGGCTTTTTCGCCCGATGCCCCCTCGTCGGGCGAGGGCGTGGGGTCGGGACTGGGCTCGGCAGGAGGCGGGGTGTAGACCGTGACCGTGACCATCGAGGTCGCCTGCTTGATGACCGCGGCGGTAAAGTCCGGAGCGAAGGCGCGCGCCAATCCGAAGAAGACCAGGACGTGGGCGAGGCCGATGAGCAGGAGCGTACCCCAGCGCGGACCGCGCCGGCGCTCGGTGAAGCGCGTCGCCTCATCGGGTGGGGTTGCTCTGCTCACGTCTGCCCCTGAAACGCGCGACCTCCGCGCCGGTGCCTGACGGGCCTAAACACGCAGCGCGTCACGCGCCACCGCAGGCACAACGGCGCCACTGTCCCGGCGAGAATAGTTAGCAAGCAATCTAGTTGCGCCCCCGTGAGTCAGCCTGTAGCCCTTGCGAGGAGAGAGCGTGGACATGGTCCGCGTGGTGCCGGTCGGCGCCTCAAGGGGAGAAATCGATGTCGAAACGCCTGGCCGCCTTGCTTGCCGCTGCCGCGATCCTGCCCTTTTCCGCGGGAGCGGAAGAACCCTACAACGTGGCGTCGGACGGCGACTGGCCGCGCTACGCCCGCGACCTGGAGGGCACCCGCTTCTCGCCTCTCGACCAGATCGACACGAAGAACGTCGGCCAGCTCGATCAGGCCTGGTCGTTCCGGCTGCGTCCCGAAGGCGGCGCGGGGCTGCTCGGCGGAACGGTGCCGATCGTGGTTGACGGGATCGTCTATCTGCCTCTCGGCAACGCCGTGGTCGCGCTCGACGGCGTGAGCGGCAAGGAGCTCTGGCGGCACAAGGTCACCGACGGCCTGGTGCGCCGCGCGGTCAGCTACTGGCCCGGCGAGGGCGCCATCGGTCCGCGCATCTTCTATTCGACCGGCAGCAAGCTCGTCGCGCTCGACCCCGCCAGCGGCGAACTCGATACCAGTTATGGCCAGAACGGCTCCTCCGAAATCGACGGTACGCCCTATGCCTATCCGCCTTCGATCTACGGCAACGTCATGGTGATCGGTGCGCAGACGCAGGAGGATTCGATCGGTCCCTCGGGGGACAGCCGCGCCTACGATGCGCGCACTGGCAAGAAGCTGTGGCAGTTCCACACCGTCCCACAGCCCGGCGAAGTCGGCCACGAGACCTGGCTCGACGACGGCTGGAAGGGCCGCTCGGGCACCAACATGTGGGTCTGGTACACCACCGCCGATCCGGCGACCGACACGATCTACATGACCATCGGCGGACCTTCGCCGAACTACTACGGCGGCGACCGGCCCGGCGCGAACCTGTTCGGCAACTCGATCGTCGCCGTCGATGCCAAGACCGGCAAGTACAAATGGCACTTCCAGACCATCCACCACGACCTGTGGGACTGGGATCTCCCCGCCCCGCCGGTGCTGGTCGACATCGAGAAGGACGGCAAGACGATCCACGCGCTGGCCGAAACCGGCAAGCCGGGCTTCATGTACATCCTCGACCGCGAGACGGGCAAACCGGTGTTCGGGGTGACCGAGCGTCCGGCCGCAGCGGCCGACGTGCCGGGAGAATGGTATTCGCCCACCCAGCCGGTGCCGGTAAAGCCCGCGCAGCTCAACCGCGGCTTCTGGGACAAGAGCGACATCGTCACTGCGGAGGACACCAATCCCGAGCACGTCGCGGCGTGCCACGCCCTGCTCGATAGCTATGGCGGCAACTTCTACAACGCCGGCAGCTTCACGCCGTTCTTCATGAAGCAGAATATCAAAGGCACCGACAAGCCGCTGGCCTCGATCAACATGCCGCACAACGGCGGCTCGGTCTGGGGCGGCAGCGCGGCCGATCCGCGCTCGGGCGTAGTCTTCGTCAACACCAGCGAGGGAGGCTCGATCGGCTGGATCGAGAAGCGCGATCCGAAGGGCGACTACGGCCGCGGAACCACGACCTCGACCCAGCTCTACGATCGCGGCAGCCTTATCGGGCCCGGCGCGTACTCCGGGTTCATGGCCAGCTTCACTGCGGCCGATGGGCACAAGGTGACCCTGCCCTGCTTCAAGCCGCCGTGGGGCCGGCTGCTAGCGGTCGATGCCAACACCGGCGACATCCTCTGGGCCAGCCGCCTCGGCATCAGCGAGGACCTGCCCAAGGACAAGCAGGATACCGGCAGCAACAATGGCTCGGGCGGGCCCACCGCGACTGCCGGAGGCCTCGTGTTCATCGGCGCGACGGGCGACCGCTACTTTCGAGCCTTCGATGCGAAGACCGGCAAAATTCTTTGGGAGAAGCAACTCGACTACCCGGCGCTGTCGATCCCGATCAGCTATCGCGGCAAGGACGGGCGGCAATACGTCGCAATCCTCGCTTCGGGCTCGAGCCTCGCCCCATCGGCGCGGCGCGACAACGGCAAGCCCGCGAACATGGAATCGCTCGTGACCTTCGCGCTGCCGGACGCGGGCGGGGGCAGTGGCGGCAAGACCATCACCACTCCGGAAGGGGCGAAAATGCAGGACGGCAGCACGCTCGCCTACAAGCCGGGCGAGCTGACGCACGAACAGCTGATGAGCTCGACCCGCGACCTGATGGCGATGGATGCGATGAATGTGTTCCGCCGCTATCCGCGCGACAAGACGGGGGAGATGGTCAAGTTCTACACCCAGGCGCTGGCGCTCAAGTCGCTCAGCCCGATCCAGCTCACCGCCACCCAGCAGATGATCCTGACCGGCGTCGGCAAGGCGCAGATCAAGCTCAGCGCCGGGCAGCAGGGCGATCGGCTCTACGACATGAGCGGTGGCATCAAGGGCGGCACCGGCATCCGCTATTTTCGCCTGACCTATCCCGACAAGACCCTCCTGACGAAGCGCTTCACCGAGGCGGGTTTCCCCGCGCCGTCGTTCGAAAATCGCCCCGACGGCACTCAAGCGGCAATAGTGAACGATCCGGGCGGCTTCCCGATCGAGATCGTCATTAAGCCGGGGGCGAAGGACGGCTCGAACGACGGTGTGGGCGTCGGAATTGCCGCGTCCGACCTCGCCGAGAGCCGCAAGTTCTATCGCGAGTTCGTCGGCCTCGACGAGCTGCCGGCAGTGACAGACCGGACGACCGGCCTGACGCTCTACCCCTACCGCAACGGCGAAACGACGCTCTACCTCTACCAAGCGCCCGACACCACGCGGCACGACAACGGAAGCGCGGGGATCCAGTACGTCGTGATCGATTCGCCGATGGCCGACGCCAAGGCCAAGGCGCGCGGGATCGCCGTGGAGACGCCGCTCAACAAGTTGACCGGCTTCGACCTCGTTACCGTCTGGCTCAACGATCCCGACGGGGTGACCAACTATTACGCGCAGGTCGGCCCTAGAAGCCGCACGGTGCGGCAAGCTTCGGGCAACTAGCGGCCAAAACGAGAAGGGGCGGCCAAGCGACCGCCCCCTCCCTTCAAGACCTGTCTCGGCGCCTTACTCGGCGTGATCTTCGTGGTTCACTTCGACGATGTAGTCGGCCAGCATGGCAATCTCGTCTTCGGACAACTGACCGCCAAAGCTGGGCATCGCGCCCTGGCCGTTGGTGACCCGGCCGATGATGTAATTCCGCGTGAGCGAAGGATTGTCGAGCGACGGCCCGACCGAACCCGCCGCCTCGGCGTCGCTCAGGGAGTGGCAAGCGCTGCACGAATAGGTGTTGAACAGATCACGCGCCGCATCCTTGTCGACGTGTGCAGAGTGTTCGGTTTCGGCCGCGTGGGCACTGGCGGCCAGAAGCCCGCTACCCGCCGCAAGACCGGCCGCCGCCGCCAGCACGGCGACGAAAATGTCCCTCTTCGAATTCACCCGCTTCACCCTTGCAATCTCCACTTGTTGATTTTGTCCATTTCTACCAGTGCCATTGCTTGCACTTGCCCTTGAAGTCAATCACGATGTAACCCTCGGGGCATGAAGCGCGCTTGAACGTATGGGAGGTCCGGCGTTCACGCGGGCCCCGTGGGGAGGGAATCTTGTTATGATCCGTCGCACTTTGACTTTGTTCGTATTTTCGAGCGCCCTCGCTGCGTGCAATAGCAGCGAGCCGGCCAAGCCGATCAAGGACTACATGGCGCAGGACGTCCAGCCGACGGCGGAAGTCTACTGGAACGCGGTGCAGTTCATCAGCGACGAATCCGGCGACCACGAAATTACCCCGCAGACCGATGCCGAGTGGGAAGACGTACGGCTGGCCGCGGTCAGGCTCGGCGAGATCGGCAAGGAGCTGAAGCAGCCCGGCTACAGCGACGCGCGCGGACCGGGTTGGAACGACTTCGCCGACGGCCTGATCGAAATCTCCGGCAAGGCCGAGGAAGCCGCCAAGGCGAAGGATCCGGAAAAGGTCTTCGAGGTCGGCGGCACGCTCTATTCGGTCTGCTCGGGCTGCCACGAAGCCTATCCCGCCGAGCAGCCGGAAGCCGCGAACGATGCCTCCATCGCTTCATAGGTCCCCCTTCGAGCGGCTCAAGCCGCTGCTGCTGATTGCCGCCATCGTCCTGCTCGCCGACGCGGCACTGGCGCACGACGTTTCCGAATCCGACCGCAAGGCGGTGGCGGGAATCGACGGACCGGCGTTCATCCCTTTCCTCTACCTCGGGGCCAAACACATGGTCACCGGGTACGACCATGTCGCCTTCCTCGTCGGCGTGGTGTTCTATCTCCGCCGCTTGAAGGACGTGGTGGTCTACGTCTCGATGTTCACCATCGGCCATTCGCTGACCCTGATGGGCGGCGTGCTGCTCAAGACCGGTGGCAACCCGTTCCTGATCGACGCGATCATCGGTCTTTCGGTGATCTACAAGGCAGCCGAGAACCTCGGCGCCTTCCGCAAGATCGGCTGGTCGTTCGACCCGCGCTGGGTGGTCCTGATATTCGGCCTGTTCCACGGTCTGGGGCTCGCGACCAAGCTCCAGGACCTGGCGATCTCCGAGAACGGGCTGCTGACCAACCTGATTGGTTTCAATATCGGGGTCGAGGTCGGGCAAGTCCTGGTCCTTACCGTAGTCGTCTTCGCGCTCAACCTGTGGCGCACGTCGCCCAGTTTCGATCACGGCGCCCGCCTGGCCAACTGGTTGCTGGTCGCGGTGGGTGTTGCGCTTGTTGGATATCAACTGGCAGAATGGATAGCCTCATGACCGCCACGACCACATCTTCAAACCGCAAAGCCATTGTAGGAGCCGCGGCCGCCGTCCTCGTTGCCGCGGCAGTCGTCGTCGTCTTCGTCCTGCCCGCCGAATACGGCAAGGATCCGACCGGGCTCGGCAAGGCGCTCGGTCTCAACGTCCTGTCGGAAACGCCGGAGAACATCTACCTCGAGCGCGGCAAGAAGCGGGTCGGCGTGCTCGCCCCGCTCGACGGCCCGATCGCGCAACCCGACGATGTCTACACGCTCGAGCTGGGGCCGTTCGAATCGGGCGAATTCAAGTACGACCTCAAGCAGGGCGACAAGATGCGCTTCGAATGGACCGCCACCGGGCCGGTCGATTTCGACATGCACAGCCATCCGTTCGACGGCGGCGTCGACCTGACCGAGAGCTACGCGATCGAGAAGGCGCCCTCGCAGAGCGGCGTCTACACTGCGCAGTTCAGCGGTATCCACGGCTGGTACTGGCAGAATCGCTCCACGGACAATGTCACGGTAACGCTGAAGGCCGCTGGCCCGATGACCGGCTCGACGGTGTTCAGCCAGGCCGGCGAAATGCCGCGCGAACTGGCTCCGCCAACCCGGTCCGCCGAGGAAAGCTGAACTTTCCCCCACTCGCGTCCAAATTTTCGGATTTTGTCAACGAAAAGGCGATTCCGCCCTTGTTGTCTGCGCCGAGTCTCGGCTAGGTTGCGACCGGGAGATTACGTTTCATCATGACGTCTGGGGCAAATTTGAAAACCAACCGCAATTCGCCGCGCCGTGGGCGCAGCTTCGTCGTCGCGTGCGCCGCGGCCCTGCTCGCCTCGGCCTGTACCGCCACCGGCGGCACCTCCAACATGGCGTCGGCCAGCGCGGACACCGCGACCAGCTTCGACTACGCGACCTGGGATTCCTATCTCGGCGGCGCGGATTCGTCGCAATATTCCTCTGCAGCGCAGATCGACACCGGCAACGTCGGCCAGCTCGAAGTGGCATGGACCTACGACCTCGGCCCTGGCCAGGCACCACAATTCAATCCGGTCAAGATCGGCAACACGCTTTACCTGATGAACGGCGGCGCACTGGTGGCGCTCGACGCCGCGACCGGCGCAGAGAAGTGGACGAAGGACTACGGCGGCCGGGTCGGCGTGCGCGGCATGAACTACTGGCAAAGTGCCGACGGCACGGACCGCAGGTTGCTGTTCCTCAACGACGGGATGCTGCGCGCGGTCAATGCCGATAACGGCGAACCGATCGCCGGCTTCGGCACCGATGGCAAGGTCGACATCCGCACCGGGCTCGAGCCGAACAAGATGCCCGAGCGCCCGCTGATGACCAACAATCCGGGCCGGATCTACAAGAACACCATCATCGTCTCGCTGCCCGCCGCAGCCTACGATTTCGCTTCCGCCCCGGCCGACATCCACGCCTACGACGTGCGCACCGGCGCGCTGAAATGGGTCTTCCACACCGTACCCGAGAAGGGCGAATTCGGTTACGAGACATGGCCCGAGAAGGATCACGAAAAGTTCGGCGGCGTGCACAACTGGTCGGAATCGACCGTCGACGAAAAGCTCGGTCTGGCCTTCATTCCGACCGGCACCGCGCGCTACGATTTCTACGGCGGCAACCGCGAAGGCAACAACCTGTTCGCCAACTCGATCGTGGCGCTCGATGCGGAAACCGGCAAGCGCGTCTGGCACTTTCAGGTCCTGCACCATGACTTGTGGGACTGGGACATTCCCCAGGCGCCCAAGCTGATGACGATCCACAAGGACGGGAAGGACATTCCGGTCCTGATCCAGGCGACCAAGTTCGGGTACATCTACGTGCTCGACCGGCGCACCGGCAAGCCGGTCTGGCCGATCGAGGAAAAGCCGGTCCCCGCCTCCGACGTGCCGGGCGAGAAGGCCTCGCCCACCCAGCCGGTCCCGACCTGGCCCGAACCGTTCGCGCGGCAGGGCAAGTTCACGCCGGACATGATCAACCCGTATATCTCGGAAGAAGATCAGGCCAAACTGCGCGAGATGCTCAAGACGGCGCGCAACGAAGGCATGTATACCCCGCCGAGCCTCGGCACGGGGTCGATCTCGTTCCCCGGTCACAACGGCGGCGCCAACTGGGGTTCGTCCGCGGTGGACCCGGTCAAGAAACGCTTCTTCGTCGTTTCGAAGCAGATGCCGACGCTCGACACTCTTGTTCTCGACGAACGGCCCGAGGCCCAGGCGGCGATGCCCAACGGTGGCGGCGACGTGAAGCCCTACAAGTCGGGCGTCAACTTCCTGCTGCAATCCAACGGGTTGCCGGCCGTCAACCCGCCGTGGTCGAAGATCACCGCCTACGACATGGAGACCGGCAAGAAGATCTGGGATCTGCCCAACGGCGAAGTCATGATGCTGGCCGAAAAGGGCATTCACGATACCGGCAGCACGGCGCCGCGCGGCGGCCCGGTGGCGACCGCCGGCGGCCTCGTCTTCGTCGGCACCTCGTCCGACCGCAAGGTCCGGGCGCGCGACGCCGCGACCGGCAAGGTCCTGTGGGAGCACCAGCTCGACGCGGCCAGCGAGGGCGTGCCGATCGTCTACACCGAGGGCGGCAAGGAATATGTCGTCTTCCCGGTCGGCGGCGACGGGCTGTTCCCGCCCAAGCTCGGCCAGCCCAAGCCCGGCCCCAACCGCTACGTCGCCTTCGCGCTGCCCGGCAAATGAAACTGAAACCGTTCCTTGCCGCGGCCGTGATCGCCTGCGCGGCCGCGGGGCCCTTGCCTGCACTTGCGCAGGACGATCTCACTGTGCTGCCGCCGGCGCAGAACGGTTATCAGCCGGCGAAGACCGAGTGGGGCGAGCCGGACATCAGCGGCGGCTGGCCGATCGACCATCTCAACGGCCGGACCCCGCTGCTGCGTGACCCGAAGGACGGCAACCGCATCTTTCTGACCGAGGAAGAATTCGCCGAGCGGGCCGAGCAGGTCAGGGTCCTCGCCAAGCGCTACGAGACCGAGGACAGCGAGGGCAAGATGGGCATCGGCCACTGGGCCGAGGTGGCCGCCGCCAATCGCCGGACCAGCTGGATCGTCAGCCCGAGCAACGGCCGCCTGCCGCCCTTCACCGAAGAGGGCAAGCGCCTGTCCGACGCGATGCGGTCGAGCTGGCGGCGCGGCCAGGCGTTCGACTGGCCGACCGATTTCGACACCTGGGACCGCTGCATCACCCGCGGTTTGCCGGCCTCGATGTTCCCGGTGATGTACAACAACGGGATCCGCGTTTTCCAGGCGCCCGGCATCGTCGCCATCCAGCTCGAGATGGTGCACGAAACGCGCATCATCCCGACCGACGGCAGTCCGCCCATTCCCCGCCAGATCGACCTGTGGCTGGGGGAAAGCCGCGGGCACTGGGAAGACGGCAACACGCTGGTTGTCGAAACCACCAACTTCAAGCCGGGCCCGTCGATAACCAACATCGGGACGACCGGCTCGCCGCCGGAGAACGACACACCGCTCAGCCCACAGGCCAGACTGGTGGAACGCTTCACCATGACCGGCCCGGATTCGATCGTCTACGACATGACCTGGACCGACCCGGTGGTCTTCACCGCCCCGTGGTCGGCCCGTCTCGACTGGGTGAGGGACGACGACTTCTCGATTTTCGAGTATGCCTGCACCGAGGGCAACGAACAGATCCGCAATTACATCAACGTATCGCGCCAAGATCGGGCGCAAGAAGGGGAGAGTTCCCAATGATCCGCAAGACAACGTTTCGCTTCGCCGCTGCGACGGCGCTCCTTGCCGCCACCGCCATGGGCGGCGCGGCGATCGCTCAGCAGGCGGTAGCCGACCCGACCAAGCTGCAGCCGATCCCCGACGATTACACCCCGACGAAGACCGCGTGGGGCGATCCGGATTTCACCGGCACCTGGCCGATCGACAACATCGCCAGCATCTTCTTCACCCGCATGGACCGCTTCGGTGACCGCTTCTACCTGACCCCGGAAGAGCTCGCCGAGCGTGCCAAGCAGGCCGATGCCTCGGCCGAGCGCTATGCCGAGGAAGACAAACAGGGCAAGATCGGCATGGGCCACTGGGTCGAATCCGACGCCAACGGCAGCCAGACCGCGTTCCTGATCGATCCGCCGGACGGCAAGCTGCCCCCCTTCACCCCCGAAGCGGAGGCGGCGTACAAGGCCGGCCGTTCGAGCTGGAACCAGCATCCGTTCGACTGGGTCAGCGATTTCGACACCTGGGACCGCTGCATCACCCGCGGCTTCCCGGCCTCGATGTTCCCGTTCCGCTACAACAACGGCATCCGCATCGAGCAGGGCCCGGGCACCGTCGTGGTCGACCTTGAGATGATCCACGATTCGCGCATCATCCCGGTCGTCTCGAAGGACAAGTGGGCCGCGCTGCAGAAGACCCGCTGGCCGGCCAACGTGCGCACCTGGATGGGCCAGTCGCTCGGCTATTGGGAAGACAAGAACACGCTGGTGGTCGAGACGACCAACATCAAGGCCGGCAGCAGCGTCCCCGGCGACGGCTATGACCGCGGCCCGAGCCCGCTCAACATGGCGACGATGGGCGTTCCGCCGAACAACACCATCCCGACCAGCGAAGAGGCCAAGGTGACCGAACGCTTCACCATGACCGGCCCGGATTCGATCGTCTACGAAGTGACCTATTCGGATCCCAAGGTCTTCACCAAGCCGTGGACGGCGCGCCTGCCGTGGACGCGCAACGACGATTACGCGTTCTACGAATATGCCTGCCACGAAGGCGACGTGCAGGTCCGCAACTACATCAACTCCTCGCGGGCCGAACGCGGGCTCAAGACCAGCCTGGTCGGCGCCCACGATTCCGAGGATCGCGTCGGCGAGGGTCTGAGCGAGGCCGGGGGCGTTCAGTGAGCGCAGCACGCTTGCGGTTCGCCGCAGCCGCCGCTCCCATGGCGCTGGCTCTAGCGGCCGGCGCCATGGCGCTCGCTCCGAGCGCGGCGGTCGCGGCCGAGGGACCGATGGCCCAGCCGGTCAAGACCAAGCAGGGCATGGTCAAGGGTACGGCGGCCGAGGTTGCCGGCGTGACGGTGTTCAAGGGCATACCTTTCGCCGCCCCGCCCATCGGCAACCTGCGCTTCATGCCGGCCCAGCCGCCCAAGCCATGGGACGGCGTGCTCGATGGTTCGAAGTGGGGCAACACCTGCATCCAGCCGCCGGCACCCAACCGTCCGATCGGCGTCAACCAAGCGACCGACATGCCCGATTCCCCGCCGATGAGCGAGGACTGCCTCAACCTCAATGTCTGGACCCCGGCCAAGAGTTCGGGCGCCAAGCTTCCGGTGATGGTGTGGTTCTACGGCGGCGCCTATGCCGAAGGCGGCGGTTCGATGCCCTTCGCCAATGGCAGCAAGCTTGCCAGCAAGGGCGTGATCGTCGTCTCGATGAATTACCGCGTCGGCCCGTTCGGCTTTCTCTCGCAGCCAGAGCTGACCGCGCAGTCGCCGCACGACGCTTCGGGCAACCAGGCGCTGTCCGATGCCATCGCTGCGCTCGAATGGGTAAAGGCCAACATCGCCGCATTCGGCGGTGACCCGAACAACGTGACGATATTCGGCCAGTCGGCCGGTGCCGTCGTGTCGGCTGCGCTGGTCGGCTCGCCGGTGGCCAAGGGACTGTTCGACAACGCCATCTCGCAAAGCGGCGCCTGGGCCGGCTTGACTGCCGCCAAGATGGTCACGCGCGAGCAGGCCGAAGCGCAGACGGCTGCGGCGATGGACAAGGCCGGGCTCAAGTCGCTGGCCGACTTGCAGGCGCTTCCAGCGGATCAAGTGGCCGCCAAGCTGGGGCGCGCGCAGGGCATCATCGTCGATGGCTGGATCGTGCCCGAGGACCTCTCGATCACGTTCGCCGAAGGTCGCCAGAACAAGGTCGACGTACTGGTCGGCTCGAACGGCGGAGAAGGCGCCAGCTTCGCTTTCGGGGCCGGTCCGAAGGTCACCGTCGACAGTTGGAAGGCCGGCGCCGTGCAGCGTTGGCGCGACCTCGCGCAACTCGGGCTGATGGCCTATCCGGCGACCACCGACGCGCAGGCGGCGGAATTCTCGACCCGCCCGTTCACCGACGGCATCGCCTGGTTCATGCACCACTTTGCCACCGAACAAGCGAAGATCGGCAAGGACGCCTATCTCTACCAGTTCGTGCACAACCCGCCGGCGGCCGAAGGCAAGCCGAGCGGCGGCCCGACCCACGCGTCGGAGCTGGCCTATGTCTTCAACAATCTCGACAAGCCGCGCGAAGTGCCGGACCCGAGCTCTCCGGAAGTCGCCAGCAAGAGCGCGCCGGACATCAAGCTGGCGGACCAGATGGCGACATACTGGACCAACTTCGCCAAGACCGGGAATCCGAATGGGCCCGGCCTGCCCAAATGGCCGCAGGTGACGAAGATGGGTGAAGGCGAAGCGTTCCTGCTCGACGTCAACCCGCACACCGGCGAGGCGATGACCGAACCGCAGGTCGAACTCTACGAAGCGATCTTCAATCGCGATATTGCCGCGCCGCTGGGTATCGAACGCGTCAAATAAGCGCACGAGAATAGGGAGATAGATCGGTCATGTCGCACGCACATCGGGGGCGGCGCTGGCCGCTCCTCCTCTCTGCGGCTGTACTCGCCGCCATCGGGACCGCATCGATCGCGCAAGGTCTGGCGAGTTTTTCCGACCAGGCCGAAGCGGGCAAGGAGGCCTACGCCAAGCATTGCGCAGCATGCCATGGCGCCCAGTTGCAGGGCCAGATCGCACGGGGGCTCAAGGGCGATGCATTTCTCGGCCAATGGGGCAAGGGATCGGCGACTGTTGCCGACCTGAGCACATACATTCGCGAGAACATGCCGCCGGGTCAGGGCGGCAGCTTGCCGGATCAAACCTACACCGACCTGGTCGCCTTCATCATGGAGGAGAACGGCGCCGAGCATGCAGGACCGCTCGCGCCGGATGAGGATCTCTCCCAGGTCACCTTGCCCGCGCCAACGGTCGACGCCGCAGTCGGCGGACTTTCCACGCGCCTCTACCCGCTGCCGCCGGGGCCGCCGATCGCAGACCCGCTGAAGAACTACACCCCGGTGACCGAGGACTTGCTTGCCAATCCGCCCGCCGACGAATGGCCGGCTTGGCGCCGCAGCCACCTCGGACGCGGCTATTCGCCGCTCGACCAGATCGACACCGGCAACGTCGCCAAGCTGACGGTCGCTTGGGCGCAGGCGCTGCCCGCGGGCAACACGATGAACGAACCGCTGGTGCACAATGGCGTGCTCTACGTGTTCGGATATGGCGATCAGGTCTTCGCCTTCGACGCGGCGAGCGGGCGCATGCTGTGGCGCTACCAGCGCAAGCTGCCCGAAGGCACGGCGCTCACGTCGCACAAGACGATCGCGCTCTATGGCGACAACCTCTACACCGCGACCTCCGACAACAAGATGATCGCGCTCGACGCCCGGACCGGAAAGCTGGTCTGGGAAACGCCGCTGACCGACCGCGAGGGCCTGCGCAACCCGGGCGGCCCGCTGGCCGCCGACGGGGTCATCATGCAGGGCATGGCCAGCCAGGCACCCGGCGGCGGGATCATCACTGCCTTCGACGCCGCGACCGGCAAGCATCTCTGGACCTTCGAGACCGTGGCCAAGGAAGGCCAGCCGGGCGGCGACACCTGGAACGGCGAGCCTTCGGCCGATCGCAAGGGCGGCTCGGTGTGGACCTCGGGCAGCTACGACCCGGTCAACAAGCTGGCGCTGTGGGGCGTGGGCAACACTTACGACACCGCGCCGCTGCGCGACCTCAAGCCGGGCATGAACAACGATGCGCTGTTCACCGAGAGCACGCTGGCGTTCGACCCGCACACCGGCAAGCTCGTCTGGTACTACCAGCACAACCGCAACGATCAGTACGACCTCGACTGGGTCTTCGACCGCGTGCTCGGCACGCTCGAGGTCGGCGGCCAGACCCAGCGGGTGGTTGTTACCGGCGGCAAGAGCGGCCTGTTCGACATGCTCGACGCCAAGACCGGCAAGTACCTCAAGACCTACGACATGGGCATCCAGGACTATATCGACCGCATCGACCCGGTGACCGGCGACAAGCACGTTAAGCCCGAGAAGACCCCGGGCCGCGACAAGGGGCCGGTTTTCATGTGCCCGCACGGGGGCGGCGGGCGCAACTGGAGCCCGACCTCGTGGAACCCGGAGACCAAGGCGTTCTTCGTCAACGCGCGCGACGTCTGCACCGATCTCACGCCGACGTCCGGCCCCGGGCTGCTCAGCACCGGCGTCAATGCGGTCTACGCCCCGCCGCCCGATGGCGACGGCAAGTACGGCGTGCTGCAGGCGATCGATCTGCAGAGCGGCAAGTTGCTGTGGGAAACGCGCCGCCGGCAAACGCCCGACATGGGCATCCTGACCACCGGCGGCGGGCTGCTGTTCACCGGGTGGATGGACCGCCAGTTCGTCGCCTACGACCAGAAGACCGGCAAGCAGCTGTGGAGCACCGGCGTCACCGGCGTGCCCAACGCCTCGGCCATCACCTATGCCATCGACGGCAAGCAATATGTCGCCATGGTCACCGGAGTCGGCAACCCGCTGTCGTTCGGCATCCCCGACGTAATCCCCGAAACGCAGTTGCCGCCGGTCACCAGCGCTGCGGTCTACGTCTTCGCACTGCCCGACGGCGAATAGCAAAAGGGCCGGCGCAGCGGCCGGCCCTTCGTTTTTCCGTTTCCGAGGCGCTCAGCCGAAGATGCCGAGCGTAAAGCCGATCGCGCGGCCGAAGAACACCACGAGTATCCACGAGATCAGCGATAGCGTGGCCGCGACCTTGACCGCGACCGGCATCGAGGCGTCGCGGTCCCAGTGCTCGACCGTGCGCCATGTGATGAAATGGAAGTACATCATGTTGAGCCCGGCGAAGACGATCATGACCATCTTGCGGATGAACCATGGGTTGTCGACGTAGCTGCTCGCCTTGCTGGTGAACAGCAGCAGGCCGGTGATCGCCGCGCAGACGAAGGCGCCCCAGGTCCACGGCAGGGTGTCCTTCGCAGTGGCCGTGACGGCGAACTTGTTCGACGTCCAGCCGAGCATGCGCAGGTCCATCACGAAGATCGTGCCCAGCACGATGACGAACGAGATGACGTGCAGGGTCTCGAGCGTCGGGAACATCCACGTCGACTCGGCAATCGTGGTGCCGAGGCCGGAATATTCGATAGATTCCCAGATGTTGGTCGGTTCGGGATACATCGACATTGAAAACTCCTCAGACCGGCGCGTAGGCGATCCAGCGACCGCACAGCATGATGACGCACCACAAAACGAAGATGAACACGGCGCCGCCCTTGGTGCCGGCGGTAATCGTCCCGCCTGTCGCGAGCCGCCCCATGACGCCGCGATGGAACCACAGGCTCGCCAGGATTGCGACGACGACGAGGACCATCTTGATCCAGAAGATCGGGTTGATCAGCTCGCGGATCGGCTCTGCTGTGATCATGCCGAGGCCGCTGATGATCAGCACGAGCAGCGCCCACCAGATCCACCGCGTATAGCGCCGCTCCGTTTCGGCGAAGGTGCGGTCGGTCCCGGCCCAGCCAAAGATGCGCAAGTTGATCATCAGGACCGCGCCGAAGGCGGCGGCGATCGACAGGATGTGGATCACCTGCAAGGTCGGGATCGCCCAGAAGTGGGTGACCAGCCACATGCTCAGCGACGTGTCGGAGATCCATAGCGAGAAGTCGACGAGGAACGTCGTCCTCAGCCACTCCGTAAAACTGAATAACAGGTCACTCATTGGAAACGTCTTCCCTCTTCCCTTGCCACTTGGCACCCGTGCCGCGAGTGGCGGACTTCTTCCCGCTTGCCGAGTTAATTACGGTAACCGGCAGTTACATACCTTGCGGTGGGCTGCATTCGAAACCCCGTTAGAAAACCCGGTATCCCAGAGCGCATGTCCGGCGCGAGGTAGCACCTTTTTGACCCTGTCAACAAGTGCTATACCGGTATATGCCCCAAGGCCGCCCCGATCGGGCAAGTCCGCAGTCAGCCGCAATGTCGATTTTGCCCCCTCCCGGCCGAAGCTCTCTCTCACCCTACCTTCTGCCGCGCATCATTCTTGAGCGACAGGGCATTGTCAAAGGCCCTAACCCACATTAGGACTAAGTCAACAAAAGGATATGCCGGATCGAGGATTCGGGGATATCCGTGGTGCTCGAGGGGCCTGTAAGAGATGCGCAAAATCGCGAAATTCGGGCTGGCGTCCGGTCTGGCCTGCATGGCGGCCATGGGCGTTCTCGCGCCGGTCGAAGCACAATCGGGCAAGGCCGCCGCGAATCGCGCGGGCGCCTCTGCAGTGCCCGCGGGCGATTGGCGCACCATCAACCGCGATCTCAGCTCGGATCGCTTTTCGCCGCTGGACGAGATCAACAAGACCAACGTCGCCGACCTGCAGCAGACGTGGTCTTACCCGCTCAAGGGATTCAACAGCGTCGTGCCGCTGGTCATCGGCGGAACGATGTACGTCAGTGTCGGCACCCGGGTCGTGGCCCTCGACGCCGATACCGGCAAGGAAATCTGGGTTTACGAAGAGCCCAAGGGCAGTGGTCCGGGCGGCGGGATGTCGGGTCGCGGGGTCGCCTACTGGCCGGGCAAGAAGGGCATGGCGCCGCGCATCGTGGTGATGGCCGGATCGCGCATGCTCGAACTCGATGCCGCGACCGGCAAGAAGGTGGCGAGCTTCGGCAATGGCGGCGAAATCGACGTGTCGATCGCCTACGGCGGCGTGCCGACCATCAGCGGCGATGTCGCGATCATCGGCGCCGCCTCGCTCGAAAGCCCGCAGGGCAACCCCGGCAACCCGCGTGCCTACGATGTAGTAACCGGCAAGAAGCTGTGGGAATTCGACACCACGCCTGATGCCGGGAAGCCATTCAGCGACACTTGGGGCGAAGGCTGGAAGGATCGCGGGGGCACCAACATGTGGGGCTTCCAGGCGACCGTCGACGAGAGCACCGGAACCGCCTACCTGCCGATTGCCGGACCGGCCCACAATTATTACGGCGGCGATCGCCCCGGATCCAACGTGTTCGGCAACTCGGTTGTCGCCGTCGATCTCAAGACTGGCGCCTACAAGTGGCATTTTCAGACTGTGCACCACGATCTGTGGGACATCGACATGAGCTATGCCGGTCCGCTGTTCACGGTCGATGCGCCCGACGGCAAGCAGCACAAGGTCATCGCCAACGTCGGCAAGAACAGCATGTTCTTCGTGCTCGACGCCGCCGACGGCAAGCCGGTCCTGCCGGTTGAGGAACGCCCGGTTCCGCCCGGCGACGTGCCCGGAGAATACTATAGTCCGACACAGCCCTTCCCTGTCGTTACCCCGCCGCTGAGCCGCGTCGAGATGACCTATCAGGACATGGTTACGCCGGAAGATACGACGCCCGAGCATGTCGCGGCCTGCCGCGATCTGTGGCAGAAGGCGGGCGGCTTCTTCAACGCCGGTCCCTTCACCCCGTTCATGTTCAAGGCTGCCGACGCGCCGCCACGCTCGACGATCCAGTTTCCCGGTGGGACCGGCGGCGTCAACTGGGGCGGTACCACGGTCAATCCACGCACCGGGGTGGTCTTCGCCAACGCGCAGGACGGGTCGCTGGTCGGCTGGGTCGAGAAGGTGGTGGGCGACAAGCCGTACAGCTTCGATGCTTCGATCGCGCCCGAATACGATCGCGCCTTCATCGACGGCGTCGGACCGTTTCACAGCTTCACCGCGCCGATCTCGGGCAAGTATGACGACAAGGGCCGCCCCGTCGGCCCGCAGGCGCCGTGCTACAAGCCCCCGTGGGCGACGCTGACCGCGGTCGACGCCAACACCGGCAAGATCAAGTGGGCGGTTCCGCTCGGCCTCAACGAGGGCCTGCCCGCGGGCAAGCAGCTGGTCGGCAACTCCGGCAGCGCAGGCCCGACCGCGACCGCCGGCGGCCTCGTGTTCATCGGCGCGACCAACGACAAGCGCTTCCGCGCCTTCGACCAGGATACCGGCAAACAGCTGTGGGAGGCCGCGCTGCCGGGCAACGCCAACGCCAACCCGATGAGCTACCGCGGCAAGAGCGGTAAGCAATACGTCGCAATCAACGCAGGCGGCACGATTGTCGCCTACGCGCTTCGCTGATAAGGCGAAGGGCTGAAGTAAGAGAGGGAAATACTGGGATGGGAAACTTTCTTAAGGTGGCCGCTGCCGCGGCGTGTTTCGTATCTTCGGTGGCTGTGTCCGCTCAGGATCCGGCCACGATCAACGGGCACCCGAACATCAACGGCATCTGGCAGGCCGTGAACGAGGCCAAGTGGGACCTCGAGCCGCACTCGGCGGCAACCCAGCCGAACCGCGAGGCCGAACGCGCCATCGGTGCGCAAGCGGCGATCCCGGCCAGCCTCGGCGTCGTCCAGGGTGGTGAGATTCCCTACACGGCAGACGCTCGCAAGGCGCGCGACGAAAAGCGCTCCAGCGGTCTCGATCCGGAAAAGGCCTGTTATCTCCCGGGCATCCCGCGGGCGACCTACATGGGCTATCCGTTCCAGATCGTGCAGGGCGGCGGCGACATCCTGATGGCCTACGAATACGCTTCGGCCAATCGCGTGATCGAGGTCGGCGACGTCGGCATCCCGCCGATCGATACCTGGATGGGGACCTCCTACGGCAAGTGGGAAGGCAACACCCTGGTCGTGACCACGCTCAGCCAGAACGGGGAGACGTGGCTCGACCGCGCCGGCAACTACCTGGCCCCTACCACGACCGTGATCGAACGGTTCACGCCCCGCGGCCCGAACGTGATGGATTACTCGGTGACGTTCGAAGATCCGAACCTCTACACGAAGCCGTGGACAATAAAGATGCCGCTTTACAGGCGGATGGAGGAGAACGCCCAGCTGCTCGAGTTCAAGTGCGTGCCGTTCGCCGAGATGTACCTCTACGGCGATCTCTACGACACGATGGACGCCGAAGCGAAGAAGCGGCTGGGACTGGAAGACTGACGGGGCGGCACGTCGCCGCGCCTGAACTGACGTACTAAGGAGTAGAAGGACATGCGTATCAAGACCTGGCGCAACGCCGTTATCGGCACCGTGCTGGCGGTCAGCGCGGCGGGCGCGGCAATTGCCCACCACTCGTTCGCCGCCGAGTTCGACCGTAACAAGCCGATCAAGCTGGAAGGCTCGGTGGTCAAGTTCGAGTGGGTCAACCCGCACTCGTGGATCCACATCAAGACTGCCAACGGCCAGACCTGGCGCGTCGAGGGCGGCGCTCCCTCGGCGCTGCTGCGCCGCGGCTGGAACCGCAACTCGCTGCCCGCCGGCACCAAGATCATCGTCCAGGCCTTCCAGGCCCGCGACGGCGACACCCGGGCCAGCGCCGCGGAAATCAGCTTCCCCGACGGCCGCGAACTCTCGCTCGGCAACCCGACGACCGAAGCGGTCGCCGCCGCCGCCAAACGCGCCGAAGGCAACTGAGCCGGATCGTCCGCCCGCGGCGCCAGCGGCGCCGCCGGGCGGAAGCAGGAGTGCCGTGGCCGCCAGCGGCCGCGGCATTTTTGTTGCAAATAGGTCTGTGCCGCGCTGCCGCGCCGGGGCCGACGGACAAGACTCACGCGGCCTGCTGAGCTAGGCTGCGCGACGACGAATCGCCCCTTTCAACGCGGGCGGTTGCAAGGAGAATTGGCACTATGCCACTGGTGAACATGAAACCGCTGCTGCGCCACGCGATGGACAACGGCTATGCCGTCGCGGCGTTCAATCTGGTCGATTACGGCACGACCAAAGCGATGGTCGCGGCAGCCGAAGAGCTCAACGCCCCGGTCATCTGTCAGACCAGCGCCAAGACCATCCAGTACTGGAGCCACCGCGAAATCGTCTCGTGGGTGCATACCGTCGCCGACGATTCCGCGGTCCCGGTCGTGCTTCACCTCGACCACTGCAAGGACCTGGCGATGATCGAGGCTTGCGCCAAGGCCGGCTGGACCTCGATCATGATCGATGCCTCGAGCCTGCCGTTCGAGGAGAACCTCGAGATTTCCAAGCGCGTTCGCGACATCGCCGAAAAGTACGGCGTGGGAATGGAGGCCGAACTCGGCCAGATCATGGGTGTCGAGGACGACATGCACGTCGCCGAAGAGGACTCGGTCCTGACCGACCCGGACGACGCCAAGACATTCTGCGACGCGCTCGACCTCAGCGCCTTTGCCTGTGCCGTCGGCACCGCGCACGGGTTCTACAAGGGCGAACCGAAGGTCGATTTCGACCGCATCGCGGCGATCAACAAGGCGACCAACACGCCCATGGCGCTCCACGGCGGCACCGGCCTGTCGGACGAAACCTTCAGCAAGGCGATCGCCCGCGGCAGCGCCAAGGTGAACATCTCGACGAACCTCAAGCACGTCTTCGTCGACAGCTTCGTCCAGTACACCAAGGACAAGCCCGGCGACTACGAACCGCTGCGAGTTATCGATGCCCAGTACCAGGCCTGCAAGGAGCTGTTCGCAGGTTTCATCGAGAAGTTCGGCGGCAAGGATCAGGCTCCGGTCTTCATGGCGAAGCATCCCCGGGGCTGACATGATCGAAGCGCTGATTTTCGACTGCGACGGCGTCCTCGTCGACACCGAGCGCGACGCGCACCGCGTCGGCTTCAACAAGGCTTTTGCCGAATTCGGCATCGACGCCGAATGGAGCGTGGAGCTCTATGCCCGGCTGCTGCTCACCGCGGGCGGCAAGGAACGCATGAAGGTCTATTTCGACGAGTTCGGTTGGCCCGAGGACAAAGTCGCTGAATACGGCGGCAGGGACGAGCTTATCGCCGCGCTGCACAAGGAAAAGACCCGGATCACGTCCGAGATCGTCTCCGATCTGCCGGTGCGCCCCGGCGTGCTGCGGATCATCGACGAGGCGATCGCGGCGGGCGTTCGGCTCGGAGTGTGCACGACCTCGAACCCGAAGTTCATCGATGCCGTACTCGACCTGTTCGGGCCGGAACGGAAGGCCAGGTTCGAGTTCGTCCATGCCGGAGACGTCGTCTCCAGGAAGAAGCCCGATCCGGAAATATACGAGCTGGCCAAGCGCTCGCTCGGCCTTCCGCCCGAGCGCTGCGTGGTGATCGAGGACAGCCGCAACGGCCTGCTGGCCGCCAAGGGCGCAGGGTTCCCCTGCCTGATCACCACCAGCACCTACACGGTCGACGAGGACCTGTCCGAAGCCGACCGCATCGTTCCCGAACTGGGGGACGAACCGAATGTCAACGTGACGCTCGCCGACCTGGACGAGCTGGCCGCGGCCCCCGCGGCCTGAGGGAGAAGACGGCAATGTCCGTGATTACGCAGGAAATGATCGAAAAGGCGCTGCAGACCACCGCCGACACGGTCATTCGCAACGAGCACTATTTTTCCGACCTCGACGGTCTCGCCGGCGACGGCGACTTCGGCACTTCGCTGGCCTCGGGCTTCAAGGCCATGAACCGCGAATGGGACGAGATCGACAAGAGCTCGATCGGCGCGATGATGCTGAAGATATCGATGATTTGCTCCAAGCACGTCGGTGGCAGCTCGGGCCCGATCTGGGGAACCGGCTTCATGAAAGCCGCCATGCCGACCCGCGGCAAGACCGAGATCACCCTCGCCGAGGCGGCCGAGCTGCTGCAAAGCGCGATCGACGGCATCATGGCGCGCGGCGGCGCCAAGCGCGGCGACAAGACCCTACTCGATGCGCTGTTCCCGGTGCACGAAGCCATGTCCGAGCATGCCGAAGCAGGCGACACCGCCGCCGCGCTGAAAGATGCCGCCACGGCCGCCGACGCTGCGGTCGACGAGACCCGCGCCCTGCGCGCCGGCCGCGGCCGCGCCAGCCAGGTCGGCGAGCGCAGCACCAATACCCCGGATCCCGGCATCGTCGCCATCGCCACCATCCTTCAGGACTGGTGCAAGGCGTTCGGCGTCGAGAGCCATCCGACGGCCGAAGAGGTCAAGAAAGCCATCGCCTGAACACGCATTCCACGGAGAGGAAAGACCGATGAAGAAGTTCGTCAACAACCCCGACAATTTCGTGCCAGACTTCATGGCCGGCGTGGCTGCCGCCAACCCGGACCTGCTCGAGTACGTCCCCGAATTCCAGATGATGACCCGCAAGGACATCGGCAGCGGCAAGGTCTCGATCGTTCAGGGCTCGGGCTCGGGCCACGAGCCGGCCCACGTCATGGCCGTCGGCCCGGGCATGCTCACCGGCGCTTGCCAGGGCCCGGTGTTCGCCGCCCCGCCGGTGGATGCCTGCTATGAAACCATCAAGGCGTGCAATTCCGACGCCGGCGTCCTGGTGCTGGTCAACAATTACCAGGGCGACCGCATGGCCTGGGACATGGCCACCGAAATGGCCCAGGCCGAAGGCATCAACGTGCGCCAGTTCTGGATCAACGACGACGTCGCGGTCGAGGACAGTCTCTACACCGTTGGCCGCCGCGGCGTGGCCGGCAACTTCTTCGTCATCAAGTGCTGCGGCGCTGCGGCCGAGCAGGGCGCGAACCTCGACGAGGTCGAAGCGATTGCCGAGAAGGTCAACAAGAACGTCCGCACGATGGGCGTGGCGCTGACCAGCTGCATTCCGCCGGCCAAGGGCACCCCGATCTTCGACATCGGCGACGACGAGATGGAAGTCGGGGTGGGCATTCACGGCGAGCCCGGCCGTCGCCGCGAGAAAATCAAGAGCGGCAACGAGATCGTCGACGAGCTGTTCGAAGCGGTGCGCAGCGACTTGCCGTTCGAGAAGGGCGACCGCGTCGCGCTGATGGTCAATGGTCTCGGCGGTACGCCGATCACCGAGCTGTACCTGATGTACGCCCGCGCTGCAGAACTGGCCGAGAAGGCCGGCCTGACCGTAGCCCGCAACTATGTCGGCGAGTACTGCACCAGTCTCGAGATGGCCGGTGCCTCGATCACCATGCTCGAGCTCGACGACCAGCTCGAAAAATTGCTCGACGCGCCCGCCAAGGTCGCCGCACGCATCTTCTGAGCGCCGCTATAGGTCCGACCAAGGATCGCAAAGGCCCGCCCATCGCAAGATCGGCGGGCCTTTTTTTGCGTCCACTGCACGGTCGCCGCCGCGCCGAATCGAGCTGAATGTGGTGAGCCCTGCTGGGTTCGAACCAGCGACCTACTGATTAAAAGCCGTAAGTCGGACATTTTCCGGATCGTCCCAGAACCTCCCAAATTGTCTTCTATACTCCTGATAGGACGGTACTTTTTGCGCTCACTACGCTCCCAAACGTTCTTGCATTGTTCCGACAAATCGCGCATACGGTGAATCCTAGGTGAATCCTTTTTCTGACCCACTGATCCCGCTATGTCCAAACGTGTTGCCCCTCTTACAGCCCTTCAGATCTCGAAGACCAAGCCGCACCCCAGTCGCACGATAGAACTCGTGGATGGTGCCGTTCCGGGTCTACGATTGCGAATAGCGCCATCAGGCGGGAAGTCGTGGTCGCTGGCCATGCGCGCCAGTGGCATCATGCGCCGGTTTGATGTCGGCAATGGCCTCAGCCTTGGAGAAGCGCGCAAGAAAGCCGAAGAACTTCGGCTCGCGATCAAGGATGGTGCAGATCCCACGGCCGACAGGCGAGCGGCTCGGCTCAAGGCGCTGTCTGCTGTCGAAGGCATAGGCACGTTTGGCTCGGTTATCGATACCTACTTCACGATCGGCAATGGCGCGGGGCTCAAGACGGGCAAGGTGCAACAGAAGCACCTTCGCTCATTCTTCAAGTCCATGCTGGCCCGGCCCGCAATCGACGTCCGCTCCGCCGAGATTCAGCTGGCCATCGACGCTCATCCGGCGAAGGTAACGGCCGCCCGCGCGGCCGGTTACATCGGCCCTGTCATTAAATGGGCGAGCAAGCGCGACCTGATGCGCGGCCCGTTCAATTTGGAGAAGCCTATTACTGGTGCACCGCGCCAACGGGTGCTTTCGGAAACTGAACTCAAAAGACTGCTCCCCACGCTCGATGATGCATATGGCCGCTGTTGCCTCTTCCTGCTGTTGACGGCGGCGCGACGAAGCGAAGCTGCCAATGCGACGTGGGACCAGGTCGATCTCAAGAAGAAGATCTGGACCATTCCGGGCGAAGGCCGGAAGGACACCCGCGAGCAAGTGCGGCGGAAGGGGAAACCGAAGGAAGCGCTGGAAATCCCGCTCTCTGAACAGGCGCTCAAGATCCTGAAGCAACAGAGGCGTCTCGTCCGCGCGAGAAATGAGGAAGTGGTGGATGGTCATCTCGGACCCAAGCCCTTCGACCGAATCTTCACAACCGAACAGGGCGGCCCGCTCATTAACTGGAGCCGGTGGCTCAGAGGCAACGCGAAAAGATGCGCTGTGGCAGGTTGGTCGGCCCATGCATTGCGGCGTACTGCGGCGACAATTGCCGGCGACCTAGGCGCCCCGCCGCACGTCATTTCTGTCATGCTCGGACATTCTAACATCGGAGGCCAGCTCATCGCTGGTTACAACAAGTCACGATATCGCGAAGAGCATACTGCGCTCATGCAACAGATCGGAAATCGGATCGACCAGATTTTGAAAGGCAAAGCTCAGAAGGCGAATTCCAGCCAATGAACTTCGTCATCAGCGCGAAGGGCAGAAGAGGCATCGAATTCGATCTTTTTTTCGTTTTATTCCCAAGAACTTACTAAATTCGGCTTAGCCAAAAGGCCCGCAGATGCCGCTTAATGTACTGGTTTGATGCCTTTTTCGGGACTCGAAGCTACTTTCCTAAGACCAATTTTCGGTTACGCCACCCCTCTTGCGGAGGCTCTTGTCACGCCGCGCGCAGTTCCGGGTGAGCACCCCGACACCTGTGGGCTTCGACAGTGACGTGAACGTATTCCTCGTGGACGGACAACCGTGCGGCGTAATCGGCGGGCTCCAGCGGCTCGGCGGCCACCAGCGAGACGACCGCAGCGTACTTACCAGGCCCAACGCGCCAGATGTGCAGGTCGGTCACAGTGGCGTCTGTGTCTTCGATCGTATCCCGAACCTCAGTATACTGGGCACTGTCGGCTTCGGCATCGACCAGCACGCCTGCAGTGTCGCGCAGGAGGGTCCACGACCATCGACCGATTACGACTGCACCGACCAGACCCATGGCGGCATCCATCCATGCCCACCCGAGAAATCTCCCGGCCAGAAGCGCAGCGATAGCGAGGACCGAAGTGAGAGCGTCCGCAAGTACATGGAAGTAGGCGGAACGCAGATTGTTGTCGGCATGCGCATGGTCATGATCGTGACCATGCCCGTGATCATGCGTGTGCCCGTGATGGTGATCGGCTCCCAGCAACCTTGCGCTCAAGATGTTTACCAGCAATCCCAGCACAGCGATCCAGATTGCCTCGCTATAAGCGATAGCTGACGGGTTAATCAGCCGCTGAACCGATTCAGCAGCGATCCCGATCGCGAAGATGGCCAGCACCAGCGCGCTGGCAAAACCCGCCAGATCGCCCACTTTCCCGGTTCCGAAAGTAAACCGCGGATTGTCGGCGTGCCGGCGCGCAAACCAGTATGCGAAGGCCGCGACACCCAATGCTCCGGCGTGGGTCGCCATGTGAATGCCGTCCGCAAGCAACGCCATCGATCCGGTCCAGAGGCCGGCGACAATTTCAATCACCATCATGACCGCGGTCAGCGCGACGACATAGCGCGTGCGGCGCTCGTTCGCCTCGTGCGATGTACTCAGAAAGTTGTGGCTGTGCGCGAAGTCGGAATTGTCGGCGTGATGCATCGGGTTGCCCTGATCGGAATGAGACAGCTTTTGGGTTCAGGGCAGGTGATACGTTGCCCGGACCGCCACTGGTAGTCGTTGACTGTCTCTAACGGTATGAACGGGCCGGTGCAATTCGCCGTCCGGTCTGTCAAAACCAGAAACGCACACCCACCACGTAATTCGTCAGGCTGGTATCTTCTCCGGCGAGCCGCGCATAATCGGCGCTGCCGCCGATCTTCCACTCCTGCTCGATGCCGACATAAGGTGCAAATTCGCGCGCGAATTCATAGCGCAGGCGAACGCCGAGCTCTACACTGTCGAGACCCGCGCCGATCCCCAGTTCGGGAATATCCTGTGCCGCCAGATTGAATTCTGCGCGCGGCTGCAGGATCAAGCGTTGCGTGATGCGCTGATCGAGCTCGGCCTCCACCCGGGCAGTCAGATCGCCTTCGGTTGACAGGAAGGCGGCCGCATCGACCTCGAACATGTAGGGCGCAAGGCCCTGAATACCGATGACCGCATGGGTGCGCGCCGGGCCGGTCAGGTCCTGCCGCACGCCTGCCTGCAGGTCCCACCATGGGCCAATCGCATGACTCCACAGGCCCTGCACTTCGGCCGATTCCGGCTTTTCGCCAAAGCTGCCTTCGCCTTCGCTCTTGAACCAGAACTTGTCGATGTCACCGCCGTAATATCCCTGGACATCCCACAGATAGCCATCGCTTCCGCCGCGTGCGCGGTACTCGGCGCGGTCGGCCTGAAACCAGAACACCGGCATGCCGCTGACTTCGCGGACCACCGACGCGCGCGATGCCGCCATTCGGTCGGCGCCGACAAAGGCATCGGCGGCATGGGCCGGACCTTCGAAGGCCCGAGGTGGCGGCGGTCCCTGCGGAATCGGCGCGTGCCGCTCCATCGCTCCATGGTCCATGCCAGAGCGCTCCATGGTGGAATGGTCCATCGAACCGTCGTCCAACTCCTCCGCCGGTGCGGCGGCTGGACAGGTCGGCATGGCCATGGCACCGTGGGCCGAGTGATCCGTCGGCTGGCCCGTAGGCTGCAAATCCGCCGGACATTGCTCCGGCTTCTTGGCCTGCGCATCTGCTTCGGCCACAGGCGAGGCTGCCGGGCTATGATCGTGGTCCTGCGCCAGCGCCGTACTGGGGATGGCGACCAACGGCAGAAGGATAAGCATTGCCCCGCGCATCACCCGATCTCCCCCTGTAGCGGGCGGACGGTGACGACCTGAAACATGCCGCTGTGCATGTGGTAAATGAGGTGGCAGTGGAAGGCCCAGTCACCGGGCGCGTTGGCCGTCAGGTCGAACTGCGCGCTGCCGCCCGGTTGCACGACGAGCGTGTGCTTCAGCGGCTGGTGGCCGTGCGGGGCACCGTTCACCAGCTCGAAGAAGTGACCGTGCAGGTGGATCGGGTGCGCCATCATGGTGTCGTTCACCAATTTCACGCGCACGCGCTCGTTGAGGGCGAAGCGAATGGGATCATCGGTCACGGCGGAGAACTTCTGCCCGTCGAACGACCACATGTAGCGTTCCATGTTGCCGGTCAGGTGGATCTCCTTCATCCGCGTTGGCCGGCGCATGTCGGGGTTCATCCGTGCAGCAACGAGCTGCTTGTAGTCGAGCACCCGGTGCCCGACGTCCGCGAGCCCGATGCCGGGGTCGCCCATCCGGTCGACCGGATTCATCGCCACCATGTCGAGACCCGGCCCGACCGTAACGCTCGGCGGCAGGAGCGAGGTATCGCGCATCGACATGGCGCCCATGTCCATCGCTTCCATTCCGCCTGACGCCGCGTGACTCGTTGTGGGCGTCGCGCCATGGCTCATCGCGCTATGATCCATCGCTCCTTCGACGGCCGCGTTGCCGGTAGAGCCGTGGTTCATGCCCATGTCGGCCATCGTCAGCAGCGGCGGATCGCGCATCGGCGGAACCTGCGCCTGCGCACCGGGACGGCTTACCAGTGTGGCGACGCCCATTCCCGAACGGTCCATCGCCTCGGCCACGATAGCATAGGCGTCGGCCCCGGTGGGTTCGACGATCACATCGTAGGTCTCGGCGTTACCGATCTGAAACTCGTCGGTCTCGACCGGCCGCACGTCCTGTCCGTCAGCAGCGATGACCTTCATTGGCAGGCCGGGAATACGCAGGTTGAAGAAGGTCATCGCGGACGCGTTGATGAACCGCAGACGGACCCGTTCGCCCGGGGTGAAGGCGAACTCGAGCGCGTCCTCCGGGCCGTGGCCGTTGACGAGATAGGTGTAGAGCGGCGCCGAGACATCGGAAATATCGGTCGGCATCATCCGCATACGCGCCCACATCCGGCGCTCGGCGCCAGTGAGCGGGTAGTCGTCGGTGGCGGTCGTCTTCTGGAAATTGAACGGCGCCTCGCCCACCTTCAGCTTCTTCATGATCGCGTGCGGATGCATCGGCGACCAGTCCGACAGCAATACGACGTAGTCGCGGTCGACCTGGTGCGGGTCGCCATCGGCCGGGTCGATGATGATCGGCCCATAATGCCCCATCGGTTCCTGCAACGTGTGGGCATGCCACCAATAGGTGCCGGCCTGCCGGATCGGGAATTCGTAGCGGAACCGTTCGCCCGGCTCGACCGCGGCCATTGTCACGCCCGGCACGCCGTCCATGAGGAATGGCACCAACAGCCCGTGCCAGTGGATCGAGGTTCCCATCGAGCTGTTGTTTACGAGATCGACGACGAGGTTCTGGCCCTCCGTCAGCCGGAGCAGAGGCCCCGGCAGCGTACCGTTCACCGTCACCGCGGGCCCGCTACGGTCACCCGTGGCAAATGCAGCGTCGGCCACCGTCATGGTCAGGCGCTCGCCCGCCAGGACGTCGCTTCCCCTGCGCGCCAGGGTTCCGGCGTGATCGCCCCGCGCCCAGGCCGGCATCGCCTGCCCCAGGCCGATCAGGCTGGCCGCTCCGGCGGTTCGGGTCAGGAATTTACGGCGATCGAGCGCCGGCCCGTCGGTCAAGGATGTGATGCTCATAGTCCAGCTTACGAAATGGAGGCGATCACCCCTCAAAGTAAATCGAGCTTAGCCCGGAGCTGCCTGCGCGCCCGGTAGATGCGGGTTTCGATCGTCTTCTCGGTCACCCCGAGGAGCTCAGCCGCCTCGCGCTGGCTCCGCCCGTCCATCGTGACCAGAACCAGCGGTTCGCGCAGGCTGATCGGCAAGCGTTCGATCGCCCGCTGGACCCGGACAAGCTCCTGCCGGTCGGCGACGAGGGTCTCTGAATCCGGTCCGTCGGTCGCGATCTTCTGTTCGGCATCGAATGTGCTGAATCCCAGCAGCCGGGCGGCCTTGCGGCGGCGCAGCCGGTCGCGGCATTTGTTGAGCGTGATCGTCGTCAGGTAGGCGGCGACCGGGCGCAGGGGGTCGAGCCTGGAACGCGCAAGCCAGGTGGATGCGAGCGCGGCCTGAACGGCATCTTCGGCATCGGCGGTCGAACCGAGCATGCGCATTGCCAGTCCTAGCAGGCGCGGAAGATGAGGCCCGACGAGCTTGCCGAACGCCGACCGGTCACCGGCCCGAACCCGCTCAGTCAGCTCCTCTTCGTTCGTTTCACGCGATCCCGCCACCGTCCGTCATTCACCGGGTTCGCCGGTGAGCGATGTTGCGACCTGGCGATCGAACAGCTCTTGCTGCTGCGGATCAAGCAGTGCGCGCATCGCGAACACATGCCGCACAGTAGCCTTCTGCAAATCGCCCATCCGCGCGTGAACCTCGTCGATCGCGGCAGCGACCTTGGGGCCGTAGGTATGTTCGTCGTTCATGGCAGCAGCCAGTCGGGCGTTGGCGGTGCGCAGCGACAGTTCCAGTTCCTTCCTGTCGACCGCAAACTGCCCTTCGATCTGCTCGAGCTGCGCCCTTTGCGAGGCATTGAGGTCGAGTTCCTCATGCACGAAATCGTGAAGGCCATGTTGCGCCTGCCTGCCACCCCATTCGTTGGCCGCGAAGGCACCGAGGCAACCGGCGAGAATCGCCAGAACCACGGCCAGCAGGATCTGCAGACCGCTGATCTTCACGGTTCGACGTGCAGTAGTGACGCGGGGGAAAGTTCGGCACCATCCATCAGACTGTATCCGCCTGCCTCCGCCCGGGCGGGCGCCTGGGTTATCCCGAAACCGGAACCGAGACCGATAAAGGCCATCCCCGCCATCAGAACGAGCCGAAAGCGGCGGCGCGACACTTCTTCCTGTCGGCCCGCACGCATCCAGACGCCATCCATGAAACCCTCGGGCGGCGAGGGTCGTTGCCGGGCGCCCAGGCTTGCCAGCGCTATGTCCAGTCGGCTTTCGTCGCGCATGTATTTCGGTCCTTTTGCTGCCCTGCTATACGCGAAGCTCCTGCCAACCCCTCAAAAAATTCTGAGGGGTGCTGCTGCGCGAAGCGTAGAGCGTGGCATGTATTCTCCTTTTTCTCTTCGCCGGGCCTCGATCCTGCTGGCGGCAATGTTGTTGCTCTTGCCCACGGCCGGCAGCGCCCACGAGGAGCACAGAGACAATATGAGCGATGCCGAGATGGTGCAGATGGAGGGTGCGTCTTCCATGCACGGAGCGGCCGGCATGCACGGAGCGCGCGAAGCCGACGACCATCACTCTGATGACATGGTCAAGGCGCATGAGCGCGTGGATCAACGCGCTGCGGAGCCGCAGAGCGCACAACAAGCTCTGGACGCGGCGGTCGCGAAAAACCGGGTCACCTCGGTAGGCGACTTTGTCGGACGGTTGCATCCGCTCGCAACACACTTTCCGATAGCTCTCCTGTTGGCCGCGGCCCTGGCGGAACTCCTGCTCGTCGCACGGCCTGCGCTGGGCCTAGAGCGCACAATACGCTTCCTCGTGGCCGGAGGCGCGGTGGGCGCGGTCATTGCCGCCCTGCTCGGATGGTTCGCGGCCGGTTGGCGCCTCGAGGACCGCTCGGAGACGCTCGGACTTCATCGCTGGAACGGAACCGTCATCGCCAGTGTCGCGGTTCTGGCGACGTGGCTGGCGTTCCGTTCGCAAGGGCGGACAGGGCTGCGCGTGGTGCTGGTCGTGATTGCGGTCGCGCTTATCGCGCAAGGCTATCTGGGCGGAGAAATGGTTCTCGGCCCCAACCACCTCGGAATTCGCTGACGAAAATGGAGAATTGCCCGATGCCCACCCGCTTCAGCCAGCCCTCGGGCAAAGCCCTTGCCGCCAGTATACTGCTGGCGCTGGCGGCATGTTCCGGTTCCGCGCAGGCGGCCAGCTACACCATGTTCCGCGATCCGGGCTGCGGCTGCTGCGAGGGTTGGGCCGCGGATGTACGCGAAGGGCTCGGGGCTAATGTGGTCGTCGAAGACAGGGCCGACATGGCTGCTGTCAAAGATCGCGAGGGCGTGCCGGTCAATCTGCGCTCCTGCCACACGATGATCGTCGGCGGTTATGTGATCGAAGGACACGTACCGGCCGCGGATGTCGCCCGCCTTCTGCGCGAACGTCCCGAGGGCATCGAAGGCCTCGCCGTAGCCGGGATGCCCATTGGCTCGCCCGGCATGGAAATGAACGGGCGTACTCAGCCCTACCAGGTGATCGCGTTCGGAAAGTCCGGAGCGACCGTATTCAACAGCTACAACTGACCACCCCAAGGAGACGCATCATGAAAAGAACACTTATCGCCGCGACCGCCGGATTGCTCTTAACCGGGCCTGCTCTTGCCCAGGCTGACCAATCTCCGAAGCCCGCCGAAAAACCACAGATGTGCGAAATGATGCATAATGGCGCCAAGATGAAGGGGATGATGGTCAGGGGCGAGGACGGAGTGATGACCTGCCGGATGATGGACCACTCGCAAATGGATCACTCGCAGATGGATCCTTCTCAGATGGACCATGGAAGGATGGATCATTCGCAGATGAACCACGGTACGATGAACCACGGTACCATGGACCACAGCGCCGCACCGGACGGCCAGACTCCGCCGGCCCCTGCGGCTGAAGCGGCGGCAGATCATGATGCGCATGCAGGGCATGATCCCGAATAGACCGGATTGGCGGGCAGGAGGAATTTGCGATGCATGGCTTCAAGCGGGATCTTTTTGTGTGGGGATGGACCGCGAGCATCTTTCTCCTGCTGACCTATCTGCTGTGCGTCGGGTTCGGGCTGCTGGCGCCTGACAGGCTCCACATGCACGAGGCCTGGGCGCCGCTGCTGCCGGGATTCACATGGCTCACCCCCGCGGGTTTCGCGTGGGGGGCCGTCGGCAGCTTTCTCTATGGCTGGTACGGAGCGGTCCTGCTGGTGCCGCTTTACCGCTTTTTCGCGCGGAGAACGGATGCATGAGCACCTATGTCTGCCCGATGCACCCGGAAGTTCGCCAGGAGGGTCCGGGAGATTGCCCGAAGTGCGGCATGCATCTGGAGCCGGAGCATGAGGCCGCGAAGGATGACGGTCACTCTCACTGCAGCGGACACGCGGGCGCAGGCGAAGCGGATGGCGGGAAATACGATCTGGTTCCGGCAGGCTATGTGGGACCGGTCTATACCTGCCCGATGCACCCGCAGGTGCGGCAGACGCATGCCGGATCCTGCCCGATCTGCGGCATGGGCCTCGAACTCGAATCGGCGGCAATGGTCGCCGACGCGCCGAACCCGGAACTGGTGGACTTCACCCGCCGGTTCTGGATCGGTGCGGTTCTGACCCTGCCGCTCCTGCTCCTCACCATGGGGCCGCTCATCGGGCTGGGAAGCTTGCGTGAGAGCCTCGGCGAGCGAACCGCGATGTGGATCGAATTCGCGCTCGGCACGCCGGTTGTCCTGTGGTGCGGCTGGCCGTTCCTCGTGCGCGGCTGGAAGTCGTTCCGGACGCGAAACCTCAACATGTTCTCGCTGATCGCGATGGGCGTGATCGCGGCGTATATCTTCAGCGTAGTGGCCGTTTTGACGCCCGGCATATTCCCGGATGGATTCCGCAATGCGGAAGGGCACGTCGGGGTCTATTTCGAAGCGGCTGCGGTGATCGTCACGCTGGTCCTGCTCGGCCAGGTGATGGAGCTCCGCGCGCGCGAGGGCACCGGCAAGGCCATCCGCGCGCTGCTCGACCTTGCCGCCAAGACGGCTACGCGTATCAACCCCGACGGCAGCGAGGAGGAACTTGAACTCGAGGATGTCGCGGTGGGCGATAGGCTGCGGGTACGCCCGGGCGACAAGGTCCCGGTCGATGGAATCGTGGTCGACGGCCGCTCCTCGGTCGACGAGAGCATGATCTCGGGCGAGCCCGTACCGGTCGAGAAGACCGCGGGCGACACGCTGACGGGAGCGACGATCAACGGCACGGGCAGCCTTGTGATGGAAGCCCGGCGGATCGGGTCCGACACGATGCTGGCGCAGATCGTCGGCATGGTTGCGGCTGCACAGCGCTCGCGCGCGCCGATCCAGAAATATGCCGACAAGGTGGCCGGCTGGTTCGTGCCGGCGGTGATCGGCGTCGCGGTGCTGGCCTTCGTGGGCTGGGCGGTCTTCGGGCCTTCACCATCCCTGGCCTATGCGCTGGTGGCGGCGGTCTCCGTTCTCATCATCGCATGTCCCTGCGCGCTCGGCCTCGCCACGCCAATGTCGATCATGACCGCCACCGGGCGCGGCGCGCAGGTCGGCGTGCTGATCAAGAACGCCGAGAGCCTCGAACGGTTCGAGAAGATCGACACGCTGATTGTCGACAAGACCGGAACGCTGACCGAAGGGAAGCCCCGCCTCGTCGCGGTCGTGCCTGCAGGCGACGAAGAGGAGACCGAGGTGCTGCGTCTGGCTGCATCGCTCGAGCGCGGATCGGAGCACCCGTTGGCGGAAGCTATCGTAAGCGGCGCGCAAGAACGCGGACTGGTCCTGGCCGACGCCAGCGATTTCGATGCGATTACTGGCAAGGGGGTGAAGGGCACGGTCGACGGGCGTGCTGTCGCGCTCGGCAACCAGGCGCTGCTCGAAGACTTGGGGCTCGCTGGCGGGGATCTCGTCGACAAGGCCAATGCACGGCGGGATCAGGGCGAAACGGTGATGTTCGTCGCGGTTGACGGCAGGCTTGCAGGCCTCGTCAGCGTGGCGGACCCGGTCAAGGAGACGACCCCCGCCGCGCTCAAGGAACTGCACGAGCTTGGCCTGCGCATCATCATGGTGACGGGCGACAACGAAAGGACCGCAAGAGCCGTCGCCGCACGCGTCGGGATCGACGAGATCCGCGCGGACGTTTTGCCCGAGGACAAGGCGCGCATCATCCGCGAACTCCAGGCCGGCGGCGCGAAGGTCGCGATGGCGGGCGACGGCGTGAACGACGCCCCCGCGCTGGCGCAGGCCGATGTCGGCATTGCGATGGGCACTGGCGCCGATGTCGCGATCGAGAGCGCCGGGATCACGCTGGTGAAGGGCAATCTCGACGGGATCGTGCGAGCACGCCGACTTGCCCACGCTACAATGAGCAATATCCGCCAGAACCTGTTCTTTGCCTTGATCTACAATGGAGCCGGCGTGCCGGTGGCGGCGGGCGTACTCTATCCGGTCATGGGGCTGCTCATCAGCCCGATGTTCGCCGCTTTCGCGATGAGCGCTTCTTCGATCTCCGTCGTGCTGAACTCGCTGCGCCTGCGCACGGCGCGCGTGTGAGCGGCGAACACCACGGAAACGAAGGCGCGGATCACGCGCCTCCCTCGCACGAAGCGAAGGGAAGCATCTCGCTGAGCGGCGCCGTCGCCATGGGCACCGGGGTGATGATTGGTGCGGGCATTTTCGCGCTCACGGGACAGATCGCGCAGCTGGCGGGACCATTGTTTCCGCTATCGTTTGTCGCAGGCGCGGTGGTTACCGCGCTTGCCGCCTACAGCTACATCAAGATGTCGAACGCCTGGCCATCTTCCGGCGGCATCGCGATGATCCTGCAGAAGGCTTATGGGCCCGGAACGATTGCGGCTTCGGCGTCGCTCCTGATGGCGCTGTCGATGGTGATCAACGAAAGCCTCGTCGCGCGCACCTTTGCCACTTATGCGCTTCGGCCCTTCGGCCTCGAAACGAACGGCATTATGCTCGCGGCCCTCGCGCTGGCGCTGATCGTGTTTGCCTATCTTGTGAACGCCGCCGGAAACCGGTCGGTCAGCGCGCTGTCCATCGTGATGTCGGCGATTAAGATCGGCGGCATCGCGATTTTCGCCGTCGCGGCGATCTGGGCAAGCGGCCTTGGCGGCGGAGCATTTGCCGAGCCCGTCACCGGTCTCGATGGAAGCGGTTTCGATGGTGCCGGCTTCATCGCCTCGATCGCTTTCTCCATCCTCGCCTTCAAGGGTTTCACCACGATCACCAACAGCGGCGGCGAGATCGTCGACCCGCACCGCAATGTCGGACGCACGATCATGATCGCGATCGGCATTTGCGTGGTAACCTACCTACTGGTTGCCGTTGCCGTAGGATCCAGCCTCGACATTGGCGAGATCGTGGCTGCGCGCGACTATTCGCTCGCTGCGGCGGCAAGACCAGCGCTCGGGCAGATCGGCTTCTGGTTCACCATCGTCATCGCGGTCACCGCCACGGCGTCGGGCGTCGTGGCCAGCGTGTTCGCCGTTTCGCGCATGCTGACCATGCTGACCGAGATGAAGATGATCCCGCACAGCCATTTCGGGATGAAGGGGACCTTGCGTAGCCACCTGCTCGTCTACACGGTGGTCGTGGCCGGCACGCTCGCGGTGCTGTTCGACCTGACCCGGATCGCCGCGCTCGGGGCGTTCTTCTACCTCGTGATGGACATGCTGGTTCATTGGGGTGTGTTGAGACATCTGCGCCGGGAAATCGGCGCGCGTGCCGAAATCCTCCTCGCGGCGATCGCGGCCGACGCGGTCGTGCTTGCCGCCTTCACCTGGATCAAGCTTCGCAGCGACCCGGCGATCGTCGCCTACGCCGTGCTCGGTATCGTCCTCGTCTTTACTGGCGAACACTGGTTCCTGAACCGAAAGGAACCGGTCACCAGACACCCGGGTTAGTTCAGGGACTGCCCCCGCAGGAGGATGGAATATCTCGCTCGCAATAATCATCGGTATCGTCTTGTTTCTTGCAGCCCTCTGGCTGCACCTTGGCATGCTGCGGCTGGCGCGGACGGCGGTGAGGCCGGCTAGAGGCAGTCCCTTTCATCTCAGTCTCGCCTATCTCGTGGTTTTGGCCAGTCACCTGCTGATAACGGGTCTTTTTGCGCTTGGATTTGCCGGGTCCGCTCAGCTCGGTCTCGGCGGCTTCGAAAAGGAGGCGGTCGTGAGCGCGATGGACCTGTTCTATTTCTCGCTGATCAACATCACCACCCTGGGGCTCGGGGATATCTACCCCACAGGCCATCTGCGGGCGCTCGCCGGCATCGAATCCCTGACCGGGTTCCTGCTGATCAGCTGCACCGCGCAGTTCGTATTCTCGACAATGAAGAAACAGGAGGAATGATCCATGGCGGATAGCCAGCAACACCATTCAGGCAGCGGCGGCAATTACTGGCGCTTCATGGCGATGATCGGGACTTCGACCGCAGTCATGTTCGCGCTGATGTACCTCAACACCTACAGCATCGATCACGTCTTCTGGAGCGAGACCCGCTTCTGGATGGCTTTCGTCATGGGTGCGATGATGATGGTCGTAATGCTGCTCTTCATGTGGAGCATGTACAAGAACAAGACCAAGAACAGGATCATCCTGGGGGTGGCGGCCGTGGTCTTCGCGCTAGGTCTGTGGCTGGTCCGCAGCCAGAACACGGTGAACGACAGCGAGTACATGCAGGCGATGATTCCGCACCACTCGATCGCGATCATGACGAGCGAGCGGGCGCACCTGCGCGACCCGCGGGTTCGCGCGCTCGCCAAGGGCATCATCGTCGCCCAGCGGCGTGAGATCGCCGAGATGAAGTACCTGATTTCCGACATCGACCGGAACGGGGTTCGTACAGAGGAGCGCATGCCGCGAGACCTTCGCCCCGCTCAAACCGCCCAGGCAACGGAGAAAGCCCAATGACCCGCACGCTTGCAGCTATCACGCTTACCGCCGCCCTGCTGCTCGGAGCGTGCAATCGCAACACCGCAACCGGTAACGACCGTGAAGCCCAGGTCGACCCTGCAGAAACCGCCGCTCCGCAAACCAGTGCCGGCGAGGCCCTGTCGGGCATAACTGCCGGGGCGGTCCAGCCCGAAACGATGAGCGGTGCCGACATTGCTAGTCTCGGCGGACTCGCCGGCAACTGCGTCATTCGCCTGACCGGCGTCGCCTTCCCGTCCTTCTTCGAGGACCGCGCGGGCAATCAGGGGTTCGTCAAACTGAACGGCAAGCTGGTACGCGTGAGCGGGGTCGGCGACGGTCGGTTTGCCGACGGCGGACTGACGGTCCTGGTCCACCCGGTCGAGGACGGTGGCAGCAACAACGGCCTGCCCGCGGCGGAAATGATCATAGCGCTGCCGGGCGCGAAGGACGAACTCGGTTTTCGCGGCTATCGCGATTGCGGCAGGGGTGCCCGAACGGAGACAGAACAATGAGCTACTACTACTCCAAGGTCATCGATGGACCGCTCGAAAGCGCCCTTGGCCGCGTCCGCTCGGCGCTCGGCGCCGAAGGGTTCGGCATCATTAACGAGATCGACATGGCGAAAACTCTGAAGGAGAAAATCGGCGTCGATTTCCGGCCCTATCGCATCCTCGGGGCATGCAATCCCACGCTTGCGTACGAGGCACTCCAACTCGAAGACAAGGTCGGCACCATGCTGCCCTGCAACGTCATCGTGCAGCAGATGCCGTCGGGCGAGATCGAGGTCGCGGCGATCGATCCGGTGGCGTCGATGAGTGCGATCAAGAACGATGGCCTGAAGAAAGCTGCAGAACGCGTCGGACAAAAATTGTGTGCGGCGATCGACAATTTATCCGGGTAACCGAAACCGGACTGGCCGAAAGACGGCGGTCAGGACGCCAGTTCAATCTCGATGATGTCCGGACTCCGTCTGGCGTATTCCAGGCCATAGGCCAGTTCGCCGGAGGATTCCGCGTGAATGTCGAGCAGCGGCTGGCCCTGGCCGATCTCCTGGCCGAGACAGGCGTGGAGATAAATCCCCGCGGCCTTGGCTTCGGGCGCGCCCGCCAAACGGGCCAGCCTGGCGAGCTTGCGATTGTTGATATGAACGATGCGCCCGGCATGCGGGGCGATCAGCGGATGAAAATGGGATGCCTGGGGCGGCGTTCGCATCCCGCCCTGTGCTTCGCAGATGGCCCGGAACTTCGCCCAGGCTCGCCCGTCGGCAAGAGTTGCCAGCGCCGCCGCCGCTCCTTCTCCCGGGGCTATCTTCCCGCCAATCTCCAGCGCAGCGCCGGCCAGTGTTGCCGCACGTGTGCGCAGATCGTCCGGCGCTTTGCGCATATTCCGGAGAACCGCGAGCACATCGTGCGCTTCTAGTGCCGGACCTATGCCGCGACCGACCGGCTGCGATCCGTCGGTCAGGATACAAGTGGCCGAGAGCCCGAAATGGTCTGCAACCGAACTGATCCGCTCTGCAAGGCGCCGGGCCGAAGCATCGCTGCGGACCTTGGCGGTAGGCCCGACCGGAATGTCGATGACGACGTGCGTCGATCCGGCCGCAATCTTCTTCGACAGGACCGAGGCAATCAGCTGCCCCTCGGTATCAACATCGAGTTCGCGCTCTATGCGGACGAAGATATCATCAGCCGGACTCAGATGCATCGCGCCGCCCCAGGCGATGCAGCCACCCTCAGTCTCAACCACGCGGCGCATTGTCGCTATGTCGAGATCAACCGGGGCGAGGGTCTCCATCGTATCTGCGGTACCGGCCGGCGACGTGATGGCTCGTGACGAAGTTTTCGGGATCACGAGCCCGTGGGCCGCAACGATCGCCACAACGATCGGGGTGGTGCGGTTGCCGGGCAGCCCGCCGACACAGTGCTTGTCGATGACAATCTGGGAATCCCAGTGCAACCGTTCGCCGACATCGACCATGGCTCCGGTCAGATCGATTGTTTCCTGCTCGTCGAGAGGAAACGCGGCGCTGGCCGTCAGGAAGGCCGCCAGATGAACATCTGTATATCGGCGCGCGGCGACATCCCTGACGATTGCCCCCACGGCAAGCGCATCGAGCCGATTGCCGTAGATCCGGCGCCGTACACTGGCGAGCGATTCGAGCGCCGGGGCATGCGTAACGGTGACCGGATCGCCTTCCTCGACGCCCAGGATCTTCCACGCGGTTTCCGTGAGGGCAATCTGATCAATGGCTAGCAAATCGTCCCCCTCGACCTGGAGCAAAGTCGCCTGCACCTCCCGGCCACTGGCCGAAATCAGGACCTGCGATCGAGCCGACAGGCCTTCCGAGCGGCAGACATGGCAATCGCTCCGCATAATAACCACCGCCTGGTGCTGAGTGTGCAGAGGGAAGCGGGTCGCGCGGAGCGTGGGGGCTGGGGAAGCTGGAGGACCCTGGCTCACAGGTCGAACGCCTGATCCTGTCTGGGGACGGTGGCCTTCCACTCCAGCTCCCTGCCAATGCGGACCCGCAGCGCTTCCGAAGATTCAGGTTCGCCATGGACGATGAAGGCGCGGGCAGGCGCGTGGCGGAAACCGGATAGCCAGCGCATCAGCTCGTCGGAGTCCGCATGCGCCGATAGTGACGGAAGGTCGGCGACCTCGGCTCTAACCGGTATCCATTCCCCGTGAATCTTGATCTCGCGAGCCCCCTGCATCATGTCACGTCCGCGGGTTCCGGCAGCCTGAAAGCCCGAGAACAGGATGGTGTTCTTGCGGTCGGGTGCGAAAGCCTTGAGATGATGAAGAACGCGCCCACCCGTGGCCATGCCGCTCGCAGAGATCACCACTTTGGGATAGGTGCTCGCGGTGATCGCCTTGGATGCCTCGACGTCCCTGGTGTAGGTGGCGATGGCGCAGACTGCATCGCAAACCTCCGGCGTTAGCCGGTGATCCGCGCGATGTGCGTGGAGCAGGTCCGTCGCGCTGATCGACATCGGACTGTCGAGATATATCGGAACGGATCCCAGGCGGCCGGCCTTCTTCAACTGCCAGAGGTGATAGAGCAGCGACTGGGCCCGGCCCACGGCGAACGCCGGAATGATCACGGTCCCGCCGCGCTGAACCGTGCGGTCGATGACGGAGCCGAGCATCTCGATCGGATCGCCCTTTTCATGGGTGCGATTGCCGTACGTCGATTCAACAACGACATAGTCAGCCTCGGTGACAGGGGCCGGATCGAGCATTACCGGATCGTCATACCGCCCCAGATCCCCGGAAAACACGATCCGCGTGCCGCCCCATTCAATGTCGGCGGTGGCGGCACCCAGGATGTGACCCGCGTACCTGAATTTCAGGGTCGCCCCGCCGGGCAGTTTCACGGGCTCGTCGAAGCGTACAGACGAGAAGCGTTCGAGAGCACGTTCGGCATCGTGAACCCCGTAGAGTGGCAGGGCCGGTTTATGCTTCGAGAACCCCTTGCGGTTTGCGTACTCGGCATCTTTTTCCTGGAGAAAGCCGCTGTCCCTCAGGATCAGCTTCGCAACGTCGTGCGTCGCGTCCGTTGCGAAGATCTTGCCTTGGAAGCCATCCCTTACAAGCTTGGGCAGATAGCCCGAGTGATCGAGATGGGCATGAGTGAGGACCACGGCATCGATGCTCGAAGGGGCAATCGGCAATGGCTCCCAGTTCATCTCGCGCAGGTTCTTGAGACCCTGGAACAGGCCGCAGTCTACGAGGATTCGCTTCCCAACGTGTTCGAGGAGATGTTTCGAGCCGGTGACCGTGCCGGCACCGCCGAGGGACGTGAATTTAAGCATGACTGCCTCCTGGCGGGATTCATATGACCGGTGCCGAACAATGAAATGTGCCGCTCATTCGACGCCGCTGGTCCAGGGCGGAGAGTCGCTCGCGGGAAACGAATCCATTCCTGCCTGTTCCACCTCGTCGTATGGTTCGGGCGGTCGGCGGTGGCGAATTATCTTCTCGGCGGATTCGTCGGCGGACGCAATGCTCGCAGCGATCAGCGGCGCGAGCCGGATTGCGTTGCTTTCGTGGGGGACGGAATCGCTGGAAACTATTCTTTGACTGAGCCCCCTCAGCCGCTCGTAGGAATCCTCCGCGAACAGGCCGTGGACTACTACGCACACTGGCCGCCCGAAGCCCTGGAGTGGCAGTTTGCTGGCTGCATCGATGAGCGTCTGGCCGGAGGAAGTAATATCGTCGACCAGCACCGGGTTGCGGCCCTTCCACTCCGACAGATCGGGAACTTCGACCTCGACGTCGCGGTCACCGTGCCGGATCTTGCGCAGGACGGCATAGGGAGCGCCGATGCGTCCGGCGATGGCCGAGACCCACTGCTCGCTTTCCTCGTCCGGGCCAAGGATCATCGGCTCCTCGACCTCTGCCGCGATCCACTCCGCCAGCAGGGGCGCAGCGTGAAGTGTATCGTTAGGAATCGAGTAGAGCGCCGACAATGCAGGATATCGGTGAAGGTGCGGATCGACCGTTACCAGCCGATCGAAGGTCGACGAGACGAGCCGTGCAAAGGTTTTCGAGGTCACCGCCTCGCCCGGGCTGAAACGCTGGTCCTGCCGCATGTAGGAGAGGTAGGGGGCGATGAGCGACACTTCTGTTGCGCCGAGCGCACGCGCAGCGTCGGCAGCGAATGCAAGACGCAGGAACCCATCGTCGGGCCTTGCAAGCGTGCAGACGAGGTCCACCGGCCGGTCCGCCACGTTCGAAAGATTGCGCACATAGCTCTCCCCATCTGGGAACCGGCGGGTTTCGAGCCGCCCAAGCTCCCATCCTCCGGCCTCTGCGAGGCGGCGGGCAAAATCTTCGTTGCCTGGCAAGGGGATTATCAGACGCATATGAATTCTGGTTCCCAGTTTATTTGAACGTCCGACTCATTGTATTGCCTCACCTTGCAAGAGAAAGGCGGGCACTTCGTTTTCCAGTTTCCTGGGCGCTGCCCCCGGAACGCTCTGCGACGTGGTCGCCACCTTCATAATGCCCGTCTCGCTGCGAGGCCAACACCTTGCGCCGACGCTACGTCGAAGCGAGCAGGCGGGAATGCTGGCCCTGACGCCGCCCGATCACTTCTTGCTGATCGACGTAATCCGGCTGCCGGCGTCACTCATGCCGAAGTCGAAGGTCACCTCGTCGCCCACGGCAATGCCTTGCCGCGAGGCCGCGTCCGCCTCGAACGACATCGTCATCGCCGGCCAGTCCACCGCCGGGACCGGGCCGTGCTCGATTGTGATCGTGCCGGCCTCGTTGTCGATGGCCGTGACGGTGCCTTCCGCGCTGGCCATGCGCATCTCCGCGCCGGAACTCATCATCGACGCGTCCTCCGACATCGGCCTATTGTCGGCCGGCATACTCCCCGCCATCGGCATGGCTTCGGTGTCCGTGGCTTCCTCCCCGCCGTCGCAGGCGGACAGGGCCAGAGGCAGGGTCAGCATAGTCATGAGGGCTGAAGCACGCATTCTTCTTCTCCTTCTGTAGAACTGGACCGTATGGTCCGGGGACGCCGCATCAGCAGGAAGGCGGCGGGAAGCACGAACATCGACAGCAGCGGCGCGGTGATCATGCCGCCGATCATCGGCGCGGCGATCCGGCTCATCACCTCCGATCCCGCGCCGGTGCCGATCAGGATCGGGAACAGGCCGGCAAGAATGACTCCAACCGTCATCGCCTTGGGCCGCACCCGCAGCAGCGCGCCTTCGCGGATCGCCTCGTCGACCTGCTCGGCCGAGGGGTTGGCCGGCCGCTCCTGCAGTGCGCCCTTCAGGTAGATCAGCATGACCACGCCGAACTCGGCGGATACGCCCGCCAGCGCGATGAACCCCACCGCAGTCGCGACCGACTGGTTGTAGCCGAGCAGGTAGAGTAGCCAGAAGCCGCCGGTCAGCGCGAACGGCAGCGTCCCCATGATCAGCAGCGCTTCGTCGAAGCGGCGGAAGATCAGGTAGAGCAGCAGGAAGATGATCGCGAGCGTCGCGGGTACGACGATCTTCATCCGCTCGGCCGCGCGGGTCAGATACTCGAACTGACCGGCGTAGGCGACGCTCACGCCCGCGGGCAGATCGACCTCTGCACCGATCCTGTCCTGCAGATCGCTCACTACCGAGGTGAGGTCGCGCCCGCGCACGTCGACATAGACATAGCTGGTCGGCCGTCCCTGCTCGCTCTTGAGCATCGGCGGTCCGCTGCTGACGCCGATCCGGGCCACGCTGCCCAGGGTGATCTGCTGACCCGACGGTGTCAGGACCGGCAAGGCCCTGATTTCATCGACGCTGTCGCGGATCTCGCGCGGATAGCGCACGTTGACCGGATAGCGCGCCAGACCTTCGACCGTGCGCGCGACATTGGCCCCGCCGATCGCGCCCGACACGATCGTCTGGACATCGGCGATACTGAGGCCGTAGCGGGCCGCCGCGAGGCGATCGATCTCGACATCCACATAGCGCCCGCCGGACAATCGCTCGGCGAGTGCCGAACTCACGCCCGGCACCTGCTTGGCGACCTGTTCGATCTCCTGCGCCACCCGGTCGATCTCCTTGAGGTTTTCACCTGAGACCTTGACCCCGATCGGGCTCTTGATCCCGGTTGCCAGCATGTCGATGCGATTGCGGATCGGCGGCACCCAGATATTGGCGAGGCCCGGCACCCGCACCGTCCGGTCGAGCTCGTCGATCAGCTTGTCGGGGGTCATGCCCTCGCGCCACTGCGCGCGCGGCTTGAAGCGGATGGTCGTCTCGAACATCGTCAGCGGGGCCGGATCGGTGGCGGTGTCGGCGCGGCCCGCCTTGCCGAACACGGTGTCGACTTCGGGCACCGACTTGATCAGCCGGTCGGTCCGCTGGAGCAGCGCGGACGCCTGTCCCGGCGACAGGCCCGGCAGCGCGGTCGGCATGTAGAGCAGGTCGCCTTCATCGAGCGGCGGGAGAAACTCTCCGCCCAGCCGGCTCAGCGGAATCGCCGCGGTCAGGAACACCAGTCCTGCCATGATCAGCGTGACCTTGGGCCTGCGCATGACCCAGTCCAGGCCCGGCCGATAGGCGCGGGTCAGTCCGCGGTTGATGGGATTGCGCTCCTCAGGCGGAATCTTGCCGCGGATCATCCAGCCCATGAGCACGGGCACGAGCGTGATCGACAGGATCGCGGCACCCGCCATCGCGTAGGTCTTGGTGAAGGCGAGCGGTGCGAACAGCCGCCCTTCCTGCGCCTGGAGCGTGAACACCGGAATGAAGGACAAAGTGATGATCAGCAGGCTGTAGAACAGCGCCGGCCCGACTTCCTTTGCGGCATCGCCAATGACGCGCCAGCGTTCATCGCCCGCAAGTACGCCATCGGGGTTTGCATGCGTCCAGCGTTCCAGGTGCTTGTGCGCGTTCTCGATCATCACGATCGCCGCATCGACCATCGCGCCGATCGCGATGGCGATGCCGCCCAGCGACATGATGTTGGCGTTCACCCCCTGGAAGCGCATCACGATGAATGCGGCGAGCACGCCCAGCGGCAAGGTCACGATGGCGACCAGAGCCGAGCGCACATGCCACAGGAACAGGGCGCAGATCAGACCGACGACGATGAACTCCTCCGCCAGCTTGTGCGTCAGGTTCTCGACCGAAGCATCGATGAGCTTCGACCGGTCGTAAGTGGTGACGATGTCGACGCCCTCGGGCAGGCTCTTCTTGAGCACCTCGAGCCTGGCTTCGACCGCGGCGATCGCCGAGCGTGCGTCGGCGCCCTGCCGGAGAATGACCACGCCGCCCGCGACCTCGCCCTGGCCGTTGAGCTCGGCTATCCCGCGCCGCAGCTCGGGCCCGATCTGGATTGTGGCGACATCGCCGAGCGTGACCGGAATCCCGCCTCCCGCGACCCGCAACGGGATGGCGCGGAAGTCGGCGAGATTGCTCAGGTACCCCGACGAGCGCACCATGTACTCGGCCTCGCCCATCTCGATCACCGACCCGCCGGCTTCCTGGTTGGCGGCGCGGATCGCCTTGACCACGTCGGCGTGGGTCACTCCCAGCGACGCCATCCGGTAGGGTTCGAGCACGACCTGGTACTGCTTGACCATGCCGCCAATGCTGGCGACCTCGGCGATGCCGGGAATGGTCTTGAGCTCGTAGCGCAGGAACCAGTCCTGGAGACTGCGCAGGCCCGCAAGATCGTTGCCGCCGGTGCGGTCGACCAGCGCGTATTCGTAGATCCAGCCGACACCCGTGGCGTCGGGGCCGAGCGCGCTCGTCACGCCTTCGGGCAGCCGACCCTGTACCTGATTGAGATATTCGAGCACGCGCGAGCGCGCCCAGTATAGGTCGGTTCCGTCCTCGAAGATCACGTAGACGTAGCTGTCGCCGAAGAACGAATAGCCGCGCACCGTCTTGGCGCCGGGGACCGACAGCATCGTCGTGGCGAGCGGATAGGTGACCTGGTCCTCGACCAGTCGGGGCGCCTGCCCGGGATAGTTCGAGCGAATGACGACCTGGACGTCGGACAGGTCCGGCAGCGCATCGACAGGCGTGGTTCGCACCGCCCAGAAGCCGGCGAGAGCAATCGCGACCGAGGCCAGAACGATGAACAGCCGGTTGGCGATCGAGCCTTCGATGATGCGGGCGATCATCGGCTGTTCGTCTTCGTGATGGCAGTAATGCGTGGGCTCTTGTCCTCTTGCACGAACCGGAAGCTGACGGTGTCGCCGGGCTTGAGGCCGCGCAGCTGCGTCGGTCCCCGGGCCGCAAACGTCATCGTCATCGCCGGCCAACCGAGCGCTTCCACCGGACCATGGCGCAAGGTTACGCTACGCGCGGTAATCGCCTGGATAGTGCCGCGCGCGCTGTAGCTTGTAGGACCGTTCGCGCGCTCCTGCTCTGCGTCCTTTGCCGGCGACGGAGACGGTGCCTCGTCGATTCCGCGGACGTCCAGCCCCGCCAGACTCGCTTCGGAATCGAGCAGGAACTGGCCCGAGGTGATCACCTTTTCACCCGGCGCGAGGCCGGCGAGCACTTCGATCCTGCCGTTCGCCTCGCGTCCGATGCGCACTTCGGCGGGGCGATAGCCCCCGCGCTGCTGCGCCAGCATCACCAGTGTGCGCTCTCCAGTGCGGATGACCGCTTCGGACGGGATCAGCACCGCCTCGCGCCGCGCGGGCGAGAGCGACACTTGCGCGAACATGCCCGGTCGCAGCCGCAGGTCGGGATTGCGCAGCTCGGCGCGGACGGTGAGGGTGCGGCTCTGCGCCTGCGCACTGGGCAGGATGGCGGTGATCCGGCCGGCGAATTTCTCGCCCGGGAAAGCCGTCAGTGTCGCGCTCAGCGGCTGCCCCACCCGTACATCCCCGGCGAGAATCTCCGGAACCGCCGCTTCCAGCCAGATTGGGTTGAGGCCGGTGATCTCGGCGAGGGTCTGGCCGACGGAGACGCTCATGCCCGGCCGAACGCCCAGCATGGTGACAGCGCCCGACGAGGGCGCGGTGATCGTGATGGTCGAACGCGGACTGCCGCTACGCGCGACCGAGTTAATCACGCCGTCGGGCATGCCGAGGAGCCGCATCCGCTCGCGCGCCGCGCGGGTCAGCGCTGCGTCACCGGTTGCGGCAACTGCGAGGTACTCGCGCTGCGCGCCGCCCCACTCGGGGATCAGCAGATCGACCAGCGGCGTTCCCTGGCGGATGATATCGTCGGGGGCGATGCCGTAGGTGCGCTGCACGAAACCGCTCGCCCGTGGCTGCACGGTCGATACCTCACGCGCGTTGTACGCGAGCGTGCCGGTCACATTCGTCTCGGGCTCGAGCACTCCGAACTCGGCCTGCGCGGTGCGCACGCCGAAGTTCTGCACCAGCGTGGGATCGATGCTGACCCCGCCCGCGCTCGCCGCGTCCCCGCCGGTGCATTTCGCCACCAGCTGCATGTCCATGAAGGGCGATTTGCCCGGCTTGTCGAAGTGCTGGTCGGGCTTCATCGGGTCATACCAGTACGCCACCTGCTCGCAGCCGGATTCGGCTGCGGCCTTGCCGTCGCCGGGATTGCCGCCCGGCTCCTGGCCGAGCGTGGCAAGGCCGTAACCGGCGCCAAGGCTCACGAGCGCGATCCCGGCGGCAAGCGTGTAGGACTTCTGACGCAGTGTCAGGCGTTGCCAGGCGGCCTTCATTACATGTGCTCCCGGTAGGTGAGTCGCAGTTTGGCGGCGGCTGCAACGGTCGCCTCCTCGCGCTCGAGGATTTCAAGTTCGAGCAGCGCCAGCGCGGTCTTGGCCGAAACGACATCGATCAGTTCGGCGCGGCCGGCGGCGAAGCTGGCGGTTTCGAGGTCCGCCCGATCGCGGGCCAGAGGCAACAGCTCCTCGCGCGCGCGCTGCCATTGCCGGGCCGCGCTGCGCCAGGCCGCGAGGTCGGCGGCGAACTGCGCTTCGAGCGCGCGCAGCATGTCGGCCCGCTCGGCGCGAGCCGCCGCCGCCTGCGCTTCGGCCGCGGCTATGCGCGGCTCCTGCCGCCGACCGGCGAAGATCGGCAAGGTCACCGAACCCATGACCGAGACCACGCTTCCGAAATCGGGGTTGCGCCGGCCAAGGCTCACGTTGACGCCGAAGTCAGGCCGCTTGTCCGCACGGGCAAGGTCGATCGCGGCTCTCGCGCGACCTTCGGCCGCATCGGCCAGGATGATCTCTGGGTTTCGCGAAAGCGTCGCCCGCAGCGTCCCGGGATCGATGTCGGCCGATGGGACTGGCCCTTCGGCGACGGGTTCGGTCCCCGCGATGTACCGCCTCAGGCGGGCCTGCGCCGCTTCCCGGTCGGCTTCGATCCGGGTCCGCGCATCGTCGATGTCGAGCAATGCGCGGCGTATTTCCAGACTCTGCGCGGGACGCGCCGAGCCGGCCGCCACGGCGCTGCGTGCAACGGGGACCAGCTTTTCCAAATCGTCCTGGGCCTTGGTGGCGAGCGCCAGTCGCTGCTGGGCATATGCGAGCGAGATCCAGGCTTCGCCGGTTTCGATCCGAACCATGTGTTCGGTGTGGGCCAATCGGGCATCGGCCACGCGGATGTCCGAGTCCGCGACTCCCGTCCTGGCGTGGCGCTTGGCGAGATTGGGGAAGTCCTGCTCCACCCCGACCTGGACCTGCGTCGGAAGCTGCCGGTCGAGATCGAACGCAGCCGGTCCGGTGACCGGCAAGTTGACGATGCCGGCGCGCAACCGCGGGTCGGGCAGTTCGCCGGCCGCTTCCGCGGTCCTCTCCAGGGCCTCGATCTCGAGCTCGCGCGCCTGCAGCACGGGCTGCTGCGTTTGCGCTGCCCGCAATGCCTCATCGTAGCCGACCGACTGCGCCTGGGCAGCCTGCGCGGCAAACGCGGCTGCCACGGGCAGCCAGCAAATGCGCCAAAACATGAGATAAACCTCACTCGTTCAGAGCGGACCGGGAAGACGATTGGCGTCAGCAGCGTCGGCCGCAAGGACCGGTCAGACGCAGTCGTCCGCCCAGCTCGCGATCCGGCGCATCGCGCATCGCGCGGCGCCGTTCGAAACTAGACGGTGAGGTAGGTTTGGGGAGGGGGCGACTCCGGACGCGCGGGCTCGCTTTCGAGCCGCACTGCGCTCGCAAGTCCGTAGATCCGGGCGGCTGGAAGCGGGGTCGCCTGGGCCGCTCCGGTATCGGGCAGCGCAAGCGGTGGCAGGCAGTTCATGGCGATCAGACACTCGAGCGTCATGTCGGGGCAAGAGCCCTTGTGATCGGAGGAGTCCGCCATGCCCTTCATACGGTGCCCGGACATCGCCTGCTCAGCGTGAGCGCAATCGCCCATCGTCGCCATTTCGGCCTGGGGCACCGCCGCGGCATTGGCCGCGACCTGGACGAACAGTCCGAAGCCGAAACAAACCAGAGCCAGGGCGCGCAGGAACTTCACCCCGGCGCGATAGACCGGGCATCCGGCAAGAGCAAGGCGAACACGATCCGGTTTGCGGCAGGTCGGCGCCGATCGGGACGTTTTCGTTCGATCCGGGGGCGGGTCATGCAGCGCGAGAGCGGCGGCTGAATCGCGCCGTAGGTCCGAATCGGCCAGGAAAGCAGCGCATCAGTCTGCGGCCACGCGGCGACGATTGGCCGCAAAGCCGAGGACAAGCGCGAGAAGGACGAGAATCTGAGCCGCGACCGTCTCGAGCGTGGGGAACAGGCCGACGATCGAAAGTCGCGGCACGAACGAGAGGGGTGCGATATCGATCCAGCCTGCCTCCTGCAATGCGGCGACACCCTTGCCCGCGAGCACCACTGTCAACGCGGCCATCAGCCAGGAGCTGTAGCGGAAGAAACTGGCGATCGGCAGTTGCCGGCTGTACCGCAGCATCGCCCACGCGAGGCCGGCGAGCACGAGCACGGCGGCGACCGTTCCAGCAAGCATTGCCCCTCCGTTGCCCTGCGACCACAAGGCGGCAAAGAACAGGATCGTCTCGAACACCTCGCGGTATACGACGACGAAGGCGAGGCCGAACAGCAACCAGCCCGACTGGCCGCCGAGGGCCTTGGCGAGCTTTTCCTGAATATACTTCTGCCACTGGCCGGCCTGCGCCTTGCCGTGCATCCAGATGCCCACCGACAGCAGCACGACCGCGGCAAACAGGGAGCCGAACCCTTCGGTCAGCTCGCGGCTCGCGCCGCTGATGCCGATCGCATAGGTGGCTACCAGCCAGGTCGCTCCTCCGGCAACGAGAGCGCTCGTCCAGCCGCCGTGGACGTAGCGCAACACGTCCTTGCGGTCGGCCTTCTCCAGAAACGCCAGCATCGCCACGACGATGAGCAGCGCTTCGAGGCCTTCGCGCAACAGGACGGCAAAGGCGCCGGCGAACGTGGTGACGGCGCTCGACGCGCCGGGCGCGAGGGCGCGCTCGGCGTCATCGAGGAGCGTATCGATTGCTCCCGCCTGCGTCGCCAGGGCATCGGGCGCTATTCCGTCGCCGATCGCTGCCCGGAAGGCGCCCATGCGCGTCTCGATATTCGCCATCAGTCCGGCGTCCTTGGCGCTGAGCAGCGGCTCGATGGGTTCGAAGCCGTCGAGATAGGCCGACAGGGCGAGCGCCTTGGCCCGTTTCCTGTCTCCGGAGCGGTAGGCGTCGACGCTTTCGCCGAGCCTGGCGCGGGTTGTGGCGATGGCTTTGCCGGCATCGCCCGAAGCCCGCGCCGTCAGGGCTTCGGAATGGGCGCGGAGATAGGCCATGACGGCATCGGCCCGCGCCTGTCCGATCTGCTCGCCCAGCGCTTCGGGGGTGGTCGTGACCAGAGCCTTGAGATCGGGAATTCTCGCGCGAATGTCCGCGCTGCTCTGCCACAACGTTTCGCCGCGGCGCACATCGGCCTGCGAAAAGGCGAACTCCCCGGCGCGGAAGGCGAGCGCCCAGCGATCCTCGGCAGGGAGGTCGCCAAAGCTCTGCATCGCGGTGCCGTCGATCCCTTGCGAGATGACCTGCTCCAGTGCCGCGAGGCTGCGCTTGCGCGCGCGGGCAGTGTCGGTGAACGCAACCGGCGGTGTTTCGAGCCCGGCAGCACCTGGCCCCTTGCCGTTCCCGCTCGCGCCATGGCAGGCGGCGCAGTTATCGGCGAAGAGAGCCGCACCGCGCGCTATGTCCGGCGCCGTCGTAGGCGCGACCGGGACGGGATAGGCCTCGAGCAGCACGCCGGAGATCGTGTGGGAGGTCGAAGCTATCCGCGCCGCCGGAGCTTTCGCGGCGATCTGGTCGCGCAGCGCGCGCGCCTCGCGAACGAGTTCGGCCTTCCGCGGCCGTTCGGGCAGTTGATCGATCTCATCCGCGATCGTGGCCGCGAACTCCTGCATCTCGGCATATTCGCCGTCGCTGGTGATCTTGCCCCCCGACACCGCGCCCTCGTAGTCGACCGCGATGTAATCGAGGAGCTTCCAGGTCGTACCAACCCGTTGTGCTGTCGCCGGTTCGAGCGCCTGGGCTGCCGCAGGCGAGGCCATGAGCCCCGATGCTACGACAATGAGAAGGACTGCCAGAAATCCGCCCAGACGGCGCACCATGCGATTCGATCCGAGATTCGTCATGTGGCGCGCATACACCCTGTAGCCGCTACAGGGTCAAGGCTATTGCGACGCATTCTTAGAATGGACCTCGACCAATGTGCCGGACGAACCTGACGCTTCGGCGAGATCGCGCAGTGCATGCCTCACGATCTGCCACCCGCCCGACAGACCGAGCGCCGCCATGATCGCGGCGACGGTGAGATCGGGCCAGGCCGTGCCGGTCCCGAATACACCCGCGGCAGCGGCAACCACGGCGATGTTGCCGATGGCGTCGTTGCGCGAGCAAATCCAGACCGAACGCCGGTTCGCGTCGCCCGTGCGAAAACGGAACAGCATGATCGCCACCGCGCCATTGGCGATCAACGCTATGACCCCCACGACCCCCATCAGTTCGGCCCGCGGCACGGTTCCGTTCATCAGCGCGATGCCGGTCGAGACCAGCACGAACAGCCCCAGCAGCGCGAGCGTCGCGCCCTTGGCGAGCGCCGCCTTCGCGCGCCATGCAAGGACCGAACCGGCAACGCCGAGGCTGATCGCGTAATTGGCTGCATCGCCCAGGAAATCGAGCGCGTCGGCCCGCAGCGCTTGCGAGCCCGAGATCAGCCCCGCGCCAATTTCTGCCGCGAACATGGCGAGATTGATCGCCAACGCGATCCAGAGCGCCCGGCGCCACTGGGGATCGTCGGCGGGTTCATCGCTCGGTGCGCAATCACATCCTGCCATTGGCGCACCTGTCGGTGTTGGAATCGGTCATGGCGCCACCATATGCACCCTGAAGTCACTATAGGGTCAAGGGGCCGGGTCAATGCGCATCGGAGAACTGGCACGCCGGACAGGCGTTCGTGTGGAAACGATCCGCTGGTATGAGAAAGCGGGGCTACTCGAAGAGCCGGGTCGCAACGCCAGCAACTACCGTGAATACGACAAGGCGTCGCTCGCCAGGCTCACCTTCATCAAGCGAGGGCGTGATCTCGGCTTCTCGCTCGATCAGGTCAGCCAGCTGATGAATCTTACGCGAAGCCCCGGGGAAGATTGTGCCAAGGTCGATGCGATCGCGGTTCAGCACCTCGCCGCGATCGACCGCAAGATTGCGGACCTCACCGCTTTGCGGCGGGAGTTGACAGGGCTTGTGCAATCCTGCGCCGGCGGTTCGATCGGCGATTGCGATATATTGCGGGCCCTTTCGCCAGAGGGCACCTAGGAATAGGCCTCGATAGATTCGTCGGCGATTTGCTCGAAGAGCGTCACGAAGCGGTTGTAGTCCTCACTTTCCAGCGTTCCGCCTACGCAAATGCGGACCAGCCCCCTGTTTTCTTCGATCTGCAGCATGACGGTCCTCTCCTGCCGGTGACAGCCAAAGCTCCTATGGCCTTGTCAGGGCTGTAGTTCCCGATCTGGCGTCTTCTCATCCGATCAAAACAATTGAATACGATCGAGCTTCACGAGATCTATGTGCCGCAGATCGAAGACATCTTGTTGAGCAGACCTCGGCTTGACCCACGCGCCCACCATTCACGGCTCGAACCGGGCGATTTAATGACATTTTCAGAAGGCACCATGACTTGGCTTGTCGCTGGACGGACCGAATGTTAGGGGGCGCGTCGAGCCTATGCTTATCACCCGAGGTCATTTTGCCCTGCGCCCCCTAACCATATTTCTGGCGGTGATGATGTTCGCCTTTGGAACGGTGGCCGACGCCGCAACGTGCGGGTCCGAAGTGGGGCTGGGAGGCGGCCTGGAGGTTGCGTCCGTTGCTTATGAGGCGGAGGCGCACGGGCCCGCGAATCAGGATGGCTCCAAGGTGCCCGCAGAGCAGCATGGGCTGTGCTCGCACGGCCATTGCCACCACGGCTCGAATTGCGAACGCAGCGTCCAGGGTGCCGAAGGCCGGGAGCAAGCTGCTCTACACGTACCTGCGGCCCATCCGGTGCTGTCTTCGGTAAACCGAGATATCCTGAGCCCGCCTCCTCGAGCCTGACCTTCGTCGCGGCGCCGGCACGACCGCTGCCAATTGCGAGGTCAGCAGAGGAATACCAACACAATGCACGCCACTTGGTGGCGAGGCGCCCTGTTCACGGGGTTGAGCCTTGCCTTGTTCGCCGGTCCGGTCGGCGCGCAGGACACCGATGTCCTGTCGCTCAATGAAGCACTCGAACGCAGCGGGGTCTCAGAGACTGCCGCCGAAAACAGCCGCAATCCGCGACTTGTCGGTCCGACCGAGGATGCCGCCGCAGCGCGCGCGCTAATCGATCAGGCGGGGTTGAAGCCAAATCCAGAACTTGCATTCGAGGCCGAGAACCTGGCCGGGAGCGGAGCGTTCTCGGGCCTTTCTGCCACCGAGTACACGCTTTCCGTCGGCCTTCCGCTTGAACTTGGCGGGAAGCGGCGGGCGCGGATTGCGGCCGCACGTGCTGAGCTGGATCTGACCGAGCTGCGCGGCGATCTTTCGCGCGCGGAACTTGGTTATATGGTTCGCCGCCGCTACGTCGCAGCTGTCGGTGCCGCGGCCCGGGTCGAGCTCGCTGCCGACATTCTCGAACGAAACCGCGAGCTTGTCCGCATTGCCGAGGCGCTAGTGGAAGCGGGGCGAGAGCCCCCTCTGCGGGGGCTACGAGCCCGTGCCGCGTACGCCGAAGCAGAAGCGGAGCTGAAGGCGGCGCAGGCGGATGCGCTGGCAGCGCGCTTCGCGCTCGGCGCCCTCTGGTCCGAAGAGGTCGCGCCAGCTGTACCGGCCGAGTTCCCGGCAATCGTGCCTCCGGATTCGCTCGTAGCATCGTATTCCGGCCTCGAGACGGACATCGCCCGTGCCGAACGCGCCGCTGCGGAAGCCGAGATCATGCGGGAACGCTCACTCGGGGTGCCGGACCCGACCGTGTCTGCCGGTGTAAGGCGGTTCGCCGAAAGCAACGACAATGCCTTTGTCGTCGGCGTCTCCATCCCGCTGCCCATTCGCAACCGCAATCAGGGCAATATTCTCGCGGCGCAGGCGCGCGCTCGTGCCGCAGGCGCGCGCGAGGCGGTCGCCCTTGCCGATTACCGTCAGGCCGTGGCCGAAGCGCGGGCCGCGTACCTCTCGGCCGAGGTGAAGGCTTCGACGCTGGCAAGAGAATCCTTGCCGCAGGCCGAAGAGGCGCTTCGCCTGGCTCAGATCGGCTATCGGAATGGAAAGTTTCCGTTGCTCGAGGTGCTCGCTGCGGCGGACGCACGAGACGCGATCCGCCGCTCTCTCATTGACGCCCGCGAAACGCAGGGCTCAGCAGCCGCTCGGCTCATCCGCCTCGCTGCGCAGTGAAGGACATTCTCATGGAACATAACCGATTCATTGATCGTGCGTGGATTGCTCAGCGGAGGCGGCTGTGGGTGGTCGTTGGAGCGCTGGTCGTGCTCGTTGTGCTCATCTTCCTCTTCTGGCCAGCCGCCGAGCAGGAAAAGCCCGAAGCGGCACCAACTGCACCTGCCGTACTTGCCGTCAACCTCACGCCCGAACAGATCAAGGCCGCGAAGATCGGCGTTCAGAGGGTCGAGCGCGGCGCCGCGACCGAGCTGCTTCTGCCGGCCACCGTGGCGGCGAGCCCGACCGCAATTGCGGTCATCGATGCGCGCGCCGCGGGCGTTGTCCGCAGCCTCTCGAAAACTCTGGGCGATTACGTGCGTCGCGGCGAGGCGGTGGCGCGGATCGAAAGCGGTGAGGCAGCCGGTTTGGCTGCCCAGGTCAGTACCGCACGCGCTCGGGTAAACGAACTTCAAGCCGCTTATGAACGCGAGAAGCGCTTGTTCGATCAGAACGTCACCGCACGCCAGGATCTGGAGGCGGCGCAGGCGAACCTTGCGGTCACCCGCTCCGAACTCGAACGCGCGCAGGCCGCGGCCGCAGCCGCCGGTGTCAGTAGCGACGGGCGCTCGATCGCGGTCATCAGCCCGCTCTCAGGTCGGATCACCCAGGCGCCGATCGTCCTCGGTTCGTATGTGGCCGCCGGCGACGAACTCTATCACGTCGTCAATCCGAACGGCCTCCAGATCGAGGTCGCGCTCCCTTCGGCCGATGCTGCGCGTATCCAGCCCGGGGACGAGGCAGCGATCGTGATGCCCGACGGGCGCGAGATCGGCACCCGGGTGCGATCGGTGACCCCGGCGCTCGACCCGGAAAGCCGCAGTGCGACCGCGGTTCTGACGTTGCCCGGCGCGGTCCCGGGGCTCCAGCCGGGTGCCTTCCTGCAGGCGCGTCTCAAGCCGTCGGGCGAAGTGCTCACGGATGCAGTGGCGGTCCCCGAAGCGGCGGTCCAGTCGATCGATGGCGCGAACTACGTGTTCGTTCGCACCAAGGACGGATTCGTCGCGCGGCCGGTGCAGATCGGCAGCCGCTCCGGCGGAATGGTCGCGATCCTGTCCGGGCTCGAGCCCGGCACGGTGATCGCCGCCACCAACGCCTTCCTCCTCAAGGCCGAGCTCGGAAAGGGCTCGGCCGAGGAAGAATGACGGACACCGCCAGGAGACACGCGACATGCTAGCCAGACTGATCGACGTGGCGGTGCGCAACCGCTTCCTCGTCATATTTATCGCCGCCGCCGCGGCCGCTTTCGGGCTGTTCCAGCTCGCCAGGCTGCCGATCGATGCGGTCCCCGACATCACCAACAAGCAGGTGCAGATCAACTCGGTCGCACCCGCGCTTTCGCCGACCAACATGGAGAAGCTCGTTACTTTCCCGGTCGAGACCGCGCTCGCCGGCATCCCCGGGCTCGAAAGCACGCGTTCGATCTCGCGCAACGGCTTCAGCCAGGTCACCGCGATCTTCACCGACGACACGGATATCTATTTCGCCCGCCAGCAGGTGGGCGAACGGCTCGGCCAGTTGGGCGGCGAATTGCCCGACGGGGTCCAGCCGAGCATGGGGCCGGTGTCGACCGGCCTTGGCGAGGTGCTCATGTGGTCGGTTCGCTACGCCGACCCCGATACGCCTGAAGGCAAGCCGCGCGCCGGGCGGGCCGGGCCGCAGCCCGATGGCTCCTACATCACGCCCGAAGGCCAGGTGCTTCGCGGCGAGACCGCCAAGGCGGCCTATCTGCGCACGGTTCAGGACTGGATCGTAGCGCTGCAGATGCGCACGGTTCCCGGCGTGGCTGGCGTCGATTCGATCGGCGGCTACGAGAAGACCTATCTCGTCCAGCCCGACCCTGCGAAGCTCGCGACCTACGGCCTCTCGTTCACCGAACTCGCCGAAGCGCTCGAGCGCAACAATCTCTCGGTCGGTGCCAATTACGTCAATCGCGGCGGCGAGGCGTTCCTTGCCCGCGTCGATGCGCGCATCACCACAATGGACCAGATCTCGAACGCCGTAGTGGCGGTGCGCGGGGACGTTCCAGTGCGCGTGTCGGATGTCGCCACGGTCGGCATCGGAGGCGAGCTGCGCACGGGCGCGGCCTCGCAGAACGGCGAGCCGGCCGTGATCGGCACCACGCTGATGCTGCTGGGCGAAAACAGCCGCACTGTCGCGCGCGATTCGCGCGAGCGGCTCGAGGAGATCGCCAAGACGCTGCCGCCGGGAGTGACGGTCGACGTCGTTCTCGACCGGTCGCAGCTGGTCAACGCGACGATCTCGACGATCGAAAAGAACCTGACCGAAGGCGCGCTGCTGGTCATCGCCTCGCTGTTCCTGCTGCTGGGCAACATCCGGGCGGCGATCATCACCGCTCTCGTCATCCCACTGTCGTTCCTGCTGATGGCGATCGGCATGAACGAGCTCAAGGTGCCGGGGAACCTGATGAGCCTCGGCGCGCTCGATTTCGGGCTGATCGTCGACGGGACGGTGATCATCGTCGAGAATTTCCTCAGACGCATGGCCGAAAGGCAGGAACACCAGGGTCGCCTGCTCGATGTGGGCGAGCGGCTCGAAGAGGTCTCGGCCTCGGTCAAGGAGATGATCCGGCCGTCGCTGTTCGGCCAGGCGATCATCTTCATGGTCTTCGCCCCGCTGCTGACATTCCAGGGCGTTGAGGGCAAGACGTTCTCGCCGATGGCGGTCACCGTGATGCTCGCGCTTCTCGCCGCCTTCGTCCTGTCGCTGACGGTCGTCCCCGCGTTGCTGGCGGTGTTCATTCGCGGCAAGGTCGCCGAGAAGGAAGTCAAGGTGATTGCGCGCGGCAAGGAAGGCTACGCGCGGATGCTCCCGCGGGCGATGGCCCATCCGTGGCGCACGGTCGGTATCGGGGTGGCCGTGTTCGCCTTCGCGGCGGTCGTGTTCCAGTTCGTCGGCCGGGAGTTCATTCCACAGCTCGACGAAAAGAACCTCGCTGTTTCCGCGGTGCGCATTCCGTCGACCTCGCTCGAGCAATCGGCTTCGATGCAGCGCGAGGTGGAAAAGGCAATCTCGGCGCTACCGGAAGTGGAGCTGGTGTTTTCCAAGACCGGGACCGCCGAGGTGGCGTCGGACCCGATGCCGCCCAACAAGTCGGACAGCTTCGTCATCCTCAAACCCCAGGAGGAATGGCCCGACGCCGGAATGTCCAAGGACGAGCTGGTCGAGAAGATCGATGCGCGGGTGAGCAAGCTGGTGGGCAATGCCTACGAGTTCACCCAGCCGATCGAGATGCGCTTCAACGAGCTGATCTCCGGCGTTCGCGGCGACGTCGCGATCAAGCTCTACGGCGACGATCTCGACCAAATGGCCGGGACCGCCGACAAGATCGCCGCCACGCTGCGTTCGATCGAAGGATCGGCCGACGTGCAGGCGGAGCAGACCGGCGGGTTTCCCACGCTCGACTTCGCCTTCGACCGGACGGCGATCTCGGGACTCGGGCTCGAGGTCGAGGAAGTGGCGAACACAGTCGCGGCCGCGCTCGGCGGCCAGGAGGCGGGCGTCGTCTTCGAGGGCGACCGGCGGTTCGACATCGTCGTTCGCATGCCCGATGCCACACGCGACAACATCGACGTGATCGGCGCCTTGCCGGTGATGTTGCCCGAACACGCCGCCGGTGGCGGACGCTCTGTCCCGCTGCGCCAGCTGGTGAACTTCGAGGAGACCGAAGGGCTGAACCAGATCAGCCGCGAGAACGGCAAGCGCCTGGTGATCATCCAGACCAATGTCCGCGACCGCGACGTCGGCAGCTTCGTGGCCGAAGCGCAGCAGAAGATCGCCGCCCAGGTCGATGTTCCCGCGGGCATGTATCTCGAATGGGGCGGTCAGTTCGAAAGCCTCAAGTCGGCAAGCCAGCGTCTCGCGATCGTGATCCCGATCACCGCGGTCCTGATCTTCGTGCTCCTGTTCATGGCGCTCGAAAGCGCGAAGATGGCCGGGGCGATCTTCGCAGCGGTGCCGCTGGCGCTGTCGGGGGGCGTCTTCGCCCTGGCGCTGACGGGACAGCTGTTCTCGATCTCCGCCGCGGTCGGGTTCATCGTCCTGTTCGGCGTCTCGGTGCTCAACGGGCTGGTGATGATGACCAGCATCCAGGCGAGACTGCGCGACGGAATCGAAGTCGACGAGGCGATCACGGGAGGGGCGATGGAGCGTTTCCGATCGGTCCTCATGACGGCGATCGTGCCGTCGCTCGGCTTCGTGCCAATGGCGCTTGCCCATGGGACAGGAGCCGAAGTCCAGAAGCCGTTGGCCATTACCGTGATCGGCGGTCTGATCACCGCCACGATCCTGACGCTGTTCGTGCTGCCGGCGATCTGCAAGCTTGTCCTCGGGCGCCGGACCGAAGCGGAACCTGGCCCGGCCGGGCACGAACCGGCTATCGCCAATTGAGGGAGAAGAACGATGCACGATGACAAGCAGATGATGTTGCTGCGCATCTATACCGACGAGAACGCGCACATCGGCGACAAGCGTCTGGTCGACGAACTCGTCCGCATGGCGCGCACCGAAGGGCTTGCCGGGGCGACCGCGCTGCGCGGACGCCTCGGGTTCGGCGGACGCAAGGGCGCAGTGCACCAGCATCACTCGCTCGGCGTGGGCGACAACATGCCGATGGTGGTCGAGATCGTGGACACGGAGCCGGCGGTGCGCCGGTTCGCCCAAACGCTTGGCGATCTGCACCATATCGGTCTGGTCACGCTCGAGCGGGTCGAAGTGCTGCACGGCAGCCTGCCGATTGCGGAACACCCGGAATGAGTGGCCAACATGACCACGGTGATCATGGCCATTCGCACGGTCACTCGCACGCGCCCGCCAGCTTCGGTCGCGCCTTCGCGGTGGGAATCGGGCTCAATATAGCCTTTGTCGCCATCGAAGCGAGCTATGGAATATTCGCCAACTCGCTCGCGCTCCTCGCGGACGCAGGGCACAATCTGAGCGATGTCTTCGGGCTGGTGATCGCCTGGGCGGCCGTCAGGCTCGACAGCAAGCCGCCCAGTTCGCGCTATACCTATGGCCTGGGTGGAAGCTCGATTCTCGCCGCGCTGTTCAACGGCATCTTCCTGATGCTCGCGGCAGGGGCGATCGCCTGGCAGGCCGTGCTTCGGTTCGCCGATCCTCAACCCGTCGCGGGCAACACGGTCATGATCGTTGCCGGCATCGGGATCGCGATCAATACCGCGACCGCGCTGATGTTCATGCGGGGCCGCAAGAGCGACATCAATATCCAGGGTGCATTTCTCCATATGGCGGCCGACGCCGCGGTGTCGGCAGGTGTGGTGATTGCGGGCCTCGCCATCCGCAACACCGGGCTGAGCTGGATAGACCCGGTCACGAGCCTCGCCATCGTGGCGGTGATCGTCTGGAGCACCTGGGGGCTGCTGCGCGAGGCAGTGGCGATGTCGCTGAACGCGACGCCTTCCGGGATCGACACGGCGAAGGTCGCAGCGCATCTGGCAAATCTCGAAGGCGTCGCGTCGGTGCACGACCTCCACGTCTGGCCGATGAGCACGAGCGAGACGGCCCTGACGGCGCACCTGGTGATGGGCGCCCCAACCGACCGCGATCGCTTCTTCCAGGACACCGCCAGCATGCTGCACGAGCGCTTCGGGATCGATCACGTGACCCTGCAGGTTGAAACCGGTAGCTGTCCGTGCCCCCTGGAGTCGCAAGAAGTGGTCTGAAATGCAGGCGATCCTCTACACGCTTATCCCACTTGCCGCCGTGGTGATCGGTGCGCTGGCCACTGCGGTGCGCCGGCCAAGTATCGGCTTCCAGTCGGGCGTGCAGCATCTCGCGGCCGGTGTCGTTTTCGCTGCGGCGGCTGGGGAGATACTTCCCGACCTCAAACACAGCTCCTCGCTTCTCCCCGTCCTGCTTGGTGCTGCGGTCGGTATTGCCGGAATGCTGGCGCTCAAGACCCTTACCGAAGGAAAAGGCGGACCGACCGGCCTCGCCGTCACAGCTGGCATCGATCTTCTGGTCGACGGGCTGGTCCTTGGCATAAGTTTCGTGGCAGGCATGCAGCAGGGGATCTTGCTGGCCATCGCGCTCACGCTTGAGGTTCTCTTCCTCGGCCTGTCCCTCGCGGGCACGCTATCGGAAAGCATGTCGAAAATGCGAGCGGTCATGCTGACCTGCGCGATCGGCCTGGCGCTGCCGCTCGGCGCCCTTCTGGGTGCGCCGGTCAGCACCCTGCCGGAGGCCTGGCAGACCGGATTCTATGCCTTCGGTCTCATCGCCCTGCTCTATCTCGTCACCGAAGAATTGCTGGTCGAAGCGCACGAATGCCCGGAATCCCCGCTGACGACCTCTATGTTCTTCATCGGCTTCATGGCCATCCTGACCATCGAGGAACTGATGCAGTAATTTTCGGTGACAGTTTTTCCGTTGAGGTTGAGGTAGGTGCTCCCTCCTCGAGGACAGATTGATCAGCACCTTTCATAGGGGGGCGGCAGAAACTCGTACCCTTCGCAAAAACGGGCTCGATCGAGGCAGGTCCTGTCATTGTTTCTTCTCACTCGTTTAATCGACGCTCTATCCATCCATCGATTTCTTGCTCAGCCAGGCGACCACATGGCCACCGAGCTGCGCCGGCTTCGGAAACTTGCCCTCGCTCATCCATCGATAGATTGTCGAACGGGCAAGCCCGACGCGGCGCTGCACCTCCGGCAGGCGAATGAGCCGGGTGATGCGGCGGGGCTCTGTCGCTCCCTTGTCAATCTCTTCACCCACGATGGCCTCCCTCGGCACCGGCGAAAGATGTCGCCGAGCAAGGCATCCTTGCGCGCGAGTTCATCGATATGGTCGGAGAGTAGACGGGCGACACGGTTTGCGGTGCCCTTGGCCCAGCGCGGTTTATCATCGTCCGAGCCAGATAAGCGCTCCCCTTCGAATAAAGCGTCCAAGCCTTCAGCGCTGGCGAGGTGCTCGGCTCTATCAAGCAGATCGTTAACCCATGTGATAAACTCAGATGCTCTGGGCAGGTGTGCACCTTCAAGTTCCTCGGCCCGCTCGAAGACGACCTCCAGCACTTTCAGACGACGGTCTTAGATATAGGCCAAACGCTTGGATTCATTGCGGCGACGCGCCGCCGCTTCAGCACGTAAGCGGTCCTCCTCAGCCCTCCTGCCATTCTCACGCTTCGCAGCGGCCAGTACAGCCAGACCCACGGCGATATCATTTGCCATTTTCTCCAGTGGCTGGATCTTGGCATCCTTGAACGAGCGGCGGAGTGCGGACGAATAGCGGAGTTGCATGTCGAACTCGAATGAAACCTTGCCGGTCGGTGTGCAATCGGCTCGAAACGCGCGAACATCTGCCCCTTGACGTGGGAAGATTCATTCCATATTTCGATATATATCGAATCATAGGAATGAACAATGGAAGCCGACCGAGTGATCCGCGCCCTGTCTGCTCTGGCACAGGAGCATCGCCTCGCCGCGTTCCGCCTGCTCGTTCAGGCAGGTGAGCAAGGCGTTGCTGCTGGCGTTCTCGCCGAAAAGCTCGACGTGCCACCGTCCTCGATGAGCTTCCACTTGGCCCAACTCGCCAATGCGGGCCTGGTCACTCAGCGGCGCGAAAGCCGCTCGATCATCTATTCGGCTGACTATGCCGTGATGAACGGGCTGATGGGCTACCTCACTGAAAACTGCTGCGGCGGTGTGCCCTGTTCCGAGGACGCTGCCTGCCTTCCTTCCCCTCAACGAAAGAGCGCCTGATGAAACGCTTTCATGTGCACGTCGGCGTGACCGACATCGACAAGTCCGTCGCCTTCTATTCGCGCCTGTTCGGTGCCGAGCCTTCCGTAGTGAAGGCCGACTATGCCAAATGGATGCTGGATGACCCACGCATCAACTTCGCGATCTCGATGCGCGAGGGTGCGACGAAGGGCATTGAGCATGTCGGCTTGCAGGTCGAGGACAAGGCTGAACTCGAAGATGTCTATGGTCGTCTGAAGGCTGCTGACCGTCCCGTGCTTGAAGAAGGTGCGACGACCTGTTGCTATGCGCAATCTGAGAAGAGCTGGATCGCCGATCCCGATGGCGTTGTCTGGGAAGCCTTCCTGACCGAAGGCGAGAGCACGACCTACGGCGGCAGTCCCGATCTTAACCAGCTCGCCTCGGCGAACGCCGCATCGAGCGCCTGCTGCGCACCGCAACTGGCGCCTGCCAAGACGTCCTGCTGCTGAGGCTATCCATGTCCGATCAACTGCTGAGCGTGCTGTTCCTGTGCACGGGCAATTCCGCTCGCTCGATCCTGGGCGAAGCGATCCTCAATCATGACGGTGAAGGCCGCTTCAAGGCCTACAGTGCCGGAAGCAATCCCACCGGCACGGTCAACCCCTGGGCGATCCATACGCTCAAGACGCTGGGCTATCCGGTAGAGGGTTATCGCTCCAAGAGCTGGAGCGAGTTTGCCGATGGACCGGAGTTCGACCTGATCTTCACAGTCTGCGACAGCGCTGCGGCAGAGACCTGCCCGGTCTGGCCAGGACGTCCGACATCGGCACACTGGGGGATAACCGACCCCGCCGCGGTCGAAGGCAGCGATGCGGAGAAGGCAGCAGCCTTCCTCGACGCTTTCCGGATGCTCAAACGCCGCATCGACCTGATGCTGGCACTGCCGATCGCCAGCTTGGAGCAGATCGCCTTACGCGAAAAGCTGCAAGCCATCGGCCACCAGGCTGACGGGCAATGACGACCGCCACCGCTGACATTGACGCCCGCGTGGCGGGGCTAGGCCTGTTCGAGAAATGGCTATCGGTCTGGGTCGGCGCGGCGATCCTCGCCGGGATTGCGCTTGGCAATGTCGCGCCGGAATTGTTCGCCTCGCTTGCGGCCATCGAATACGCCTCGGTCAATCTCGTCGTCGCGGTGCTGATCTGGGCGATGATCTTCCCGATGATGGTCGCGGTCGATTTCGGCGCGGTGCGGCGGGTCGGCGACAAGCCGAAGGGCCTGATCATTACCCTGGTAATCAACTGGCTTATCAAGCCGTTCACAATGGCGGCGCTTGGCGTGCTGTTCTTCGAGGTTGTGTTTGCAGACCTGATCGCGCCTGCCGATGCCCAGCAGTATATCGCCGGGCTGATCCTTCTGGGTGCGGCCCCTTGCACCGCGATGGTGTTCGTGTGGTCGCAGCTTACCAGGGGAGATCCGGCCTATACGCTGGTACAAGTTGCCGCGAACGATCTCATCATGATTGTCGCCTTCGCCCCAATTGTTGCCCTGTTACTCGGCGTGACCGACATCGCCGTGCCGTGGGAGACGCTGCTGCTGTCGGTCGCGCTCTATGTGGTTGTGCCGCTCGCGGCAGGAGCAATCGTGCGCCACCGGCTTCTCGCGACGCATGGCGGCGATGAAGCGGCGGTTTCCGACTTTACGGGGCGCATGAAGCCACTGTCGATCATCGGCCTGTTGCTAACGGTCCTGCTGCTGTTCGGCTTCCAGGCGGAAACCATCGTCGCGCGCCCGCTGTTGATCGCGCTGATCGCCGCGCCGATTATCGTCCAAAGCTACGGCATTTTCCTCATCGCCTATAGCTGGGCGAAGGCTTGGAAGGTGCCACATGCAGTCGCCGCGCCCTGCGCGCTGATCGGAACGTCGAATTTCTTCGAACTGGCGGTGGCGGTGGCAATCGGTCTGTTCGGGCTTGGAAGTGGCGCTGCCTTGGCAACTGTCGTGGGCGTGCTGGTCGAAGTGCCGGTAATGTTGTCTCTAGTCGCGATTGCCAACCGGACGCGCACAAGCTTTGCGGTCAGCTAGGCAGACGAACTCGGCAGTGCCCGACCCTTGGGCTCAGTTGTCTATTCGAGGCGGGTAGCGATCCAGGCTTCCACTTCATCTTCCGCCCAAGCGACTGAGTATCCGCCCAATTGCACTGGCTTCGGAAACTTGCCCTCAGCCATCCAGCGATAGATCGTCGAACGGCCTAGGCCGACACGGTGTTGCACTTCCGGCAGGCGAATGAGCCGAGTGACCCGGCGGGTATCGGTTGCCCCTTTGTCGATTTCCTCACCCACGATGGCCTCCCTCGGCCCCGGCAAAAACGTCGCCAAGCAAGGCGTCCTTGCGTTCGAGCTCGTCGATATGGTCGGCGAGCAGGCGGGCGACACGATGTGCCGTGCCCTTGGCCCAGCGCGGCTTCACATCGTGAACCTGGTTGCCCAGGACACGTTCGAGCGCTGAAGGCAGTTCGCCGGAAAAGTCCTCGAAGAACTGCGCGAGGTCCGATTGTAGCCACGCGATCGCGTGATCGCCGCTGCTGACCAGAAACAGGAGCAGGTGTGCGTGCGGCGCGACGCCGCTCGCGGCGAGAATGCGCAAGGCTTCGCCGAGGCTTGCCGAGCGTTCGCCGGCAAGGACGCGGCGCAGGGCATCCTTATGGATCTGCGCGTCGCGCGCGATGTCGCAGCGGGCACGGCCGCTGGCTTCTACGGCGGCCAAAAGCAGCCGGGCGAGGTCGGCGCGAACTTGTTGTTCGGCAAAGAGCGCCATGTCGGTCATCGACGAATCCTTATCTCTAGGTGTGATCGACTCACCGGCTAACCGCGGAGGAAGCCTGTAGGAAAACAAAAAGAACATTACGAGAACATAGAGGAAGGGGCGAATCAGCTTCCTTCAACGATTCGCGCGAATTCCGGCAGCGTTCGCGCGTATAGCGGCTCGCTTCGCTCGGAAGCCGGCACAGTCGGCGCTGCTCCACAATCAGCCTGCGCGAATCCCGGCCTGCGCACCTCCCGATGTCGCTTTTTGCTTGGTCGGCAGCCCCAAAGTCCAGTTCCCGATTTCCTACAGCCCGGCTCCGGGGAGAGGAAAGAACATACAGCGAACGCATCGCTGGCTGATGTTCAATCTCTCGGAGTTTCCATCCATGATCACCAAGACTGCCCTTCCGGCCCAGCAGCGCACGCCCAACCGAGCTTGGGGCCGCGACTATATTCTTCCCGCCTGCGTGGCGCTGGCCTGCGCCGGTGCCGCATTCGCCGGCGCCGACACCACCTTCGATCCCGCGCTGACCAAGTTCACCGATTTCCTCGAAGGCTCGGGCGGCAAGATCATCACCGTGCTCAGCCTTGCGGGCGGTTTGATAGGTCTAGCCTCCGGGCGCTTCTCGCTCGGCCAGGTCGCGGTGCCGGTCGGCGTCGGGATCGGTGTCGGCACCGGCGTGCCGATCGTCACCTCGGTCGTGACCGCGGTCATCTGATCAGCGGATCCGGTCACGACAGGAGGGCGGCATGGCCGACAGGTACCTCGTTCCACGGCGGCTCGACGACCCGGAGCTCATCGGCTTCTGGACCATCGACGAGTTTGCAGGGATTCTCATTCCCTTTGCCTGGGGCATCCTCTCGCAGCATATCTTCATCGGTATCGGCCTGGCCGCCGGGGCCTGGCTTGCCTTGCGGAAGGCAAAGGCACGCGGCGCCGGTTCGGCTCTGGTGCATGCTGCGTACTGGTACCTGCCCGGGAGCTTTCTCGGGCTGAAGGCCACGCCGCCCTCCCATTGCCGCCTGTTGGCGGGCTGAGGGAGGCGACCCATGCGAGCAGAATTCGCGCACGAACAGGCGCAGACCTACCTGCGGCAACGCAACCGCTTTGCCGTGCTGGCAGGTGTCCTGGGCCTGACCACGCTGGTCAGCCTTGGCGCCGCGGTCACCCGCGACGAGCAGGTGGTGCTGGTGCCGATCACCGCCGAGCGGATCACCGTTTCGAGCGGCGGGATCGACGCGCCCTATCTCGAGCTCGTCACCCGCGACACGGCGCTGATGCTCCTCAACCGGGCACCCGAAAGCCTCGACTACTGGATGGCGAACATTCTGCAGCTCGCCGATCCCGCCGCGCACGGCCGCCTCAAGGCCGAGCTCGTCAGAATCGTCGAAGAACAGCGCGGCTCGGACATCAGCCAGGCCTTCGTGATCGCGGAAATGCATGTCGATCCCAAGGACCTGACCTCGACCGTCACCGGCACGCTCAAGACCTTTGTCGGCGCGCAGGTGATCGCGAGCCAGCGCCGCTCCTTCCGTTTCCGCTGGTCGAAGCGTGGCCTCAGCCTCGCGCTCGCCGGCTTCGAACAACTTCCCACCGACAAGGAGGAACCAGGCCAATGAGCCTTCTCCCATCTCCCCTCGCTGCTGCGCTTGCCGGAACCGGCCTTGCCTGTTTTGCGATCGGCGCGACAAGGCGCCCCGATCCAGGGCTCAAGCTGACCGGCCTCGCCGTACTCGCCTTCGCGCTCGCGCCGGTCCCGGCGCAGGCCGACCAGTTCGTCGAAGCGGCCGACAATGCGACCATCGACTGCGAGCTCGCCCGCGGCGAACTCACGCGGATTGCGCTCATCGATGATGGCTTTGCCAATGTCTCGAAGATCGCGAGCGGCTTTCCCTACAACGACTTCCAGGTGACGCATGAGCCGGTGCGCGGAGACATCTATATCTCCGTGCCCCCGCAATTTGCCGCTGCCCGGGTCAGTTTCTTTGCAACCAGCAAGGCGGGCTATGTCTACAAGTTCGCCTGCCGTCTCGGCGGCGAGGAAGCGACCCAGCTCTTCATCACCAATCCCGCGCTCGCTAAAGCCGCGGCTACCGAATGGGAGGCCGAGACCGGCCCCGAGGACGCAGCGATCCGCCTGATCGAGGCGATGGCGAGCGATGCCGTCCTGCCCGGGTTCACTGCTCGCGCTGAACTCTCTGCTCCGCGCCGTACCGGCGGGATCGAGGTCCAGCTGGTCGCCGAATACCAAGGCGATGAACTCACCGGACAGCGCTTCCTCGTACGCAACCTCGGCCAGGAGAGCCTCGCGCTTGGCTCCGAGCGCGAAGGTCCCGCAGGTGCACTCGCCTTTGCTTATGGCCGCGATGCACTCGCTCCCGGTGAAGCGACCAGTGCCTTCCTGGTCTTTGCCAAGGGAGGGCTCGACTGATGGCCGAGGCAACACAGAAGGACGCCGAAAAGAGGCCGCTGCCGGGCTCGCCCGAAGCGCGCGAAAGCGGACGGCGCAACCTCAATTCGCAGATCGCGCAGCGCCAGAAGATGCTGCTCGCCGGGATCGGGGCCATCGCGCTCATCGGCGGCGGGATATTCATCTTCGGCGGCGATGGCGACGAGGGCGGCAGTGATGCCAATGGTGCGGCGACGATCGACACCGGCGGCCTCGTCAATCGCAACCTCTCACAGCGCGAGTTCGTCGCGAGCTACGGCAACCGGCTCGATGCACAGGGCCGCGCGATCAAGGATCTGCAGCAATCGCAGCTACCGCGACCCGAGATCGAGCAAGAGCTCGAAGCGCTGCGCAGCGAGAACGCGCAGATGCGCTCCGACGGCCAGGCGGCGATCGACGCGATCTCGGCCGAGAACGCCAATCTGCGTTCACAGATCAACGAAGCCGCAAAGGCTCCTGCCGCCGCGCCGCCGCTGCCACCACCACCGGCCTATGGCCCCGGAGTCGGCACCGGCGGGGCTGTCCAGCCACCGCAAGGAGCGCCGGAAGCGCAGGGCGGACAGCTCAGCCTGATGAGTTTCAGCGCGGAGACAGGCAAGGGCGGCACGCCGCGCGCGGCTGAGACTGCGCCAGCGCTGCTGCTCGAAGCGAGCCGCGATTACCTTCCGCCCAACAGCTATGCACCGGCAACGGTCATCGTGGGTGTTGATGCCTCGACCGGCGTTGCCAGCCAGAGCGATCCGCTTCCCGTGGTGCTCCGGATCACCGGGCCGGCCCGCTCGGTGATGCGCGGCAACAAGCTGCTCACCACCGACATCACCGGCTGCCTCGTCAATGGCGCTGCGCGCGGCGATCTCTCGGCCGAGAAGGTCTACGTCAAGCTGGTGCGCATGACCTGCGCGCAGCCCGGTGGGCGCTTCGCGGTGAGCGAGGTCAAGGGGTTCATCTCCTTTGCCGGAAAGTCGGGCGTGCGTGGCCGCGTGGTCAGCCGCGAAGGCAGCCTTGTCAGCCAGGCGCTGCTGGCCGGGATCGTTGGCGGCTTCGGGCGCGGATTTTCCGCCAACGCCAACGGCATCTTTACGCAGCCTGTCGGCGCCAACGGTCAGCGCGAGGCGCTGTCGCCGACCGACATCCTCGCCGGTGGCTTCGGCCAGGGTGCCGGCGAGGCCGCCGACACCGTCAGCCGATATCTTATCGAACGCGCCGAACAATACCAACCCGTCGTCGAGATGCCGACCGGCATCGCAGTCGAGATCGTCTTTCTCGACGGCGTCCACGTCAGGAGCCCCTCCAAATGAACTATAATGACCACCGGCCGGGCCTGAAGGCCCGCGCCGCCCACCTTGCCCTTGCCCTCTCGAGCGCCGCCGCCGTGCTGACGCTCGGCGTCTCTGCCGTCACCGCGATGCCTGCGAGCGCCGCGGGCATGGCGAGCGATGTCGCGCAGGCACTGAAACTGCGGCTGCCCAAGACCCCGATCGATGCGATCAGCTGCGACACGCTCGGGCCCTGGTGCGAAGTCGTCTCGGGCGACACGCTGTTCTACATCGACGAGACCGCCCGCTATCTCTTCGTGGGCCGTCTCTACGACATGGAAGAAAGGCGCGACGTCACTGCCGCCCGCCTGCTCGAGCTCAATCCCGACCTGCTCGCGGCCGGTGCGGCGCGCGTAGCCAGCGACGCGCCCGCGGGACGCGGCGAAACGCCTGTCCAGGCGGCCGCCAGCCATGTCGACCTCTCGTCGCTTCCGGCTGCGGGAGCGATCCATTGGGGCAACCCCAAGGGCGAAAGACTGGTCGTTTTCTCGGACTTCCAGTGCGGCTACTGCCAGCGCCTGACCGCCGAACTCGCCAAGGCCAAGGTCCATGTCGAAGAGCGACCGATCTCGATCTTTGGCGCGGCAAGCCGCAAGATCTCCGAGGCGGTACTGTGCGCGAAAGATCCGGCAAAGGCACTCCATTCAGCCTACGCCGGGCAGGCTCCGGCGACCGGCAAGACCTGCAAGGACGCCAAGGCGCTCGATGCCAACGAAGCCTTCGCGAAGGCCAACGGGTTCGCCGGAACTCCGGTCATCGTGCGCGCCCGCGATGGGGCGGTACTTCATGGCTACCGCGATGCCGCGGCGATCCGCCGTTTCGTGGCCGAGAGAAAGGGAGATGCGCAATGAGCCGGCTCCCGATCCTTCGCGCCCTAGTGCTCGCTGCGCCGCTCCTTTTGGCAAGTGGCTGCGCCAGCCTTGGCGGCAACGTGAAAGGCAGCTTTTCCTGCCGTGCTCCCGAAGGGACCTGCGCGCCCACCTCGGCGATCGATGCCAGGGCGACCGGCATCGAAAAGGCTGACACGCCTGACACGCATCGGACGGTGACCGCGACCGGCGAAGCGGTTCGCCGCCTGCAGATCGTGCTGACGCCCTACCGTGACGCTGCGGGCCGCGACCATGAGGCGCGCGTCGTTCACCTGACGCTGCCCGAACAGGCAGGGACAGGCTGGCGCGCCCCGCAGGGCCGCCGCGAAGTGCTGCGCTCGCTGGCATCGACCATTGCCGCGACGCGCGAGGGCAACGCCGCACCTGAATTCCAACCTACAGAAACATTGCCGGAACAGCTGTTCATCCCCTCGCAGCCCGTTCCGGCGATGCCCGGCGCTGACGCGCCGGAACCCGGGGGACCTGGCTCGTTTTCCCCTCCCCGCGAGCCGGTCCCCCACCCTGACATAACCGAAGGAGAGAGCCGGTGACGCTATCCCTTGCTGCCGCGCGCGACGCACTCTCGCGGGGCCTGTTTGCCGACACGGCTCGGCCTGAAAAGCCCCAGGCGCATTTCGGGCTCGATATGCTCTCGGACTGGCTGCCCTACCGGGTCTATGACGAGGGAGCGAAGCTCTACCGCAACGCCCGCTCCAAAGGCTTCGTGCTCGAGGTCACCCCGCTCATCGGGGCCGACGAACGGACCGGCGAGATCCTCGGGCAGTTCTTCTCCGAAGGCCTGCCGCAGGGCGCCTGCCTCCAGGTCCTGAACTTCGCATCCCCGCGTATCGGCAGCGTCGTCGGCCCCTGGTTCGCTCCGCGCTATGAGCAGGGCGGCATCTACGAGGCCATCGCCAGGGCGCGCACCAGGCGCCTTTACGATCTCGTCTGGACTTCGGGCTCGGCGCATGCGCCCTTCCATGCCCGCAACGTCCGGCTGATCGTCTCGCTCGGCGTGCCGGTGCCCGGCAGCGTAACCGACGCCGAACTCTCCGAATGCCGCGAAGGGTTGATGGGCATGCTCCATTCGCTCGGACTACAAGCGCAAGAGCTGCGTCCGGGCGGGCTGCTGGCGCTGATCGACGAGCTTACCTCGCCGACCACCGCGCACGAGACCGACATCCATGCGTGGAACCCGCACGATACGCTCGATGTCCAGGCCATCCGCCGCGACATCGAACTCGAGGTCGGCGACGATCGCCTGATCCTCAGGACCGAGCGCTTCCGCGAGACGGGCCGCGACGAGGAAGGCAATCCCGAAGTCGGCGAATGCTATCCCGACCATTTCGACGTGCGGCATTATGCCGTGCGCTCTACCCCTGAGCGCTGGGCACCCTGGGAATGTGCGCGGCTCATCGGCGACATGTTCACCGACAAGCTGCGTTTCCCCTGTCCGACGGCGACCATGCTGTGCCTCGTCTATCCCGACCAGGAAGCCGCTTCGGCGCGCGCTGGCTTCAAGTTCATGCGCACGACCAGCCTCAGCCAGACCAAGAGCGCGCGTTTCTTGCCCAAGCTCGCCGAACAGTCGGCCGAATGGCGCCACGTCCAGGCCGAACTCCAGGCCGGCAAGAAGCTCGTGAAGCTATTCTACGGGCTCACCAGCATCTCGCCGCTCGGCCAGGGCGACGCGCACGAACGCATCATCAAGGCGATCTACAAGGCGGCGGGCTGGGATCTTGCCGACGAGCGCTTCCTCCAGCTGCAGGGCCTCGTTGCTGCCTTTCCCCTGAGCCTCGCCGATGGCCTCGCCGACGACATGGCGCGGTTGAAGCGCCTCAAGACCATGCTGTCGACGACGGCGGCGCATATCGCGCCGATGCAGGGCGAATATCTCGGCGGCGTGATCCCACACCTCCTGCTCGTCGGCCGCCGCGGCCAGCCTTTCTGGTGGTCGCCCTTCGAAAACTCTGCCGGCAATCACAATATCGCGATCTGCGGCAAGTCGGGCTCAGGCAAGTCGGTGCTGCTGCAGGAGCTCTGCGCCGCCCTGCGCGGCGCGGGCGCTAAGGTCGTGGTGATCGATGACGGGCGCAGTTTCGAGCATTCGGTCAAACTGCAGGGCGGACGCTTCGTCGAGTTCACGCTCGCCTCGGGCTTTTCGCTGAACCCCTTCTCGATGGTCGACGATGCCCGCGCGCACGAAGACGAGGATTACCGCCTCGACTGCTTCGCCATGGTCAAAGCGATCGTCGGCCAGATGGCACGTCCCGGCACCGCGCCGAGCGACACCGAACGCGGGCTGATCGACCGGGCCGTAACCGCGACCTGGGAGGCACTCGGCAGCGGCGCATCGGTCGACGATGTCGCACATGCGCTCCATGGATCGGAAAGCGAGGCCGGCCGCGATCTCGCCACCGCGATCGCGCCCTTCTGCCGCGGCGGCAGTTATGGCGGGTTCTTTTCAGGCAAGGCAAGCTTCGCACTCGACGATGATTTTACCGTCTTCGAGATGAGCGACCTTGCAAGCCGCGAGGAATTGAGGAGCGTGGTCCTCTCGGCGATCATGTTCATGACGAGCCAGGCGATGACCCGCTCGTCGCGAGCAACCAAGAAACTGCTGCTGATCGACGAGGCCTGGGCCATGCTCAAGGGCGGTTCGATGGGCGAGTTCGTCGAGACCTATGCCCGCACTGCGCGCAAGTACGGCGGCGCGCTCGCCACCGCGACCCAGTCCCTCAATGACTATTACAAGTCCGATGGCGCGCGCGCCGCGCTCGAGAACAGCGACTGGATGCTGGTGCTTCAGCAGAAGGCTGAGACGATCGCCGATTTCAGGGCGAATGCGCGGCTCGACATGGACGACCGCACCGAGACGCTGATCCGCAGCCTCAAGCGTTCGGGCACCGAGTACAGCGAGGTCTTCATCAAGGGCCCCGAGACCGAAGCGGTCGGCCGGCTCGTGCTCGATCCCTTCTCGGCGACGATCTACTCCTCCGATCCCGACACCTATGCGGCGATCCAGGACTGCGAGCGGCGTGGGCACAGTCTCGCCGATGCCATTCGCATCGTGGCGGGAGGCGGACAATGATGGTTTCGCATCTCGCCGACCGGACCCCTCCGGCCAACCTCCGCGGCCTGCTGCCGTTCCTGCAAGGGAGCTGCTTCGTCCTCATCGAGACCGCGCGCTTTGCCGCGACTTCGTTGCTGATCGTGCTGGGATTGCCGCTTGCGCTGTTCCTGTTCGTTGCGGGCTGGGACCTTGGCGGCCTCTTCACCCAGCTCGCCAATCTGTCGGACCGCTACCTTGAAGCCGACGGCCTGCGCCGGAGCCTGTTCAGCCAGGACCTCAAGGGCTGCTTCCTCGTCCTCGCTGGCGCGGTGACGCTGTTTCGCATGCCCCGCTTCCTGAAGCGGCTCGCGGCCGATCTCGACAACCATCCGCCCCGGGAGGCGAACCGTGACTGAGACGCGCAGACTACCATCGTTCAATCGCCCGCTTGTGCTGAGAATTCTTGGCGTGCTCGCGCTCGTGGCCACGCTGCTCTGGGCGGCCTGGGTCAGCCGCGAGCTGTCCGAGCCGCGCCAGCAGATCGTCACCGTCCGACTTGCCGAAACCATCGCGGGTTTCGTCGATGCCGAAGCGCGCGCGCAGCAGGATCCCGAAGCCAGCCAGGCGCGCGTGCTCGCTTTCCTTCAGGCGTCCGAACGCGCTGTTGCAGAAATGGGGACCGATGGCCGCGTGGTCTTGGTTGGCGAAGCGGTGCTCGCGGGCGATGCTCCCGATGCCACCGACGAACTGCGCGTACGGATCGCCCGCCAGCTTGAGCAGGGAGGCGGCCAGTGAAGCAGTTTACCTCTCGTCTTGTCCGCACGATCAAACGCCCGCTCGTCCTGACCGGACTGGTGCTGCTGCCACTCGGATGGGGCGCGGTCGACGCCTTCGCCAAAGACCATGCCTTCCTCATCAACGCCAGCCCGAGCCTGCCCAACTGGGCCTTCTGGCTCGACAAGCATGCGCGTATCGAGCGCGACAGCCTGATCTTCTTCGAGCCGCCAGCAAGCAGGCTCGTCGAAGTGCATTTCGGGAAAGGCGCGCAGCTCTTCGGCAAGCGGGTGCTGGGCGTGCCGGGCGATGTCGTGAGCCACCGTGGCCGCGAGGTCTTCATCAACGGACGCAAAATCGCCGTTCGGCTTGATGAGACCCGTCTCGGTATCGCGCTTCACAAAGGCCCCGAAGGCCCGATCCCCGATGGCTGCTTCTACGCCGGGACCAGCCATCCGCGCGGCCTCGACAGCCGCTACGCAGAGATTGGCTTTGTCTGCCGCGGCCAGATCCTCGGCAGCGGGAGGGCAATCCTGTGAGCAAGCTCATCCTCCCTGCAGCCCTGGTTGCAGTCCTGCTCTGCCCTGCCGAGGTGCTGGCGCGCGACTATGGCCAGCGCGGCACGGTGTTTCCCGTGATCGAGCGCGACCTCCTCGAACAGATCCATTCGCGCCTGACGCAGATGGAACGTTCGGGCGAGACCGCGCGATTCAATGAAGACCTGAAGCGCCGCACGATCGCGCGGGTGGGCCGCCCCGACCCCGTCGCCGGGATCGTCCGGGCCAGTGAGGCGCGGCGCTGGCAGTTCGATCCGACGATCACGCTCGCTGCCGATATCCGCGGCGCAAGAGGCGAGTTGATCCATGCCGCTGGCACGAGGGTCAATCCGCTCGACAGCGTCGGCCTTCGCGCCGAACTTCTCTTCCTCGATGGCGACGATCCCGACCAGCTCGCCTGGGCGCTCAAGCAGGACGCCAATGCCAAGCTGATCCTGGTGAAGGGCGCGCCGCTCGAGCTGATGAAGGCCCGCCAGCGCCGCTTCTATTTCGACCAGGGCGGCAAGCTCACGGAAAGGTTCGGGATCAGGTCGGTGCCCGCGCGCGTGCGCCAGCAGGGCCGCCTGCTCGAGATCAGCGAAATCGCGCTGCCACCGAGAAGGAGGACAGCCCCATGACGCACATACGAAAGCTGGCGCTCGTTCTTGCCGTTATTCTTGGTCTCGCCGCCGCAACGCCCGCCATGGCCGATGCCGGTCCCGGTCGCTGCACCGGCAGCTTCGTCAACCCGATCACTGACATCTGCTGGTCGTGCCTGTTTCCGATCTCCATCGGCGGGCTGGACATCTGGCCGTCGAGCCGGCCCGATCCCGACAACCCCGACCTGCCGGTTTGCCTGTGCGGTCTGAGGCCCGGGATCGCGATGGGCTTCTGGGAACCGGTGCGGCTCGCCGATGTCAGCATGAAGCCGTGGTGCTTCGTGAACCTCGGCGGCATGAAACTCGATCCGGGCTTCGATATCGGATTCCGCTCTATCTCGGGTCCATCGGCGGTGGGCGGTGCGAGCCAGTATTATTCGAGCTGGCACGTCCACTGGTATGCCTATCCGCTGATCTACTGGATGGAGATCGTCGCCGATTTCCTGTGCCTGGAATCGGGCTCGATCGACATCCTCTACATCTCCGAGATCGATCCGCTGTGGCAGGACTCCGAGCTCACGGCGATCATCAACCCCGAGGCCGTGCTGTTTGCCAACCCGCTGGCGCTCGCCGCCTGTGCGGCCGACTGCGTGGCCTCGACTGCAAAGCTGCCGATCGACGAGATGTTCTGGTGCGCGGGCTGCCAGGGGTCGATGTACCCGATGAACGGCAATGTCTCGGCCAGCATAGGCCACGTCCAGGCCTCGCGCCTCGTGCTCTCGCGCTTTGCCTACAAGCTCCACCGCGAACTCGTCTCATGGGGGACGATGGGGTCCAAGGGCCTGTGCGGCAAATACCTGATGCCGGTGATGCGCAAGCAGCAATACCGCTTCCAGGCCACCAACCCCAACCCGGCGACCTCGGGCCGGTACGCCTGCCCGCCCATCGGTGCCTCCACCACCTTTCAAGTCGCAGGACAGGTCATCCCCGCCATCGGCGAAGACATGGGATACCTCGTCTGGCGCAAGCGGAACTGCTGCGCGCTATGAACAAGCACCTCCTCCTTTTGCCCGTTGGCCTTGCCGTCACCATCGGTGGCCTCGCTCTCGCCCAAAGCGCGCCCGAAGGCATCGACCTCGAAGCGATCCGCGAGCGCGCGGCTGAACATGCCGACGATGCGCAGGCGCTCAGCACCAATGTCCGCCAACGCGCCGAGGCGCTGGCCGAGGACGCACAGGCCATCCAGACGCAAGCGCAGGCCAATCGCGCAGCCTATGCCGACAGCATCAAGGCAATCGAGACCGACGCCGTCCTCGACTTCGACGCGATGATCGCGGGGCAAGCGGCCGCCGAGAAGGCATCGCTGGGGGGAGCCCCCCGCTTTATTGCCTTTGCCAGCCTGTCGATGCCGCCCGAAGCGCTGAAGGCGCTGGTCCACGACATGACCAGGGCGGGAGGCGTCACCGTGCTGCGCGGCTTCCCGCAAGGAAACAGCGAGGCGTTCAAGAAGCGCCTTGCTGCGATCTGGAGCACCCGCGGCGCGGCCGGTTCGCTCGGCATCGATCCGCGGTTGTTCCGCGCCTTCAACATCGAGGCCGCACCGAGCTTCGTCATGCTGAGCACCGAGTTCAGCCCATGTGACGGGTTCGATTGCACCAGCGAGGTGCCACCACACGACCGTATCGCAGGAAATATCAGCGTGGGCGAAGTCCTCGAGACCTTTGCCTCGGGCAAGGGTCCGGGCGCCGAGCTTGCCCGCCTCCATCTGCGCCAGCTCTCCAGGGAGGAACGGCCATGACCGGCAGAACCCTCGCCCATCTCCTTGCCGCACTTCTCGCCCTCACAAGCGCGGCTTCCATTCACGCTCAGACCCGCGATGCGGCAAGAGCCGACGGCAAGGACTTTGCCACCGAGCTGCTGGGCGAGGCGCGCGATGCCGCAACGACCAATCCCGACGCGGCGCGCGTTCCCAATTTCGATCCGCAGGCGACGCGCGATCTGCAGGATCTCTCGCGCGATCCCGACCAGATCGAGGCCCGCGCTCGCAGCGCCGCGACGACCAGCACGCCGATGCGGACGATCCGCGACAGCATGGATTCGCGCGCGCAGTTCGATCCCGACGAGATCGCGGACATGCTCGCGCGGAGCCGGACCATCAACGAGACCCCGCTCGACTACACCAGCGGCATGTCGGTCACCGGTAGCCAGGGGGCCTGCGTGCCGCTGCCGCCGGGATCGGCAAGCGCGGGCACCTATACGGCTACCTGCAACACCGGATTTACGGCAACACGCGAGACAGGCACCTGCCAGGTCACGCTCGATACCAGGGTCGAGGCCCGTGATGTCTACGGCTACTATTGCATCGCCGGAACCGGGGTCGATCCGTCGAACCCCTATGCCTGCGATCACTACCAGGGACCGCAGTGCCGGGTGGTCCAGTCCTGGGATATCCCGTGCGGCTACGACTATTATTCAGGCTATTACTGGGGCTGCTACGGAACGCTGCGCGTCGATCTGGTCAGCTGCGGCGAGCCAGTGCCCGGTGCCACACCCTATACAGTGACCAGCGAGAACGTCGTCACCACGACGCGCAACGAGAGCCAGTGCTCAGCCTTCCTCGATAATGGCGAATGCACGCTCGATGCCGAGACCTGCACCGACAGCACTCCGCAGACCCGTATCGTCGACGGGATTGAGGTCACGCAAAGCTGCTGGGCCTGGCAGCGCAGCTACAGCTGCGCGCGCCGGACAGCCGGGAACGACTGCAGCGAACTCGAAGCGAACGGGAGCTGCCGCTTCCTGCGCGAGAATTGCCTCACCGACGATACGCCATGCTCGACCAGTGAGCGCGTTTACGAGTGCCCGCTTCCAGCAGGCGATAGCGGGGGCACGCAATATGTCTGCGACGGCGATGTTTATTGCATCGACGGCAGCTGCGAGACGATCGAGCGCACTGCGAATGACGAGTTCAAGGATGCCGTCACCGCGCTCCATGCAATGGACGAGGCCCGCGGCCAGTTCGATCCCGAGACGCTGACGCTGTTCCGCGGCACGCGCAATACCTGCTCCTCCAAGGTCTTCGGCGTGCTCAACTGCTGCAAGGGCAAGGGCTTCCCGCTCATCCCCGGCATCAGCCTGCTCGTCGCGCTGGGCTGCAGCCGCGAGGAAGTGCTGCTCCACGAACGCGATGCGCAGGGGCTGTGCGGTTATGTCGGGACCTATTGTTCGGACAAGTTCCTCGGCGTCTGCCTGACCAAGAAGAAGGTCTACTGCTGCTTCGAGAGCAAGCTCTCGCGGATCTTGCAGGAACAGGGCCGCCGCCAGCTGCCCAAGCCGTGGGACAAGCCCAAGGAAGAGCAGTGCGAGGGTTTCACGCTCGATGAATTCGCCCGGCTCGACCTCAGCCAGATGGATTTCAGCGAGGTCTATGCCGAGTTCACCGAGGCTGCACGGCTCCCCGACGAGCTCGAGACCAGCATCCTCATCCAGCAGAAAATCGAAGACTATTACGCAAGGAGTGGCCAATGACGCGCCGCCAATCACTGCCGATGCTGGCCCTCCCAGTACTGGCTATGTGTCTCGCTGCACTGCTTCCCGTTCGGGCAGTTGCCCAGGAAGCGCGTCAGGCAGAGCCAGCTGCCTCGGCAGACAGCCTCTACTGCGAGCAGCGCAGGCTCGGCTACTGGTTCTATTGCGTTAAGCCGGTGCCGGCAGACGAGACGCAGATAGCGCAGCCACCGGCCCAGGTAACCGCCACGCAGGAGCTGGACGCGGTCACGGGGGAACTGCGCGAACTCAAAGCGCGCGCGATCCTCTATCCGACGACGGAAAACGTCACCGCCTATATCCGCTTCCAGCGCGCCCAGCTCGACCGGGCTTCGCTGTTCTCCGATGTCTGGCAGCGCGCAATCTGGCAGGATCCCGAGCTCGACTACACGCTCGAACGACCGGTCGGCGCGCTCGCTAAGAAGCAATGGCAGGACGCGCGCGCTGCCGACCGCGATGCGGTGATGGCCAGGCTCTCCGAACGCTATGGCCTGTTCTACTTTTTCGCTCAGACCTGCGGCGCCTGCGAAGTGATGAGCCCGATCGTGCGCTCGGTGGCGGACCGCTGGCACATCACGGTCAGGGCGATCTCGACCGATGGTGGACCGTCCCGGCACTTCCCCGACTACAAGGTCGAAAGCGGCCAGCGGCCGCGCATGGGGCTCGAGCCCGGCATCACCCCGGCGCTTGTGCTGTGGGACAGCGTGGCAAGGCGACCGATCCCGATCGGATACGGCGTGCTCTCGGCCGACGAGCTGCAGGACCGCATCTACCTCCTCACCTCGAAGGAAGCCGGACATGATTATTAGCATCCGCAATGCGGCGCTCACCATGGCTGCCGCCAGCATGGTCGCGTCCCCTCTGTCCGCGCCAGCATCAGCCAATGTTGGCGACAGCATGGACCGTTTCATGGACGACATGGGCGCAGCGGCCAATGTCACCGGGCCGAGCGCGTTCGAAGGTCAGTCGGCGGGCTATTACAGCCTCGGCAATGTCTGGACGCGCTTCCCGCAGAAGACGACCAACATCGCCAATCTCCAGCTGCCGCGTGCCCGCGCTGGTTGCGGCGGTATCGATATCTTCGCCGGGTCCTTCTCCTTCATCAACGCAAGCGAGATGGTCGCGCTCTTGAAGGCCGTCGCCAACAATGCGGTGGGGTTCGCATTCAGCCTCGCGATCGATACCGTCTGCCCCGAATGCTCGAAGATCATGCAGGAGTTCAGCCAGAAGGCGCAGCTCATGAACAATCTCTCGATCAACTCCTGCGAGATGGCGCAAGGGCTGGTCGGCGGCGTCTGGCCCAAGGGCGATCTCGCCGACAAGGCGATCTGCGAAGCGATCGGCAATTCCGAAGGCATCTTCACCGACTATGCCGCTGCCAAGCATGGTTGCGGAACGCGCGGCCAGCGCGCCTCGACCAATGAGAGCGCCGGCGCCGACTATGCCGACGTCAATCCCGGTGTGCCGCGCAATTACACCTGGCATGTCCTCAAGCAGAGCGCCTTCTTCAACCCCGGTGGCACTTTCGACCGCGAGCTTGCCGAATACGCCATGACGCTCATCGGCACGGTGATCTACGTGCCGCCCCGCGACGACGAGCCGGGCAAGTTCGTGCCTTTCGCCGGCGACGCCTCCTCGACGCTGGTGACCGCACTGCTCGACGGGACGCAGGGCCAGTCGGTGCGGGTGTTCCAGTGCGACGAGCCCGACCAGTGCCTCAACCCGACCTTCCAGCAGATGAGCCTGTCGAGCGCAAAGGCCATCCGGCCCCGCGTTGCCCGGCTCATCGGCAGCATGGTCGAAGCCATCCGCAGCGACACAGCGATCGGCGACGAGGAGAAGGAGCTGCTTCAGGTGGCATCGGTGCCGCTCTACAAGATCCTCACCGTTCAGGCGGCCTATGGTCGCGGGATGGCAACCGACGACCGCGACACGCTGGCCGAGATCGCCAGCATCGATCTCCTCTATGCCATCCTCGAACGCATCACCGCAGAGGCCGGACGCTCGATGGCAAGCTTCATTGCGGCCGATGAAGCGAAACTCGCGATCTGGCGCGCTCAGGTCGCCGAGGTCCGGTCAAGCCTCGCCCAGCGGCAGGCGACCGGACAGGCGCGGGTCTCCGCGATCATGCAGATCATCGAGAAGACCGCGATGATCGAGAACATGCTCGCCGCCTCGATGTCGCCGTCGATGGCCGCCGCGCTCGACTGGTCGCGCGGGATGCAGTCCCGCTCCATCGTTCCATAAGGGTCAGGCAGCATGGTCGAGATTTTCACGGTCGGCGGCGGCGAGTACATCGTCAATGTCCTCAACGCCGTTGCCGCCTGGACCGGTGCGGGCGGCTACAAGAGCCTCATTCAGGTCGCGCTGGTGATGGGCATGGTGCTCGCGGTCATCGTGGTCGCGTTCAACCAGGACTGGCGGGCCTGGCTCAACTGGTTCCTCGGTGCGACGCTCATCTACATGTGCCTGATGGTGCCGCGCATGGACGTCCATGTGACCGACCGGGTCAATCCCAGCCTTGCACCAGCAACGGTGGCCAGTGTCCCGCTCGGGCTCGCCCTGATGGCAAGCTTCACCAGTCAGGCGGGGGACTATCTGACCCGCTCTGCCGAGCTCGTATTCGGCCTGCCGGACGACCTCAACTACTCGAAGAACGGCATGATCTATGGCGCGCGGCTGCTTGAATCGACGCGCAGCTTGCGCATTTCCGATCCGGAATTTGCCGCGAACTTCGACGAGCATGTCCGGCAATGCGTGTTCTACGATCTGCTGCTCGGCCGCTACTCGATGAAGGAGTTGTCGGAGAGCGATGACATCTGGACGACGATCGCACCGGGGAGCGCGGCGCGCGCGCAGAAATTCCTGACCCGGCAGGCCGACGACAGCGTGACGGCCTCGATCATAACCTGCCGCGAAGCCTACACCGCGCTGTCGGGGCAATGGGCGAGCCTTATCGACGAGATGACGCTTGTCGCGGGGCGTCAGCTGTATCCGCGCCAGACCGAAGCGCTCGCCAAGGCCAAGCTCATGGCCGATCTGCCGATTGCCTACCAGTATCTCACCGGCATCTCGCGTAGCGCGAGCGACATCTTCCGCCAGGTGCTGACGATCAATGCCATGAACCAGGCCATGCACGGCTTTGCAGGGGCGAGCGGAACGGGCGGTATCGACGTCTTCGCGCAGACCCGGGCCGATATTCAGACCGAGCGGACCTATTCCTCGATAGCGCACAACGCAATGAAATGGGTCCCGATCCTCAATGTCGTGCTGACAGTGGTGTTCTACGCGCTGTTCCCTGTCCTGTTTCCGCTATTCCTGATGCCGCGGACCGGACCCATTGCATTGAGAGGTTACGTCACCGGCTTCTTCTACCTTGCGGCGTGGGGACCGCTCTTCGTCATCCTGCACATGATCCTGATGTTCAAGGGTGCGGGCGATGTCGCCGCCGCTGGCGGCGGCACGGGCCTCAGCTTGGCGACCTTTGCCGGCATGAGCGACGTCAACAGCGATATCGGCATTTTGGCGGGCTATCTTGTCGCCTCGATCCCGTTCCTTGCCGGTGGGGTGGCGCGCGGTGCGCTGGCGATCTCGGGCCAGGCAACGAGCTATCTCAACCCGAGCCAGAACGCGGCCGAGGAAGCCTCGCGCGAAGCGAGCACCGGCAATGTCTCGCTTGGCAATTCGAATATCGACAATTCGACGGTGTTTTCCCGCCAGTTTGCGCAGGGTAATCTTGCCCCCAACATCGCCTATGGCCCGGCACAAACGCGTGGTTTCAGCGACAACGGCACGCAGACGACCAGCTTCCCTGATGGCGAGTTCGCTGCTGTCCCGAATTCAAGCTATCCATTCACCCCGACGCTGGGGCAGGATTTCACCGGGCGCCTCGGAACGATGGCGAGCCAGAGCCAGACGCAGAGCGAGACCTATGCCAATCTCGCCCAGCAATCGACGAGCTCTGCGCTCACCCGGTTCAGCGAGATCCGCAACGCCTACAGCCAGGGTCAAAGCTCCGATACGGTCAGCGGCGTCGGCACGAACGACAGCATCGGCACGGCATTCAGCGAAGTCGACAACGCCTCGAGGACGCTACAGCAGCAGTTCGGCCTCTCCCGGCGCGCCTCCGACGACATCACCGTGTCTTGGTTCCTAAACGGAGAAGCCTCCGCGGGGGTTGGAGGCAATTTGGGTCCAGCAACATTGGGGGCCAAGGCGACTGGCGGACGCAATCAGTCGTGGACCGACAGTGATATCGGGATCGCTTCAGAAGACCGCGGCAGGATCATGGGCACGCTGCGGCAGCTTTCCGACAGCCGCAACTGGTCGAACACGCGCGAAGGCTTCTTGCGCGAGACGAGCTCGAGCTCGGTATCGCAGGTGTCGACCAGCTCGTCGGGTCTCAGCCGGTCTCTGACCGAAGCCGAAAGCTACACGCGAGAGGCGCGCCGCGCCGAAGAGATGGCCAGCCGCCTTGAGAACCAGGCCAGCTGGTACGAGGGCAACAGCGCCGCAGGCACGCTGAACCTGAGCCAGGCGTATCGCGAGTGGGGCATGGCCGAGATGGAAGCCAATCGCGACTATTACGGGCCGGTGCGCTTCGATGACATCGAGTTCCAGATGAGTGCGCGCGGCCAGCAGCTGCAATCGCGGTTTGTCGAAAGCTATGCCGATCGGCTGCAGGACGACATCCAAGCCGATCTTTCATTGCCGGACTTCGCTCCCGTCAGCCGCCCCGGGATCGGAAGTGCCGGGCAGGTGCGGGCACGGGGAGACCTAGGATCTGCGGGTGGTCCCTCAATGCCCGATGCTCCGGATCGTTCTGGCATCGCGGATGAGGTCGAGCGGGTTCGCCGGCAGGGTCGTGGAAGGATCGGAACCGTGGGTGGTTACCTGGACCGTCAGACGCAAGGTGCCACGGGAGCAAGTGAGGAAGCGGCAGATGATGTGAAGGAGTGGTAAGGGGTCAGAGGACCAGATCGTAGATGATGACGAAGATCACGAATGCTACGAGCAACGTTAGCACCGTGATGATTTTCGCCCGCCCCCAAGGGTCGGCCCAAGCCTTCCTCCATGAGTAGGACGTGAGGCGGTTTTCGGAGATGGCACGGTCGATCTCTCGCAGGCCTTCCCAGTCTGTTTTGTCGTTGGGACCCTTGTCGTCATCCATTTCCATCACTCCGGCCTGCACAAAGCAGCAAATTTGATACATTAGCGCCAATAAGCCAATTTACGTCTCGATATTGACACATTAAGCCCTGTCATGTAAAGACGCAAAATTGCTACACAAAGCTCCCTATTGGATGTAATGCCTCGATAATGCCACATTATGATTCACTGGGCCTGCGTCCTCTCTCGGTGCTGCTGTCCGACCTCGGGAAGCAGATCGAAGCGTATCGCATATCACGCAATCTCAAGCAGGCCGAGCTTGCGGAAATGGCAGGCATCTCGCGTTCAACGCTCGTCCGCCTGGAAGCCGGCAACGGCGGGACCATCGATAGCCTTGCCAGGATCATGCGTGCGCTCGAAATCGAAGACCGCCTGCTGGATGTCATGCCGGACGCCAAACTGAGCCCGCTCGATCCCCGGTCCGACACCGGCAAGGTGCGGCAAAGGGTACGCAAGTCTTCCGAAGGTGAAGCTGGCGAGGAATGGAGCTGGGGTGACGAGGCGCCATGACCCGTGCCGTCGTCAATCTCTGGGGTCGCCAGATCGGCGCCGTCCTGTGGGACGAGGATCGCGATGTCGGGGTCTTCGAATACACTCCGGAATTCAGCCGCAGCGGCATTGAAGTCGCCCCGCTCACCATGCCCCTGCGAAGTGGCGTCTACGATTTTCCTGCGCTCAACCACGAAACCTTCAAAGGGCTACCGGGCATGCTGGCCGACAGCCTGCCCGACAAGTTTGGTAACGCCCTGATCAACCGCTGGCTTGCCGAGCAGGGCCGCACAGCCGACAGCTTCGATCCGGTCGAGCGCCTTTGTTACACCGGCCGCAGAGGCATGGGCGCGCTCGAATTCGAACCTGCCACCGGCGAGCGCCGTGAACAGGGCCGGCCGGTCGATATCGCCCCGCTTGTCGAGCTCGCCAACCGGGTCATCGCCGCGCGTGAAGAACTGGCAGGCGTCCTCAAGGGAGAGGATGACCACCGGGCACTCCAGGAGATCCTGCGCGTCGGCACCTCTGCCGGCGGCGCCCGGGCCAAGGCCGTCCTCGCCTGGAATGAGGAGACCGGCGAATTCCATTCAGGACAGCTGACTGCAGGGCCCGGCTATACGCAATGGCTGGTCAAGTTCGACGGCGTGTCGGGCAATGCTGACAAGGAACTCGCTGACCCGATGGGCTTCGGTCGCCTTGAATACGCGTGCTACCTGCTAGCCCAAGAGGCTGGCATCCGCATGGCTCGCTCTCGCCTTCACGAAGAAGGCGAGAGGGCGCATTTCATGACCCAGCGTTTCGACCGCACGCTAGACGGAAAGAAGCTCCACATGCAGTCGCTTTGTGCGATGCGCCATTTCGATTTCAATCTGGCCCGTGCCTACAGCTACGAGCAGGCGATCGAGACCATCCGCATGCTCGGCCTCGGACGCGAAGCGATCAGGGAGCAGGTGCGCCGCGCGCTGCTCAATGTCTTCATCCGCAACCAGGACGATCACACGAAGAACATCGCCTTCCTTATGGACAGCTCGGGTCGTTGGAGCCTCTCGCCAGCTTTCGATGTCGTGTATGCCTACAATCCAAAAGGAGACTGGACCAACGAGCACCAGATGTCGCTGGCAGGCAAAACTGACAATTTCGAACTTGCTGACTTGGTCTCTTTCGGAAAGTTTGCTGACCTAAAGACACATGAAACCAATGCGATCATCGGAGACATCCGTTCTGCGTTATCCAAGTGGCAAAATCTCTCGTTGGAAGCCGGCGTGCCGCCCGAGATGTCCATCAAGGCAAAGAACGGCTTCAGAAATCTGTAAGGAACCTTGTCGCTGCTGAGTGCAACCGACCGTGCGAACACCGATAGATTTGGAGAGGGATTTGCTAGCTGCGACCAATTTCGATGCGGCCTTCGTGCGCTTCCAAGAGCTGGTGACGGCAAAGTCCGGAAAGCCATTCTCGAGTTTTAAGGACGGCCTGGCGGCCGTCTGGGAAAGCTACAAGCCTCGTTTGCGAGAGCATGCCTTATCCAAATTGTCGGCTGATTCCTGGAACTCCGCAGACATAAGCACGGGGAGCATTCTCGACCGAACAATCGAAGCGATCGAGATACAGGATGCAGGCAAGAACCTAACGAACAACCTGGTCTTTTGGCAAAATCGGTACGGACATGCGAACCGCGATCATCGCGCCATGCTCGAGGCCCAATCGAACCCCTCCCTTCGAAATTCCCTAGAACAAGCTTTGTTCGACCATTTCCGTACGGATCGGCCTGAAGCTGAGTCGTTCGAACAAGTCGCCGAGCTCACTGGTCGAAAATACCCATTGATCGCTTACCTGTTTTTCCTGCGGGATTCGGCAAGATACATGCCGATTCAGCCTACAGGTTTTGATCGAGCATTTCAGGCTCTCGGGATCGATTTTTCGACTTTGAGACATTGCGACTGGAGCAACTACGAAACCTATAACGCCATTCTGCAGGGTCTACGTCCGCGCATCGCCAAAGCATCCAACCTTTCGAACGTCCGCTTGGTCGATGCCCATTCCTTCTGCTGGATCTACTCGACCCTTTTGAAGCAGGAACTCGAAGGGTCGCTTCTGCCAAAACCGGGCGCTTCGGGTACCGGTCACGTCATTGGTGGCAGACAGAAATCGATTATCGCCATGAGGTACTCGGTTGAGGACACCGCAAAGAACTCAAACGGTCAGAGAGTCGAGCGCGTGGTCAAGAACAAGGACCTGCGCATGACTTCATCCCAGCTGGAAGAGCACATTGTCGCCTTGTTGGACCTTCAGGACAACAAGTGTGCTTTAACCGGAATCTCCTTGCAGTTTCACGGTGACGGGGCAGATCCGAACCTATTGCCATCCGTTGATCGTATCGACAGCAACGGTCACTACGAAACCGGAAACCTCCAGATTGTTTGCCGTTTTATAAACTTCTGGAAGACCAACTCCGACAACGATGAATTCAAAAGGCTGTTGATGCTCGTGCGCGGTGAAGAGCATTGATCTAGCTATTCAGCAAACTCGCGATACCGGCAAAACGCATTGGCAAGTTGCATTTGTCTCGGCGTGCGGCACTCGGCTTCGAAGACTTGAGGAGAGCCAACCAGGATCGTCACGCATTTCGCGCGGGATGTCGCTACATTCAGGCGATTGAGGCTGTAGAGAAACTCCATCCCTCGCGGAGCGTCCGCATGCGACGAACTGGCGAGCGAGTAGATCGAAATCGGCGCTTCCTGCCCCTGAAACTTGTCGACTGTCCCAACCCGTGCTTGCGGCAAGCGCTGCTGAATTTCGAAGACCTGCGCATTGTACGGCGCGATTATCAGGATGTCGTCGCTTCCGACGGGGTGCTCTTCTCCATTCCGGTCAACCCAGGTCGCTCCTTGCTGGAGGATATCGTCTACCAGGGCTGCGATAACGTCGGCCTCCTCAGGAGAGCAGTTCTGATTGCCTTTGTGCTCGACGGGCAGGAAGCGGAGCCCCGTGCCCCCGGCAATACCGCTAGCATTGACGCGTTGCCCCGCCGTCTCCTCCTTCGAGTCAAGCTTACCCTCATAGAAGAGCTCTGACGTGAAGTCCGAAATATCGGGATGCAGCCTCCAGGTAATGTCGAGGAACAGTCCCTCGTCAGACGCTATCGTCTGTTTCCCCGACAAGAGATGGTCGAGAGCCGAGCATCCAGTTCCGTCCGGATGGCTACCCTGCATTGGTTGGTCGAGTTGCTGAGGATCACCAAGCAAGACCAGCGTTTGGGCTGCCTGCGAAACCGCGAGCACATTTGCGAGCGACATTTGCGCGGCCTCATCGACGAACAGAACGTCAAGACATTCGAACGCGTCCTCGGTCGACCACAGCCACGCGGTCCCACCTGCTATCTGGCAATCGCTATCCAAAGCGGCGAAGACCTCCCCATTGCTCTTTTTGGCAAAGCGAAGCCGGTCAGTGGCCTCTTCCTTTGAACCGCCCTTCGGCTTTTGAATGCCCACAAGTGGCGTGGCGGTCTCTTCGGCAACCTCGATAACCTTGTCGAGCAGGTTGCGGATCACGTCGTGGCCGTTGGCCACGATGCCTACCTTTTTGCCTTGCTTCACCAACTCGCAGATCATGTGCCCGCCAGTATGCGTCTTACCGGTTCCAGGTGGTCCCTGGATCGGCAGCACTCCTGACGCAACTAGCGGTGCAATTCGCACACCGGCAGCCAGCGGCGTTTCGCCGTCCATCCGGATAGGCCCATCATCTGCGACTTGCGGGCCTACGCGCATGAGCATGTCTCGAGCGGGCCGGTAGGCATCGCCGTCGAACATGCCGTGCTCACAGACATAGCGTGCCAGCCGGACCAGGGATTCCTGCATGGGCTTCGATGAAACATGCTCGTGGACGAAGATCGCTTCAGGATGTTCGCTCGCCATTGCCGAGGTCTTCTTGATATCGACCGTCCGCTGGTTGCGGGAAATGTCCTCGACAGAACCGACCGATTGGCCGCCATTGGCCCTGATGCCCTTGCCCGGGCGTATGTCGGCCTCCTGAGCAGGAAAACTGTAGCGGTCGATCGGACATTTGGCTGTTCCACCGACCGTCTTCATGTACTGCAGACCCGCCAGGCCAGCGCGCTCTTCAAGCAAGTCTTCCGCTGCAAGGTCGCACAGGCGAAAGTATTCCCACCAGCCTGCCTTCTCCTCGCGGCGATGCCACTCGAGCAGGTTGGCCAACAGCCAGCGACCATGCTCCTCGGCCGTCCGATCGGCGGGATCTACAGGAACACCCCCGGAAAGCTGCTCAATCAACGGTGTGATCAGTTCGAGCCATTCGGATATGTTTTCGCTGGGCGCGCCATCGGCAATCTCAGGGCGCGCGATGTCGCCCCCCTGTTCGACCAAGGCCTGCCGCTGCAGTTCAAGCCAATCGCGCAGGTACTGTGTCGATACGCAATCGTCGCGGTTGTAGGCTTCGACCGTGGCGCGGTCTTCCGCCTCGATGCCAGTCGGATCATTCGCTTCGAGACACAGCTGGAGCCGCGTCAGAGCCTGGTTCGCATCGGGCAGTTTGGCATCACGTTCGTAGCCGAAGAGCGGCTCGAGCTTCTTGATCGAATAGCTTTCGACGCCAGCGCGAATTGCGTGTCGCACGACGCTGAGAAGATCGACGAGAACCTTGCCGCGCAGCAGCCGGTCGAGTTCGTCTTCGCGTGTGGCATAGCGGCCCATGAGCCGCTTGAGCGCTCCTGGCTCGTATCCGCCGTAATGATAGACATGGAGGTTGGGATAAGTCTCAAGCCGCGCGATCACGAAATCGATGAATGTCTCGAACGCCGCCTTTTCTGCCTCACGATCGAGCGCCCAGAGACCCTGGTAACGTGCCTCACCGCCTTCAGTGTAATGGAAGCCATGAAGATATTCGAGACCGTGCTCTCCAACAAAGGGATCACCCTCGAAATCAAGGAAGACATCTCCTTCATCGGGCTCGGGCAGGCAGGCCAAACCGAATCCGGGCACTGGCGCAAGAAGCTCGAACTTGAGTTCGCCTGCCAAGCGACTTTCGAGCTGGACACGTGCCTGCTCGCGGACGCGCGTGAAGCTCTCGATAGATCCTCGCTCGGGCTTCCAGGATAAGGGCATGGCGAGTTCGGCAAGCTGCGCACCTGTCGTGACCCCTTGCTCCTTGAGTTCGGCAATCTGCAGACTCGAAATGCCTGCCACGAGACAAAGATGGTCGTCGTCGCGCCGTTGCTTGTCGCAACGGGTGCTCCAGACGCAGATATCGCAATGCGTAGCCGGCTCCGGATATGTCTCTTGCGAATTTCCGGAAGCAAAATTGGCTGCCATGCCTGCCTTCACCTGCCGGTAGTATGCCCCAAAATCGGCGATGCGATAGCGCTCGGGCACAAAATCGGTCCAAGGCGGAACGACGTGCACAAACTCCGGCATCTGGCCCTGAATCTTGCCGATGAGCTCGGAATAGAGGCAAAGCTGGAGGACGGTCCCGCCCTTGGTTTCGCGGGCCAGCTTGGTGTCGACCGCTTCATAGGACCGACCGCCGAAATCGCTCGGCGTATCGACCTTGCGGAGGATGTCGGCTCGACCGACCCAGTCGCCCGAACGAAGAGCGCCCTGCACGATAACGTCAACGCCTGCGCGCATGGCCTCGTGCGTCGCAGCAACAGCTTCGTCTGTAATTTCAACGCCGTCGATGCGCACAACTTGCAGTCCGAGGGAGGTCAGGTGCTCGACATAATCCTGCTCGTGCTTGGCGCCGCGTTCCCAAAGAGCTTCGAGCAGAGGATCGTAGTACTTGGGCTTCGACAGGTCACCCTTGGCAACAGCGTGCTCAAGACGACTCAAGTGCCGGCAATTGAGGTAGCGGACCAAATCGGTCGCGCTGAAACGAAGCTGATCTCCGATGAGTTTCAATTTGAACCTCCAAGAATTGCTGCAGCCAACTCTGGCAGAGACTCCGCATCGAGCTTCGAGGACATGGCGTCGCGCTGCAGCAATTTTTCCGTCAAGTGAGGATGAAACTTCTCGAACAACAGATTCGGTGAATGTGCAAATAGGTCCACCTCTTTGCCGCTTGCCAAGGTCGAAAGTGCGTGGATCAATGGCGGGCTTTCGTCCTTCCCAAACACTTCAAGAAACCCGTCGTGTGTTTGCACGGTAAAGCCGTTCGCACGAAGAGCGAGTGCTAAGGTCGTTGTCCGAACGGAACCTGCCTTTGTGGCTACGACGGCAGCATTTTCGCCAAGCTGCGCGATCCGTCCGGGATCAAATCGCAGTTGGGCATAGTTGCCGCGCGCTTGGTCAAGCAACTCAAGCGCTGTCGCATTAAGATAGGTTGGGCGCTCTTGTCCCTCCAGAACATCGAACATTCGCTCGATCACGCGGTCATGGATGTTGCCAGGATCGCCCCCAAAGATGGGCGGCACTCCAGCTTTCGCCGGTGCAACCATAATGACACGATCCCGGTCGAGAACTTCCTGCACCAGCCAGCGCCTGCCCGAAAAAATGAGAAGCATGCCGGGCGCGATCATGTTGTCGATGGGAAGTGTCCCAAGCTCCTTACCGCCGAAAATCAGCCGGTATTCCTCGGGTGTCTGAAACACTGCGTAGAAGCTGTAATGCTCGACCAGCTTTTCGCCATTGGCACCGAGCAACAGAAGCCCATCGCTGGCTTGCTCTATGAGTGCGACCTCAGGGTGCCCGAGCGCTCGCAAGACATCCAGGAACAACTGAGTATCGACCTGGCGGAATGGTCCGATCTGGCAAAGAATCCCGTATAATTGTTCCGCTTGTATTCCGCCCCGTTCGGCGATTACCGAGAGGATTTGGTGAACGAGGGTCGAAAGGTGCAGGGCCTCGCGTTGCGGCGGTTCGCACCAACCTTCCAAAAGCAATTCGATCATCGCGATGGCCCGCACCATTCCAAGGCGAAGTCGGTCCGAAAAATTGCTTGTAGGTGTGAGCTTCGCCTCGACTGCGTATTGCCGAAGGATGGCTGGCTTGCCCGATCGCCGTCCTGATCGGCCAAGCCTTTGCCTGAGCGATGCTACGCTGAAGGGTGCGCCGATCTGGCCAACACAGGTTACATCACCAATGTCGATTCCCAGCTCCAACGTGGACGTACAGACGGCAGTCGTCGGCGCATTGCTATCTTTCAGGCGGCGTTCGACGAAATCCCGATGTTCGCGCGATAGGCTAGCGTGGTGAGGGTAAAACTCCTGCGGGAGGTGTTCCTTCTCGCAAAGCGTCCTTAGCCGATCCGAGTAGATTTCGACGGCCTGACGTGCACCGGCAAAAACAAGATTGTCGCTGCCTCGCAGGTGTTCGAAGAGATGTTGCGCGATGGAATCCGCCGCAGATGGGCTTTCGTCTTCCTTGTCGCCAGCAACGTACCCACGGAGCTGAAGCTGCAACTCGGCTGATCCGCCCTCTGCAATGACCTGCTCGACGTCACCAGGGCTGTCAGGTCGGAGATAGGCCTTCGCCAGCTCCATATCTCCGAGTGTGGCCGACAAACCGACGCGGCGAATTGGTCTTTTGAGGGCGATTTCAAGGCGCGTGAGAAGTGAGCGCATCTGGATGCCGCGCTCACTGTCGAGGACCGAATGCAATTCATCGAGAATGACTGCGCGTGTTGGGCCAAACAGCCTCGGAATTTCCAACCCACGTCGAATGAAGAGAGCTTCAAAAGACTCCGGGGTGATTAGCAGCACGCCCCGCGGTTTCTTCGTAGCTTTAGTCTTTATGGATGACGAAACGTCGCCATGCCACGGCGTGATGGGCAAGTCTGTGTCGCGACAAATGTCTTCAAGTCGCCGCGCTTGATCGGTGATGAGCGCCTTCAGTGGTGCGACATACAGAACGTCGAATCCGGAACCTTCACTGGGTTCATCGAGCACTTGGGATAGCAGCGGGAGAAACGCGGCTTCAGTCTTGCCTCCGGCGGTGCTCGCAGCGACGATCAGGTCGCGATTGCCGTCCATTAGCACGTGCGTTGCACGGGCCTGGATGTCGCGCAGTTCCTTCCAGCCTTGCTGACGAATCCATTTCTGGATTGGTCGAGCTAGCTTATCGAACGCCGTGCTCACAGTCGGAAGCTGGCTAGCTCATCGCTCTCGGGGACAGCGCCAACGCTCTCATCTACGTCGCTCATATCATCCCCAGAATCTTCCGTCACGTCGAGTTCTTCGATGAGGTCCGACCATTCGACGCCAGGGTTTTGTTCGAGCACCGCCAGAAGATTTACGAAAGCCGTAACCGTGTTTCGGGGCGTTCTAAAATATGCTTCCCCGATCCTGTCCGAGCAGTGAGCCATGAACGCTTCCAGGGCGCTGTCTGGCAGGATTGCTTCATCGCCCTGCATGACGGCGCGAATGTTGGCTAGAAGCACGAACAGGTCTTCGGGCATAAGGCTGGCCAGTCGAATGACCGGCCCGGAGAGATCGACCAGACCGTCACGCGCAAAGGTGTTCTCTGCTAGGCGAGATTGGAGGGCTTCATAGCTGTAGAGGCCACGTCGTGTGTTCATGAGGAATTCCGGCGTTCCTCCCATGAGAAACCCAAGGTTCTCAGCGCTCCCCTGGAGCACGTCGTTCAGAATGCGCAGGATTTGCTCGTAATTTGCGTTGCGAGCTTGCGATGAAGTCAGCTTGTAAAGATTGACCATCTCGTCGAGGCCAACGAGCAGGCCCTTGTAGCCCGCCTCACGAACGAATGCCGACATCAGTTTGAGGTGATCGTAGATGCTCGCGTCATTGACTATCGTGCGAACACCGAGAGCCTTACGAGCATCGGTTTTGGTTGCAAATTCGCCGCGCAGCCATCGGATCGCTGCTGATTTCAGCTCTTCATCGCCGGTTTCGTGCCCCTCCCAATACCGGCGGATCACCTGCGCGAAGTCGAAGCCGCCTGTCAGTTCCTCGAAATGTGCAAGGCGCTGACGAATGACTTCGTCTGTCGATTGTTCTTTCGCTTCGGCGTCGTGTTGGGCCTGGCTGACAAATCGCTCGACAACATTCGACAATGCGCCGCCATCTGGCTTGGTGCGGGTGGCAAGGTTTCGCGCCATCTCAGCGTAGAGGCCTCGTGCTTGCCCGCCGGTCGCGTGGATGCGTCGATCCGGGGCAAGGTCGGCAAACATGACGACCAGTCCCTTTTCGAGCGCCACAAGCCGGATAAGGTTCATGAAGAAGGTCTTGCCGGAGCCATACTCGCCGATGATGAAACGAATGGCTGAACCGCCATCAGCGATCCGGTCCATGTCCTTGACGAGTTCTTCGATCTCACGCGCTCGTCCGACCTGGATGTGCCGAAGCCCCAATTTGGGAACAACCCCTGCGCGTAGCGCCTGAACGATAGCGCCGCGTTCGCGCGGCTTCAGTCTCGACATGAATTAATCCCCCTTCGCGATCTCGGCCCTCAGTGCCTCGGCTATGTCCGGCGACACGTCATATCCGTCATATTCATCGAGCAAGGCCTCATCGAATTTATCGAAAGACCACTCGTTGACTACTTCGAGCGCGCCGGACGGCATGAGCCCTTGCTTGCCGACGATCTCGTCAAACTCTTCGTCAGTCCAGTGTTCGCGCTGGATTATCTGCTCCACAAGCATCGCATGCTTGGGATCGAGGCCAGCCATTGACGATGGAAGAGCATGTGCTGCGGTGGCCTCTTCGCTCACGTCTTCGTCGGTCGAAAAAATCTCGCCCAGAACGCTCGAAACGCGCTCGGTGTCATTTCGAATAGCGGCAATACGCGCTGCATCGAGCGAACCGGCTTTGGCTTTCGGTTCATCCGGTATTTGTTCGCCCGGTGCTTCCGTCTCAGCGGCTTTAACGCGAACCGGGCCGTTGGGCACGTCGCCAGCGTGGAGGTCGGCGTAAACGAGGCCAGCATCGATCCCGAGAGCCTTGTAGATCTTCTCGATGCAAGCCACTTCTTCAGACTGAATCACGCTGTCAGCGTGGGCTATCGCGACAACCGCTGCGCGCAAAGCTAGATGATGTTCAGCGCCCGCATCTTTCAGCTTGCTGCGCAGCCATGACATGTCTGGCGGAACATCGAGATACCATTCGAGGTTCGCGTGGAGACGCTTTCTTTCAAGCTCAGTCAGACCCCTAGTCGCTTCGATCTTTTCACGGAGTGCTCTGCGTTCGGCTTCCACAATTTTGCTGTCGGCATGTGCAACAAAGGTCGCCAGTGCTAGTTCGAACAATTCGGTTCGATATGCCGGCGAGACATCTTCAAGCTGTTCGACCGGCTCGCCCAGTTCGAAGATCACGACGGGTTCGTCGATCTTCGGTCCACGCAGCGAAAATCTTGGGTCGGGAGCCATACCGAAGCCGATCCGGGCGAGTGCATCTGCTGCGCCAGTCAAGTTCCGCTTACCGAGCTTCTCCGGCGTTTCTCCTTCCAGGCGCGAGAGCACATCAAGTGCTGGGACCAACCCGCCCGCCGCTACTTGCTCGTGCGCCCAGTCCTTGAGTTCTTCCAACTCGTCTGACGGGAACAGACTCCAAAGCCCAGCAGGTAGCAGCGCCTGTGCTTCAATGGTCCCCCGGCCATCTGGATTTCGTCCAAGATACCGGCTGAACTTATCGAGTTCATCCATCGCCTCATCTGCGATCTTCTGTGCCTTCTGGACCGGCGACCGCAAATCAGTAACGTCGGGGATAGCAACATCTCCGCCATCTCCCGCCGTGAGATTGACCGAGCAATTGAACTCGCCCGACGCAGCGCGATAATCGATTTTCAGAAGCTTACGAGGCGTCCGCACCTTCAAGCCATCTGGGTACAGCGCGTCGAATTTCAGTTTGAAAAGTGCCTTGAATTCGTCGCCGCAACGCTCGGCTGGAGTGCGAAGGCGTCGCTCTGGGTGGCAATGCAGCCAGAGATGCAGCCATTCGGCATCGAAGGCTTTGCCCTCGGCGATCATGCCACCGAGCGCGAACTTCAGTGAAAATGGCAAGTCCCAACTGCGGTTCTCAAGAATCGCCTGTTTGAGGGTCGCATCGTCCAATGAGATGCCGCCCATCGCCATGATACGCGCGATGTCGAGAAACTCGCCGAGATACCTTTGGACGGAGTAGTTCGCAGAAAAGAGTGATTTGAGGCGTTCAACCTCCGCCACGACTTCTCGTTTCTCGTCGTCCGATGGCTGATCGACCAAAAACCGCCGCTCAAGACCATAGAAGAACAGAAACAGGAAACCGGGATTGACCGTCACATCTTGACGGCCGCCGGCCAACCAATCGAGATACGTGGCCCTGCAGACGGCTGGGATAGTGGAATATCCCGGCCAGTACGACATGCCATCGCCCTCCATGTCGGAACCGAACGATGCAACCGATAACGAAGGGTCGATATAGGCGCGGCATCTTTCACCATATCCATGCGAGCTTACCTTAGGCGGCGAGCCGACGTACACCATCCCGTCAATTGCTCGGCCGCCGATGGTGACCGTCTGCCCCTTCGGCACCCACCCTTGAACCTTGGGACGGCTTACATCTCGGCCGATCGGTCTTTGCGCGGCAGTACGTTCAGGCGCAGAAGGACTTTCGAGGCGGGTCTCGTCGCCGAAAAGCTTCTCGCGCAACACCTTAATTCGCGATGGGCGGGACGAGCCTTCACCGACCTCCCCGCTTGTCGATGAAGTTGGTGCGAGGGGTTGGTGCTTCTGTGCTCCAGTTTCTTTTTCTGCGGCCCGCCTGAGCGACGCGGCTTCAAGTGCCTCTCGGGCAGCTTTGCCGACACGAACAAGTTCAGAATTATCTTGGCGCGGGCGATAGGGTTGCGAGGTTGAACACGCGGCCAACTCGCCGGGTGTGTTCTGATCGGCTGTTGGTTTCGAGACCCGCGACGCGATTGCCTCGACGCGATTCGAATTTTTTGGATCAAAGATCGATGAATTGTCACCAAATAGCTTCTCGCGAAGCTCCTGCGTCCTAGATTGCTTGTGCGCACCCCATTTGCCTTCTAAATGCTGGTCCTCGCTGGTTCCCACAAACTCTGAATTGGTGCTCTTGGGGCCTTCCGCCGGGGGCGGTTCCAGGGCAGCTTGAATGGGTAGAGGCTGCACCTGCTGTGCGCGTCGCACATGTCTTAGTCGGTCTCGCAGCCCATCATTCGAACTGGCTTTATCTGAAGCAATTCTCGACGCTCGACGCTTTTCGTACAACCAAACCATTAGACCTGGACCAAGAAGGATGAAAAGTCCCTCGAACCAATCCGGGAGACTGTCCAATGCGATTGCCGAAAAGAGCGAGCAGGCAACAAAGAATACAATATAGAGCCCGATAATGCGGATGATTTTCCAGACAATCGACATATGCACTGCCTGCCATTTTGCGGATGAGAGGTCACGTTGATTTTCGCCAAGCGCAGATTCGGTCAGCCGAGCAACGCTTTCTCCAGAGCCTCGATCAATTTGTGTCGTTTCTCAGGCAGCATCTTCTCCAGATTCTGCTGTTTCCACAAGACTGCGGGCAAGTGGCTGGCTTCCGGTATTTCGAGAAGCTCCCAGTCCAGTTCACCCCGCTTGAAGCCGATTAGGAACTTGCAGTGCGCGTCTGGCATCTCGCCAACCATCGTGGCGACGATTGCCTCGCGCGTAGCCTCAAGATCGGCAAGCTCGACATTCTCTTTTGTCATGCCGAGAAAGCCACGTTCGAATTCCTCGGCCAGCGGTTTGCGGGTCGGAGCGAGCACTTCGGCCATCGGGCGATTGTGGCTGATAAGGTAGACGAGGAATGCGCGCCGCAGTTCGTCGCTTATCCCTTCGTTCTCCAGCAAGTCTCGCACGTCGAACAGGTCGCGCGGGTGCTGGCGATCCAGCGCCGCCACGATCTTCCCCGCATAGAGGTCGGCGAAGGAAACAACCTGCATCTCGGCGAAGCCGAATGTGTCTTCGACTGTAGGCACGACGCTCATCACCACGGGGTCGTAGACAGTGCCGCGCAAGACAGGCGTGACCTCGATCTTGATCTGGCCGCCTTCGGAGCGGACGATAAGTTTGGTGACAATGTTGTCGCCTGCGGAGCGCGATGGCGCGACCGCCGCGCCCGGTATCCCGGCTTCGATCCGCTCCTTGATCCGCAGCATCGCCGCGTCGATAGCTGCGAGTGATGAAGCGCGATCCTCGACCGGCAAGTAGGTCAGGTCGATGTCCACCGAGAGGCGCGGCAAGTCGCGCACGAAGAGGTTGATCGCCGTGCCGCCCTT